>NZ_CP015637.1:1400127-2055254 GCF_001708445.1 Pseudomonas fluorescens
CGCAGTGGACAGCAGGCGCGAACGCACATTGCGCTGCTCCGGCAAGGCCTTGCGGACCGCCCACTCACGCGCGTCCACCACATTGCCCCCGTTGTGGCCAAACCGTTGCGCACCGAAATAGTTGGGAATGCCGTGCTGGGCGATCAGTTGCAAGCGTGCGTCGATAGCCGCATGATCACCTGCCAACTGCGTCAGGCGCAGGGTAAAGCCGTTGGCCGAATGCGCACCGCGTTGCAGCTTGCGTTTATGGCGAGCGGTTTTCAGGATCTTGAGGGTGTCGTTTTCCGCCGCGCTCATATCCGGATCAGCCTTGCCCGGCAACTGCACGCTGAACCATTGGCGGGTGAGCGCCTGGCGATCCTTGAGCCCGGCGTAGCTGACGGTACGCAACGGGACGCCAGCGGCCTTGGCGATACGCCGTGCAGCTTCTTCAGTATTGAGGCCGCGTTTCTCCACCCACAACCACAGGTGTTCGCCCTCGCCGGTCAATGGGATATCCAGCACTTCGTCGACCTGGAAATCTTCGGCCGTCGCCTTCAGTACCGCGCGGCCCAAGGCCTCGCCGTAGGCCCGTGGGCCCAGCAGTTGCAGGTCATTCATGCGCGCAGCAACAAGGCGACGGAGTGCACCGCAATGCCCTCTTCACGACCGGTAAACCCGAGCTTCTCGGTGGTGGTGGCTTTCACGTTCACTTGATCCAGTTCAATGTGCAGATCCGCAGCAATCAGTGCGCGCATCGCTTCAATATGGGGGGCCATTTTTGGCGCCTGGGCGACGATGGTGTTATCGACGTTGCCGACCTTCCAGCCCTTGGCATGGATCAGTCCGACCACATGGCGCAACAGGACACGGCTGTCCGCGCCCTTGAACGTCGGGTCGGTGTCCGGAAAATGCTTGCCGATATCACCCAGTGCAGCCGCGCCGAGCAAAGCATCGCTCAAGGCATGCAGCACGACATCGCCGTCGGAATGAGCCAGCAACCCATGGTGATGTGCGATGCGCACGCCGCCCAGGGTGATGAAATCGCCTTCAGCGAAACGGTGCACATCATAGCCGTGGCCAATACGCATAAAAAAACGCCCCGATTTAATTCAGGGCGTGATTCTACCTACTTTTGCCTCACATTAACCGAGCAAAGCACGACCATGATGTCGCAAATGATCTTCGATGAAGCTGGCGATAAAGAAGTAGCTGTGGTCATAGCCAGGCTGCAGGCGTAGTTCTAGCGGGTGGCTGGCCGCTTTCGCCGCCTGCAGCAAGGCCTCAGGCTTGAGCTGCACCTCGAGGAAGTCGTCGCGGTCGCCCTGGTCAACCAGCAGAGGCAGCTTTTCCGAGGCTTCGCTGATCAGTGCGCAGGCATCCCATTCCCGCCACTTGGAGCGCTCTTCGCCCAGGTAGCGGGAAAAGGCTTTCTGACCCCACGGGCAATCCATTGGGTTGTTGATCGGCGAAAACGCCGACACCGAGAGGTACCGCCCAGGGTTGCGCAAGGCGCACACCAGCGCACCGTGGCCACCCATGGAGTGACCGCTGATCCCGCGCTTGCCCGAAGCCGGGAAATGCGCTTCAACCAATGCGGGCAATTCCTGCACCACGTAGTCATGCATCCGATAGTGCTTGGCCCAGGGTTCCTGGGTGGCATTCAGATAGAAGCCGGCGCCCAGGCCGAAATCCCAGGCGTTGTCCGGATCACCCGGCACCCCAGGGCCACGAGGGCTGGTGTCGGGCGCAACGATGATCAGCCCCAGCTCGGCCGCCATGCGCTGGGCGCCGGCTTTCTGCATGAAGTTCTCATCGGTGCAGGTCAATCCGGACAGCCAATACAGCACCGGCAGCTTGCCGCCCTGCTCCGCCTGCGGCGGCAGGTAGACGGCGAAGGTCATGTCGCAACCGAGCACGTCGGAGTGATGCTTATAGCGTTTATGCCAGCCACCGAAGCTTTTCTGGCACGACAGGTTTTCCAGACTCATGGCCGACCTCAGAAGTGGATGACGGTACGAATACTCTTGCCTTCATGCATCAGGTCAAACGCTTTGTTGATGTCTTCCAGGCCCATGGTATGGGTGATGAACGTGTCCAGCGGGATCTCGCCGGTCTGCGCCATTTCCACGTAGCTTGGCAATTCCGTCCGGCCGCGCACGCCACCGAAGGCCGAACCGCGCCAGACGCGCCCGGTCACCAGCTGGAATGGACGCGTGGAAATTTCCTGGCCGGCGCCGGCCACGCCGATGATCACCGACTCGCCCCAGCCTTTGTGGCAGCACTCAAGGGCGGCACGCATCAGCTGTACGTTGCCGATGCACTCAAAGGAAAAGTCCACGCCACCGTCCGTCAAATCGACAATCACGTCCTGGATCGGGCGGTCATAGTCTTTCGGGTTGATGCAGTCGGTGGCGCCCAATTGCTTGGCGATTTCGAATTTGGCGGGGTTGATGTCGATGGCAATGATACGACCGGCCTTGGCCTTTACCGCACCAATCACCGCTGACAGGCCAATACCGCCCAGGCCGAAAATGGCCACGGTGTCGCCCGGCTTGACCTTGGCGGTGTTGATCACCGCGCCAATGCCGGTGGTGACGCCGCAACCGAGCAGGCAAACTTTTTCCAGCGGTGCTTCTTTAGGAATCTTGGCCACGGAAATTTCCGGCAGCACGGTGTACTCCGAGAAGGTCGAGGTGCCCATGTAGTGGAAAATCGGCTGGCCCTTGTAGGAAAAACGCGTGGTGCCATCGGGCATCAGGCCCTTGCCCTGGGTCGAACGGATGGCCTGGCACAGGTTGGTCTTGCCCGAGAGGCAGAATTTGCATTTGCCGCATTCCGGGGTGTACAGCGGGATCACGTGATCGCCGACCGCGACCGAGGTGACGCCCTCGCCGATGGCTTCAACCACCGCGCCACCTTCGTGCCCCAGGATCGACGGGAAAATGCCTTCAGGGTCAGCCCCCGACAGGGTGTAGGCATCGGTATGGCAAACGCCGGACGCGACCACGCGCAACAGCACTTCGCCGGCCTTGGGCATGGCGACATCCACTTCAACGATCTCAAGGGGTTTCTTGGCTTCGAAGGCCACGGCGGCACGGGACTTGATCATCCGGGTTTCTCCTGGGAGTTAAAAACTTAGACGGTGAGTGTAAAACATGCTCCGCTGATTAATAATCCAAGCGAAAGCAAAACTTTATTGCTGTACAGGGACAATCACCATGCTGGAGAACCGCTGGGAAGGCATCGATGAGTTCGTCGCCGTCGCTGAATGCAGCCAATTCACTGCGGCAGCCGAGCGACTGGGGGTGTCCTCGTCCCATATCAGCCGGCAAGTGGCGCGCCTGGAAGAACGCCTGCAAACGCGGTTGCTGTATCGCAGCACGCGCAAGGTCACCCTGACCGAAGCCGGCCAGACCTTCCTGCAACATTGCCAGCGCTTGCAGGACGGTCGCGAAGAAGCCCTGCGCGCGGTCGGCGACCTGGGTAGCGAACCCAAGGGCATGCTGCGCATGACGTGCGCCGTGGCCTATGGCGAACGCTTTATCGTGCCGCTGGTGACACGGTTCATGGCGCTCTATCCGCAACTGCGGGTGGATATCGAATTGAGCAATCGGCAACTGGACCTGGTGCACGAAGGCCTTGACCTGGCGATCCGCCTGGGACGCCTGCAAGACTCACGCATGGTCGCCAGCCGGCTGGCCCCGAGGCGTATGTACCTGTGCGCGTCGCCGTCTTACCTGGCGCGGTATGGTCGGCCACATAGCCTGTCGGAATTGAGTCGGCATAACTGCCTGATTGGCAGCTCGGATATCTGGCAACTGGCCCAGGATGGGCGGGAATTTTCCCAACGCGTGCAGGGCAACTGGCGCTGCAACAGTGGCCAGGCAGTGCTGGATGCGGCGCTGCAAGGGGCGGGGCTGTGCCAACTGCCGGATTATTACGTGCTGGAGCATCTGCACAGCGGCGCGCTGGTGTCGTTGCTGGAGGCGCATCAACCGCCGAATACGGCGGTGTGGGCGCTGTATCCACAGCAGCGGCATTTGTCGCCGAAGGTCAGGAAGCTGGTGGATTTCTTGAAGGAGGGGCTGGCCGAGCGGCCGGAGTACAGCGTAGAGGCTTAGCAAAACCCTGTAGGAGCGAGCTTGCTCGCGAAAATCCTGAGAGCGCCGCGTTAATCCAGGCATCCTGCGTTATCGTTGACGTTTTTCGCGAGCAAGCTCGCTCCTACAGTGAACGATTCACCCACCGCAACCGCAGCCACTCCAGGTCTTCCGGCCGGGTCACCTTGATATTGTCCGAGCGCCCTTCGATCAGGCGCGGCGCCTGGCCGGACCATTCCATGGCCGAGGCTTCGTCGGTGATCAGCGCATCGGCGACCAGGCTGTCAGCCAACGCACGGTGCAAGGCCCCCAGACGGAACATCTGTGGCGTATAGGCTTGCCAGATCAGGCTACGGTCGACGGTTTCCACCACACGGCCGTGCTTATCCACGCGCTTGAGGGTGTCGCGGGCTGGCACGGCGAGTAAGCCACCCACCGGGTCGTCCGCGAGCTCGCCCAGCAGTTTGTCGAGATCATCACGGCTCAGGTTGGGCCGCGCGGCATCGTGCACCAGTACCCAATCGTCATCGCTGGCACCCAAGGCATTGAGGTGCAGCAGTGCATTGAGTACCGAACCCGAGCGCTCAGAGCCACCGTCCGCGCGATGAATACGCGGGTCGGCGGCACACGCCAGGTTGGGCCAATAAGGGTCATCAACAGCAAGACTGACCACCAGGCCCTTGAGCGATGGGTGGTCGAGGAAACAGCCAAGGCTGTGTTCGAGAATAGTGCGCCCGCCCAATTGCAGATATTGCTTGGGACGGTCCGCGGCCATACGGGCACCGACGCCCGCGGCAGGAATCACGGCCCAGAAGGCCGGCAAGCGGTTGTTCATTGGGCCAACTGGTAGAGGGTTTCGCCCTCCTTGACCATGCCCAATTCATGACGAGCCCGCTCTTCAACGGTCTCCGTGCCTTTTTTCAGCTCAAGCACTTCGGCATCGAGCACGCGATTACGCTCCAGCAGGCGTTCATTTTCGGCGTGCTGGTCGGCAATTTGCTGGGTCAGGTCTTTTACCTGCGCAAAGCTGCCATTACCCACCCATAGGCGGTACTGCAGGCCAGCCAGCAACAAGAGCAAGACGAGGAACAACCAATTGGGACTGCGCATCGAATATCGGGTATCCAGTGAAAAAAGACCGCCATGCAAAACTTTTACAGCAACTGATAGCACGAAGCCTGGAAGAACCAGGCTTGTGCTTGATAGCCACCAGATTAGCGTTGAAATTCACACTGTCGTGATCTTTCCGACGCAACCCGACGACTTTTTACCATTTACTGATCAGCCGCGAAACTCACCGCGACCGTTGTACTTGGCTTTACCTGCCAGTTGCTCTTCGATACGCAGCAATTGGTTGTACTTGGACACGCGGTCGGAACGGCACAGGGAACCGGTCTTGATCTGGCCCGCCGAGGTGCCCACGGCCAGGTCGGCAATGGTCGAGTCTTCGGTTTCGCCGGAGCGGTGGGAGATCACGGCGGTGTAGCCCGCAGCCTTGGCCATCTGGATGGCTTCCAGGGTTTCGGTCAGGGTGCCGATCTGGTTGAACTTGATCAGGATCGAGTTGGCGATCTTCTTGTCGATGCCTTCTTTCAGGATCTTGGTGTTGGTCACGAACAGGTCGTCGCCCACCAGCTGGATTTTCTCGCCGATCTTGTCGGTGAGGATTTTCCAGCCATCCCAGTCGGACTCGTCCAGGCCGTCTTCGATCGAGATGATCGGGTAGCGTTGGGTCAGGCCCTTCAGGTATTCAGCGAAACCTTCGGAGTTGAACACCTGGCCTTCGCCGGACAGGTTGTACTTGCCGTCTTCATAGAACTCGCTGGCCGCGCAGTCCAGGGCCAGGGTCACGTCGGTGCCCAGCTTGTAGCCTGCGTTGGCCACGGCTTCGGAGATCACTTTGAGTGCATCTTCGTTGGACGCCAGGTTCGGTGCGAAACCACCTTCGTCACCCACCGCCGTGCTCAGGCCACGGGCCTTCAGTACAGCCTTGAGGTGATGGAAAATCTCGGTGCCCATGCGCAGGCCTTCGGAGAAGGTCTTGGCGCCAACCGGCTGCACCATGAATTCCTGGATATCAACGTTGTTATCCGCGTGCTCGCCGCCGTTGATGATGTTCATCATCGGCACCGGCATGGAGTACACGCCTGGAGTACCGTTGAGGTTGGCGATGTGGGCGTACAACGGCAGGTCCTGGTCCTGGGCGGCGGCCTTGGCAGCGGCCAGGGACACGGCGAGGATGGCGTTGGCGCCCAGGCTGCCTTTGTTTTCAGTGCCGTCGAGCTTGATCATCGCGTGGTCCAGGGCTTTCTGGTCCAGCGGGTCCTTGCCCAGCAACAGGTCACGGATCGGGCCGTTGATGTTGGCTACCGCTTTCAGTACACCTTTGCCCAGGTAACGGCTCTTGTCGCCATCACGCAGTTCCAGCGCTTCGCGCGAACCGGTGGAAGCACCGGACGGCGCGCAGGCGCTGCCGATGATGCCGTTATCGAGAAGCACGTCGGCTTCGACGGTGGGGTTGCCACGGGAGTCGAGAACTTCACGACCTTTGATGTCGACGATTTTTGCCATTGTTGTAAACACTCCAAAGTTGACGAAAACGCTCTATACCGCTCGATTTAACTTGTCGCGCACATTGCAATACTTGGAACAAACTTGCCAGTAATAGTGCCCTATCGGGCCTCATCGCGAGCAAGCTCGGCTCCTACACGGAGAAATGGCGCTTACGCGGTCTCTACCGTCGGAAAACTCTTGACCAGTTCGTCCAACTGCTTGAGTTGGGCCAGGAATGGCTCCAGCTTGTCCAGGCGCAGGGCGCAGGGGCCGTCGCACTTGGCGTTGTCCGGGTCCGGGTGGGCTTCCAGGAACAGCCCGGCCAGGGACTGGCTGATGCCCGCCTTGGCCAGGTCCAATACCTGGGCACGACGCCCACCCGCGGAATCGGCGCGGCCACCTGGCATTTGCAGCGCATGGGTCACGTCGAAGAACACCGGGTATTCAAACTGTTTCATGATGCCGAAACCGAGCATGTCCACCACGAGGTTGTTGTAGCCGAAGCTCGAACCGCGCTCACAGAGGATCAACTGGTCGTTACCTGCTTCCACGCACTTGTTCAGGATGTGTTTCATCTCCTGAGGCGCGAGGAACTGGGCTTTCTTGATATTGATCACAGCGCCGGTCCTGGCCATGGCGACCACGAGGTCGGTCTGGCGCGACAGGAAGGCCGGCAACTGGATGATGTCACACACCTCGGCGACCACGGCAGCCTGTTCAGGCTCGTGGACGTCGGTGATGATCGGCACGCCGAAGGCTTGCTTGATGTCCTGGAAGATCCGCATGCCTTCTTCAAGGCCCGGGCCCCGGTAGGAGGTCACGGACGAGCGGTTGGCCTTGTCGAAGCTGGCCTTGAACACGTAAGGGATACCCAGTTTCTGGGTCACCTTTACGTACTCTTCACAGACCTGCATCGCCATGTCGCGGCTTTCCAGCACGTTCATGCCGCCGAACAGCACCATGGGCTTGTCGTTGGCAATCTCGATATCGCCAACGCGAATGATCTTCTGGGCCATCAGGTTTACGCCTTCTTCTGATGTTGCGTCAGTGCTGCTTTGACGAAACCGCTGAACAACGGGTGACCGTCGCGCGGTGTCGAGGTGAACTCAGGGTGGAACTGGCAGGCCACGAACCACGGATGATCCGGCGCCTCGACCACTTCAACCAGCTTGCCATCACCCGAGCGACCGGAGATTTTCAGGCCGGCGGCTTTGATCTGCGGCAGCAGGTTGTTGTTCACTTCGTAGCGATGACGGTGACGCTCGACGATCACATCCTTGCCGTAGCAGTCGTGAACCAACGAACCCGCTTCCAGCAGGCAGTCCTGTGCGCCAAGGCGCATGGTGCCGCCCAGGTCGGAGGTTTCGGTACGGGTTTCAACGGCGCCGGTGGCGTCTTCCCACTCGGTGATCAGACCCACGACCGGGTGGCCGCTGGAGTGATCGAACTCAGTGGAGTTGGCGTCCTTCCAGCCCAGCACGTTACGGGCGAACTCGATAACGGCCACCTGCATGCCCAGGCAGATCCCCAGGTACGGCACCTTGTTCTCACGGGCGTACTGCACGGCGGTGATCTTGCCTTCCACGCCACGCAGGCCGAAACCACCGGGAACGAGGATCGCATCAACGCCTTCGAGCAGCGCGGTGCCTTGGTTCTCGATGTCTTCGGAATCGATATAGCGCAGGTTGACCTTGGTACGGTTGCTGATGCCGGCGTGGCTCATCGCTTCGATCAGCGACTTGTAAGCATCCAGCAGCTCCATGTACTTACCGACCATGGCGATGGTGACTTCGTGCTCAGGGTTGAGCTTGGCGTCGACCACGGCTTCCCACTCGGACAGGTCCGCACCGCTGCATTGCAGGCCGAAACGTTCGACCACAAAATCGTCCAGGCCCTGGGAATGCAGGATGCCTGGGATCTTGTAGATGGTGTCGGCGTCTTCCAGGGCAATCACCGCACGTTCTTCAACGTTGGTGAACTGCGCGATCTTGCGACGCGAGGAGATATCGATCGGGTGATCGGAGCGGCACACCAGCACGTCCGGCTGCAAGCCGATGGAACGCAGTTCCTTGACCGAGTGCTGGGTTGGCTTGGTTTTGGTCTCGCCCGCGGTGGCGATGTACGGCACCAGGGTCAGGTGCATCAGCATCGCGCGCTTGGCGCCGACTTCGAAACGCAACTGGCGGATGGCTTCGAGGAACGGTTGGGATTCGATGTCACCCACGGTGCCACCGATCTCGACCATCGCCACGTCGGCATCGCCCGCACCCTTGATGATACGGCGCTTGATTTCGTCGGTGATGTGCGGGATCACCTGGATGGTTGCACCCAGGTAGTCACCACGACGCTCCTTGCGCAGCACGTGTTCGTAGACACGGCCGGTGGTGAAGTTGTTGTTCTGGGTCATGGTCGTGCGGATGAACCGCTCGTAGTGGCCCAGGTCCAGGTCGGTCTCGGCGCCGTCGTGGGTGACGAACACTTCACCGTGCTGGAACGGGCTCATGGTGCCCGGGTCAACGTTGATGTATGGGTCCAGCTTGAGCATGGTGACCTTAAGTCCCCGCGCCTCCAGGATGGCCGCCAATGAAGCGGAGGCAATGCCTTTCCCCAATGAAGAAACAACACCGCCCGTGACGAATATGTAGCGCGTCATGAAAAACCCTAGAAGTCTGCGTTAAAGCGGTCCGAGCCGCCGGGGAAAGCGAAGGAAGGCCGAAGCCCCCGATCACCTGCATTAATCACAGTGCACCTTTCAAAAAAACCGCCGCGTGGTGACAGACCAGCAATGAAACACCGGTACGTTGATCGCTACACATTTTTTGGAATCGCCCAGCAAAGACTGCTTGGTAATCGGCAACTGCTGCGATTCAGGCGAATCCACAGAAGTTGTATCAAGAAGGGAGCGTAGTCTACCGGAAAGGCTCTATCAGCTCAAACCTTGATCGCAGGTCTGTGGCATCCAGTGCAATTGCCAGCTATCACTCGGTACTGGCCAGAGCCCCGCGAGGCTGGGCACACCCAGCAATTGCTCGCCCTGGTACAGCAGCGGCAATCTGCCACGGACAAAGCCTGGCAGCCCGCTTTCGTTAAGCAGACGCTTCAAGTCACGCCGGCCACGCCCCGGCACCTCAAGCATTTCACCGCCGCGGCGATAACGGACCTCCAGAGGACCGTCGGGCGCCTTGCCGATAAATTCCAGCCGCCCATTGCCGGGTAACACCAGCGGGTTTTGCGGCAGCGACCAGCTCACCGATGCGTCGGAAAAATCCGACCAAGTGGAGGGCAGCCACCAAATGCGCTCGCCGCAACGGTGTAATTCACCGTCGGCCAGGCGCCAAAGGGGCTGAGCGTCGGCCTTGGCATCTCGCAGAGAGAACCAACTTGCCCAGTGGTCGCTGTCTGGCAAGCGCGTCAGCGGTGTCAGCCAGTGGCGCAGGGCATTGCGCTGGCGGGCATCGGAAAGTTCGCGCAGTGGGCCGAGGTCCAATGACGGCAAAACCAGCCAAGGAAACGCTGAAGGCTGATCGGCGGCTCGCAGATCCATGCAGGCCAACTCGCCCAGCAACGCCTGGGCTTCACTGAGGTGTTCGGCCGTGCGGGCCAGATTGGAGACGGCTTGAGGCCAACGTTCGGTCAGCGTTGGGATCACGCGGTGACGCAGGTAATTACGGGAGAAGCGTGGGTCGGCGTTGGAAGGATCGTCAATCCACTTGAGCTGATGATCACTGGCATAGGCTTCCAACTCGGCGCGCGAGACATCCAGCAATGGCCGCGCCAGATAACCACCTGCCAACGGGCGATGCGCAGGCATTGCGGCAAGCCCTCGCACCCCCGCGCCGCGCAGCAGGCGAAACAGCAGCGTTTCGGCTTGATCATCGCGATGTTGGCCGGTGAGTACCACCTCCCCCACCCCAGTCACCTCGGTAAACGCCTGGTAACGCGCCTCACGGGCGGCACGCTCAAGGCTGGCGCCGGACTGCACCTGCACGCGCATGACCCGCAAGGGTACGCCCAGGCTGTCGCACACCGACTGGCAATGAATTGGCCAGGCGTCGGCGACAGCCTGCAGGCCATGGTGGACATGGATAGCATTGAGGGGCGGCAATGTTTCGGATTTTGCCAGGGTGGCCAAAAGGTGCAGCAGGACAGTGGAATCAAGGCCACCGGAGAATGCGATATGCCAGGCCGGAGCGTTGCGCCAGGGTGCCAGGGCTTGCAAGAGTCTGGCGGGCAGAGCCGGCTTCATAACAGGTTACCGCCTCTGATCTGGAATACATTCGCCAAGCATACACAAAGCAAATGTGGGAGAGGGCTTGCCCCGATAGCGGTGAGTCAGTCACTGGCTACATTGACTGACACTCTGCAATCGGAGGCAAGCCCCCTCCCACATGTTGGTATTGCGGCGGTCTTAGAGACCGTAGCTCATCAAACGCTCGTAACGACGGGCCAGCAGCGCTTCGTTATCCAGCTTCTTGAGCATCGCCAGTTGCGAGCCCAGCTCGGCGCGGATGGTCGCGGCAGCGGCAACTGGGTCACGGTGAGCACCGCCCAATGGCTCGGCGATCACTTTGTCGACAATCCCCAGGCCCTTGAGGCGATCAGCGGTAATGCCCATCGCTTCAGCGGCGTCCGGCGCTTTCTCGGCGGTTTTCCACAGGATCGACGCGCAACCTTCTGGCGAGATCACCGCGTAGGTCGAATATTGCAGCATGTTCAGCTGATCGCAGACACCAATGGCCAGCGCACCGCCGGAACCGCCTTCACCAATCACAGTGGCAATGATCGGGGTTTTCAGGCGGGCCATGACCCGCAGGTTCCAGGCGATCGCTTCACTCTGGTTGCGCTCTTCAGCGTCAATACCCGGGTAGGCACCCGGGGTGTCGATGAAGGTCAGGATCGGCATCTTGAAGCGTTCAGCCATCTCCATCAGGCGGCAGGCCTTGCGGTAGCCCTCCGGACGCGGCATACCGAAGTTGCGACGCACTTTCTCGCGCACTTCACGGCCTTTCTGGTGACCGATCACCATCACCGGCTGGCCGTCCAGGCGGGCGATACCGCCCACGATGGCCGCGTCGTCGGAGAAGTGGCGGTCGCCATGCAGCTCGTCGAATTCGGTAAAGATGTGCTGAATGTAGTCCAGGGTGTAGGGACGGCGCGGGTGGCGGGCCAGGCGCGCGATCTGCCAGCTGGTCAGCTTGCCGAAGATGTCTTCGGTGAGCGTGCTGCTCTTGTCTTGCAGGCGAGCGATCTCATCGCCGATATTCAGCGAATTGTCATTGCCGACCAGGCGCAGTTCTTCGATCTTGGCTTGCAGGTCAGCGATCGGCTGTTCGAAATCAAGAAAATTCGGGTTCATAAGCGTCCGTCTTGGGTCGACGGCCAAGGGGTGCCTGGCCAGCCGGTTATCTATTCGCGCCCTACCTTAAGGGAGAGGCGCGTCTAGGTCGAGATTAAATGTTTCGTCAATCAGGCTCATTGCCAGCAACTGGCTATCTACCGAGCCATCAACGGTATTGGAGGAAGACGTTGTCTCGCCCAAACTGGTCACGCAAAGCTTGAATCAAGCCATCAGCGGGATCAATTCGCCAGGTCTCGCCGAACTGCAACATCGCCTTCGCGTCGTTACCGGTGTACTCCATGGTCACCGGGCACGCGCCACGGTGACGTTTTAGCAGGTCACCCAACCAGCGTAGCTGATCGCCCTTGAGAGCCTCGGTTTTCACCTTCAGGCGCAGGCTTTCGGCCAGGTTGGTGCGCGCATCCTCCATGCTCATCACCCGCTTGATCCGCAGGCGCAGGCCACCGGAGAAGTCGTCGTTGCTGACCTCCCCTTCCACCACCACCATGGCGTCGGTCTGCAACAGCGACTGGGCGGAGTGGAAGGCATCGGCAAACAGCGACGCTTCAATCCGGCCCGAGCGGTCGTCGAGGGTGATAAAGCCCATCTTGTCGCCCTTTTTATTTTTCATCACGCGCAGCGCGATGATCATGCCGGCGACGGTCTGGGTGTCGCGCGCCGGTTTCAGGTCGATGATGCGCTGACGGGCGAAACGACGGATTTCACCTTCGTATTCGTCAATCGGGTGACCGGTCAAGTACAGGCCCAGGGTGTCTTTTTCACCCTTGAGGCGCTCCTTGAGGGTCAGCTCCTTGGCCTTGCGATGGTTGGCATAGACATCCGCGTCTTCTTCGACGAACAGCCCGCCAAACAGGTCGGCGTGGCCGCTGTCGTGGGTACGGGCGGTCTGCTCGGCGGCCTTGATCGCTTCTTCCATGGCGGTCAACAGCACCGCGCGGTTACGGTCGATATTGGCCTGGTAGGCCTTCGGCTCATCATGGAAGTACGGCCCAAGACGGTCGAGTGCGCCGCTGCGGATCAAGCCATCGAGGGTACGTTTATTGATGCGCTTGAGGTCGACCCGGGCACAGAAGTCGAACAGGTCCTTGAACGGGCCGTCTTGGCGCGCTTCGGTAATGGCTTCCACCGGGCCTTCGCCGACGCCCTTGATCGCGCCCAGGCCATAGATGATACGGCCCTCGTCGTTGACCGTGAACTTGAACTCCGAGGCGTTCACGTCCGGCGCGTCGAGACGCAGCTTCATGGTGCGCACTTCCTCGATCAAGGTCACGACCTTGTCGGTGTTGTGCATATCCGCCGAGAGTACCGCCGCCATGAAGGGCGCCGGGTAGTGGGCTTTCAGCCAGGCGGTCTGGTATGAGACCAGGCCGTAGGCGGCGGAGTGGGATTTGTTAAAACCGTAACCGGCGAATTTTTCCACCAGGTCGAAGATGTTACCGGCCAGGTCCGCGTCGATATTGTTGGTGGCGCAACCTTCAATGAAACCACCGCGCTGCTTGGCCATTTCCTCGGGTTTTTTCTTACCCATGGCGCGACGCAGCATGTCCGCACCACCCAGGGTGTAGCCGGCCATCACCTGGGCGATCTGCATCACCTGTTCCTGATACAGGATGATGCCGTACGTCGGCGCCAATACCGGCTTGAGGCCTTCGTACTGGTAGTCGGAGTGCGGGTAGGCCAGTTCGGCGCGACCGTGCTTACGGTTGATGAAGTCGTCCACCATGCCCGATTGCAGCGGGCCCGGACGGAACAGGGCGACCAGTGCGATCAAGTCTTCCAGGCAGTCGGGCTTGAGCTTTTTGATCAGCTCCTTCATGCCACGGGATTCCAGCTGGAATACCGCCGTGGTTTCGGCTTTTTGCAGCAGTGAATAGGTCGGTTTGTCGTCCAGCGGGATAAACGCGATATCCAGCGGTTCTTCACCGACCTTGGCACGGTCACGGTTGATGGTCTTGAGCGCCCAGTCGATGATCGTCAGCGTTCGCAGGCCGAGGAAGTCGAACTTCACCAGGCCGGCAGCCTCGACGTCGTCCTTGTCGAACTGGGTGACCAGGCCGCCGCCTTCTTCATCGCAATAGATCGGCGAAAAGTCGGTCAGCTTGGTCGGTGCGATCACCACACCACCGGCGTGCTTACCGACGTTACGGACGACGCCTTCGAGCTTGCGCGCCATTTCCCAGATTTCGGCAGCCTCTTCATCGACCTTGATGAAGTCGCGCAGGATTTCTTCCTGTTCGTAGGCTTTTTCCAGGGTCATGCCGACTTCGAACGGGATCATCTTGGACAGGCGATCCGCCAGGCCGTAGGACTTGCCCTGTACCCGCGCAACGTCGCGGATTACCGCCTTGGCGGCCATCGAACCGAAGGTGATGATCTGGCTGACCGCGTTGCGGCCGTATTTTTCGGCCACGTACTCGATCACACGGTCGCGACCGTCCATGCAGAAGTCGACGTCGAAGTCGGGCATGGAGACCCGTTCCGGGTTGAGGAACCGCTCGAACAGCAGGTCATACTCCAACGGATCGAGGTCGGTGATCTTCTGCACATAGGCCACCAGCGAGCCGGCACCTGACCCCCGGCCCGGACCTACCGGCACGCCGTTGTTCTTGGCCCACTGGATAAAGTCCATCACGATCAGGAAGTAACCGGGGAACCCCATCTGGATGATGATATCCAGCTCGAAATTCAGGCGGTCGACGTAGACCTGGCGCTTGGCTTCGTAATCTTCGGTGGTGTCCTTGGGCAACAGGACCGAGAGCCGCTCCTCAAGCCCATCGAACGAGACTTTGCGGAAGTATTCGTCGATGGTCATGCCATCGGGAATCGGGAAGTTGGGCAGGAAGTGCTTGCCCAGCTTCACCTCGATATTGCAGCGCTTGGCAATCTCGACGGAGTTTTCCAGGGCCTCGGGCAGGTCGCTGAACAGCTCGGCCATTTCCTCGGCGCTCTTGAGGTACTGCTCTTCGCTGTAGTTCTTCGAGCGACGCGGGTCATCCAGGGCCCGGCCTTCACCGATGCACACACGGGTTTCGTGGGCTTCGAAATCTTCCTTCTTGATAAAGCGCACATCGTTGGTCGCCACCAACGGTGCACCCAGCTTGTCGGCCAGCGCCACGGCGGCGTGCAGATGCTCTTCATCGTTGGGACGGTTGGTACGCTGGACTTCCAGGTAGAAACGGTCGGGGAAGACAGCCATCCACTCGCGGGCCAGCACTTCAGCTTCCTGCGGGTTGCCGCCAAGCAGCGCGATACCGATTTCGCCCTCTTTGGCCGCCGAGAGCATGATCAAGCCCTCGCTGGCTTCGGCTACCCACTCACGCTCGATGATGATCGAGCCGTTGCGCTGACCGTCGATAAAGCCGCGGGAGATCAATTCGGTGAGGTTGCGATAACCCACGCCATTCATCGCCAACAGGCTGATGCGGCTCAGGGGGTTATCCGGGTCTTTGTTGGACAGCCACAGGTCGGCGCCGCAGATCGGCTTGATACCAGCGCCCATGGCGTTCTTGTAGAACTTGACCAGGGAGCACATGTTGTTCTGATCGGTAACCGCCACCGCGGGCATATTCATGCCCACCAGGGTTTTGACCAGGGGTTTGATCCGTACCAGGCCGTCGACCAGGGAGTATTCAGTGTGCAGGCGCAGGTGAACGAATGAAGCCGGCATAGTGATCCTGTCCAGAAACTTAGAAACAACAAGGCCCGGGATTGTACCGGGCCTGGGCAAAAACATCAGCCTCGCGACTAAACCTCGCTGGGGCTCTCGCGCAGCTCGTAGGCCTGGCGCACCGGGGCGAACGAGCGCCGGTGGATCGGGGTGGGACCGAGGCGAGCCAGGGCTTCCAGATGAACGGGGGTCGGGTAGCCTTTATGACCACCGATGCCATAACCGGGGTAGATCAATTCGAACGCGGCCATTTCACGGTCGCGGCTGACCTTGGCCAGGATCGAAGCTGCGGCAATCGCCGGCACCTTGCTATCCCCCTTGACCACCGCTTCGGCCGGCATCGCCAGTTTCGGGCAGCGGTTGCCGTCGATCATCGCCAGTTTGGGCGTGATATGCAGGCCCTCGACAGCGCGCTGCATGGCCAGCATGGTGGCGTGGAGGATATTCAGTTCGTCGATCTCTTCGACTTCGGCCCGGGCAATATGCCAGCTCAAGGCTTTTTCACAGATCTCGTCGTAGAGTTTTTCACGGCGCGCTTCGGTGAGCTTTTTCGAATCGTTGAGACCCAGGATCGGGCGACTCGGATCTAGGATCACCGCCGCGGTGACCACCGCGCCACACAGCGGGCCACGCCCGACTTCATCAACGCCAGCCACCAGCGCATGGGCTTCGGCAACCAGACTGAAATCCAGGCCCATTTGCGTGCTCATAAGGCTTCCTGTTGTTGGCCAATCAAGGTCAGCACGGCATCAGCCGCCTGGTTCGAAGCATCACGGCGCAGGGTGCGGTGGATGTCATCGAAACCACGGGTCTGCTCTTCGCCGCCGTCGATCAAGGGTAGTAGCGTTTGTGCCAACGCCTCGGGCGTTGCATCGTCCTGCAACAACTCCGGCACCAACAGGCGCTGGGCCAGGAGGTTGGGCAAGGAGATATAGGGGCTCTTGACCATGCGCTTGAGAATCCAATAGGTCAGCGGCGCCAGGCGATAGGCCACGACCATCGGACGCTTGTAGAGCAAGGCTTCCAGGGTCGCGGTGCCCGAGGCAATCAGCACCGCGTCACACGCCGCAAGGGCCAGGTGCGACTGGCCGTCAAGCAGCGTCAGCGGCAGGTTGCGCCCCTCCAGCAGTGTTTCGATCTGCGCACGACGTTGCGGGCTGGCACACGGCAATACGAAGCGTATGCCAGGCTTCAGCGCCTGAAGGCGCTCGGCCGCATCGAAAAACACACTGGCCAGGCGACCGACTTCGCCACCGCGACTGCCGGGCATCAAGGCAACGAGCGGACCGTCGGCCAAGCCCAGTTCGGCACGCGCTGCGGCGCGATCTGCCTGCAGGGGGATGGTATCGGCCAACGTGTGGCCAACAAACCGTACCGGCACGCCCTTCTCTTCGTAGAACCTGGCTTCGAACGGTAGCAAGGTCAACATCAGGTCGCAGCCTTCACGGATCTTCAGTACACGTTTCTGCCGCCACGCCCACACCGACGGACTGACGTAATGCACGGTCTTGATCCCGGCCTGACGCAGCTTGAGTTCGATATTGAGGGTGAAGTCCGGTGCATCGATACCGATAAAGACGTCGGGCTTTTCTTCGATCAGCGTCTGAATCAACAGCTTGCGTCGAGCCAGCAGCTCGCGCAGACGGCCCAGCACTTCCACCAGCCCCATGACCGACAGGCGCTCCATGGGGAAGTATGACGTGAGCCCTTCGGCCTGCATCAGCGGGCCTCCCACACCGATGAACTCCACCGCTGGATGCTGGGCCTTCAACGCCCGCATAAGGCCCGCACCCAGGATGTCGCCGGAAGCTTCTCCGGCGACCAACGCAATACGCAGATTGGCCATGATCAGCGGGTAATGCCGCGAGTCGACGCCTGGATCGAGTCACGGAACACCGCGACTTCCGGGAATAACGCAGCCGGCTCGGTCAGTTCATTCAAGGCCTGTTCGACCGTCAACCCCTGGCGGTAAACCACCTTGTAGGCGCGGCGCAGGGCGTGGATCGCCTCCTCGCTGAAACCACGACGGCGCATGCCTTCGAAGTTCATGCTGCGGGCTTCGGCCGGGTTGCCGAAGACCGTGACGAATGCCGGGACGTCCTTGCCGATGGCTGTGCCCATACCGGAAAAGCTGTGGGCGCCGATATGGCAGTACTGATGCACCAGGGTGAAGCCGGACAGGATCGCCCAGTCATCAACATGCACATGGCCCGCCAACGCAGTGTTGTTGACCAGGATGCAGTGGTTGCCGATAACGCTGTCATGGCCGATGTGGGCATAGGCCATGACCAGGTTGTGATCACCCAGCGTGGTTTCGGCACGATCCTGCACGGTGCCACGGTGAATGGTCACGCCTTCACGGATGATGTTGTGATCACCGATTACCAGGCGCGTCTCTTCACCTTTGTACTTCATGTCCGGGGTGTCTTCGCCTACCGAGGAGAACTGGTAGATGCGATTGTGTTTGCCAATGCGGGTCGGACCTTTGAGGATCACGTGCGGCCCGATGACAGTCCCCTCGCCGATTTCCACACCTGCGCCGATGATCGACCAGGGGCCGACCTCAACGTCGGCGGCCAGAACGGCCGACGGATCGATGATTGCGCGAGGGTCAATCAAACTCATAGTTTGCGTTCCGCACAGATGATCTCTGCGGAGCACACCGGCTTGCCATCCACCGAGGCCTGGCATTCGAACTTCCAGATCTGGCGCTTGCAGCTGATGAACTTGGCTTCCAGGATCAGCTGGTCACCCGGGGTGACGGGGTTGCGGAAACGCAACTTGTCGGAGCCCACGAAATAGTAAAGCGTGCCGTCGGCAGGCTTGAGGTCGAGCATTTTAAAACCAAGGATACCGGCAGCCTGGGCCATTGCTTCGATGATCAACACGCCGGGCATGATCGGATGCGCGGGAAAGTGACCATTGAAGAATGGTTCGTTGATGCTGACATTCTTGTAGGCACGAATGCGCTTTTCCTCAATGTTCAGGTCCACTACACGGTCCACCAGCAGGAACGGGTAACGGTGAGGCAGGTATTCGCGAATCTCGTTGATGTCCATCATTTCGGGGGGAAGCCTGTAATAAAGATTGGGGGCGAGCGAACTAAACGCACGCCCCGCTAGCAAATCAAGGAGGCAGTCTAGCGGCTGTGCACACTTGATATGGAAATGGTATCAGCCTTCTGATGAAGCATTACCGCCAGGGGTCACGTCCCCAACACGCTTTTCCAGCTGCTTGAGGCGTCGAGCCATGTCGTCGAGCTGCCTCAAACGTGCTGCACTCTTGCGCCATTCAGCCGCAGGCTGCATGGCAGTACCGGAAGAATAGGCACCGGGCTCGGTAATCGAGTGGGTGACCATGGTCATGCCGGTGATGAAGACGTTGTCGCAAATATCGATATGCCCTACCAGCCCTACACCACCCGCGAGCATGCAATGCTTACCGATCTTGGTGCTGCCGGAAATCCCCACGCAGGCTGCCATGGCGGTGTGATCGCCAATCTGCACGTTGTGGGCAATCTGGATCTGGTTGTCGAGCTTCACGCCGTTACCGATCACGGTATCGGCCAGGGCCCCGCGATCGACAGCCGTGTTGACGCCGATTTCCACGTCATCGCCAATCAATACACCGCCAACCTGGGCAATCTTGTGCCAGACACCTTTGGCGTTGGCAAAACCAAAACCTTCGCCACCGATCACGGCGCCCGACTGGATCACTACGCGCTGCCCGATACGCACATCGTGGTACAGGGTAACGCGCGGAGCCAACCAGCCATCGGCGCCGATTTCGCAGCGTGCACCGATAAAGCAGTGTGCGCCGACCGTCACACCGGCAGCGATGCGTGCACCACTCTCGATCACTGCAAACGCGCCAATACTGGCGGCAGGGTCGACTTGGGCATCATCGGCGATCACCGCCGACGGATGGATACCGCCAGCGGCCTTGGGCTTCGGATCGAACAGATGCGATGCTTTCGCGTACGACAGGTATGGGTCGGCTACTACCAGCGCATCCCCGGCATAACCCTCGGCGTCAGCGGCCTTCAGCAACACGGCTGCGGCCTGGCAGTCGACCAGGTATTTACGGTATTGGGGATTTGCGAGGAAGCTCAACTGAGCTGGGCCAGCCTCCTGCAAGGTGGCTAGCCCAGTGATTTCTTTCTCCGGGGAGCCACGCAAGGTAGCTCCCAGGAACTCGGCCAACTCGCCGAGCTTGATAGTCGCGGTCATGGCTTACTTCAGCTGATTCATGCGCTCGATCACCTGGCGGGTGATGTCGTATTGAGGCTTGACGTCAATCACGGCGCCACGCTCGAACACCAGGTCAAAGGCACCTTTCTTGATAACTTCTTCCACGGCGCTGTCGAGCTTGGGCTTGAGCTGCTTGAGCATTTCGCGGTCGGCAACAGCCTTGGCTTCGTTCAGCTCCTTGGACTGGAACTGGTAGTCACGAGCCTTTTGCTTGAATTCAAGCTCCAGACGCTCGCGCTCGCCTTGCTGCATTTTGTCACCGCCGGCTACCAGACGATCCTGGATGCCCTTGGCGCTGCTTTCCAGCGTTTTCAGCTTGGTCAGTTGCGGACCGAATTTTTTCTCTGCATCCACTGCGTACTTCTTGGCCGCATCGGATTCCAGGAGGGCCATCTGATAGTTCAGGACGGCAATTTTCATTTCGGCGAAGGCCGGGGTGGCTACCAGCACAGTTGCCAGCAGAACCAATTGAGTCAACTTACGCACGATGTACTCCTACAGAATCCGTTGTCGTTATCTTGGGTCAGACGCTTAGAACGTCTGGCCGAGGGAGAATTGGAAAATCTGGGTTTCAGCGTTATCCGGTTTCTTGATCGGCATGGCCAGAGCAAAGCTCAACGGACCAAGCGCAGTCACCCATGTCACGCCGACACCCACGGAGCTCGCCATGTTACTCAGGCTCACATCGTTACATTGGGTGTTGGACTTCACGCCCGTTGGGTTGGTGACCTGCTCGCACTTGGAATCGAACACGTTACCCACATCCCAGAAAACCGAAGTACGCAGGGACCGCTGATCTTTGACGAACGGCAGAGGGAAGAGAATTTCCGCACCACCCTGGATCAACACGTTACCACCGAATGGCAGCGCACTAGTATCGGTGTCCGCCACGGTTCCGGTGTTACCGGTCACGGCAGCGCCACGGCTCGGGGTACCACGCGGGCCCAGTGTGCTGTCCTTGAAGCCACGCACCGAGTTGAAACCACCGGCATAGTAGTTCTCATAGAACGGCAGGCCGTTGGTCGAACCATAGCCGTCGCCATAACCCAGCTCAGTGTGCAGGCGCATGGTGTAGTTATCGCTCAGCGGCTGGAACAACTGGCCACGGTAGTCGAGCTTGAAAAACGAGAGGTCGCTGCCAGGCGTAGTGGTTTCCAGGGTCAGGCTCTGGGAGTGACCTCGGGTTGCCAGTACACCTTTGTTCAGGGTCGACTCGGACCAGCCGGCAGAGGCCTTGAAGTTCAGGAACTTATCGCCTTCACGACGGGTAAAGTCAAAGATCTCATCCACGGTGTACACACCGGTCTTGATCTCATCCTGCTGCGCGGTAAGGCCGAAGGTCAGGCGCGAGGTCTCGCTGATCGGGTAGCCGATGTTGACACCCGCCCCCAGGCTGTCGATCGCATAGCTTGCTACGTTAACGTCGAGGTCTTTGTAGTCGGTGGTGCGATAGAAGGCGTTGTAGCCCAGGCTCACACCGTCAGCTGTCCAGTAGGGGTCGACATAACCGAAGTTATAGCGGCTCTGGTATTCGCTTCGGGTCAGGCCAATGGAAACCTTGTTACCGGTACCGAGGAAGTTGTTCTGGGTGATCGAACCGCCCAGGATCAGACCGGCACTCTGAGCAAAACCGACACTGGCGGTAATCGAGCCCGATGCTTGTTCCTCTACGGCGTAGTTCACGTCAACCTGGTCGTCTACACCCGGTACGGCCGGGGTTTCAACGTTCACTTCCTTGAAGAAGCCCAGGCGCTCAAGACGGGTCTTGGACTGGTCGATCAGGTAAGTCGACGCCCAGCCACCTTCCATCTGGCGCATTTCACGACGCAGCACTTCGTCCGCTGACTTGGTATTGCCACGGAAGTTGATGCGGTTCACATAGGCACGCTTGCCCGGGTCGACCACGAAGGTGATATCCACGGTGTGGTCATCATCGTGCGGGGTCGGTACACCGTTGACGTTGGCGAAGGTATAGCCTTCGTTACCCAGGCGACGGGTGATCAGCTCGGAGGTGGTGGTCATCAGCTTGCGCGAGAACACCTGGTCCTTCTGCACCAGCAACAGCGCCTTGACCTGGTCTTCAGGCACTTTCAAGTCGCCGCTGAGCTTGACGTCACGAACCTTGTACTTCTCGCCTTCGTTGACGTTGACTGTGATGTAGACGTGCTTCTTGTCCGGGGTGATGGACACCTGGGTCGAAGCGATATCCATGTTGATATAGCCGCGGTCCAGGTAGTAGGAGCGCAGGCGTTCCAGGTCACCGGAGAGTTTTTCACGAGCGTACTTGTCGTCGTTCTTGAAGAACGACAACCAGTTGGTGGTCTTGAGTTCGAACAGGTCGATCAGGTCTTCATCAGCGAACTTGGTGTTACCCACCACGTTGATGTGCTGAATGGCCGCCACGGTGCCTTCGTTGATGTTGACCTTCAGGCCCACACGGTTACGAGGCTGCGGGATCACTTCGGTTTCAACGGTTGCGGAGTAGCGACCCTGGGCAACGTACTGGCGTTGCAGCTCGTTACGCACACCTTCAAGCGTCGCGCGCTGGAAGATCTCGCCCTCGGCCAGGCCGGATTGCTTGAGGCCCTTCATCAGGTCTTCAGTGGAGATCGCCTTGTTGCCTTCGATCTCGATACTGGCGACGGAGGGTCGCTCGACGACGGTGATGACCAGGACGTTGCCTTCGCGACCCAGTTGGATGTCTTGAAAGAACCCGGTTTTGAACAGCGCACGAGTGGATTCCACCAGGCGACGGTCATCAGCCTGTTCCCCGACGTTCAACGGCAAGGCACCAAAGACGCTACCCGCGGAAACCCGCTGGAGGCCGTTGACGCGAATATCGGAGATGGTGAAGGACTCGGCGTGAACTTCGGCGATCATCAATACGGTGAGAACCGCAGTTAGCAGCAGACGTTTCATGAAGTCCTTTCTTATTCCAACTGGCAATAAACAAACTGCCGCAAAATGCGGCAGATTCGCAATTCAGCGAAGCGTTACAGACGTCCCAGATCGTTGACCAAGGCTAACAACATCACCCCGACCACCAAACTGATACCAATCTGTATCCCCCAACCCTGCACCCGATCCGACAAGGGGCGACCACGCGCCCACTCGACCAGATAAAACAACAGATGCCCCCCATCCAATACCGGAATGGGCAGCAAATTCAGAACCCCAAGACTAATACTCAGATAAGCCAGGAAATTCAGGAAATCCGCGACACCCGACTGGGCAGAAGCGCCCGCCACTTTAGCAATGGTTATCGGCCCACTCAAGTTTTTTACCGAGAGCTCGCCGAACAACATTTTCTTGAGGGACTCGAGGGTCAGCACACTCATGGTCCAAGTACGTTTTGCACCCTCGCCAATCGCGGCCACTGGCCCGAAACTGACCTCGCGCACCATCGATGGCGGCCAGTCCGGACTTTTCACGCCGGCACCGAGGTAACCCCCGGCCGCCTTGGCTTCGCCCCGCACCGCCAGGGTGACAGGGACGTCGATTTGAGCACCATCGCGCTCAATTTTCAGCACAATTTTGGTATCAGGGCGTACACGTACCAGGTCGACCACTTGCTGCCATTCACCCAGCGCCTGACCATCAAGGGCCAACAGGCGATCACCGGTTTTCAGACCTGCGGCCTGGGCGGGACCTTTCGGGTCCAGCTCGGCCAGGACCGGCGGCAAGGCCGGGCGCCAGGGTCGAATCCCCAGGGACTTGATCGGATCCGGCTCGTCGGCCCCCTTGAGCCAATGGTCCAGGGCCAGCTCACGCGGGGACTCGGCAGTGGAATCCTGCTCGCGTACCACCACCTTGACGGTGCCGCTCTCACCCAAGCGACGCACCAGCTGCAAATTGACCGCGCCCCAACCAGTGGTCGGCTCGCCATCAATGGAAACTATTTCCTGCCCGGCGACCAATCCAGCCTTGGCGGCGATGCTGTCCGACTCAACCGCACCGATGACCGGGCGAATCTGCTCGCTACCGAGCATGGCCAGGACCCAGAAGAACACCATGGCCAGCAGGAAATTGGCGATCGGGCCAGCAGCGACAATCGCAATACGCTGACGAACCGTCTTGCGATTGAAGGATTGATCGAGCTGATCCGCCGGCACTTCGCCTTCGCGCTCATCGAGCATCTTGACGTAGCCACCCAGGGGGATCGCCGCAATCACGAATTCGGTGCCACGGCGGTCGTGCCAGCGCAGCAGCGGCATGCCGAAACCAACGGAAAAGCGCAGTACCTTGACGCCGCAACGACGCGCCACCCAGAAGTGGCCGAATTCGTGGAAGGTAACCAGCACACCCAGAGCAACCAGGGTGCCGACAATCATGTAAAGCGCACTCATCTAATTTCTCCGCATTCCAATCCAGTGCCTGAAGGCTAAAACGCGCCCAAAGACTAACGCGCGTTGCGGTTCAACCATTGTTCGGCCAGGGTCCGGGCCTTGGTATCCGCCTCGAACACTGCCCCCAAATCATTCACTGCCACCACGGGTTCAAGACTTAGAACATCCTCGATGATACTCGCGATCTGCGGAAAGCGGATGCGCCGTTCGAGAAACGCCGCCACCGCAACTTCATTGGCCGCATTGAGCATTGCCGGTGCGCTGTTACCCGCCTCGGCCGCCAGCCGCGCCAAACGCAGGCAGGGAAAGCGCTGCTCGTCCGGCGCCTCGAAGTCCAGGCGGGCAATAGCGAACAGGTCCAGAGGCGCGACACCCGAGTCGATACGCTCCGGCCAAGCCAGGGCGTTGGCGATCGGCGTACGCATATCGGGGTTGCCCAACTGCGCCAATACTGAACCGTCCACGTAGTCGACCAGGGAATGAATCACACTTTGCGGGTGAATCACCACCTCGACCTGCTCAGGCCGCGCGTCGAACAGCCAGCATGCCTCGATCAACTCCAGGCCTTTGTTCATCATGCTCGCCGAGTCGACGGAAATTTTGCGCCCCATGGACCAGTTCGGATGGGCGCAAGCCTGGTCCGGAGAGACATGCTCCAGCTCAGTCAACGGCGTCTGCCGGAAAGGACCACCCGAGGCCGTCAGCAAGATCCGACGCACGCCGACCTGGCTCAAGCCGCGAGCAAAGTCGCCCGGCATGCATTGGAAGATCGCGTTGTGCTCACTGTCGAGGGGCAGCAGCACCGCCCCGCTCTTACGCACCGCTTGCATAAACAATGCGCCGGACATCACCAGCGCTTCTTTATTAGCCAGCAGGATCTTCTTGCCGGCGTCGACAGCCGCCAGGGTCGGGCGCAAGCCAGCAGCGCCGACGATAGCAGCGACAACGGTATCCACCTCGGCATCGGCCGAGACCTGGCACAAACCTTCCTCCCCCACCAGCACCTGGGTAGCCAAACCCGCGGCGCGCAGATCATCCTGCAAACCCCGCGCAGCCGTAGCCTCGGGTACGACGGCAAAGCGCGGCGCATGGCGCACGCACAGGGCCAGCAACTCACTCAAGCGGCTGAAGCCGGTCAGCGCGAAGACTTGATAGCGCTCCGGGTGACGAGCAATCACGTCCAGGGCGCTCAACCCTACCGAACCGGTCGCGCCCAGCACGGTGACCTGTTGCAGGCGGCTCACGAGGCGCTCATCCACAACAGCACGGCAAAGATCGGGATCGCGGCCGTGAGGCTGTCGATGCGATCCAGCACGCCACCATGACCCGGCAACAGGTTGCTGCTGTCCTTGATCCCGGCCTGGCGCTTGAACATGCTTTCAGTGAGGTCACCCACCACCGAGATGAATACGACAATGGCCGTACCCAGCAGGGCCAGGAAGACTTCCTTCATCGACCATTCGCGCACGACACCAACAACAAGCGTGATCACCAGTGTCAACGCCAGGCCGCCATACACGCCTTCCCAGCTTTTGCCCGGGCTGACGGCGGGTGCCAGCTTGCGCTTGCCAAAGGCCCGGCCGGAAAAGTAGGCGCCAATATCAGCCCCCCAGACCAGCACCATTACCGCGAGGATCAGCTCATTACCAATCGGGTAGCGCTTGATCTCCACCAGCCCTTGCCAGGCCGGCAGCAGGATCAGCAAGCCAATCACCAATTTGCAGGCGACACTGGACCACTGGGCACTGGTGCGCGGATAGGTCAGCACCAGGAACGTCGCCAGCGCCCACCACAATACCGCCGCCCCCAATACCCAGGGCGCGATGTCCGGCAGGATGTACATCAGGAACAGCAACAGCGCTACCACCGCCGCATAGACCAGGCGTGGCAACTGCGTACTGAACCCTGCCAGGCGCGCCCATTCCCAGGCCCCGAGAATTACAACCAAGCCAATAAACAGCGCAAAGCCGGAACCGTCGAGCAGGAAAAATCCACACAAGGCAATCGGCAGCAGGATCAGTGCTGTGATGATTCGTTGTTTAAGCATTTAAACCCGGGCTCCAGCTTCGATCTGCTCGCTCGTTTTACCGAAGCGACGCTGACGGGAAGCGAAATCGGCCAGCGCTTTACGCATGGCATCGTGTTTGAAGTCCGGCCAGAACAGGTCGGAGAAGTACAACTCGGTGTAGGCCAATTGCCACAATAGAAAGTTACTGATGCGGTGCTCACCACCGGTGCGGATACACAGGTCCGGCAACGGCAGGTCGCCGGTCACCAGACAGGTTTGCAACAGTTCGGGCGTGATGTCGTCCGGGCGCAGATGGCCGGCCTGCACTTCGCGAGCCAGCCGCTGCGCAGCCTGGGCGATATCCCACTGGCCGCCATAGTTGGCGGCGATCTGCAATACAAAGCGGTCGCTGCCAGCCGTGATCGCCTCGGCTTCGCGCATGGCGGCCTGCAAATCCGGATGGAATCGCGAACGATCACCGATGATGCGCAGGCTGATCTTATTGTCGTTGAGACGCTTGGCCTCACGACGCAAGGCCTTGAAGAACAGGTCCATCAGGGCACTGACTTCCTCGGCAGGCCGCTGCCAGTTTTCACTGGAGAAGGCGAACAGGGTCAACACTTCGACCTTGGCCTCGGCACACACCTCAATCACCGCCCGCACCGCATCGACACCCGCTTTATGCCCGGCGACACCAGGCAGAAAGCGTTTCTTCGCCCAGCGATTATTCCCATCCATGATGATCGCGACATGGCGCGGCACCACAGAGGGCACAGTCTGCTTGGTCTTTTCCATGAAGGCGTCCTGACCCCTTATACGGCCATCAGGTCCTTTTCTTTTTCTTCGGTAGCCTTGGTAATCTGGGCCTCGGCTTCTTTAGTCAGCTTGTCGATATCGGCAATAGCGCGACGTTCTTCGTCTTCGCTGATTTCCTTGTCCTTGACCAGCTTCTTCAGGTCACCCAACGCATCACGACGGATGTTGCGCACGGCAACACGCGCGTCTTCAGCAGCACTGCGCGCCTGCTTGGTGAAGCCCTTGCGGGTTTCTTCGGTCAGTGCCGGCATGGAGATCAGCAACAACTCGCCCAGGTTGGTCGGGTTGAGGTTCAGGCCGGCACTTTGGATGGCTTTGTCGACAGCAGCGAGCATGTTGCGCTCGAAAGCCACGACTTGCAGGGTGCGCGAATCTTTTACGGTTACGTTGGCCACACCGCTCAGGGGGGTGTCGGCGCCGTAATACGGCACCATCACGCTACCCAGGATGCTCGGGTGCGCCTTGCCGGTACGAATCTGGCCGAATGCGTGGCTCAGAGACTCCAGGGATTTCTGCATACGCGCTTGGGCGTCTTTCTTGATGTCATTGATCATTGTTGGCCTTCCTCGATCAGAGTCCCTTCCGCGCCGCCGTGTACGATATTCAGCAGGGCGCCGGGCTTGTTCATGTTAAATACGCGCAGCGGCATCTTATGGTCGCGGCACAGGCAAATAGCCGTCAGGTCCATCACGCCCAGCTTGCGATCCAGCACTTCATCGTAGGTCAGATGATCGAACTTCTCGGCATGCGGGTCTTTGAATGGGTCTGCGGTGTATACGCCATCCACCTTGGTGGCCTTGAGCACTACGTCAGCATCGATTTCGATGGCGCGCAAGCAAGCAGCCGAATCCGTGGTAAAGAATGGATTGCCAGTACCGGCGGCGAAGATCACCACTTCCTTGGAGTTCAAGTGACGCATGGCTTTGCGGCGATCATAGTGATCGGTCACACCAACCATGGAAATAGCCGACATCACGATTGCCGAGATATTGGCACGCTCCAGGGCGTCGCGCATGGCCAGGGCGTTCATCACAGTGGCCAGCATGCCCATGTGGTCACCCGTGACCCGATCCATACCGGCCGCACTCAGTGCCGCGCCGCGGAACAGGTTACCACCCCCGATCACCAGGCCGACCTGGACACCGATGCCGACCAGTTGGCCGACTTCCAGCGCCATGCGATCGAGCACCTTGGGATCGATCCCGAACTCTTCCGAGCCCATCAGGGCCTCGCCGCTAAGCTTGAGTAGAATGCGTTTATAGCGAGCCTGATAACCACTGCCCTGCTGAGCCATTGCGAATCTCTCCTGCGGCGTATTTTTAAAAATTCTTGGCGAGCCGTTTACGGCTTGCGTTCACTCTAGCTGGACGCTATCACAGCGCCATCGGATCACGGCTTTGTAAGCCAGTTCCGAGGGGAAGCCAAATAAAATTAGCCTTCCCATTTGAAAAGAGGCTGCGCGCGTGAGCGGGCAGCCTCTTTCGGGCGACAGTTGGAACCTGTCTTATTGCTTGGCGGCAGCCAGCTGGGCAGCAACTTCTTCAGCGAAGTTGTCGACCGGCTTCTCGATGCCTTCGCCTACTTTGAAGTAAGTGAAGGAAACGATTTCAGCACCGGCTTTCTTGGCCAGCTCGCCAACCTTGATTTCAGGGTTCTTGACGAACGCCTGCTCAACCAGGCTTGCTTCAGCCAGGAACTTGCTGATACGGCCTTTGATCATGTTTTCAACGATGTTCTCTGGCTTGCCAGCGATTTTGTCAGCGTTGAGGCTCAGGAACACAGCTTTTTCGCGCTCGATTGCGTCAGCAGACACTTCCGATGGCAGCAGGAACTCAGGATTGCTGGCCGCTACGTGCATAGCGATGTCTTTGGCCAGCTCAACAGTGCCGCCCTTCAGAACAACAGCTACACCGATCTTGTTGCCGTGCAGGTAACCACCAACAACATCACCTTCAACGCGAACCAGGCGACGAATGTTGACGTTTTCGCCAACCTTGCCGACCAGTACCAGACGGTCTGCTTCTTGAGCTTCGATCAGCGGAGCGGCGTCAGTCAGTTTGTCGGCGAACGCTTTCTCAACGCTGGCAGCAACAAATGCCTTGAAGTCGTCCTGCAGGGCCAGGAAGTCAGTCTGCGAGTTCACTTCCAGCAGGACTGCGGATTTACCGTCTTCCTTCAGGGCGATAGCGCCTTCAGCAGCAACGTTGCCTGCTTTCTTGGCAGCCTTGATGGCGCCGGAAGCACGCATGTCATCAATGGCTTTTTCGATGTCGCCGCCGGCCTTGGTCAAGGCCTTTTTGCAATCCATCATGCCTTCGCCGGTACGCTCACGCAGTTCTTTGACCAACGCTGCAGTAATCTCTGCCATTTCAAAATCCTCTTGGATAGGTTTTCAACCATTCCACCCGATCAAACGGGCGATCAATTCTTCCCGAATCTCCCTTGTAGGCCGCTGCACGTTACAGATGATGTAGCTGCGCTGCCGACAAATGGTTTTCGAGGTGGCAAAAAGGGGGCCAAGCCCCCTTTTTGCTTACTGAGTCAACGCCAGGGCGTCAATTACTCAGCTGCGGCTACCGGAGCTTCTTCAACGAACTGCTCGGTGCCACCAGCAACGTGGTTGCGACCACGGATAACAGCGTCAGCCATCGAACCCATGTACAGCTGGATAGCGCGGATGGCGTCATCGTTGCCTGGGATGATGTAGTCAACGCCTTCCGGGCTGCTGTTGGTATCGACTACGCCGATAACAGGGATGCCCAGCTTGTTGGCTTCGGTGATCGCGATGCGCTCGTGATCAACGTCGATAACGAACAGTGCGTCAGGCAGACCGCCCATGTCCTTGATACCACCCAGGGAACGATCGAGCTTTTCCAGGTCGCGAGTGCGCATCAGCGCCTCTTTCTTGGTCAGCTTGGCGAAAGTACCGTCTTCGGCTTGCACTTCAAGGTCACGCAGACGCTTGATGGAAGCACGGATGGTTTTGAAGTTGGTCAGCATGCCGCCCAACCAGCGGTGATCGACGTACGGCGAACCGCAACGTGCTGCTTCTTCAGCAACGATCTTGCCAGCGGAACGCTTGGTGCCAACGAACAGAATCTTGTTTTTGCCCTGGGCCAGGCGCTCTACGAAAGTCAGCGCTTCGTTGAACATTGGCAGGGTTTTTTCAAGGTTGATGATGTGGATCTTGTTACGCGCGCCGAAAATGTACTTACCCATTTTCGGGTTCCAGTAACGGGTCTGGTGACCGAAGTGCACACCGGCCTTCAGCATATCGCGCATGTTGACTTGGGACATGATAGTTCCTTAATAAGTCGGGTTTGGCCTCCACGTATCCCAATGACCAACCAGCGGCATCAAGGCCTCCGGCACCCAGGTCATCGTGTCGACACGTGTGTGGATTTAAGCTTTGCGGGGTATCCCCGGAAAGCGGCGCATTTTATACCACAGCAAGGGCGAAAACGAAACCCGCAATCACATTTGCCAACGACGTCTTTTGCGCAAGCCTTTGAATAGAGCCAATATAGCCCCACCTTATAGAGAGAACCGATCACCAGACGCTCATGATTTGCCACCCGCGTCTGGTAGAATCGCGTTTTTTGGGCTTGTGCGAATTCTGTAACCTTTTGTCGCACGCCCGCAAACCGTATTGATTTCAGCGCGTCGCGCTAGAGAGAGCCTGTATGACCGTCACTTTGAAAACCGCCGAAGACATCGCAGGCATGCGCGTTGCCGGCAAACTGGCTGCCGACGTGCTGGAAATGATCGCCGAACACGTCAAGCCAGGCGTCACTACTGAAGCGCTGGACCGTATCTGCCACGACTATATCGTCAACGTGCAAAAGGCCATCCCTGCGCCGCTGAACTACAAGGGCTTCCCCAAGTCGATCTGCACCTCGATCAACCACGTGGTATGCCACGGGATTCCCGGCGATAAGCCGTTGAAAGACGGGGACACCCTGAACATCGACGTCACCGTGATCAAGGATGGCTACCACGGCGACACCAGCCGCATGTTCCACGTCGGCACCGTACCGGTCTGGGCTGAGCGCCTGTCCCAGGTCACCCAGGAATGCATGTACAAGGCCATCGAGATCGTCAAGCCTGGCTGCCGCCTGGGCGACATCGGTGAAGTGATCCAGAAGCACGCGGAAAAGAACGGTTTCTCGGTCGTCCGCGAATTCTGCGGCCACGGTATCGGCAAGGTGTTCCACGAAGAACCGCAGATCCTGCACTACGGCCGCGCCGGCACCGGCATGGAACTCAAGGCAGGCATGACCTTCACCATCGAGCCGATGATCAACCAGGGCAAGGCCGACACCAAGGTTCTGGGCGACGGCTGGACCGCCATCACCAAGGACCGCAAGCTCTCGGCCCAGTGGGAACACACCCTGCTGGTCACCGACACCGGCTACGAAATCTTCACCCTGCGTGCGGACGACACGATCCCACGCATTTCGGGTGCGGCTTCGGCGTAACGGCTGCCCAGGTTTTCCCCCACTGTGTTCTGACTGACTGATAGATAGAAAGGAAAGCCGATCAATGCCCCAGGTGGATCCCGAACTCTTCGACCGTGGCCAGTTCCAGGCCGAACTGGCGCTGAAGGCGAGCCCTATCGCCGCCTTCAAGAAGGCTATCCGCCAGGCCCGCGAGGTGCTCGACGAGCGCTTTCGCAGCGGCCGGGACATTCGCCGGCTGATCGAGGACCGCGCCTGGTTCATCGATAACATCCTGCAAAAGGCCTGGGAACAGTTCACCTGGAGCGAAGACGCCGATATCGCCCTGGTCGCGGTCGGCGGCTATGGCCGTGGTGAACTGCACCCCTACTCCGACATCGATTTGCTGATCCTGCTGGACAGTGCCGATCATGAGATCTTTCGCGATTCCATCGAGCGTTTTCTGACGCTGTTGTGGGATATCGGCCTTGAGGTCGGCCAGAGCGTGCGCTCGGTCGACGAATGCGCCGAAGAAGCCCGTGCCGACCTGACCGTCATCACCAACCTGATGGAAAGCCGCACCATCGCCGGCCCCGAGCGCCTGCGCCAGCGCATGCTCGAAGTCACGAGCACCGCACACATGTGGCCCAGCAAGGATTTCTTCCTGGCCAAGCGTGCCGAGCAGAAAGCCCGGCACCACAAGTACAACGACACCGAATACAACCTGGAACCCAACGTCAAAGGCTCGCCGGGCGGGCTGCGGGACATCCAGACCATCCTGTGGGTCGCCCGCCGCCAGTACGGCACCCTGAACCTGCGCGCCCTGGCCGGCGAGGGTTTTCTGGTGGAAAGCGAAAACGCCCTGCTGGCCTCGTCCCAGGAATTCCTGTGGAAAGTGCGCTACGCCCTGCACATGCTCGCCGGGCGCTCCGAAGACCGCCTGCTGTTCGACCACCAGCGGTCCATCGCCACCCTGCTCGGTTTTGAAGGCGAAGACGCGAAGACCAGCATCGAAAGCTTCATGCAGCAGTACTACCGGGTGGTCATGAGCATTGCCCAGCTCAGCGACCTGATCATCCAGCACTTCGAAGAAGTGATCCTGGCCCCGGAAGACGAAGCACCGCCGCAGCCGATCAACGCGCGTTTCCAGCTGCACGACGGCTATATCGAGGCGCGTAGCGACAACGTGTTCCGCCGCACCCCGTTCGCCATGCTGGAAATCTTCGTGCTGATGGCCCAGCAGCCGGAAATCAAAGGCGTGCGTGCCGATACGATCCGCCTGTTGCGGGAAAACCGTCACCTGATCGACGATGATTTTCGCAATGACATCCGCAACACCAGCCTGTTTATCGAACTGTTCAAATGCAAGATCGGCATCCACCGCAACCTGCGGCGGATGAACCGCTACGGGATCCTCGGGCGTTACCTGCCGGAGTTCGGTTTTATCGTCGGGCAGATGCAGCACGACCTCTTCCACATCTACACGGTGGACGCCCACACCCTGAACCTGATCAAGCACCTGCGTAAGTTGCAGTACACCCAGGTCTCAGAAAAATTCCCGCTGGCCAGCAAGCTCATGGCCAAGCTGCCCAAGCCCGAGCTGATCTACCTGGCCGGCCTGTATCACGACATTGGCAAAGGCCGGCATGGCGATCACTCGGAAATCGGTGCGGTTGACGCCGAGGCCTTCTGCCAGCGCCATCAGTTGCCGTTGTGGGACAGCCGCCTGATTGTCTGGCTGGTGCAGAACCACCTGATAATGTCGACCACCGCCCAGCGCAAGGACTTATCCGACCCGCAGGTGATCCACGATTTCGCACAGATCGTCGGCGATGAAACCCGCCTCGACTACCTGTACGTACTGACCGTCTCCGATATCAACGCCACCAACCCGACGCTGTGGAACTCCTGGCGCGCCAGCCTGTTGCGCCAACTCTACACCGAGACCAAGCGCGCCCTGCGTCGCGGCCTGGAAAACCCGGTGGACCGCGAAGAACAGATCCGCCGTACCCAAAGCGCGGCCTTGGATATCCTGGTGCGCGGCGGCAACGACCCGGACGACGTCGAACAGCTCTGGTCGCAACTGGGTGATGATTATTTCCTGCGCCACACTGCCGGCGATGTGGCCTGGCACAGCGACGCCATCCTCCAGCAACCCGCCGATGGCGGCCCGCTGGTCTTGATCAAAGAAACCACCCAGCGCGAATTCGAGGGCGGCACGCAGATCTTCATCTACGCGCCCGACCAGCACGACTTCTTCGCCGTGACCGTGGCCGCCATGGACCAGCTCAACCTGAACATCCATGACGCCCGTGTGATCACCTCCAGCAGCCAGTTCACCCTCGACACCTACATCGTGCTCGACACCGAAGGCGAGTCGATTGGCGACAACCCGGCGCGGGTCAAAAAGATTCGCGAAGGGCTCACTGAAGCGCTGCGCAACCCGGATGACTACCCGACCATCATCCAGCGCCGGGTACCTCGCCAGCTCAAGCATTTTGCCTTCGCCCCCCAGGTGACCATCTCCAACGATGCACAGCGCCCGGTGACCGTGCTGGAGCTCAGCGCGCCGGACCGTCCGGGCCTGTTGGCACGGATCGGCGGCATCTTTTTGGAGTTCGACCTGTCGTTGCAGAATGCCAAGATTGCGACCCTGGGCGAGCGCGTGGAAGACGTGTTCTTCATCACCGACGCCGATAACCAGCCGCTGTCCGACCCGGAGCTGTGCCGTCGCCTGCAGGACGCGATCGTCCAGCAGCTGAGCGTGACCCAGGAACCCGGTGTCGAACTGACACGACTGACCATTTAATCAGCGCCGCCCCCAGTTTTTAACGCCTTGCACGAGATCCACCGATGAACAACGCCCTGAACCAGCTGCAGCCCTACCCGTTCGAGAAACTGCGCGCCCTGCTCGGCAGCGTCACGCCCAACCCAAGCAAACGCCCGATCGCGCTGTCCATCGGCGAACCGAAGCATAAATCCCCGGAATTCGTGGCCAAGGCGCTGGCAGATAACCTCGACCAGATGGCGGTCTACCCAACCACCCTGGGCCTCCCGGCATTGCGCGAGGCCATCGGTGCCTGGTGCGAACGTCGCTTCAATGTACCCAAGGGCTGGCTCGACCCGGCGCGCAATATCCTGCCGGTCAACGGCACCCGCGAAGCACTGTTCGCCTTCACCCAGACCGTGGTCAACCGCGGCGACGATGCCCTGGTGGTCAGCCCCAACCCGTTCTATCAGATCTACGAAGGCGCCGCGTTCCTGGCCGGGGCCAAGCCGCACTACCTGCCATGCCTGGATGCGAACGGTTTCAACCCGGATTTCGACGCCGTGTCGCCGGACATCTGGAAACGCTGCCAGATCCTGTTCCTGTGCTCCCCCGGCAACCCGACCGGCGCGCTGATCCCGGTTGAAACCCTGAAAAAACTGATCGCGCTGGCCGACGAGTATGACTTCGTCATTGCCGCCGACGAATGCTACAGCGAGCTCTACTTCGACGAACAAACCCCGCCGCCAGGCCTGCTCAGCGCCTGCGTGGAACTGGGCCGCGAGGACTTCAAGCGTTGCGTGGTGTTCCACAGCCTGTCCAAACGCTCCAACCTGCCAGGCCTGCGCTCCGGCTTTGTCGCCGGCGACGCCGATATCCTCAAGGCATTCCTGCTTTACCGCACCTACCACGGCTGTGCAATGCCGGTGCAGACCCAATTGGCCAGCATTGCCGCCTGGCACGACGAAGCTCACGTAAAAGCCAACCGTGACCTGTACCGCGAGAAATTCGACGCGGTGCTGGCAATCCTCAAGCCGGTACTGGACGTGCAAAGCCCGGACGGTGGTTTCTACCTGTGGCCGAACGTGGAAGGCGACGATGCTGCATTCTGCCGCGACCTGTTCGTGGAAGAACACGTCACCGTGGTGCCGGGCTCGTACCTGTCACGCGAAGTGGATGGCTTCAACCCCGGCGCCGGCCGTGTGCGCCTGGCACTGGTTGCGCCATTGGCCGAGTGCGTGGAAGCGGCCGAGCGGATTCGGGATTTCATTCAGCGTCGCCGGTAAGCCCCTCACGGGTCATTTCACTTGACCCAGGTTTGCCTCACTCATATCCAGACCCGCCAATACCTCCCTCAAGACGTCATCACCAATCTGGTGATGACGGCTCAAGCTGTACAACTCCAAGCGCTGCGCACGCAGCGCCTTGAGCCGAAGCTTGCGCTCAAGCAGATCCATTTGCTGAGCGAGCGCCTGGGCCTCGGCCGAATCGTTGAACACCTCCAATTGATGACGGTATTCCGACATCAACCGCGCCTTGAGTTCAGTGGCGAGCGCGGCCTGGGCGGCATCCTGGGTTTCGGTTTCAGAGGGTTCATCTGCCTCCAGGGCATGGATGGCCGCGACGGCGGTTTTTTTCCAGGCCTCACGCACTTCGTTGTGGCGCTTTTCATCCGGGCTCTTTTCGATGCCGCGCAGCAACAGCGGCAAGGCGATGCAGGCGGCGATCAGCGAGAGCAGGATCACCCCGGCGGCGATGAAAATCAGCAGGTCACGCTCCGGGAAGTCCTGCCCCGGCGCCAACAGCAAAGGCACCGACATCACACCGGCCAAGGTCACCGCCCCGCGCACACCGCCGATGGTCAACAGCCAACAGGAACGGGCAGTAGGCACCAACGTCAGCTCGCTTTTCCCCCGTAGCCGCCGCAACAGGCCCGACAGCCGCCATATGCTCTGTACCCAGATAAATCGCAACACCAGCAGCACCAGGAAAATCGCGATCACGTCCAGGCAGCGGTACAACAACGTCGGCCAGAGCGTGGCTTCATGGCTTACCACGGCCTTGATGATGTCTGGCAGTTGCAGGCCGAGCAGCAGGAAGATCAGGCCGTTGAAGGCAAATTCCAGCAACGACCATACACTGCGGTTGAGCAAGCGCGTGCTGGTCTGGCGCGGCAGCAGATCAAGCCAGCTTTGCATCATGCCCGCCGCCACCGCCGACAAAATCCCCGAAGCCCCCAAGCGTTCGGCCAGCACATACGCGGCAAACGGTAGCAGCAGCATGAAAACCACGTGGGTGGCCGGATCATCCCAACCGCGGGCGATCATCCAGGCGCGCAATCGGCCAACCAGCCAGCTCAACGCCACCCCGACCGCCAGCCCACCCATGGCCACCAGGACAAAGGTGAGGCTGGCATCCGCCAGTGAAAACACGCCGGTCAACGCTGCCGCCAGGGCGAACTTGAAGGTCACCAGGCCCGAGGCATCATTCATCAGCGCCTCGCCCTGGAGCATATGCATCAGGGGTGTAGGTAAACGGTTCTGGGAAATGGCCGACACCGCCACGGCGTCCGTCGGCGACAACACCGCCGCCAGGGCGAAGGCCACCGGCAACGGAATCGCAGGCAACAGCCAGTGAATGAAGTAGCCAGCACCGACCACGGTGAACAGCACCAGCCCCACCGCCAACGTCAGGATCGGGCCGCGCAGGCGCCACAACTCACGCTTGGGCATGCGCCAGCCATCCGAGAACAACAACGGTGGCAGGAACAGAAACAGGAACAACTCCGGGTCCAGCGCCACATGCAGCCCCAGCGTGGGCCAGGCCAGCAAGGCACCCGCCGCAATCTGCACCAGGGGTAACGGCAGCGGGATGATGCGCCCCACCAGACGCGAAACGCTGACCAGCATCAGCAGGATAAGAACGGTGTAGGCGGTTTGCATAACGCGGGTTTCCCGGACGATCGACTTGCAACGACACACATCAGGCAACAACTGGCCGTTGAAGTGCCATATTACCTGGGTATGTTACCCACCTATGCTGCGTGCTGGCTTTTGCACAATAGTCGCACGGTGCTGACGAGCGGCACCCAAAGCCGCTGGTCGTGGCATAATCCGTGACCTTTCAGTTTCATTTGTCCAAAAGGGGGCAATTCCTTGACCGCTTCAAGCAAAACGTTGCACCTTTTCGGCATCAAAGCCTGCGACACCATGAAAAAGGCGCGCACCTGGCTCGATGAGCACGGTGTCAGCTATGAGTTCCACGACTACAAAACGGCCGGCATCGATCGCGAACACTTGACCCAATGGTGCAACGAGCACGGTTGGCAGGTGGTTTTGAACCGTGCGGGCACCACCTTTCGCAAACTCGAAGACGAACGCAAAGCCGATCTCGATCAGTCGAAAGCCATTGAACTGATGCTCGCACAACCCTCGATGATCAAGCGCCCGGTGCTTGATCTCGGTGACAGAACCCTGATTGGCTTCAAGCCAGATAGTTATTCGGCGGCCCTCAAGTAGGCCAGCCCTTCCATTTTTGTAGAGGTAACAGCATGTCCAATTCCCTGTTCAGCCTGGGCTTCGGCGTCGGCACTCAGAACCGCCAAGGTGCTTGGCTGGAAGTGTTTTACGCACAACCCTTGCTCAACCCATCGGCTGAAATCGTTGCCGCCATCGCGCCGATCCTTGGCTACAGCGAAGGCAACCAGGCGATCACCTTCACCGTCGCCCAGGCCCTGCAACTGGCGGATGCGCTCAAAGGCGTCGATGCCACCCAGGCAGCCTTGCTGAGCCGCCTGGCGGAAAGCCACAACCCGCTGGTCGCCACCGTGCTGGCCGAAGACGCCGCGTTGACCTCCACGCCTGAGGCCTACCTCAAGCTGCACCTGCTGTCCCATCGCCTGGTCAAGCCTCACGGCCTGAGCCTGGCCGGTGTGTTCCCACAGTTGCCGAACGTGGCCTGGACCAGCCAGGGCGCAATCGACATCAATGAACTGGCCGAACGCCAGTTGGAAGCGCGCCTGCGCGGCGAAGTGCTGGAAGTGTTCTCGGTGGACAAGTTCCCGAAAATGACCGACTACGTAGTGCCGAGCGGCGTGCGTATCGCTGACGCCGCGCGTATCCGCCTGGGCGCCTATGTGGGCGAAGGCACCACCGTGATGCACGAAGGTTTCGTCAACTTCAATGCCGGCACCGAAGGCCCGGGCATGATCGAAGGCCGTGTGTCGGCGGGTGTGTTCGTCGGCAAGGGTTCGGACCTGGGCGGCGGTTGCTCCACCATGGGCACCCTGTCGGGCGGCGGCAATATCGTGATCAAGGTCGGCGAAGGCTGCCTGATCGGCGCCAACGCCGGTATCGGTATCCCGTTGGGCGACCGTAATACCGTGGAATCTGGCCTGTACGTGACCGCCGGCACCAAGGTTGCGCTGCTCGACGAGAAGAACCAACTGGTCAAGGTGGTCAAGGCGCGCGAACTGGCCGGCCAACCGGACCTGCTGTTCCGCCGTAACTCCGAGACCGGTGCCGTGGAATGCAAAACCCACAAATCGGCCATCGAACTGAACGAAGCGCTGCACGCTCACAACTAAGCAGCCACTCGATGCCACTAGCGGGCCGCGCCTTCGAGGCGCGGTTCGCTTATACGAGTCTTGACCCCATGCTTGTGCCCTCTCCCTGGCGCGCCGACTTTCCGGCCATCGCCACCCTGCAACGGCAAGACCAGACCTATCTGGATAACGCCGCCACCACGCAAAAACCTCAAGCCCTGCTGGATGCCATCGGCCATTACTACGTCAATGGCGCTGCCAACGTGCACCGTGCCCAGCATTTGCCGGGGGCCCATGCAACACAGGCGTTCGAGGACAGCCGCAGCAAGGTCGCGCAATGGCTGAATGCAGGCGACAGCGGGCAAATTATCTTTACCCACGGCGCAACCTCTGCGCTGAACCTCCTGGCCTATGGCCTTGAGCACTTATTCAACGCGGGCGATGAAATTGTCATCAGCGCCCTGGAACACCACGCCAACCTGCTGCCCTGGCAGCAGTTGGCCAAACGCCGCGCGCTCACACTGTTGGTATTGCCGCTGGGCGATGATGGCGTGATTGACCTTGAAGCCGCCGCCGCACTGATCGGCCCGCGCACGCGACTGCTGGCGGTGAGCCAGTTATCCAACGTCCTCGGTGCCTGGCAGCCGCTGGAAACCCTGCTACCGCTGGCCCGCGCCCACGGTGCCCTTACGGTGGTGGACGGGGCACAGGGCATCGTCCATGGCCGGCATGATGTGCAGGCCCTGGGTTGCGACTTCTATGTATTTTCCAGCCACAAGCTGTATGGCCCGGATGGCGTCGGCGTGCTGTATGGCCGCAACGAAGCCCTGCATCACCTGCGCCACTGGCAATTCGGCGGCGAAATGGTGCAACAGGCCGACTACCACAGCGCCAGCTTTCGCCCTGCCCCGTTGGGTTTCGAGGCCGGAACCCCGCCGATTGCCGGCGTGATTGGCCTGGGCGCGACCCTGGACTACCTGAACTCCCTGGATCTGCCGGCGGTGGTCGCCCATGAAGCGGCCCTGCATGACTACCTGCTGCGCGGGCTGAAAGCTCGCAACGGCGTACGCGTACTGGGAGCGCCACAGGTGGCGTTGGTCAGCTTTGTAGTCGAAGGCGTGCACAACGCCGACCTTGCCCACCTGCTGACTGAGCAAGGCATTGCAGTGCGCGCCGGCCATCATTGCGCAATGCCGCTGCTCAAGGCGATGCATTTGTCGGGAGCGATCCGTGTATCCCTGGCGCTGTATAACGACTCCGATGACCTGGAACGCTTCTTTGAAGCCCTGGACCAGGCGCTGGATATGTTGCGGTGAGCCTGCCAGTGGATGCGCTGGCTGCGCTGGAAGCCTTCCAGTCTGTCGGCAGCTGGGAACAACGCGCGCGAATGTTGATGCAGTGGGGTGAACGTCTGCCCGCATTGGCGAATGAAGATAAGGTCGATGCCAACCTGGTGCAGGGCTGTGAGAGCCTGGTGTGGTTGGTGGGGCGCCTGGAGCAGGGTCATTGGCAATTCGCCGCGAGCAGCGATGCGCGGATGATTCGTGGCTTGGTGGCGTTGCTGCTGGCGCGGGTCAACGGATTATCGACGGCTGAATTGCAGGCGGTCGACTTGCCCGACTGGTTCAATCAGTTGGGGCTTTCCCGCCAGTTGTCGCCGTCGCGCAGCAATGGTCTGAATGCTGTCTTGCAGCGCATGCGCGAACTCAGCCATACACACAACTGAATGTGGGAGGGGGCTTGCCCCCGATGAGCATGGGTATCTACACAACTTTGGCTCAACGCTGAACGCGCGGCAGATAGGGCTGTTGTGGCGAGCGGGCTTGTCCCGCGTTGGGCTGCGAAGCAGCCCCAGTCAAGAAGAACGCGGTGTATCAGACACTCTGTAGAGGCTGGTTTTGGGGCTGCTGCGCAGGTCCTGCCGGGTTACCCACGGATTCAAGCCTGCGTTCGGCCAGCGTGGTTTAACGGGGCGCCTAAGATCAAGATCAAGATCAAAAGCCAAAGCCAAAGCCAAAGCCAAAGCCAAAGCCAAAGCCAGAGCCAGAGCCAGAGCCAAAGCCAGAGCCTGAGCTATTGAGCATTTCGGCACTGTTATCGAGCGTTTCGGCACAGTAACCACGCTTTGCTCAACCTAGAATCGAGCTTCACTTTAGGACTCAGATGGAGTCGCGATGAAAATCAGATTAATCCTGCCTGCACTTTCCATGGCAGTGACATTCAGTGGATACGCTGCCGATTTCGTACTGACCAGCCGGGATATTGCTGACAATCGTCCGCTGACCAGTCGCGAAGTGTTCCAGGGCTTCGGGTGCGAAGGTGGCAACACGTCTCCTGAGCTTTCCTGGAAAGACGCCCCTGCGGGGACTAAAAGCTACGCGATCACTGTTTACGATCCCGATGCACCCACCGGTAGCGGTTGGTGGCATTGGACGGTGGTTAACCTGCCAGCTTCCACCCATAGCTTGCCAAGAGGTGTAGGGGCGAACTTGCCCGCAGGTGCCGTACAAGGGCGAACCGATTATGGCCAGCCGGGGTTCGGTGGCGCTTGCCCACCTGTCGGAGATAAACCCCATCGCTATCAATTCACCGTATGGGCATTGAAAGCCGATAAGCTACCGCTCGACAACCAGGCCAGCGGAGCCTTGGTAGGTTACATGCTCAACGCCAACGTCCTGGCCAAAGCGACCATTACTTCAACGTACGGACGTTAAGAACGATGCGCCCTTGTGACGGCATACAGCACCGGGAAAACATTATCGATGCATGTGTCATACGGGCGCGACAACCCCTCACCTTGCCAAGGGTGCCGGTGTTCGTGACCACCTTGTGTCGAGTGCGGCAGGGGGAAAAACTGTTGCAATGGGATGACCGGGAGATGCGCGCGGGGCCTCAGCATCTGATTCTGATGCCGGCCGGGCGCGAGCTTGGTATCTCCAACTTTCCTGGCCCTCACGGTCACTACATCGCCGATGCGGTGACCTTTCCCGTCTCGACATTACGTAACTTCAGCACCCGATATAGCCAGCAGATTGTGAGCGGTCGCGGTGCACTGAAGACCGATCTCTGCGTTCCTCTGGACAGGCACACAACCCAGGCATGGGAGCAGTTGTTGGCCGCCATCAATGGGAACGCCCCACAGGCACTATGCACACATTATGGGGAAGCGGTTCTTCTGAGCCTATGCCTTGGCGGCCAGGTCGGGCCTCTGCTGATGGGGCGCAACGATCCACTGTGTGAACGTGTGCAGCAACTGGTAATGGCCAGGCCGGAGAGAGACTGGACGGTCGCGAGCATCGCACAACACATGAACCTGGGTATGTCGACATTGCGCCGCCAACTGGCGAAAGAGGGTAATAGTTTCAGGAATATTTTGGAGGGCGTTCGACTGTCGGCAGCATTGCAACGGTTGCAAACGACTTCTCGCCCGATCGGTGAAATTGCCGGCGCCTGCGGTTATGCCTCGGCCTCACGTTTTGCTGTGCGCTTTCGCTCACACTATGGCCTGTCACCGCGTGAATTGCGGGCGGCGATTTGAGCATTTTCCTTCCCCTGCTTCGTACAGCCCGCCAATCGAGTGAAGCGCCTGCTCAGCTTGCCGTTCCAACTGCACCGATTCGTTGCCAGGGCAATCCAAGTACCCGTGCCTGAAGTGGCAAAACTTTGTAGCAGCTTACCGTCGGCTGCTACAAAGCTTTCGTGGATACCCATGGTTATCCGGGGCAGGCCCCCACATGTGACCGGGTGGGTTTCAAGAATAATGCTCAGGACTTGGGCGGGTTGACCTTTTGCACCAGTTCGTAAGTGCGCAGGGTTGCCGGGCGTTCCTTGATACTGTTGAACCAGCGATGAACGTGTGGGAAATCTTCCAACCGCTGGCTCTGCCACTTGTGGGAAACGATCCAGGGGTAAATGGCCATGTCGGCAATGCTGTAGGCCTCACCCGCCACGAACGGACGATCCGCCAGGCGTCGATCCAGTACCCCATACAAACGCGCGGTTTCATCCACATAACGCTTGATCGCGTAGGGGAGCTTCTCCGGTGCAAATTGGCTGAAGTGATGGTTCTGGCCCGCCATCGGCCCCAACCCGCCCATTTGCCAGAACAGCCATTGCAGTACTTCCTGGCGACCGCGCAGGTCCTGGGGAATGAACTGGCCGGTTTTTTCCGCGAGGTACAGCAGGATTGCACCGGATTCAAACAGTGAAATCGGCGCGCCGCCGTCGTTCGGGTTCTGGTCGACGATGGCCGGGATGCGGTTGTTGGGAGCGATCTTCAGGAAGTCAGGCTTGAACTGGTCGCCCTGGCCGATGTTGATCGGGTGCACCTTGTAGGGCAGCCCGGCTTCTTCCAGGAACAGCGATACTTTGTGACCGTTAGGGGTGGTCCAGTAATACAGGTCGATCATGAAGCTCTCCAAATGAGCGAATGCCTGCATGTATAGGTGATGATCGACGGGTCATAATTCAATGAAACATTTACGTCTAAGGTTAGAAGCCTTTCAGGCTGCGCTGTCTGCCCACGCCCGCAGTGGCGGTTGCGCGTAGCACACCATAGCCTTCGGCTGAAAGCGTGGGGGCGCCTCCATTGCCTGGGCACATGGGGGGGAGCTTGATTCGTCGGGAGACGGGGGGAGGGGGTTGCAGTGCCAGCGCAAGTCCTGGACTTGGAGCGCCGTCAAGCATGTGGGAGTTTTGCTGCCCCTCGCAGGGAGTGACTCTCTAAAGCCACCAGGACAGTTGCTCCCACATTTGGGGCTACCGCGCGGCTTACGCCCCGTGGCACTTCTTGAATTTTTTCTCACTGCCGCATGGGCACGGATCGTTGCGACCAACGTCCTTCAACGCATTGCGCACTGGCTCCTGGTGAGCGTGGCCGCAGTTCGGGCCGTGGACATGGCCGTGGTCGTGATCATGATGATCGTGATCGTGGTTGCAGTCAGGACCATGGACATGGGGTTGCTGAGTCATCGATGTCGCTCCGGAATAAAATCGCCGGGTATTATCTCGCCATTGTGGGCCACCTGCACGTCATACTCGATGAATAATCCGGTTTTCAGCTCGCCGTCCAGGCGATAAGGCACGGGCTGGTCGGGTTTTTTCAGCATCTGCACCACATCGCGTATCTGCGGCCATAGGTTGGTGCGCACCGACACCTTGAAGAACGCGTGGCCGCGCGGCGGTACGGTGAGCCACTCATTGGACTCGCCCTCGGTCAGCACAAAGTCGCCCAGGGTGACCTTGTAGATCAGGCCGCGCACGGTCAGGTCTGCGTCGTCGCGGTTGTCCACGCGGAAATACAGCTTGAATTTCTGCTCAAGCAACTTGGCCCGTACCACCTCCACTTTCACCAGGGAGACGTGGGGCGGCGGCGAGTCGTCTTCAAACCAGGAGGCGCAGCCCGTCAGAGTGAGGGTCAACGCCAGCATTAAGCTGTACATCCGGTGCATGGCGCTGTCCTGTCATGGGGTTAGAGGTAGCTGGCGCAGCACTTCTTGAACTTCTGCCCGCTGCCGCACGGGCAGGCATCATTGCGCCCGGCCTTCACGTCCACGGTCGGGTCGATGAAGTACCAGCGCCCCTCATTCTGTACGAAAGAAGACTGCTCGCGGTGGCTATGTTCGCCGGTGCTGTCATGCCAGCGCGCGGTAAACGTCACAAAGGCGTGCTCCGGCTGGCCGCCGAATACCTCGGAGCTTTCGACCTCAAGGCCCAGCCAGGTGCTCTGCAAGCTCCAGGCACTGATGGCGTCGCGGTCCAGGCCGGCCTGTTGCGCAGGCAATGTGGTGCTCACCAGGTAGTCGACCAGGCCCAGCACGTAGGCGCTGTAGCGCGAGCGCATCAGGGCGCTCGCGCAGGGCGCCGGGTGGCCAGCGTGATAATGGCCGCAGCAGGCATCCAGCAGGTTACCGCTGCCGCAGGGACATATGGATGTACTCATCGGGTTACCACCAATACTTTCCGAAGTTTTCCGGGTTGGCCCAGAAGCGTGCGTTGAGCCAGTCCGGCACCTGTTTATAGTCAAGCAGATCATAGGTGAACAACGTCAGGACCTGATCAAGGCGCTGGAAGCGCTCGCCGGCCTGCAGGGCCAGGGAGAAAAAGTCGGTGTCCTTCCAGTCGCAGGCGGCCAGGTCTACCAGTACCGCGATGCGGCTTGCGTTGAGGTTACGAATGCCGCCAAGCAAGGTCAGTCCTTGAGGTTTTGACAGGTGCTCCAGGCAGTCGACCACCAGTGCCAGGTCAAAACGCTGCGCTGCCAGTTCCGCGGGCAATGCCCCAGGCTGTGCGATGAACACCTGGGTGTCTGGGTGCGCCGCCTCAAAGGCCTCCAGTGCCGGGAATTGGCTGGAGCCCAACAGCAGCAGGCGTTTGGGCTGGTGCAGATCGAGCAAAGCGGCCAGCGCTTGCTGGGGCGTACGGGAAGAAATACCAGCGGTCATCAGAGATCCTCACATCATGACCCTAGAGACTAGCGCGGCTGAGCGTGCGGGCCTAGAGCGGGCGGTAGCGAAAAGTCCTACAAGTGCGGCGATCCTCAATGAATACGGGGCGTGGCGTAGTGGCGCAGTTGAAAAGAGCCGTCTTTACTCCACCCATCGGCCCCCGCCGATCCCTCAGGAGAAATCAGATGAGCATCATGCGGACAGTTCTACCTTTGGTTCTGCTAACCGGAGTATTGACAGGTTGCGCAGGCTTGCAAAAAACCGATTGGCCCACCTGTGCCGCTGCCGGCGGCGTGACCGGCGCGGCGATTGGCGCGACGGAAAGCTCGGCCTACGCCGGTTATGGCGCATTGCTGGTCGGCGGCATGGCCGGCGCGTATTGCTGGGTTCATGGCGACGCGGATGAAGACGGCGATGGCGTGCCGGACAGCCGTGACAAGTGCCCGGGTACTCCGAAGGGCGTGCAGGTCGACGCCAATGGCTGCCCACCTGCGCCGCCAGCGGCGGTGGTAGAGGAAGTGGTGGTGGTCAAGGAAGAAACCATCGTGATTCGCGATGTGCACTTCCAGTTCGACTCGGCCAAATTGACGGCTGCGGACAAGACCAAGCTCGACACCATCGCCACTCGCCTGAAAAAGGAGGCCCCAAGTGCCCAACTGCGGGTCAGCGGCCATACCGACAGCGTCGGCAAAGACGCCTACAACCAGAAACTCTCGGAAAAACGCGCGCGCTCGGTCACCGACTACCTGATCAGTGCCGGCGTGCCTCGCAGCAACTTTGTGTCCGTGACCGGCGCGGGTGAAAGCCACCCGGTGGCCGACAACAAAACCGCTGAAGGCCGCGCATTGAACCGCCGCGTGGAAATCCAGATCAACCGCTGACAGCCCTTGCCCCTGTGGGATTCCACAGGGGCATTGTTGGCGATCTTCGTTGAAATCGCTCCTTTCTCAAGTTTTTTGATCCTTCACTGGCAAATCGCCTGTAGAAGTCGTTACTGTGCGCCCAAAGAAAAATTTGAAAACACTCAGGAGCCCCATGATGCGTAAGGTTTTTCTGTTGGCCCTGTTGGTCAGCCCCGTTGCCCTGGCCCAGAGCGTCAGTGTTGAAACCAATTCGTTGATGCGCCTGCCTTCCAGCACCAGCGTGTTGCAACTGGAGCGCCTGGACGTGGCGGATTACGGCACCTTGCTGATCCCGGCCACGATCAGCCAGGTCACGGTGGATCAACTGCACCTGGGCCGTGAGGCGCGCATTACCATCGCGCCGGGCAACACAGGGTTGCAGTTGCAAGTGCGCCAGGCGCAGTTGGAACACGGCAGCCAGATCACCTCGCGCGGTGCCCCTGGCACCCATGAAAAACCGGCCAAGGCCGGGCGCGACCTGACCTTGCGTATCAATGCACTGGCCGCTGAAACATTGTCGGTGGATGCCCGTGGCGGCGCGGGTGCACAAGGGTATGCCGGCCTGGATGGCGCCAACGGTGAAGACCCGGGTTGTACCTGGGGTTCGGCCGGGCGGGGGGCCAATGGAGATAATGGCGGCGACGGCCTTCCCGGTGCAGCGGGAGCGCAAGTACGCCTCGAGCTGCCGCAGGACTTTCCGAGCGAGCGGATCAAGGTCTGGGTCGATGGTGGCCCGGGCGGCTTGGCCGGTACGGCGGGTAAACCTGGCAAGGGCGGGCAATCCAAAGGCTGCCTGGTGTACCGCGCTGATGGCGGCGAAAAAGGCCGCCCAGGTTTGGAAGGCCAGCCGGGGCCAGCTGGGCCTGCGGGCTCTGTGACCATCCAACGACTTTGAGTCGTCGGGTCTGACGCCCTCGGGAGCACGTCGCACCGACCTGCTCCCGAGCCAGGTTGAAGGTCGCCTCAGAACATCGGCCGCGCCGAAGCAATCGCCACCAGCAACAACCCCACGATCAAATTGATCCCTACCAACTTGCGAATCTGCCCCAGCGCCGCCGCGCCCGCCGGCCAGTCTTCAGCCGCTACCGCCGTGCGCAGTTCCGGGAACTTCAACGCCTGGATGCGGATAAACAGCGCGGTCATCACCACATACAAGCCCATCATCACCTGCACATAGCGCGGTGCGGTCTCGAACCCGCTGAAGCGCAGGTGCAGCAGGCCAACGCCGCTGATCGGCAAAACCAGCACCGCCACCCAGACCCACACGAAAAAACGTTGAAACACATTTGCCCACAACTTGAGTCGGGCAGGGCCCTCAAGGGCCGCCACAGCGGCGGGGCGCAGGATCATCCAGGCGAAAAACATGCCGCCGACCCAGATCAGGGCGGCCAATACATGCAGGGTGTAGACGAGGCTGAAGACGGTCATTGTGGTACTCCGTTCTGCGCGGGATTAATTAGCGGGGTATGATAGCGGCCGATTCGAACCACTGAAAATTTATCCAGCGTTTTTTGCGCCCGACTATCCATGATCAGCACTGAACTCAAAACCACGATCCAGGGCGCCTATACGCGTTTTCTCGAAGCCAAGAGCTTGAAACCGCGCTATGGCCAACGCCTGATGATCGCCGAAGTGGCCAAGGTCCTCGGGGATATCGACACCGACGACGAAGGTCGCCGCGAAGGTGAGCCTGCGGTCGTGGCCGTCGAAGCCGGCACCGGTACCGGCAAGACCGTGGCCTACAGCCTGGCCGCGATCCCGACCGCCAAGGCCGCCGGCAAGCGCCTGGTGATCGCCACCGCCACCGTCGCCCTGCAGGAGCAGATTGTCTACAAAGACCTGCCCGACCTGATGCGCAACAGCGGCCTGAACTTCACCTTCGCCCTGGCCAAGGGGCGTGGCCGCTATATGTGCCTGTCCAAGCTCGACGTGCTGTTGCAGGAAGGCCATGCGCAAACCGCCACGGCGTCGCTGTTTGAAGAAGAAGGCTTCAAGATCGAGGTTGATGAAGTCAGCCAGAAGCTGTTTACCAGCATGATCGAGAAATTGGCTGGCAATAAATGGGACGGCGACCGCGACAGCTGGCCCACCGCCCTGGAAGATGCCGATTGGGCGCGCCTGACCACCGACCATAGCCAGTGCACCAACCGCCATTGCCCGAACTTCGGCCAGTGCGCCTTCTATAAGGCACGGGAAGGCATGGGCAAGGTCGATGTGATCGTCACCAACCACGACATGGTCCTGGCCGACCTGGCCCTGGGCGGCGGCGCTGTACTGCCGGACCCACGCGACACGCTCTACGTCTTCGACGAAGGCCACCACCTGCCCGATAAGGCCATCGGCCACTTCGCCCACTACACGCGCCTGCGCTCCACCGCCGACTGGCTGGAGACCACCGCCAAGAACCTCACCAAGTTGCTCGCCCAGCACCCCTTGCCCGGCGACCTGGGCAAGCTGATCGAACAGGTGCCGGAGCTGGCGCGCGAGATCAAAACCCAGCAGCAGTTCATGTTCAGCGCCTGTGAACAGGTGGCCGACTTTAAACCTGGCGAAGACGTGGAGGGCCGAGAGCGCCCGCGCCATCGTTTTGTGGGTGGGCTGATCCCCGAGCACATGCGCGAAATGGGCGTTGAGCTCAAGAAAGGCTTTTCGCGCCTGACCGACCTGTTCACCCGCCTGACCGACCTGCTCAAGGAGGGCATGGACGGCGAGGTGAATATCGGCATCGCCAGCAACCAGGCCGAGGAATGGTACCCGCTGTTCGGTAGCCTGCTGTCCCGTTCCCAGGGCAACTGGGAGTTGTGGACCGCGTTTACCGCCGAAGACCCGGAAGACAACCCGCCCATGGCGCGTTGGCTGACCCTGTCGGAAAGCGGCGCGCTGTTCGATATCGAGGTCAATGCCAGCCCGATCCTGGCTGCCGAAATGCTGCGCCGCAACTTGTGGAATGTCGCGTATGGCTGCCTGGTAACCTCGGCCACGCTGACCGCCCTGGGCACCTTCGACCGCTTCCGCATGCGCGCCGGCCTGCCGAAAAAGGCGGTGACTGCTGTGGTGCCGAGCCCGTTTCATCATGCCGACGCCGGCGTGCTGCGCGTGCCCGACCTCAAGGCCGACCCTCGGGATGCGCCGGCTCACACGGCCGCCATCATCCGTGACCTGCCGTCCCTGGTGGAAGGTTCACGCGGCACCCTGGTATTGTTTTCCTCACGCAAACAGATGCAGGACGTGTTCGATGGCCTCGACCGTGACTGGCGCAAGCAAGTGTTTATCCAGGGCAACCTGTCCAAGCAGGAAACCCTGAACAAGCACAAGGCGCGGGTCGATGGCGGGGATTCCAGCGTGCTGTTCGGCCTGGCCAGTTTTGCCGAAGGCGTGGACTTGCCCGGTGCCTACTGTGAGCACGTGGTCATCGCCAAGATTCCGTTCTCGGTGCCGGATGACCCGGTCGAGGCTGCCTTGGCCGAGTGGATCGAGGCGCGGGGCGGCAACCCGTTCATGGAAATCTCGGTACCGGATGCTTCACTGAAGCTGGTGCAGGCCTGCGGGCGCTTGCTGCGTACCGAAGAAGACCGCGGCACCATCACGTTGCTCGATCGGCGCTTGGTTACCCAGCGCTATGGCAAAGCCATCCTGAATGCGTTGCCGCCATTCAGGCGCGAAATTTCTTAAGCCACCGTGGGCGAATTCGCCCACTTCGTGGTCTATCTCACTGCTATCGCTTTATGTCATCAGGCCATTCACCGGCCGTTTGGGAGAACCTTGCTCGTATGATTCGCACGCTGCCCGCCCTTTTTGCCCTGCTGTTCGCCGCGCCCTTGATGGCCGCGCCCAGCGGGCAACAAACATTGTTCAACTTCGTCCGGCCTGCCGATGTGGTCAAGGTGGCGACCCAGGACGCCAGCCTGCCGCAATACAACGCCGAACAAACCCCGGAAGGCGAGGTGCTGCGCCGCATCACGTTCAACCCGGCCGCCGAACCGAGCCTGGTGCTGAGCCCGCAAAGCGGCGTGTGGGACTGGTCGCAGTCCGGCGCCATGAGCCTGCGTATCCAGAGTGCCATGGACTGGGCGTTGACCCTGTACGTCAAGGTGCAGAGCAACGACGGCAAGACCCTGGTCAGTCGCATCGACCTGCCTGCGGGCCCGGCCCAGACCCTGCTGGTTCCGTTGCAAGCCAACTCGCCGCTGAGCCAGGGCATGAAGGCGGGCCCGCCGATGCCGATCACCGTCGACGGCCAGCGCGTGTTGCTGGCCAGCAGCGCCGGGGAGATCGACCGCAGCCAGGTGGTCTCGGTGACCCTGTCGATGATCAAGCCCAATGTTGCGCAAAGCATCCTGCTGGAGCGCTTCGGCGTGCAGGACAGCGAGCCAGCGTTCAAGGCTGCCTACAGCAACCTGGTGGACGCCTATGGTCAATCCACGCGTGCGCGCTGGCCGGAAAAGGTCAGCAGCGACGAACAACTCAAGGCCGCCGCTGCCAAGGAGCAGCAACAGCTCAAGACGTGGCTGGCCGAGCGGGATAAGTCCGCACTGGATCAATACGGCGGTTGGAACAAAGGGCCGGCGTTCGATGCCAGCGGCTTTTTCCGCACCGAGAAACGTGACGGTCGCTGGTACCTGGTGACGCCGGAAGGCCACCCGTTCTACTCCCTGGGCGTGAACACCGTGGCGTCGGATAACAACCAGACCTACGTGGCGGGGCGTGAATGGATGTTCGGGGCGTTGCCCCAGGCTGGTGAACCCTTCGACAAGTACTATGGCAGCAGCGATCATCGCACCGGCAATGGCGCAGGCGAAGGCCGCAGCTTTGCGGCGGGGCGCTGGTACGATTTCTACCGCGCCAACCTGCAGCGTACCTACGACACTGATGGTTACGACCAGAAGCGCTGGATCAGCCACACCCTCGACCGCCTGCAGGCCTGGGGCTTCAACACCATCGGCAACTGGAGCGCGGCGGACCTGGCCACCGCCGACCGCGTACCGTACACCTTGCCGCTATCGATCGTCGGCGATTACGCCAGCATCAGCACCGGTACCGATTGGTGGGGCGGCATGCCCGACCCGTTCGACCCTCGCTTCGCCATGGCCACTGAGCGCGCCGTAGCCATCGCTGCCCGCGATCACCGCGATGACCCGTGGCTGATCGGCTTCTTTGCCGACAACGAACTGGCCTGGGCCGGCCCCGGTGATGATCCCAAGTCACGCTATGCCCTGGCCTATGGCACGTTGCGCATGACCACCGACGTCCCGGCCAAACGTGCGTTCCTCAAGCAATTGCGCGACAAGTACCGCAATGAAGAAGGCCTCTCCAGGGCCTGGGGTATCCACCTGGCGGGCTGGGAGTTGATGGAAGACCCAGGCTTCGAACCGCCGATGCCGAGTCCTGAGCACCCAGAAATCGAAGCCGACTTCAAATATTTCCAGAAAACCTTCGCCGACACCTATTTCAAGACCATTTCCGATTCGTTGAAGTGGCATGCCCCCAACCAGTTGCTGCTGGGTGGCCGTTACGCCGTGAGTACGCCGGAAGCCGTGGCCTCCTGTGCGCAGTATTGCGACGTGTTGAGCTTCAACATGTACACGCTCAAGCCTCAGGACGGTTATGACTTCGCTGCGTTGCGCGCATTGGACAAGCCCGTGTTGATCACCGAATTCAACTTCGGCTCTGCAGACCGTGGCCCGTTCTGGGGCGGTGTGACGCAGTTGGCCAGGGAAGAAGACCGGGGGGCGGCGTATGCGACCTTCCTCAAGCAGGCCATGGCCGAGCCGTCGATCGTCGGCGTGCATTGGTTCCAGTACCTGGACCAACCGGTTACCGGTCGCCTGCTGGACGGTGAAAACGGCCACTTCGGCTTGGTTGGCATTACCGATATCCCATTCCAGGGGTTTGTCGACAGCGTGCGCAAGAGCAACCTGGCGGCGGTCGACCAACTGGGCAAGGAAGCCGAAAAGGCCAAGGCGGCCAGTGCAGTGCATGAGCACGAAGGCGGTAACGCGCATGATGGCAAAGGTGCGGGGCAGGGCGCTGGGCACGCCGGCGGGCACTCTGGAAATGGTCATTGATTCAGTGGTGACGGGTTCACAAATCCTACAAGGGCTGGAACAATGTCAGCCACTTTTTATGGCGTTTTCCGAGGGGGCTTAGGTGCAGGTTCAGGGTCATTACGAACTTCAGTTCGAAGCGGTACGTGAAGCGTTCGCCGCCTTGTTCGATGACCCGCAGGAGCGTGGTGCCGGGCTTTGCATCCAGATCGGCGGGGAAACGGTAGTCGACCTGTGGGCCGGTACCGCCGACAAGGATGGTGCCGAGGCCTGGCACAGCGACACCCTCGTCAACCTGTTCTCGTGCACCAAGACGTTTACTGCGGTCACGGCCCTGCAATTGGTCGCCGAAGGCAAACTGAAGCTGGATGCGCCAGTGGCCGATTATTGGCCGGCGTTTGCGGCGGCGGGGAAGGAAACCATCACCCTGCGCCAGTTGCTCTGCCACCAGGCCGGATTGCCGGCGATCCGCGAAATGCTGCCCGCCGAAGCGCTATACGACTGGCAACGCATGGTCGACACCCTGGCGGCCGAAGCGCCGTGGTGGACACCGGGCCAAGGCCATGGCTACGAGGCAATCACCTATGGTTGGCTGGTCGGCGAATTGCTGCGCCGTGCCGACGGGCGCGGCCCGGGTGAATCCATCGTGGCGCGGGTTGCGCGGCCGTTGGGATTGGACTTCCATGTAGGGCTGGCGGATGAAGAGTTTTATCGCGTGGCTCATATAGCGCGCAGTAAAGGCAATATGGGCGATGAAGCCGCACAACGTTTACTGCAAGTAATGATGCGTGAACCGAACGCCATGACGACGCGGGCATTTGCCAACCCACCTTCTATTCTGACCAGCACCAATAAACCCGAATGGCGACGCATGCAGCAGCCGGCGGCAAATGGTCACGGTAATGCGCGCAGCCTGGCGGGTTTTTATAGCGGTTTGTTGGACGGTAGTTTGCTGGAAAGCGACATGCTCGAACAATTGACTCGTGAACACAGTATTGGGCCGGATAAAACCTTATTGACTCAGACCCGTTTTGGCCTGGGCTGCATGTTGGATCAACCGCAGTTGCCCAATGCAACCTTCGGCCTTGGCCCGCGTGCGTTTGGGCACCCTGGCGCGGGTGGTTCGGTGGGGTTTGCCGACCCTGAACATGATGTTGCGTTCGGTTTTGTGACTAATACGTTGGGGCCGTATGTACTTATGGACCCTCGTGCGCAGAAGTTGGTCGGAATATTGGCCGGTTGTCTGTAAACCCCTTGCTGTTTCACGTTTTTTTGTTACAAATGCAAGTATAAGAAGACGCTGAGCGAAATGTTGTAACTTTAATGTTCTGGAAGCGTCTGTTTAACGGGTCATCCAGACCCCCCGGTTTTTTTCTCATTTTGTGGATATCTCATGTTATCGAACAAGTCCTTGGCACTGGCGCTGTGCCTCACTATTACTGGTTGCGCACAAACTCCACAAAATGATGCCGAAGGGGGGCATTGGTGGTCATTTGGATCTGATAAGGCTGCCACCAAGGACGCAGTGAGCCAAACCGACGCCAAGCCGGACGCTAAACCTGCCGCTGGCGCCAAGCCTGCTGCCCCGGTCGCTGCTGCTGCTGCCCCAGCTCCAGCCCCAGCCCCAGCGCCGGTTGCCAAGGCTGACACCGGCTCCAGCTGGTGGCCGTTCTCCTCCAAGAGTGCCGACGAAAAGGCCGCCGATGCCAAGGCTGACCTGACGGCCGACCTCAAGGCCGCGACGCCGGCACCCGCCGCCGCGCCAGCTGTCGCCAAGAATGACACCGAAACCCACTGGTGGTGGCCGTTCGAAAGCAAGCCCAAGCCACTGGCCAAGGTCGACGTGACCAACGTACCGATGCCCGACCCGAAAATCACCCAGGCCTGGCTGGACGACTATGAACCGCGCCTGCGCGCCGCTATCAAGGACAGCAACCTGCAACTGGAGCGCCGCGATAACGTATTGGTGGTGATTGCCCCGGTAGACGGCTCCTACAACCCGAAACGCCCGGCGATGTTGTTGCCGGTTACCCTGGGCCCGTTCACCCGCGTTGCCAAGGCTGTTGAAGCCGATCCGAAAACCGCCGTACTGGTGCTGGGCCACGTGGATGCCACCGGTTCCGCTCCGGCCAGCCAGGCGTTGACCAAGGAGCGCGCGCAGTCCATCGCTTCGATTTTCAGCCTCAGCGGCCTGAAGCAAGACCGCTTGATGCTGCGTGGCATGGGCGACCTTATGCCGCGTGCCGCCAACGACAGCAATCAGGGGCGTGCGCTGAATCGTCGCATGGAAATCATGTTCACTCAGCGTACAACGATGTTGGCCTTGCTGAGTAAGTACAACTCCGGCAAGACGCCACCTGTCGCTGAAATGGTTGCCGTGCAGGATGTTCCAGCGCCGGCACCGGCTGCCAAGACTGCGGCGAAAAAGGCGCCTGTCGCCAAGAAAGCCGCCGCCAAGCCAGCTGCCAAAAAGGCCCCAGCCAAGCCGGCTGCGAAGAAACCGGCTCCGGCCAAAGCCAAGGCTGCTACGCCGGCGGCGAACGACCAGGCGAAAAACTGATCCGTTGAACCAGAAGGATAAAGTCGCATGACCCAGGCACTGGCCGATATGCGCCGTGACTACACACGGGACGGTTTGAGCGAGGCCCAGGCCCCGGATGAGCCGTTTGCCTTGTTTCACCAGTGGTTTGCCGATGCGGTGAAAACCGAGCAGCCACCGGTGGAGGCCAATGCCATGACCCTGGCCACGGTAGACCAGGACGGTCGTCCGCACTGTCGCATCCTGTTGCTCAAGGGCCTGGATGCACAGGGCTTTACCTTCTTTACCAACTATCAGAGCGCCAAGGGCGAACAGCTCGCGGCGCGGCCGTTCGCGGCCATGACCTTTTTCTGGCCGACCCTGGAGCGCCAGGTGCGCATTGAAGGGCGGGTCGTCAAGGTGACGCCCGAAGAGTCGGACGCCTATTACCAGGTCCGCCCCCTGGGCAGTCGCCTGGGCGCGTGGGCTTCCCCGCAGAGCCAGGTCATTCGTGATCGCGAGGCGCTGCAGGAACTGCTCAAGGCTACCGAACAGCGTTTCAGCGACACCCAGCCCGACTGCCCCGAGCACTGGGGTGGCTACCGTTTGCTGCCCGAGCGTATTGAGTTCTGGCAAGGCCGCGCCAGCCGCCTGCATGACCGCCTGAACTATCGCCTGCAAGGCGCGGACTGGACCCGCGAGCGCCTGGCGCCCTGAGCGGCACCTTTCGTCATCTCTCCTGAATCAAGCCGATCACACCGAAGTCTCTGTTCAAGAGTCTTCGGGCGTGTAGTGCTGTGCGGCGTTCTTTAGCCAGAGCGGCAGGTCGTTCCGCTTGATCTTCAAGGCCCGGGCCTTCTCTAGCTGTTGCAGCATAAAGGCGCGCTTGTGCAGGTCGTTGCCCGCCAGGGACAGCGCCAGGTCGCGGTCTATCCAACGCCTGATGCGCACGTACAACCAACCATGGAAGTACAGACCAGCGGCGGTAATGACTACAATGATGAAATAATCCATGAAGTTCCTGGTTATGTTGAGCGTGCTACCGTTCGTCGGTATTTTGGGTACTGGCAGTCTGTACTCAGGCTGAATGAAAGCAATTTTCTGCCGGGCTTGCCGTGACAGGCGTCAAGCTGCAGCGTCTAATGAATACCTGTCCTTTGGAGTTGATGCTATGCGTAAGTCCGTTTTACTGGTTGCCTGCTTTACCACCCTGTCGCTGCTGCTGGGTGGCTGCGCTTCGAGTCTGACCGGCGACTCGTACTCCCGTGACGAAGCGCGTCGTGTGCAGACCGTTCGCATGGGGACCATTGAATCCCTGCGTCCGGTGAAAATCGAAGGCACCAAGACCCCAATCGGCGGCGCAGCGGGTGCAGTCATCGGCGGTGTCGGCGGCAGCGCCATCGGCGGCGGCCGTGGCAGTATCGTTACCGCAGTCATCGGCGCCGTTGCTGGCGGCCTGCTGGGTTCGGCCACTGAAGAAGGCCTGACCCGTACCCAGGGCGTGGAAATCACCGTTCGTGAAGACGACGGCAGCATGCGCGCCTACGTACAGGCCGTGCAGGAAAATGAAATCTTCCGCATCGGCGACCGCGTGCGCATCATGACCGTTGATGGCACCAGCCGCGTGACTCGCTAAACGTCAGTCGTAGAAACACAAAACCCCAACCGGGTGACTGGTTGGGGTTTTTTTATGGGGGCGGCCAGTGCGCGGCTGGCGTTGTGTCTGTCCAGGTACGCACGACCTGTGACGAGGGAGCAAGCTCCCTCGCTACAATGATGCGCGTCGCCGAACCTCTCAGGCCTTCTTGCGACTTGCCATCGCCGTCACGCCATACCCAATACATGCCGCCAATATCGACCCGGTCAGGATCCCCATTCGATCTTCCCCGGCAAACTCGCTGGCGCCCGGCACAAAGGCCAGTGAGCCGACAAACAGGCTCATGGTGAAGCCGATACCGCACAGGATCGCCACGCCAAATACCTGGCCCCAGTTGGCACCGCTGGGCAGGGCAGCGAGGCCGGTCTTGATGGCCAGCCAGGTGAGGCCGAACACGCCGATGGTCTTGCCGATCAGCAGGCCTAGGGCGATGCCCATGGGCACATGGTGGGTAAAGCTTTCCAGGCTGACGCCGTTGAGGGACACGCCGGCGTTGGCGAAGGCGAACAGCGGCAGGATGCCGTAGGCCACCCATGGGTGAAGCGCGTGTTCCAGGGTCAGCAGCGGCGAAGGTTCGGCATTCTTGGTACGCATCGGGATGCAGAACGCCAATGTCACGCCGGCCAAGGTGGCATGCACGCCACTTTTCAGCACGCACACCCATAGGATCAACCCGATGATCAGGTAAGGCGCGAGCTTGATCACACCTAGGCGGTTCATGGCAATCAAGGCGATCAAGCACATCCCCGCGCCGGCCAGGGCGGCACCGGAGAGGTCGGCGGAATAGAACACGGCAATCACGATGATCGCGCCAAGGTCGTCAATAATTGCCAGGGTCATCAGGAACAGCTTCAGCGACACCGGCACACGCTTGCCCAGCAGGGCCAGCACGCCCAATGCGAAAGCGATGTCGGTGGCCATGGGGATGGCCCAGCCGGAGAGCGCCGCCGGGTAATCCTTGTTGATCGCCCAGTAGATCAGCGCCGGTACCACCATGCCGCCGATGGCCGCAGCGCCCGGCAGGACCACTTGCGATGGCTTGGACAAGTGGCCGTCCAGCAGCTCGCGCTTGACCTCCAGGCCGATCAGCAGGAAAAACAAGGCCATCAGGCCGTCGTTGATCCACAACAGCGCGGGCTTGGCGATGTTCAACGCGCCAATCTGGGCCACCACCGGTACCTCGAGAAAGGCCCCGTAGAGGTGGGACAGCGGTGAGTTGTTGATGATCAGCGCCAAGGCGGCCGCCGCGATCAATAACAGACCGCTGGCGGCTTCCAGCTGGAAGAAACGGGTAAAAGTGCTACGCAGAGCCAAGGGGTGCTCTCCAATCCAGATTCAATAGGTGGGTACCCTAACCCGTACTGTTAGTTGTTAAAACAAAAGTTATATTCTTATTTGTTATAAGGGATGGGGTACCCTGGCATTGCGCCAAAGCCTAGCAATTGTGTGTCCAATTGAGTCGTCACTGTATCTGTGTGCAGTGTAGGAAACATCCTAAGATTGGGGCTGAAATTCTTAGAGATCTTCCCTTATGAGTGACCATCGTCCCTGGGCCCGCGAAGCCATTCGCATCATTGAAGCGGACTTCCAGCGCAGCGCTGACACGCACTTGATACCTCTGCCGCTGCCGGGCTTTCCGGGTATCGAGTTGTACTTCAAGGACGAGTCCAGCCATCCCACCGGGAGCCTGAAGCATCGCCTGGCCCGCTCGCTGTTTCTGTATGCGCTGTGCAATGGCTGGCTGAAGCCGGGAGCACCGGTGATCGAAGCATCCAGCGGTTCGACGGCGATTTCGGAAGCCTACTTTGCGCGCCTGCTCGGCCTGCCGTTTATTGCGGTGATGCCTGCCACCACCTCCCAGGAAAAGATCGCCCAGATCGCTTTCTATGGTGGCAAGAGCCATCTGGTACAGGATCCGACGCAGATCTATGCCGAGTCCGAACGCCTGGCGAAGGAAAGTGGTGGTCACTTCATGGACCAGTTCACCTACGCCGAGCGCGCGACCGATTGGCGGGCAAACAACAACATCGCCGAGTCGATCTTCCAGCAGCTGCGCTTTGAGCGACATCCGGAACCGAGCTGGCTGATTTCCAGCCCCGGCACTGGCGGTACCACTGCGACCCTAGGGCGCTACGTGCGCTATCGCCAGCATTGCACCCGCGTATTGTGTGCCGATGCCGAGCGCTCGGTGTTTTTTGACTACTACCTCAGCGGTGACGCCGGCCTGCGCCTGGACTGCGGCTCGCGGATCGAAGGGATTGGTCGCCCACGGGTCGAGGCGTCGTTCCTGCCCAAGGTGATTGATGCGATGGTCAAGGTGCCGGACGCACTGTCGTTGGCGGCCATGCATTACCTGGCCGAGCGTTTGGGGCGGCGGGTCGGGGGTTCCAGCGGGACCAACCTGATTGGCGCATTGGTGGCGGCGCAGCAGATGAAGGCGGCAGGGGAGTCAGGTTCGATCGTGGCGATCTTGTGTGATGGGGGCGAGCGCTATGCCACCACCTATTACGACCAGGCGTGGCTGCTGGGGCAGGGATATGAATTGGATGGCTTGATTACGGCCGTTGCGGCCAGTGTGGAGCGGGGCGAGCTGTTGCCGGCCAACATCCTGCGCGCAAATATCTGATCCGACGCAAAGCCTGATGTGGGAGGGGGTAGGTCCCTCCGGCATGAAATAACTTATTGATTATTAAGGATTAAATATTTACTTTGATGACCGGTTTTTTGTGGTGATCGGGATTGTTGTGGGGGGCGGGTTTGTTGTGGGGGCTGGCTTGGTGTGGCGGGGCTGGCCCCAACGCGGGGCAAGCCCGCTCGCCACAACAAGCCAGCCCCCCACAACAAGCCCCTTGCCACAGGGGCCAGTTTGCTAGAGGTCGTGGGTGCGGTGTTCTCAGGCTTCGATGCCGAGCATATCCCGCGCCAACGCCTCGGCAATCCGAATCCCATCAACCCCTGCCGACAGAATCCCGCCCGCATAGCCAGCGCCTTCACCGGCCGGGAACAGGCCTTTGACGTTCAAGCTCTGCATCGATTCGTTACGGGTAATCCGCAGCGGCGATGAGGTGCGGGTCTCGATGCCGGTCAGGACTGCATCGTGCAGCGAATAGCCCTTGATCTGCTTTTCAAAGGCTGGCAACGCTTCGCGGATCGCTTCGATGGCGAAGTCCGGCAAGGCCATGGCCAGGTCGCCCAGGCGCACGCCTGGCTTGTAGGAGGGTTCCACACTGCCAAGCGTGGTGGACGGCTTGCCAGCGATGAAATCACCCACCAGTTGTGCCGGTGCCTCGTAGTTGCTGCCGCCCAGGATGTAGGCGTGGGACTCCAGGCGCTCCTGCAACTCGATACCGGCCAGCGGGCCACCGGGGTAGTCCACCTCCGGCGTGATACCGACGACGATGCCGGAGTTGGCATTGCGCTCGTTACGCGAGTACTGGCTCATGCCATTGGTGACCACGCGATTCGGCTCGGAGGTGGCGGCCACCACCGTACCCCCCGGGCACATGCAGAAGCTGTAGACCGAGCGGCCGTTCCTGGCGTGGTGCACCAGTTTGTAGTCGGCGGCGCCGAGTTTCGGATGCCCGGCGTATTTGCCCAGGCGTGCGGCGTCGATCAACGATTGCGGGTGTTCGATACGGAAGCCGACCGAGAACGGCTTGGCCTCCATATACACGCCCCGGTCATGCAGCATGCGGAAGGTGTCACGGGCGCTGTGGCCAAGGGCGAGAATCACATGCTTGGACAGGATCTGTTCGCCGCCATCGATGACCACCCCGTTCAGCTGGCCGTCTTCGATCAGCACGTCGGTGACCCGCTGTTCGAAGCGCACCTCACCGCCAAGGGCAATGATCTGCTCACGCATGTTTTCCACGACGCCGGTCAGGCGGAAGGTGCCGATATGCGGCTTGCTGACATAGAGGATTTCTTCCGGGGCACCGGCCTTGACGAACTCGTGCAGTACCTTGCGACCGTGGAATTTCGGGTCCTTGATCTGGCTGTAGAGCTTGCCATCGGAAAAGGTCCCGGCGCCGCCTTCGCCGAACTGCACGTTGGACTCAGGGTTGAGCACGCTTTTACGCCACAGACCCCAGGTGTCCTTGGTGCGTTGGCGCACTTCCTTGCCGCGTTCGAGGATGATCGGCTTGAAGCCCATCTGCGCCAGCAACAGCCCGGCGAAGATACCGCACGGGCCGAAGCCGACGACGATAGGACGCTCGCTCAAGCCTTCCGGCGCACGGCCCACCACCTTGTAGCTGACGTCCGGCGCCGGGTTGACGTTGCGGTCATCGGCGAACTTGAGCAGCAGGGCTGCTTCGCCCTTTACGTTCAGGTCGATGGTGTAGATGAAGCACAGCTCCGACGATTTCTTGCGGGCGTCGTAGCTGCGCTTGAACAGGGTGAAATCGAGCAGGTCATCACTGGCGATGCCCAGGCGCTGCACGATGGCGGGCCGCAGGTCTTCTTCGGGATGGTCGATGGGCAGCTTGAGTTCGGTGATTCGTAACATGACAGGATCCGGTGTGCGGCGTTTGGTGGGGCCGGCGGTTTTGCAAACCGGCGATTATAAGCCCCAACCGAGGTTTCCCGTCATGTTAAAACAGCGCAGGCGCCAATCAATCGTCGCGCGAACCGCCGAAAGCCGCGCAGCCGCGCTGCACTTGACCGTTGATCCGCAATTCGGCGGTCATGTGTTGCAGGCTGCCGCTGACGCTGTCGATACAGCGTTGCGGGGCGACCCACAGTTCGATGTGTTGGTTATTGGCTTCGGTCATCAGGTTGAAACGGCCGTCCCCCAATTGCTCTTCGACATAAGGCACCGCGAGAGGCGGCTGGCCTTCGCGCTCCAGCACCATGCCCTTGGCCGTGACGTTCATTGCCCAGGCCGGCTTATGGCCGTTTGCCCGCAGGATCATGCGCTTGAAGTCCGGGTCGTTGCAGGCCGATGTCGAGCGCTCGACGCGATACAACTGTTGCAGGTCCACCGAGCCCTGGGTGCCGCTGGCGACGCCGGAGAACTTGCCGCGCAAATCGGCAAACAGTGCGCCTTGCTGGCCGGCCAGGGAAGCGGCTTCCTGCAGGACACTGGTGCCGCCGGTGTCGTTGACGACGTAATCGCGTTGGTCGTTGCAAGGCTTGAACAGCAGTTTGCCGCCGACGGCGGTCAATTCGCCCTGCATACGGGTCAGCCCGGCGGTAGAGGGCTTGGCGGGCTCGCTTTCGAACATCTGGCAGGCGGCAAACAGGGGGAGCAAGGCAAATAAAGCAAAGGTACGGGCGGCACGCATTATCGGGTCTCCTGACAAGTGCCGCCACGTTACGCAGGCTGGCGATGCATCACAAGCCCGCGGCCCAGGTTCAGGCAATTCTTACAACGTGCCGATTCAGCCCACGATAAAGGTTTGGCCGGTCTGTAACCCTTCAACGCTTTTCGCGTAGGCCAACGCCACATCCGCGCCCGGCGCCGGTTTATAGCCACGGAAATACGGCGCGTAGCTGCCCATGGCTTCCAGCAGTACGGTCGGGCTGACGGAATTGATGCGCAGGCCCCGCGGCAACTCGATGGCTGCCGCTTTGACAAAGGCGTCGATGGCACCGTTGACCAGCGCCGCCGAGGCGCCCGTGCGGATCGGATCGCGGTTGAGAATGCCGCTGGTAAAGGTGAATGAGGCGCCATCGTTGGCGTACTCGCGGCCGATCAGCAGCAGGTTGACCTGCCCCATCAGCTTGTCGCGCAGGCCCAGTTCAAAATCGGTTTCGCTCATCTCGCCCAGCGCTGCAAAGGTGACGCTGCCTGCGGCACATACCAGGGCGTCGAACTTGCCGGTCTGTTTGAACAGCGCGCGGATCGAGGCGCTGTCGCTGATGTCCACCCGGAAGTCACCGCTGTTGCGACCGATGCTGATCACCTCGTGTCGCTGCGCCAGCTCTGCCTTGATTGCTGAGCCGACCGTGCCGCTGGCACCAATCAATAGGATTTTCATCGTGCGGTTCCTCCAGGGGGTAAGTGAAGGTTCAGTCTAGGCTGGCTTTTGAGGTGGATAAACGTGCTAATAGGCAACCTTTGGTTTTCAAATGGAAACAATCCATGAGTGAGATGGATGACCTGGCCGCCTTTGCGGCGTTGATCGAGGCCGGCAGTTTCACCGTGGCGGCGGAGCAGTTGGGTTGCAGCAAGGGGCAACTGTCCAAGCGCATCAGCCAGTTGGAAGCGCAGTTTGCGGTGATATTGCTGCACCGCACCACGCGCAAGCTGAGCCTCACTGCCGCCGGCGCAGCGTTGTTGCCCCAGGCCCAGGCATTAGTGGTACAGGTGGATCGCGCCCGCCAGGCGCTGGCCCGGCTCAAGGACGATCTGTCGGGGCCTGTGCGTATGACGGTGCCGGTGTCGTTGGGCGAAACGTTCTTCGATGGCCTGTTATTGGAGTTTTCCAAGCAGTACCCACAGGTGCAGATTGAGCTGGAACTCAACAATAGCTACCGGGATTTGGCGCGGGACGGTTTTGACCTGGGCGTGCGCTCGGGGGCGATCGAACATGAGCGCCTGGTGGCCAAGCCGCTGCTGGCCTGGCATGAGATGACCTGCGCGAGCCCGGCCTACCTGGAGCAGCACGGCGAACCCCTGACCCCGGCGGACCTGGCCGCGCACAGCTGTTTGCTCAACAGTCACTACAGTGGCCGTGAAGAGTGGTTGTACCACCAGCAGCACGAATTGCTGCGGGTCCGCGTGAGCGGCACCTTTGCCTCCAATCATTACAACCTGCTGAAAAAGGCCGCACTGGTGGGGGCCGGTATCGCCCGCCTGCCGTCCTATGTATTACCCGCGGAACTGGCTGACGGCCGATTGCGCTGGCTCCTGCGCGATTATCAGACACGCAGCCTGCCGATGTACCTGGTCCACCCCTACCAAGGTGGCCTGCCACGCCGAACCCAGGTCTTGGCCGACTACCTGGTGGACTGGTTCAAGCGCAGTGGCGAGGCCCTGGATCGCCTCTAGCGATAGCGACGGGCGACCAGGTGATCGATGGACAGTCTGCCTGGCCCTTTGGCGACCAACAGTAGCAGCAGCGCGAGCCAGGTGCCGTGGGTGGGGTAGGCGTCGGGGTAGACGAACAGTTGGATGGTCAGGGTCATGCCGATCAGGGCCAGGGCCGAGAAGCGTGTGGCGAACCCGACCAGGATCAGCACCGGGAAGAAGTGCTCGGCAAATGCCGCCAGATGCGCCGCCACTTCCGGCGACAACAGGGGCAGTGCGTATTCAGTGCGAAACAGCGGCAATGTCGAGGCTGCCAGTTTCGGTGCACCGAATTGAAAAGTGCCGCTGACCAGGTCAATGGCAAAGCCTTCGACCTTGGTTTGCCCCGACTTCCAGAACACCGCTGCTATGGAGAAACGCGCGATAAAGGCGATCAGGCTGTAGGGGATTTGTTCGAACAGATGGACGGCCTGTTTGATCAGGCGCGCAGCGCTGGTGTTCATGGCGATACCTTGTGTTCTATGTGCAGGTGAGTGATGGCCTGGTGGCTGATCAGCAGCGACAGGCATTGGTGCAGGTCGAATTCGGCCGAGGCATCGAGGGCCTCTGCCACGGCCCTTTGCAGTCCTGTGCCGTGCTGCAGGCTGTTGATAAATGCCACCGAGCCGCTGTCGATGGCGAAGACCTTGACCTCCAGCCCTTGGCGCAGGACCAGGGCGCTTTGGGCATGCCAGGGGTTCAAGGAGGCGATGGCGCCCTCGGCCTGGTGCGCCGCCCATACCGCCACGACGGCGTAGGGGGAGGTCAACGTGGAGACGGACGGGTGCAGTTGCAGGCGTAACTGCCCCAGGTCTGTTCGTCCCTGCAGTTGCCCGATAACTGCCTGTGAGTCCAACGGTTCGGTGTCTGCCGCGTGATAAGCGCGAACCCGCAGGCGTTCCAGTCGCGCGATATCCGCCAGGTAAGGCACGCTCGCCGCAGGTTCGAAACCCTCGATAAAACCGGCCAGTGTGCCGCCATATTCGCTGATCAGCGGACTGTCGGGAGGGCATGCCTGGACGTAGAGGCCCGCCATGGCACGGAAAAAAGCATCGCCCACCAGTTGCGCCGTCACCGGATACGCGGTGGCCAATGCCTGGATCAATGAGCTGTGGACGTTGTTGCGATACACCGCAAAACGGCTGCCCGGGTCGGCGCCGTTGCTGCTGAACAGGCCGTCAGGGCAGGCAGGCTCAGGTGCCAGCAGGGCGGTGGTGAATGCATCGTGGAGGCTCATGGGGTCACCTGCGACAGATGCCATTGGGCCTGTTGCGCTTCAGCCATCAGCCTGTTGAAGGCCGGTACCTGGTGGTCCCGCTCGATCAACGTGGCGACCGGGCCGGTGCGTGCCAGTACCTGTTCGTACAACTGCCAAACGGCGTTATCGATGGGAGCGCCGTGATCATCGATCAGCAGTCGGTCACCCAGGCTGTCGGTGTCTTCGGCAAAACCGGCCAGGTGAATCTCGCCAACCGCCTGCAAGGGCAGGGCGTCGATATAGGCTTGCGGGTCCCGTTGATGGTTGATGCACGACACGTAGGCGTTGTTGACGTCGAGCAGCAGGCCGCAACCGGTGCGGCGGATGATTTCGCTGATGAAGTCCGTCTCGTCCAGGGTTGAGCGCTGGAACTGCAGGTAGGTCGACGGATTCTCCAGCAACATCGGGCGCTTGAGCGCACTTTGCACGTGGTCCACGTGTTCGCACACCCTGTTCAAGGTCGCGACGTCGTAGGCCAGGGGCAGCAGGTCATTGAGAAACACCGGACCGTGGCTGGACCAGGCCAGGTGTTCGGAGAACGAGTGGGGTTGATAGCGTTCGATCAGTTTGGCCAACCGCGCCAGGTGTTCACGGTTGAGTGGGCTTTCGCCGCCAATGGACAGACCCACGCCATGCAGCGACAACGGGTAACGCTCGCGGATCAGGCCCAGGTAGTGATGAAAAGGACCGCCGGCCACCATGTAGTTTTCGGCGTGTACTTCAAAAAAACCGATATCGGGAGAGGTCTCGAGCACTTCGATGAAATGCTCGTTTTTCAGCCCCAGCCCGACCCGCGGCGGAAGGCCGGGCACCTGAGCCAGTGAGACCGTTTGCAAGGATGAAAGCGTCATCATCAGTACTCAGGCTGGGCGGGGATCAGGACTTGGCGGTGAAGGCGGCTTCCTGGCCGAAACCGGTCGGCGAGGTGGAGCTGGGGGTTTGGGTGCAGGTACCGGCGGGGACCAGTTTCCAGGCGTTGGCCTGGTCCTTGGTTTTTGAAGTGCCGGCGCAGGAAGTACCGGCGCCGGCGGCGCAATCGTTCTTGCCGGCTTCGGCGACGCCGAAGCATTTCTGCATGTCGTCGGCAGCGTGGGCGGTGGTGGTCAGGGCAGACAGGCTCAAGGCCGAGCCCAGGGCGAGGACGAGGGTAGCGGCGGACAGTTTGGTCGTCATGGTGGATCTCCAGCAGTAGGTTGAGGAGCGGGCTTGAATGCCTGCTTGCACCACTAGAGACGGGAGGGCGATGTTCGTTACAAGGCCAGAGGAAATAATTTCAAACACTGCAAAAAAATGTGGGAGGGGCGGTGCGACGATTCGACTTGCTCCCGATGGCGGCACATCAGTCACATTCTCTGTGCCTGACACACTGCTATCGGGAGCAAGCCCCTCCCACATTGCAACCGGGTGTTAACCGCCCAGGTACGCCTCGCGAACCTTCGGATCGGTCAGCAACTGTTCACCCGTGCCTTGCATCACTACCCGACCGTTTTCCAGCACATAGGCGCGGTCAGCGATTTTCAGCGCCTGGTTGGCGTTCTGTTCCACCAGGAACACCGTCACTCCGTCCTTGCGCAGCTGTTCGATGATGTCGAAGATCTGCTGGATGATGATCGGGGCCAGGCCGAGGGAGGGCTCGTCGAGCAGCAACAGCTTGGGTTTGCTCATCAGCGCCCGGCCGATGGCAAGCATTTGCTGCTCGCCGCCGGACATGGTGCCGCCACGCTGGCTGAAACGCTCCTTGAGCCGGGGGAACAGGTGCAGCACCTTGTCCATCTGCTCCTGGTAGTCGCCCTTGTCGGTAAAGAACCCGCCCATGGCCAGGTTTTCCTCCACGGTCAGGCGCGAAAACACCCGTCGGCCTTCCGGCACCACGGCAATGCTCTTGCGCATGATGTGTGACGACTGCTGGCCCACCAGTTCCTCACCCATGTAGCGGATGCTGCCGCTATGGGCCTGGGGCGAACCGCACAGGGTCATCAGCAAGGTCGACTTGCCAGCACCGTTGGCGCCGATCAGCGTCACGATCTCACCCTGTCGCACTTCCACGTTGACGCTGTGCAGGGCCTGGATCTTGCCGTAGAAAGTGGAAACGTTTTCGAATTGCAGCATTTTACGCTTCCCCCAGATAGGCTTTGATCACTTCAGGATTGTCGCGGATCTGCTCCGGCGTCCCGTCGGCCAGGGGCGTGCCCTGGTTGATCACCACGATATGGTCGGAAATGCTCATGACCAGTTTCATGTCGTGTTCGATCAACAGCACCGTGGCGTTGTTTTCCTCACGCAACACGCTGATCAGCGCCTTGAGGTCTTCGGTTTCCTTGGGGTTCAGGCCGGCGGCCGGTTCGTCGAGCATGAGGATCCGCGGGCGGGTCATCATGCAGCGGGCGATTTCCAGGCGACGTTGCTGACCATAGGCCAGGGTGCCGGCAGGCCGGTTGGCGAACTCGGTGAGGTTGACCTTGTCCAGCCAGTACTCGGCGTACTCCATGGCCTCGCGCTCGCTCTTGCGGAACGCCGGGGTCTTGAACAGGCCTGCGAAGAAGTTGGTGTTCAGGTGACGGTGCTGGGCGATCAACAGGTTCTCGACCGCCGTCATGTCCTTGAACAACCGCACGTTCTGGAACGTGCGCACCACACCCTTGCGGGCAATTTCGTGACCGGCCAGGCCCTGGATCGGCTGGCCGTCCAGTAGGATGCTGCCACCACTGGGCTTGTAGAAGCCGGTGAGGCAGTTGAACACCGTGGTCTTGCCGGCACCGTTGGGGCCGATCAACGCCACGACCTGTTTCTCTTTCACGGTCAGGGCGACGCCATTGACCGCCAGCAAGCCGCCGAAGCGCATGCTCAAGTTTTCGACTTTCAGGATCTCGCGGCTCATTTGCGCAGCTCCATGTGTGGACGTTGCATGGGCAGCAGACCCTGAGGGCGCCAGATCATCATCAGCACCATCAAGGCGCCGAACATCAACATGCGGTATTCGCTGAACTCACGCATCATTTCCGGCAGCAGGATCATCACGATCGCGGCCAGGATCACGCCCAACTGCGAGCCCATGCCACCCAATACCACGATGGCGAGGATGATCGCCGACTCGATAAAGGTGAATGACTCCGGGGTCACCAGGCCTTGGCGAGCGGCGAAGAAACTGCCGGCGAAACCGGCGAATGCAGCGCCCAGGGTGAACGCGGAGAGCTTGATGATGGTTGGGTTCAGGCCCAGGGCACGACAGGCGATTTCATCTTCGCGCAGGGCTTCCCAGGCGCGGCCGATCGGCATGCGCAGCAGGCGGTTGATCACGAACAGCGCAGCCAGGGCCAGCAACAGGGCAACCAGGTACAGGAATACCACCTTGCTCACCGGGTTGTAGTCGATCCCGAAGTACTCATGGAAGGTCTGCATGCCTTCGGCGGCGGTACGGTCGAACGACAACCCGAAGAACGTTGGCTTGGGGATGCTGCTGATACCGTTGGGGCCACCGGTGATGTCGGTGAGGTTACGCAGGAACAGACGGATGATTTCCCCGAAACCCAGGGTCACGATGGCCAGGTAGTCACCGCGCAGGCGCAACACCGGGAAACCCAGCAGGAAGCCGAACGTCGCGGCCGCCATGCCGGCCAGGGGCAGGCAGATCCAGAAGCTCCAGCCCAGGTAGTGCGACAGCAGCGCGTAGGTGTAGGCACCCACGGCATAGAAGCCTACATAACCCAGGTCGAGCAGGCCGGCGAGCCCCACCACGATATTCAGGCCCAGGCCCAGCAACACGTAGATCAGGATCAGCGTGGCGATGTCGACCGCACCGCGTGAACCGAAGAACGGCCAGATCAACGCGGCCACGATCAGGCCGATGATGATGTAGCGCTGGGTGCGCGGCAGGGTGAGGAACTGGCTGACCTTGGGTGAAACCAACGGGCCACGGTTGCCTTTGAACAGGGCGCCGACTTGCTGGGTAAACAGCACGCGCAGGAACATCAGCACCGAGCACAGGGCGATGATGGTCAGGGTCACGGGGCCAGTGCCATGCACTTCCAGGTTGATGCCGACAATGCTCAGCTTGAGGCCGAGTACCGGAAAGGCAACCGCCCATACCAACAAGGCGCTGAAAAACGCCGATTTAAGATATCTGCTCATACTTTCTCAACCTCCGGACGGCCCAGGATGCCGGTCGGACGGAACAACAGCACCAGAACCAACAGGCCGAACGCCACGACGTCCTTGTACTGGTCGCCGAAGATATCGGCGCCAAACGCTTCGGCCACACCCAGCACCAGGCCACCGAGCATCGCGCCCGGGATACTGCCGATGCCGCCCAGGACCGCCGCGGTGAAGGCCTTGAGGCCCACCAGGAAACCGGCGTTGGGGTTGATCACGCCGTACTGCATGCTCAGCAACACGGCCGCGACAGCTGCCAGCGCGGCACCGATCACGAAGGTCAGGGCAATGATGTTGTTGGTGTTGATGCCCAGCAGGTTGGCCATCTTGATGTCTTCGGCACAGGCCCGGCAGGCGCGCCCCAGACGGGAGCGAGAGATGAACAGGGTCAGGCCCAGCATGGCCACCAGGGTGACCACGAAGACCAGGATCTGCATGTAGGAAATCAGGACTTCTTCCGCGCCACCCGGGCCGAAGGAGAAGCTCCCCGGGATCAGGTTGGGGATGGATTTATCCTTGGAGTCCTGGGACAGCAATACGGTGTTTTGCAGGAAAATCGACATGCCGATGGCGGAAATCAACGGGATCAAACGGTTGCTGCCCCGCAAGGGACGGTAGGCGACCCGCTCGATACTGTAGCCATAGGCACTGGTTACGACGATCGACGCAAGGAATGCAGCGGTCATCAACAGCGGCAGTGAGTGGATACCCATCATGGCCAGCCCGGCAAGGGCGATGAAGGCCACGTAGGAGCCAATCATGTATACCTCGCCATGGGCGAAGTTGATCATTCCAATGATGCCGTAAACCATTGTGTAGCCAATGGCTATCAAGGCATAGGTGCTGCCAATGGTCAGGCCATTAACCAGCTGTTGGAAAAAATGATAGATCTCAGGCATTACAACGCTCCTAAAAACCCGATACGCATTTCACTGGTGGAGTCATGTTCCGGCCCTGTGCTGTGTTCTGTGAGCACATTTGCACAAAGCGTTTGCCAGCGAACCGCTGGTGACGGTTTTAAGATTTTCAGGTGAGCCAGCGCCCGGATCGCGGGTGACAGGCCCATAAACCTCGTAAAACAAAGCCCACTGCTCTCACAGTGGGCTTGTTGACCAGTAACGCCTGGCTTACTGAGGGGAAACTTCGGTTTTTGGTTTACCGAAGTGCCATTCGTAGACCACGAACTTGAAGTCCTTCAGGTCGCCCTTGGCGTCGAAGCTCAGGTCGCCGGTAGGGGTCTTGAAGGTGCCCGCGTGGATGGCGGCTGCCACTTTGGCGGTGTCTTCGCTCTTCGCGGCAGCGATACCGCCAGCGATGACTTCAACAGCGGAGTAGGCCGGGAACACGAATGGGCCACTCGGGTCCTGCTTCTTCTCGGTGAACTTCTCGACGATGGCTTTGTTGGCCGGGTCGGCGTCGAAGGATTTCGGCAGGGTGACCAGCAGGCCTTCGGAGGCGCCTTGGGCGATTTGCGAGATGGAGTCGTTGCCGACGCCTTCTGGGCCCATGAACTTGGCGTTCAGGCCTTTTTCCTTGGACTGGCGCAGGATCAGGCCCAGCTCTGGGTGGTAGCCGCCGTAGTAGACGAAGTCGACGTTGGCTTGCTTGAGCTTCTGGATGATCGAGGAGAAGTCTTTGTCGCCGGCGTTCAGGCCTTCGAAGACGGCAACTTTTACGCCTTTCTTCTCGAGGGTCTGTTTGACGGCGGTGGCGATGCCTTCACCGTATTGCTGCTTGTCGTGCAGCACGGCAACGATTTTCGGCTTCACGTGGTCGGCGATGTAGTTGCCAGCCGCTGGGCCTTGGGCGCTGTCCAGGCCGATGGTGCGGAAGATCAGCTTGTAGCCACGGGCGGTGATTTCCGGGCTGGTGGCAGCCGGGGTAATCATGATCACGCCTTCATCTTCATAGATGTCGGACGCTGGTTGAGTGGAGCTGGAGCAAAGGTGGCCGACCACGAACTTGACGCCGTCGTTGACCACTTTGTTGGCTACGGCAACGGCTTGTTTAGGGTCGCAGGCGTCGTCGTATTCCTTGGCTTCCAGCAATTTGCCGTCTACACCGCCTTTGGCGTTGATGTCTTCGATGGCTTGTTTGGCGCCCATGAACTGCATGTCGCCGTACTGGGTCACAGGGCCGGTTTTAGGGCCGGCAATACCGATCTTGATGGTGTCAGCTGCGAACGAATGGCCGGCAACCCCAGCCAGGACCATAGCGGCAAACAGTTTGGAAATCTGCTTAGTAGCCTTATTCATAGTGCTCCACTCTTACTGTTGTATTTTTTATAGTTCTAGCGGCCTTGTGAGCTGCTGAACCGGATCAGATATCTCGGATATCCCCCCGGCAGTGCCCTGGCAACTGTACCGGTACAGTGTAGAGCGCCGGTTGATCGCTTGAAAAGCTGGCTGCTGGGGGCAAAACCCGGACGTGTCGCTTAAATGAAAGAAAAAGACAGAATTGCGGCGGGGTGATGCCAGAGTCTCGGGCAATCCTTGGCTTTCCTGACAGTTTCAATCGTTGACTCATTTGCAACTGGGTTTTTCTACAAGAGCCGCGACGTTATGATTGCGCCGATTTTTACTCAGGTGAACTCCCATGACGCAAGAACCTAGCACCCTCTATGCCAAGCTGCTCGGTGAAACCGCCGAAATTTCCTGGAAGGAGCTTGAACCGTTCTTTGCCAAGGGTGCCCTATTGTGGGTCGACGCCAGCGTGGATTTGATCGAGGCGGCCGAAGGCATGGCCGAGGATAATCGTGACAAAGTCGCTGCCTGGCTGGCCTCGGGGAGCCTGGGCGAGGTGTCTGCGACGCGGGCACTGGACCTGGTGGAACGTGATCCGAGCCTGTGGGCCGTGGTGGTATCGCCGTGGATTCTGATCCAGGAAAGGGCGGCGTAAGAAAAGGTTGCACTGAAAAGGTGCATCTTTTGTGCCCGCCTAAGTGTGTAGCGGAGTAACCGCCGGGCCGGTGATGGCATCTTGCCGTAGAGAAAGGTCACAGGTGAGGGTGACGTGCGCGTCATGGGAACAGTTTTGCGGGGGCTGAAACGCCGTAGGAATTGTTTCCGGGTGTGAGTCGATCAGGGTGGCGAGGGAGCAGGCTCCCTCGCCACACCAGCCTAGCCCGTCTTGCCGGTATGGTTATTCAGCGAGATCACCTTGGTCTTGCCGATCCGGTGACGGTAGATCTCACGCAAATACTTGATCGCCTTCTTCACGCAATCCCGTGACAGGCGAATGTCATTGATCGAGACAAACTTGTCTTTGTCATTGATCAGCTCCCGGTACTTCTTCTCGTACATCGGCTTGATCGCGTACCAGTTGGTATCGAGGATCTTCGCCGGGTTTTCAAACTCGTTGAGCAGTTGATCGATCCGGTCTTCGTCGAAATCCTCGTGGATGATGAAGTCCAGGATCGAGTTGTCCAGCGTGTCATCGAAACGGTACGGGTTACGCGCAAAGCAGCGTTTGATAAACGCCACGATCAGCGTCAGGAAGTCATCCGACAGGCACGGGCTCTTGGCGATCAGGGTGGTCAGCGACAGGTTCGCCGAGGCGCCGATTACCAGTGCGTAGCGTTTCAGGGTGGTGTTGGGGAACAGGCTGTTGAGGTGGGTCTTGAGCCGGTTCAGGTCCATGTAGGACAGCTTGTAGTCCTTGGGCAGCGAGACGATGGACACCACCGACGAGCAGTTCTTGAAGAAGTGCAGGTCATGCAGCGCCGCCGCGTCGTAGCCGGAGTTCTTGTACTGCTCCAAGGAGGCCTTGTAGCGCTTGGACTCGATCGGCAGCAGGCTGATGCCTTCGATGGCCTGGGTGACCTTGTTGAAGTGCGGCAGGTCGATCGAGCGGAAGAACAGGTCGTCGATGTTCAGGCGCTGCGGCTCTTTTTCGAAGACCTTGAACTTGTCATTCGACGGCGCCGGCGTTTCCGGGACCACCGATTCGGCGTAGGCAATCGCCACCGGCCCGGCCAGGCTCATGAACAGGTCGTTGGCGTCGAGGCGGATAGTCTCGCCAATGTCGATGCCGGCACGACGGAAGTAGTTCTGGTCGTAGTCGGTGGTCACCGCCTGGGCGGTCAGGATGTTGAAGATCTGCTGGGAGATGTACTGGTTGGCGTGTTTTTCCATGGCATTGACGTCAATGTTCTGGATATTGCCGTCGTCGCTCTCTTCAGCGTAACGCATGATGTCGTTGGAGATCAGCATCATCGCGTTCCAAGGGCGAATACGCCCCTTCACACTGGCTTCGCTGCTGTCTTCATTGTCGAAGTTGTATGAGAAGTCCCATTCTTCCGACAGGTACTTGCACAGCAGTCGCCCAGCGTTGATATGCAGCGCCTCGGACATTTCGCTGCGGTGGTCGGAAATATTCGGCAGCACACAGATGCCGCTGGTGAAGATCGGCTCGAAGACAAAGGCGTGGCCGCTCTTGCTGTCGTGTTCGTCGGCAGGCTTGGTGTCGAACGTCTTGTTCATGTACGAGTGTTGCTGGGCCAGGCCGAATTCGGACGCCATGCCCGAGCCGGTACCGCCGCCGGCACTGAAGATCGAGAAGTACAGGCGCGATTGGTTGGCCTTGATGCCACAGGAGTCGATGAGGTACGAGTGGATCATCTTCCAATCGGGGCTGGAAAAGCGCTGGGTGTCTTTATTAAGGATGATCTTGGCCAGGTATTGGCCAAGGATCGGCGCGTTACCGGCGCCACCGGCATGGACTTCCGAGAGGTCCATGATTTTCATCTTGCTGTAGTCGCGCAGAAAGCCGCTTTTCTCGCCCTTGCGTGAGAAACGGATGCGCCCGGCGATGTCCTTGTCCAAGTCACCCAGCATCACCAGCGGCTCCACCAGGAACACGGGTTTGCTGGCCTTGCCGCCGCCCAGGCGCAGGTTGTTGCGGATCCATTGGGCCGGGCTGTAGCCCTTGTCGAGGGTTTTATCTTCGGTACTGAATTCGTTCAGGTAGAACTTGCGCGCGTTGTACACCAGTTCCGCCACGTCCAATGCGATGTTCGAACCGCAGCGGCCCAGGCCGATCAGGCACACCGACGGGAATTCCTGCTCGCTGTGTGGCTCGCCGTCGCCTTCCAGGTGGGGTGGCCGCGGGAACACCATGTCGCGCAGGCCATCGAGGTTATCGAGGATGCGGTCGGTATTGGTTTCGGTGAAGTACAAGTATTGCTGGGCGGCCAGCGGGCGGGCGCTGCTCAATGACTTTGAGCCTGGGTTTTTTTCCGCAGGGGCTGTCGGCAACACGTCGGAGACCACGGTGGCAGGGTTATTTTTAGAAGTCATTGGGCGCCATGTACCTGGACGGACGGCTGAAAAATATCAAATAGCCATCAATGAATGAGAGTTCGCGACTTTGCAGTGCGTCCTTATCCGGTGTAGTCGGGTTTAACCCTAGTTTTTTAAGGGAAATCCTGGCCGGACTCTGATTAATCGGCCGTTTGTCGGCGTTCTTTAGGTAAGTGATGGCGAATTGCCAAAGAATCGGCGTCATCGGATTGGCCTGATGACCGAGGTGGAGCCGGTACGAGCGGTGGCGGGATCCTTCGGCGATGGCGTGTCCTTGGCGCCGGCCACACTGAAGGGGGAGAGCGGAGTGCGCCTGTGGATACCTTGGATGACCCCGATGATATCGCGGGCAGGCACCGCCGGACTCAGCAGGTAGCCTTGGATGAAGTCACAGCCATGCTTGAGCAGCAGTTCGAATTGCGCCTGGGTTTCCACCCCTTCGGTCACGACCTGCAGGTGCAGGGTGTGGGCCATGCCGATAATGGCCTGGACGATTTCGATATCGGCGTTGGACTTGGGGATGTCCTGGATGAACGAGCGGTCAATCTTCAAGGTGTTGAGCGGCAGGCGCTTGAGATAGGCGAGGGAAGAATAGCCGGTGCCGAAGTCATCGATGGCCAGGGACACACCCAGGGAGCGGATCTGTCGCAACAGTGCCAGGGTGCTGCTGATATTGCCCATCAATGCATTTTCGGTGACTTCCAGTTCCAGGCGGTTGGCGGCGATCCCGCTGAACCGCAGGGCATCTTCGATTTCATCGGCCAGCTCATCACGTGTCAGGTTCAAGGCTGAGCAGTTCACGGCCATGGTCAGCTCGGCGTAACCCTTGTCCGACAACAGGCTCAAGTCGTGGCAGGCCTGGCGCAGTACCCAGTGGTCCAGTTCGGCAATCAGCCCGTTGCTTTCGGCAATGCCGATAAAGCGCTCGGGTGTCAGCAAACCGTGTTGTGGGTGCTGCCAGCGTACCAAGGCTTCCAGGCGGGTGACCTTGCCCCGTTTCATGTCGAAAATCGGTTGGTAGAACAGCACCAGTTCGTTGCGGGCACGCAGGGCAGCGCGCAACTGTTCTTCCAGTTGCAGTTCGAGGAAGGCGCGGGTCTTCAGGTTGGAGCTGAAGAAGTTCAGGCTGTTACGGCCTGAATCCTTGGATTGGTACAGCGCCAGGTCGGCGGTTTTCAGCAGTTCTTCGCAGGTCAGTCCGTCGTCGGGAAACAGGCTGATACCGATGCTGGTGGTCATCACCATGCGCCTGCCGGCGAGTTCGACGGGCTCTTTCATTTTTTGCATGATGCGCTGGGCCAAATGCTGCGCTTCGTCGCGGTGGTGGATGTTGATGAGGATGCAGAACTCATCGCCGCCAAACCGCGCGACCACATCGGCGTGGCTGCGCACCGAGCTCTTGATATGCCCGGCCAGTACGCTGAGCAACTGGTCGCCCGCGTCATGCCCGAGGCTGTCATTGATGCGCTTGAAATGGTCGATATCGAGGAAAATTACCGCCAACATGCCGTCGTGAGCGGTTTTTTCCGCGAGTTTCTCCGCGAAAATCTGATTGAAGCCGCGGCGATTGAGCAGGCTGGTCAGCGCATCGTAATGGGCCACCTGTTGCAGCGAGGCGCGGGCCTGGTCCAGTTCGTCGAGCAGGGCGTTGACCCGGCGCAGGTCACGTTCCTTGTGTTGCAACTTCTTGTCCGCCAGGGCCGCGCTGATGCTGCTACCAATCACCAGCAGTGTGATCACCGCCACTGACAAGCCCAATTGGATGGGGTTATTGTCCAGCGGCAACGAAAGGTCGGCCCCGGCGGGTACCAGCATTTGCATGGCCGCCATGCCGGTGAAATGCATGCTCAGGATACCGGTGCCCAGCATCAGGCTGGCGGCGTATTTGAGCAGTTGATGGAAGGTGCCCATGCCATTGCGCAGGCAGATCGACAGCAGCAACGCCGCGAGGCTCGCGGCAATGGCGATCCCTACCGAAGCCATGAACAGTCCCGGTTTGAAGTACAACTTGGCCTCGGAATCCATGGCCGACATGCCCACGTAGTGCATCAGCGCGATGCCCAGGCCCATCCAGACCGATGCCAGCAGGTACTGGTGAAGGCGCAGTTGCGCGTGACTGAGGGTTTGCATGGCGAACAGCGAGGCGATCAGGGCGATCACCAACGAGGCGAACGTCATGATCAGTTCGTAATGAATGGCAATGGGCGCCTGGAACGCCAGCATGCTGATGTAATGGGTAGACCAGATACCGCCCGCCAGGCAACCCGCGCCCAGCCAGCGCCAGTGGCGGCGGGCGGTGGGGTCTTCGACATGGCTGACACGTTCTGCCATGTCCAAGGTGCCGAAACCGGCCGCACAGGCGACCAGGTAGGCCAACAGCACCAGAAAGGGGTTATGGCTGCAATTGAGTAGTAGGTGCCCGTTCCCTGGAAGATCGATAAAAAAGTGCAGACCCAGCCATTCCATAGCGTGTCCCGTCATAGCGTCTCGTCACTGCCTACGGCGATGACCTATGAGGTCGAGTATAGAAGCCTCGCGGAATTTGCCATCAATAATGGCACTTTGCTTTGAATGATTTTGGCATGCCGTCCATAGCGTTTGATGCTAAGCGCTGATGGGCAACTCCAGCTCGAAGGGCGGTGCCTCCAGTGGTGCCAGACCAAACGCGGCGCGGGCGGCGTCGCAATCGAGGTTTTGCACGCCTTGGTTCCACGACGAATCGAACTCACGGCACACGCTGGAGCGCTGCTCGTAGATCGTGCAACGGGTGGCCTGGCCCACTTCGCCCTCAAGGCTGCAGCAGCGTGCGGGTTTCTGGTCGGTACCGATCATCGCCACGCGCGTGGGGTTGATCTGGACCACCAGGTCATCGGGCACGGTGCCTCCTGACGAGGCGCACTCCCCCCAGAAGAAAGACACACGAAAGTGTGAACAACAGGCACCGCAATTCAGACACGGACTGGCTTCGGACATGGGCGTCATCGATTAGAAAGGGAAGTGGGGTTGTGACAGGAAGGCTCGCCATTCTAATCGTGCCGTGGCCATTGGGAAGAGGGGAGCGCGCTTATATTTTCCGTAGGGAAAGTCCCGTAGTTCCGGGTGAAATCATGCCCTATCAGCTTTACGAATCATTACAGACAACCGTGACGTGTCTGACTATGTTGCAGGGACCTGAGCAGGATGCATCGGGCATCGCAGCTCTCATAACAATAAAAGAGACGGACCCATGCAGAACTCGACCCAAGCGGAGAATGCCTGGCGCATTCTGTTCCTGCTGTTCCTCGCCAACCTGTTCAATTTCTTCGACCGCACCATTCCTGCGATCATCATCGAGCCGATCCGCATGGAATGGCACCTGAGCGACTTTCAGCTCGGCATCATCGGCACCGCCTTCACCATCGTCTACGCCATTGCCGGCCTGCCGCTCGGGCGCCTGGCCGACACCGGTTCACGCAGCAAACTCATGGGCTGGGGCCTGTTCGCCTGGAGTGGGCTGACGGCGATCAATGGCATGGTCGGCAGTTTTTGGACCTTCCTGCTGGTGCGCATGGGCATCGGTATCGGCGAAGCCAGTTATGCGCCGGCGGCCAACTCGCTGATTGGTGACCTGTTCCCGGCCCACCGCCGCGCACGGGCCATGGGGATCTTCATGCTGGGCCTGCCCTTGGGCCTGCTGCTGGCGTTCTTTACCATTGGCGCGATGGTCAAGGCGTTCGACAGTTGGCGTGCGCCGTTCTTTATCGCGGCGGTGCCGGGGCTGATCCTGGCGGTGTTCATGTTCTATATCAAGGAGCCCAAGCGCGGCGCGGCAGAAACCGTGCAGGTCTCCCAGGAACGCGTCGACCGCCCGATCCGCCGCGTGTTGGCGGTGCCGACCTTCCTCTGGCTGGTGCTGGCCGGGCTGTGCTTCAACTTCGCCACCTATGCCTGTAACTCATTCCTGGTGCCGATGCTGCAGCGCTATTTCCTCATGCCATTGCAGGAAGCGGCCGTTGCCACAGGGGTGATTGTCGGCGTCACCGGCTTGGTGGGCCTGACCTTGGGCGGCTGGATTGCCGACAAGATCCATCAGCGCATTGCCAATGGTCGCCTGCTGTTTGCCGCGTTCAGTTTGATCATCTCCACCGTCACCACCGCCTGGGCCTTGCATGCCGGGCGTATTGAAATCGGTGTGTTCGTCGCACTGTTCAGCGTGGGCTGGCTGTTTGCCTACAACTTCTATACCTGCGTGTACACGGCGATCCAGGACGTGGTCGAACCGCGCCTGCGGGCCACGGCGATGGCGCTGTTTTTCGCTGGGTTGTACCTGCTGGGCGGCGGCATGGGGCCGATTGTGGTGGGGGGCTTGTCCGATCACTTTGCGCATTCGGCGATGTATGCGGCGGGGGCTGAGCAGATGACTGAGGCTTACAAAGCGGTGGGGTTGCATGACGCCATGTATCTGATCCCGGTGGCGCTGTTCCTGACCATGCTGTTTCTGTTCCAGGCCTCGCGCAGTTTTGTGCGCGATGCCAAGCGGATGAAGGAGGGGTTGGCGGCGGTGGAGGTGCCGGCTGCTGCTGCGACGGCGTGAAACCGTGGTGACTCTATCGGGGGCAAGCCCCCTCCCACATTGATCAGTCAACTCGGTCAACTGTGGGAGGGGGCTTGCCCCCGATGAGGCCCGCAAAGCCAAAGCTGTTCTCAAGTGAATAAAAAAGGCCCGCATTGCGCGGGCCTTCTATTTAGCAGGGCAGGGCAGCAATCAACCTGCCACCAACACCCGAATCGCTTCCAGTCGCAGCGCCGCCTTGTCGAGCATGGCCAGGCCTTGTTCGCGTTGCTGGCGCAGGGCAACCAGTTCGCTGTCACGCACGGTCGGGTTGACCGCTTGCAACGCGGTCAGGCGCGCCAGTTCTTCGTCGGTGTCCGCTGCCAGGCGGCGCTTGGCCTCGGCCACACGCTCGGCGTGGCGCGGGGTGATTTTCTCTTCACCGGCATTGATGCGTGGTGTGAGTTGGTCGCGCTGGGCCTGGACGAACTTGTTGGCGCTGGCTCGTGGCACGCTTTCGAGCTGGTCGTTCAGGGTTTCGAACGAGACGCGACCGGACAGGTCATTGCCGTTGGCGTCCAGCAGGCAGCGCAGCGCGGCCGGTGGCAGGTAGCGGCCCAGTTGCAGCGAGCGCGGGGCAACCACTTCGCTGACGTAGAGCAGCTCCAGCAGTACGGTGCCCGGCTTGAGCGCCTTGTTCTTGATCAGCGCCACGGCGGTGTTGCCCATGGAGCCGGACAGCACCAGGTCCATGCCGCCCTGCACCATCGGATGTTCCCAGGTGATGAATTGCATGTCTTCGCGTGACAGCGCCTGGTTGCGATCGTAGGTGATGGTCACGCCTTCGTCGTCGCCCAGGGGGAAGCTGGCGTCGAGCATTTTTTCGCTGGGCTTGAGGATCAGCGCGTTTTCCGAATGGTCTTCGCTGTCGATGCCGAACGCGTCGAACAGGGTTTCCATGTAGATCGGCAGGGCGAACTGGTCGTCTTGCTCAAGAATGGCCTCCACCAACGCATCGCCTTCACCCGCACCGCCGGAGTTGAGCTCCAGCAAGCGGTCGCGGCCGGTATGCAGTTCCTGCTCCAGGCGCTCGCGTTCGGCACGGGCCTCGTCGACCAGGGATTGCCATTCGCCATCGTCGGCGTTTTCCAGCAGCGGCAGCAGGCGCGGGCCGAACTGATGCTGCAAGGCGTTGCCGGTCGGGCAGGTGTTGAGGAAGGCGTTCAGTGCTTCGTGGTACCACTGGAACAGGCGCTCTTGCGGGCTGGTTTCCAGGTAGGGCACGTGCAACTCGATCACATGCTTCTGGCCGATCCGGTCCAGGCGGCCGATGCGCTGTTCGAGCAGGTCGGGGTGGGACGGCAGGTCGAACAGCACCAGGTGGTGGGAGAACTGGAAGTTGCGGCCTTCACTGCCGATCTCCGAGCAGATCAGCACCTGGGCGCCAAACTCTTCATCGGCGAAGTAGGCGGCGGCACGGTCACGCTCGAGGATGTTCATGCCCTCGTGGAACACCGTGGCCGGGATGCCGGAGCGCACACGCAGGGCGTCTTCCAGGTCCATGGCGGTTTCGGCGTGGGCGCAGATCACCAGGACCTTGGTGCGCTTGAGCATTTTCAGTTGGTCGATCAGCCACTCGACCCGTGGGTCGAAACGCCACCAGCGGTTTTCTTCCTCGACGTCCGGCTGCGACTGGAAGCTGACTTCCGGGTACAGCTCGGCGTGTTCGCCCAGTGGCAATTCGAGGTATTCGTCCGGGTTCGGCAGCGGGTAGGCGTGCAGCTTGCGCTCCGGGAAACCTTGTACGGCGGCGCGGGTGTTGCGGAACAACACGCGACCGGTGCCGTGGCGGTCGAGCAACTCGCGCACCAGGCGCGCGCTGGCTTCGGTGTCGCCATCGTTGACGGCGGTCAGCAGCGCTTCGCCTTCATTGCCGAGGAACCCCTGGATAGTCGTGTGCGCGGCCGGGGAGAGGCGGCCCTTGTCGAGCAGCTCCTGCACGGCTTCGGCCACCGGGCGATAGTTCTCGCTCTCGGCGCGGAAGGCCTGCAGGTCGTGGAAACGGTTCGGGTCGAGCAGGCGCAGGCGCGCGAAGTGGCTGTCCTGGCCCAGTTGTTCCGGGGTGGCGGTGAGCAGCAGCACACCGGGAATCACTTCGGCCAGTTGCTCGACCAGGCTGTATTCCGGGCTGGCCTTGTCTTCATGCCACACCAGGTGGTGGGCTTCGTCGACTACCAGCAGGTCCCAGCCGGCGGCGAACAGCGCGTCCTGGGCTTTCTCGTCGTCCACCAGCCACTCAAGGGCGACCAGGGCCAGTTGGGTGTCTTCGAACGGGTTGGCGGCATCGCTTTCGATAAAGCGTTCTTCGTCGAACAGCGCAACCTGCAGGTTGAAGCGGCGGCGCATTTCCACCAGCCACTGGTGCTGCAGGTTTTCCGGGACCAGGATCAGCACACGGTTGGCGCGGCCGGACAGCAGTTGGCGATGGATCACCAGGCCGGCTTCGATGGTCTTGCCCAGGCCCACTTCGTCGGCCAGCAGTACCCGCGGCGCGATACGGTCGGCGACTTCGCGGGCGATGTGCAATTGGTGGGCAATCGGCTGTGCACGTACGCCACCCAAGCCCCACAGGGAGGATTGCAGCTGGCGGCTGGTGTGTTCCAGGGTGTGGTAGCGCAGCGAGAACCAGGCCAGTGGGTCGATCTGCCCGGCGAACAGGCGATCGCTGGCCAGACGGAACTGGATGAAGTTCGACAGCTGGGTCTCCGGCAGGGTGACCTGTTCGTTGTGCCCATTGAGGCCGTGGTAGACCAGCAGGCCGTCGACGTCGTCGACTTCTTGCACGGTCATTTTCCAGCCTTCGAAATGGGTGATGCTGTCGCCCGGCGAGAACCTCACGCGGGTGAGGGGCGCATTCCGTAGCGCATACTGGCGCGTATCGCCAGTGGCCGGATAGAGCACGGTCAACAAGCGGCCGTCCTGTGCCAGAACGGTGCCTAACCCCAGCTCTGCTTCGCTGTCACTAATCCAGCGTTGCCCCGGTTGATACTGCTGCGCCATGCTGCCTGACTCCCGCCGTGAAAAAGCCGACTATCTTAACGGAACAAGGCCCTCATCCAAAGGACTCTGACAAAAACTACTGCGTTTGCACGGTGGTCCGCTGCTGAATCGACGGGTGGCGGGCACTTGCGAGTGTCGACTGGGTCACAGGTTGGCGTGCTTGAGCTCAAGTCGCCCTGCAACCCGCCGACAGCCTGTTGATCAGGAGAATAATCACTATGCTGCCACCCATGCTGCCCGTCAGTGTTGTGCCGGTCACGTCACAACTCGACCCGGTGCGCCAGAAGCCGGACATCCCGCCCGTGGTGCCCGTGCAGGCGGGCTCGAACGAAAGCACCATCGACCTGAAAAAGGGCGATGCCGAGCAGTCGACCTTTTTGCTGCGCGAAGAACAGCGCCGCCAGCAAGAGCAGCAAAAGCGCCGGCGTGAAGCCGACGCGGACGCGGAGCAGCACCTGGCCATTCCTGGTGATGTGCTCAACGCCGACAACACCGTACCGGTGGTGCCGCTGATTGAAGACGCGCCGCGCCAGGGGCTGTGGGTGGACGTCGAGGTTTAATCGCGCAACTCGCGCAAGGCTGTCAGCAGCACCTCGATATCGTGGTCGTTGTTGAAGGGGCTGACGGAGATGCGCGCGATGCTGCTCAGGCCGCGCGCCTGCATATCCAGCGGGGTGTAGGCCACACTGTTGGCGCCGATGTTGATTCGCTTCAATCCCAGCCGCCGCTTGAGTTCGAAGGCGTCCCAGCCGGCGAGGTTGAAGGCGATCAAGCCTGAGTGCGTAGCGCCCAAGTCATGCAAAGAAATGCCCGGTATCTGGCGCAGTGCTTCACGGATCCGCGCGCTGGTCTGCCTGACGCGTTCCCAGGCCCGCTCGATCCCCAGTCGATTGATCTCCTGCAGTGCGTTACCCAGCCCCGCCAACAAGGCGGCGGACACTTCGCTGGTTTCAAAGCGCCGGGCGTCGTTACGCAAGTCGTAGCCGTTGGCGTTCCAGGGGGCCGAGAACACATCGCGCTGGGCCGGGTTCAGGTGCTGGAGAAACGCCGGCCGCACATACAGCAGCGCCGTGCCGCGCGGCCCGCGCAGGTGCTTGCGGCCGGCCGATTTGAGCACATCGCAGTGCAGCGCCTGCACATCTACCGGTACCTGACCGACAGCTTGACCCGCGTCGACAAAGTAGGGAATGCCATGGCGTCTGGCGACGGCGCCGATGGCTTGGGCGGGATTGATCAGGCCGCCATTGGCCGGGAGCCAGGTCAGGTCGATCAGCTTCACGTTTTTATCGATCGTCGCTTCCAGGGCCAGCGGGCAGACCGCGCCGGTTTCATCGCAGGGGATGACCTCGACCCGTGCGCCGGCGTGCACCGCCAGTTCCATGCTCGCCAGGTTACCGCCCCATTCGTGGCGGCCCACCAAAATGCGCTCGCCCGGCTGCCAAGGGCCGAGTGCCTGGAACGCCATGCTCCAGGCCGTCGAGCCGCTGCTGGCAAAGGCAATCGACGAGGCGGGCGCATTGAGCAATTGCCCGGCGGCGCGGCGGGCTTGCTCTATCAGGGCCGCACCGTGTTCGCCGGCTTCCATGGGGCCGTCGCGAGCTTCACGCTGTAATTGTTCGATGATGGCATCGAGGGTTGCCTGGCTGGGTAAGGACGCGCCGGCGTGATTGAAATGCACGATGCCGGATAGGCAGCCAGGGGTGTTGTCCCGCAGTTGCTGGACTTCAAGCGGGCTCACGGTTGCAACTCGAAAATGGCGTCCACTTCCACCGCCACGCCGGCGGGCAGGCTGGAAACGCCGACGGCGGTGCGTACATGCCGGCCTTTTTCGCCAAGGGCATTGACCAGCAGGTTGGATGCGCCGTTGGCGACGCCACTCTGCTGCTTGAAGTCGGCGCTGCTGGCGATAAACACACCCAGGCGCACTATGCGCACCAGGCGCGACAGGTCGTCTTCCAGCGCCGCGCTCAATTGCCCCAGCAGGCCCAGCGCCGCCAGTTCTGCCGCCTGGGCGCCTTCCTCATCGCTGAGGGATTCGCCCAGCCGGCCCACATAGGCAGGTTTGCCCTCCACCAGAGGAATCTGTCCGGAGATGAACAGCTGGTTGTGGCTGATGACATGATTGATGTAGTTGGCCGCCGGTTGGCTGGGGGAAGGCAGCGTCAAGCCAAGGGCGTGCACACATTGGCGGATGGAAGTGCTCATGTTGAATCCTCTTGGGTCGGGAGGATTCAGCATGGTGGCCGTGGTGTTCGGCGACAAACGGATAGATCTCATGGGACGTATCGAAATAACTCACGCGTCGGTGCAGGCTTGCTGCAACCACTCGCTGAAACAGCGGGCGGCCTCATTGGCAGGGCCCTGGGGGGTAATCAGCCAGTAACCGATCGCGCTGTGATAGGGCGGCCAGTCGAACGCCTCCACCAGGCTGCCGTCCTGGAGCCTGCGCTCGATCAAACGGTGACGCCCCATGGCGATGCCCTGGCCGGACACGGCGGCTTCGACCACGATGTTGTAGTCGTGCAGCATCACGCGGGGGTGTTGATCGAGGTCGACTCGATAATGCGCGGACCAATCCGTCCATTCGAATGGCCGGTGCGAGGTGGCCATCAGCAAGGGACCGTGATGCAGTTGGCTGGCTTTGAATGCCGGGCTGCATACCGGTGAGAGTATTTCAGGCATCAGCCGTATGGCCTGCACGTCGGGCCAATCGCCCTTGCCGTAACGGATGGCCAGGTCGATCGTTGTTCCGTCTACGTTCGCCAATTGAATCGCTGGCAACAGTTCCACCTGGATATGCGGGTAACGGTTGAGAAACCCGGCCAGGCGCGGTGCCAGCCATAAGGTGGCAAAGGATGCGAGCAGGCCAATGCGCAACACTGTGGCGCCAGGGGCGACCCGTTGGGTGCGGGTGGCGGCCGCGATGGCATCGAGGGCGGGGCGGATTTCGTCGTAATAACGCTGGCCGTCGGCTGTCAGGTCGATCGCGCGGGTACGCCGGATAAACAGCGGCTTGCCCAGGTGCTGTTCGAGTTTTTGCACCTGGTGGCTCAAGGCGCTCTGGGTGACCGACAACTCATTGGCCGCCTTGATAAAACTCAAGTGCCGTGCCACCGCTTCAAAGGCGCGCAGGGCGAGCAATGGGGGAAGGTCCTTGAACAGTGCCACCTGGGGGGCCTCCGGGTGCGGGCTTAAAGTGCCGATTTTGGGCGATGCCTCGCCTTTTGTCGCTCGCTGATTTGCCGCCGGACGGGGGAGGCCGCATTATTGAGGCACTCCCGCCATAACGTAGCCAAGCCATGAGTGATGACGACAAGCTGATCGACCTGAATGCCGAACGTGCCAAACGTGTGCATGACCTCAATGACAAACGCCTGAATGAAGTGCGCCAGGCATTTGAACAGGCGATGCCCTTGGGGAAAGTTAAGAAAAAGCCGAAGAACAAACCGAAAAAGCGTTGAAAGGGCCTGCATTTATTGATGCAGGTCAGTTATTACCCTTCTTTACACCCCGTTGAGGGCGACATTGATCCTCGTCAATTTTCCAGAGTGCCTTCTCCATTAACTTAGCCCTATCGCAACAGGGCAAGTGCAGGAGGCCGGTCATGTTTTTCGATAATGTGGTGTTCGCCGGGGTGCTGACTGTAAGCCTCATGGTGATGTTTTTTGTAGGGTTTGGATTTTTTATCTGGAAAGACGCACATAAGCGTAAAAAACCATAAGTTTTTCCGGATTACATGAGCACGCAAGGCATTTTGGGCGACTTCGGTCGCCCTTTTTTTTGCCTGCGATTTAATCAACACCCCATTTGAACTGAGTCCGGTGGCGCAGCAGTTTAAGGACGGGACACACGCATAAAAAAAGGTGCGACCCTCGCAGGTCGCACCTTTATTTTTTGCGGGTTGGCTATCAGCTACCCAATGCCTTGGACGCCAACCAGAACAACCCGGCCGACAGGCCTACGGTGGCTGGCAGGGTCAACACCCAGGCCATCAGGATGGTCTTTACGGTACCGCCTTGCAGGCCGCTCTTGTTGGCAACCATGGTACCGGCGACACCGGAAGACAGTACGTGCGTGGTCGAAACCGGCAGGCTGAAGATGTTGGCCAGGCCGATCATGCTGGCGGTGGTGATCTGCGCCGACATGCCCTGGGCGTAGGTCATGCCCTGCTTGCCGATCTTCTCACCGATGGTCAGTACCACACGCTTCCAACCCACCATGGTGCCGAGGCCCAATGCCAGGGCGACCGCGAGGATTACCCAGAACGGCGCGTACTCGGTCGTGGCGGTCAGGTCTTTGCGCAGCTTGTCGAGGTCGGACTTCTCACGCGCATCCAGGCCCGGCAGCTTGCCGACTTTCTTCGCGGTGTCATCCAGGCATAGCAGGTAGCGACGTACCTCAATGCGCTGGTCGGCATTCAGCGCGTGGTAATCGGAAACGCCTTTCAAGGTGTCCACGAGCGCGTTGATGGTCGGCTCGGTCTGCTGCGGGTTGCAGCGGAACTTGCCCGGCAAGTCATCCTTCACGCTTTTCCCCAAGGCCAGGAACTCGCCCAGGGTTTCGTGGTTGCGCTGGTAGAACTGATTCAAGTGCACGGTGGCGTCGCGGGTGCGCTCGATCTGGTAGGTGGTGCTGCCCAGGTCGAGGACGAACTGTGCCGGTACGATGCCGATCAGCACCAGCATGATCAAGCCGATACCTTTCTGCCCATCGTTGGAGCCGTGCACGAAACTCACGGCCATGGCGGAAATCACCAGGACCAGGCGGTTCCAGAACGGCGGGTGTTTCTTGTCGTCGAGCTTGCGGCGCTGGTCCGGGGTCTTGTGCATCTTCGACAGCGGGCGCCACCACTTCAGGCCGAGCAGCACCAGGGCGGCAACCAGGAAGCCGGCCATCGGCGAGAACACCAGGGACGCGCCGATATCGATCGCTTTCTGCCAGTTCACCCCGTCAGCCAGGGGAATGTCATTGATCAGGGCGTTGGCCAGGCCGACACCAAGGATCGAACCGATCAGGGTGTGGGAGCTGGAGGCGGGGATACCGAAGTACCAGGTGCCCAGGTTCCAGGTGATCGCCGCCGCCAATAAAGAGAAGACCATCGCCAAACCATGGCCGGTGTTCACATTGATCAGCAACTCCACCGGCAGCAAGTGCACGATGGCGTAGGCGACACCGACACCACCGAGCAACACGCCGAGGAAGTTGAACACCCCGGAGAAGAACACGGCCAGGTGCGGCGGCATGGCTTTGGTATAGATGACTGTGGCCACCGCATTAGCGGTGTCATGAAAGCCATTGATGAACTCGAAGGCGAGGACAAAGGCCAGGGCGAGCAACAGGCTCACGAGAACCCAAGCATCCAGTCCGCTGAATAAATCGATCATGAAGGTTTTCTGACCCGGTCGTAAGGGGGCGCGATTATGCCAGAAAACCTCGGTAATCGATGCACTAGCTGCTCATTGGTAACAATCTTCATTGAAAAAACACGGGCAAAAGGTGCTCATCCCAGGCTTTTCGGGGCTTTGGCAAGTCTTTGATTTATAAAGCGCACAGCTGAAAAGGTGCGGTTTTGTCACCTTATCGTCATGTCTGAAACATTTGTACGAAATTTCCCTGGGGCGGCAGGGTGCTGAGCCGTGGAGGCTCATGCAAGGTGCCCTCCGCCGGCAATAAGCCGGCAGAGACAGCAAGACCCTGAGGACTCGAACCGAAGTGCTTATGGCTCTTCGGCCTTGAGTTCCTGTTCAATCTTTTGGATTTCCTGGGCAAAGGCCTGATCGAGCAGACTGGCTCGTTTGCGCCATGGCTTGCGTTCTGGCTCAGGCTGGGCGGCGTAGGTGGTGACTTCCCCGCCGTAAACGTCCTTGTAACGTTGCTCCTGGCGCTCAAGTTCCGCGCGCAGTTCATCTTTCGTCACAGTGCTACCTAATTGAGTTGAGTTTAATTACCGTGCAGCGGTGGAGCTGAAAATTGCCCTCGGCGTATTTCAATGTTGAACAGTCAAACTGTTCAAGTTTGAATAATTGACCAAAGGTGACTTCGTTAAACCGGTAGTGATAACCGGCGACGCGTTCCGCATGCACCGCCTGCGAGCTCCGATCCCGATAGTGATACCGGGCTGACCTCTGCACAGGTTGCATTATAGCGGCGCATTTGAATAACTCTATCACCATAAAGTTAAAAAACGTCAACTTGCTGTGAGAGTTTTGTTACATGTACGCGTCAGTATTTCGCTGGAAAACCGGCGCCATCATTTTTGCGCTCTTGTAAAAGTTGTCGCGGCCTGTCCGATATTTCTCTACGTCCAGGTTGATTGCGATAATCGAATGATCGTCCGATAATCGCCCAATGTTGTTGGCCCAAGCTTGTGCCTCGCGTCTGGCACGGCTTTCAATAGTGACCAACCCTTCCAGCGGTTGAAAATAAGAGAAAGGATCCGGAAATGAACGATCAATTGCGCAACTCCTTCGCGTCAGCGGCGCCGCCGATCGTGGCTTCGCCCGCCAAGCGCATCCAGGCGTTTACCGGTGATCCAGACTTCATGACCTCCCTGGCCCGTGGCCTGGCCGTGGTGCAAGCGTTTCAGGAGCGCAAGCGGCACCTCACCATCGCCCAGATCAGTCACCGCACCGAAATCCCCCGCGCCGCCGTGCGACGTTGCCTGCACACCCTGATCAAGCTCGGCTACGCCACCACCGATGGGCGTACTTATTCGCTGCTGCCCAAAGTCCTGACCCTGGGTCATGCCTATTTGTCCTCCACGCCCCTGGCGGTCTCTGCGCAACCTTACCTGGACCGTATGAGCGAGCAGCTTCACGAAGCCTGCAACATGGCGACCCTTGAGGGCGACGACATCCTCTATATAGCCCGTTCCGCCACGACCCAGCGCCTGATTTCCGTGGACCTGTCGGTGGGCGGGCGCTTGCCGGCATATTGCACGTCCATGGGCCGCATCCTGCTTGCCGCGTTGGATGACGCCTCGCTGCAGGACTACCTCGACCACGCCGACCTGCAAACCAAGACCAGCCGCACCCTGACCACCCCCGAAGCCTTGCTCGAATGCCTGCAACAAGTACGGCAGCAGGGCTGGTGCATCGTCGACCAGGAGCTGGAGCAGGGCCTGCGCTCCATCGCCGTACCGGTGTACGACGCCTCGGGCCAGGTATTGGCCGCGTTGAACGTCAGTACCCACGCCGGGCGGGTCAGCCGCAGCGAGTTGGAGCAGCGCTTCCTGCCGAGCATGCTCAGCGCCAGCCGCGAGTTGAGTGCGCAATTGTTTGCTTAAGCTGTTCGGTGACCGCACAGATCCCGGTTTGATGAATTGACGGTGTTTCCCCTGGCTTATTACTGTGCGGCAGCGCTCTAGCGCCACAATAATAACGACGACCCCAGGTCGTCAGCCCGCCATCGGTGTGGAATAAAAACAATGAATCAACCTTCTGTCGGCACCACACTGGACGTCCAGGCCTTTATCAATGCCCAACCCTTGTCACGTTATCAGTGGCGCGTGGTGATCCTGTGTTTCCTGATTGTCTTCCTCGATGGCCTCGACACGGCTGCCATGGGGTTTATCGCGCCTGCATTGTCCCAGGACTGGGGCATCGACCGCGCCAGTCTCGGTCCGGTGATGAGTGCCGCATTGATCGGCATGGTGTTCGGCGCCTTGGGCTCCGGGCCACTGGCTGACCGCTTCGGGCGCAAAGTGGTGCTGGTGGGGGCCGTGCTGGTGTTTGGCGCCTTCAGTCTGGCCTCGGCCTACAGCACCGATGTCGATCAATTACTGGTGCTGCGCTTCCTGACCGGGCTGGGCCTGGGGGCCGGCATGCCGAACGCCACGACCCTGCTCTCGGAATACACCCCGGAGCGCCATAAATCGCTGCTGGTCACCAGCATGTTCTGCGGCTTCAACCTGGGCATGGCCGGCGGCGGGTTTATCTCCGCCAAGCTGATTCCGGCATTCGGCTGGCATAGCCTGTTGATGATCGGCGGAATCTTGCCGTTGATCCTGGCGCTGGTGCTACTGGTGTGGCTGCCGGAATCGGCGCGTTACCTGGTGGTGCGCAATCGCGGCACCGACAAGGTGCGCAAGACCCTGTCACCCATTGAACCCAGCCTTGTCGCCCAGGCCATGGCCTTCAGTGTCCCCGAGCAAAAAACCGTCAAGGCGCGCAACGTGTTTGCGGTGATCTTCTCCGGCACCTACAGCGCTGGCACCTTGTTGCTGTGGCTCACCTATTTCATGGGCCTGGTGATCGTGTACCTGCTGACCAGTTGGCTGCCGACCCTGATGCGCGACAGCGGCGCCAGCATGGAACAGGCAGCGTTTATCGGTGCGTTGTTCCAGTTTGGTGGTGTATTGAGCGCGGTGGGCGTGGGCTGGGCGATGGACCGCTTCAATCCCCACAAGGTCATTGGCACTTTCTACTTGCTGGCCGGAGTGTTTGCCTACGCGGTAGGGCAGAGCCTGGGCAATATCACGTTGCTCGCGACCCTGGTGCTGATCGCCGGGATGTGCGTCAACGGCGCGCAGTCGGCAATGCCGTCCCTGGCTGCGCGCTTCTACCCGACCCAGGGCCGCGCCACCGGTGTGTCCTGGATGCTCGGCATCGGCCGCTTCGGTGCGATCCTCGGTGCCTGGATGGGCGCCACCTTGCTGGGCCTGGGCTGGAATTTCGAGCAGGTACTCACGGCGCTGGTGATCCCGGCGGCATTGGCCACGGCTGCGGTGGTGATCAAGGGCATGGTCAGCCACGCCGACGCAACCTGAGGCCTGGCACGCTCAAATGTGGGAGTGGGCTTGCCCAGGCAGCAGTGGGGCGGCCAATACATCGGGTGGCGGATACACCGCTCTTTGGGGCAAGCCTCCTCCCACATTGACCGCGTTTGGCTGAATGATTAGCGAGGTAACAATCTGTTCGATAATCGAACGCTGAGTCGATTATCGGATTGTTTGGCCCATTTCCCCGGCTTAATCTTCAAGCACTTCGGCGCCACCTCAGCGCCTTTTACGATCAACACCGGGAGCCCAACCCCATGGCTGAAATTCTCACCTTGCGTGATGCGGTCAAGCGCTTCGTGAATGACGGCGATACCGTCGCCCTCGAAGGCTTTACCCATCTGATCCCTACGGCGGCAGGTCATGAAATCATTCGTCAGGGCAAGAAAGACCTGACGCTGGTACGCATGACGCCTGACCTGATCTATGACCAGTTGATCGGTGCCGGCTGCGCACGCAAGTTGATTTTCTCCTGGGGTGGCAACCCCGGCGTGGGGTCCTTGCACCGCCTGCGTGACGCGGTCGAGAAGCAATGGCCGCAGCCGCTGGAAATCGAAGAACACAGCCACGCCGACCTGGCCAATGCCTACGTCGCCGGTGCCTCTGGCCTGCCGTTCGCGGTACTGCGCGCCTACGCCGGTTCCGACCTGCCCAAGGTCAACCCGCTGATCAAGACCGTCACCTGCCCCTTTACTGGCGAAGTGCTGGCGGCGGTGCCATCGGTGCGTCCGGACATCACCGTGATCCACGCGCAAAAGGCTGACCGCAAGGGCAACGTATTGCTCTGGGGCATTCTCGGCGTGCAGAAGGAAGCGGCCCTGGCCGCCAAGCGCTGCATCGTCACCGTGGAAGAGATCGTCGACGACTTGAACGCGCCGATGAACAGCTGCGTGTTGCCGACCTGGGCCCTGACCGCGGTGTGCCATGTGCCCGGTGGTGCGCATCCGTCCTACGCCCACGGCTACAACGAGCGTGACAACCGTTTCTACCAAGCGTGGGATCCAATCGCCCGCGATCGTGGGACCTTTACCGCCTGGATCGATGAATACATCCATGGCACTGCCGACTTCAGTGAATTCCAGACCAAGCTGGCTACCGCGCAGGAGGCCAAGTAATGGCTTACTCGACCAACGAAATGATGACCGTCGCCGCCGCCCGCCGCCTCAAGAACGGCTCGGTATGCTTTGTGGGCATCGGCCTGCCATCCAAGGCGGCCAACCTGGCGCGCCTGACCTCGTCGCCGGACGTGGTGCTGATCTACGAGTCCGGTCCGATTGGCGCCAAGCCCAGCGTACTGCCCCTGTCTATCGGTGATGGCGAGCTGGCGGAAACCGCTGACACGGTCGTGCCGACCGGTGAGATTTTCCGCTACTGGCTGCAAGGTGGGCGCATTGACGTGGGCTTTCTCGGTGCAGCCCAGGTCGACCGCTTCGGCAATATCAACACCACCGTGGTCGGTGACTACCACCAGCCTAAGGTACGCCTGCCGGGTGCCGGTGGCGCGCCGGAAATCGCCGGCTCGGCCAAGAGCGTGCTGATCATCCTCAAGCAGTCGTCGCGTTCGTTTGTCGACAAGTTGGACTTCATCACCTCCGTCGGCCACGGCGAAGGCGGCGATTCGCGCAAACGCCTGGGCCTGCCGGGTGCCGGCCCCGTCGGAATTATCACCGACCTGTGCATCATGGAGCCGGAAGAGGGCACCCATGAGTTCGTGGTCACTGCACTGCACCCTGGCGTTACCCGCGAGCAAGTGGTGGCGGCCACCGGTTGGGCCATCCGCTTTGCCGACCGGGTGGATACCACCGAGGAACCCACCGAGGTCGAACTGACCGCGCTGCGTGATCTGGAAACTCGCACCGCCGCCGCCCACGGCCAAGCACCGGGAGAAGCCTGATGCGTGACGTCTTTATCTGTGATGCGATTCGTACCCCTATCGGCCGGTTTGGCGGGGGCTTGGCCACGGTGCGTGCCGATGACCTGGCGGCGCTGCCGATCAAGGCACTGATCGAACGCAACCCTTCGGTGGACTGGAGCGCGGTCGACGAAGTATTCCTCGGCTGCGCCAACCAGGCGGGTGAGGATAATCGCAACGTCGCACGTATGGCGCTATTGCTGGCGGGCCTGCCTTCAAGCATTCCCGGTGTGACCCTCAATCGGCTGTGCGCCTCGGGCATGGATGCGATCGGCACCGCGTTTCGTGCGATTGCCAGCGGTGAAATGGAGTTGGCGATTGCCGGCGGCGTCGAGTCGATGTCCCGTGCGCCCTTCGTGATGGGCAAGGCCGATGCAGCGTTCTCGCGCAGCATGAAGCTGGAAGACACCACCATTGGCTGGCGCTTTATCAACCCATTGATGAAGGCCCAGTACGGTGTCGACGCGATGCCGCAGACCGCCGATAACGTCGCCGATGATTACCACGTGTCCCGCGCCGACCAGGACGCCTTTGCCCTGCGCAGCCAGCAACGTACCGCTGCCGCCCAGGCGGCCGGGTACTTCGCTGAAGAAATCGTGCCGGTGCGGGTCGCCCATAAAAAAGGCGAAACCGTGGTCGATCAGGATGAGCACCCACGCGCAGACACCACCCTGGAAACCCTGGCGCGGCTCAAACCGGTGAACGGCCCGGACAAGACCGTCACCGCCGGTAATGCTTCTGGCGTCAACGACGGTGCCGCCGCGCTGATCCTGGCGTCCGCCGATGCGGTGAAAAAACATGGCCTCACTGCCCGCGCTCGTGTATTGGGCATGGCCAGTGCCGGTGTCGCGCCACGGGTCATGGGCATCGGTCCGGTGCCGGCGGTGCGCAAACTGGTGGAACGCCTGGGCCTGGCGGTTACCGACTTTGACGTGATCGAACTCAACGAAGCCTTCGCCAGCCAAGGCCTGGCGGTGCTGCGTGAATTGGGCATCGCTGACGACGCGCCCCAGGTCAACCCGAACGGCGGCGCTATCGCCCTCGGCCATCCCCTGGGCATGAGCGGTGCACGGTTGGTGTTGACGGCTTTGCACCAGTTGGAAAAAACCGGTGGCCACAAAGGCCTGGCGACTATGTGTGTGGGCGTCGGCCAAGGCTTGGCCCTGGCGATTGAACGCATCTAATAAGAGAGGACAGCTCCATGACTGATAAGCCCGGTTACCGGCGCCCGCAAGCGGGCACCCAACCTGAGTACCTGCACCCGCCCTACCAGTCGACGAACCTGCGTTCGCCGTCCAAGCCGTTGGTGTTCCTGCCCCATTCGCTGTCGGAAATCACCGGCCCGACCATCGGCGCCGAGCGAGTCAGCGAGAAGGATAACGACCTCACCGCCCAACACGACGGCGAGCCCCTGGGTGAACGCATCATCATTCACGGTCGCGTGCTGGATGAAAACGGCCTGCCGGTGCCGGGCATCCTCGTGGAGATCTGGCAAGCCAACGCTGCCGGTCGCTACAACCACAAGCGCGACCTGCACGACGCGCCGCTGGATCCGAACTTCACCGGCACCGGGCGCACGGTTACCGACGCCGACGGCTGGTACCAGTTCCAGACCATCAAGCCCGGCGCCTACCCATGGGGTAACCACCACAATGCGTGGCGCCCTGCGCATATCCACTTTTCGCTGTTCGGGCCGAGCGTGCTGACGCGCCTGGTCACGCAGATGTATTTCCCCGGCGACCCGCTGCTGGAATACGACCCGATCTACAACTGCGTGCCGGACACCAGCGCCAAAGAGCGCCTGATCGCGCGTTTCGATCTGGAAAAAACCATTCCTTCCTATGCCCTCGGCTACCGCTGGGACATCGTCCTGCGTGGCCGTGATGCCACGCCGATGGAGAAATGAGATGACACTCAATGCGACCACGTCCCACACCGTCGGGCCGTATTACCACATTGGCCTGACCTGGCTGAATCGCGAAGCCCTGGCCAACGCCGACACCCTCGGCGAACGCGTGGCGATCAGCGGGCAGGTGGTGGACGGCAACGGTGATGTCGTCAACGACGCCATGCTCGAAGTCTGGCAGGCCAATGCCGCCGGCAAATACGACCACCCGGAAGACGAGCAGGACAAGGCTGTCGATCCCAACTTCGAAGGTTTTGGCCGCGTACCGGTGGACGCCGAAGGGCGGTTCCGCTTTACCACCATCAAGCCGGGCAGTGTGCCGGGGCTGAAAGGCACCACCCAGGCGCCGCACCTGGTGGTACTGGTGTTTGCCCGTGGCCTGGTGAAGCATTTGCTGACGCGGATCTATTTTGACGGCGAGGCGTTGAACGGGGATGACCCGTTGCTGGCCTGTGTGCCTGCCGAGCGGCGGGGTACCTTGATTGCCAAGACCGATGCGGACGGCGTGTATCAGTGGAATGTGATTTTGCAAGGGACAGATAAGGAAACGGTGTTTTTCGATTATTGAGTCGCTTGTCAGGCCCCATTGGGGGCAAGCCTCCTCCCACATTTTGATCGCGCTGCCTATCAAATGTGGGAGGGGGCTTGCCCCCGATAGGGCCGGTTCAGGCACTGAGTACTCAAATGTCTGCTTGCGGAACATGGTTGTTGCAAAGTATGTCTAGGCTATAACCGTTCCCACTGAGTGAAAAAACATGACAACAACGACAAGTCACTACACCGGAGAAGAACGCAGCAAACGGATCTTTGCCATCGTCGGCGCTTCCTCCGGCAACCTCGTCGAATGGTTCGACTTCTACGTCTACGCCTTCTGTGCCATTTACTTTGCCCCTGCGTTTTTCCCCTCGGACGACCCTACGGTCCAACTGCTCAACACCGCTGGCGTATTCGCCGCCGGGTTCCTGATGCGACCCATCGGCGGCTGGCTGTTTGGCCGGGTTGCCGATAAGCACGGGCGCAAGAATTCGATGATGATCTCGGTGCTGATGATGTGCGCCGGCTCCCTGGTCATCGCCTTCCTGCCCACCTACAAGGATATCGGCGCCTGGGCGCCGGCCTTGCTGCTGGTGGCGCGGCTGTTCCAAGGCTTGTCGGTGGGGGGTGAATATGGCACCACCGCAACCTACATGAGTGAAGTCGCGCTCAAGGGCCAGCGTGGGTTCTTCGCCTCCTTCCAGTACGTGACCCTGATCGGTGGGCAACTGCTGGCGGTGTCGGTGGTGGTGATCCTGCAACAGATCCTCAGCGAAGAGGAACTGCGCGCCTGGGGCTGGCGCATTCCGTTCGTGATTGGCGCCATCGCGGCGGTGATCTCCCTGCTGCTGCGTCGCAGCCTGAAAGAAACCACCAGCAAAGAAATGCGTGAAGACAAGGACGCCGGCAGCATTGCCGCGCTGTTCCGTGACCACAAGGCCGCGTTTATCACCGTGCTCGGCTACACCGCCGGCGGTTCGCTGATTTTCTACACCTTTACCACCTACATGCAGAAGTACCTGGTGAACACTGCCGGGATGCACGCCAAGACCGCCAGCTACATCATGACCGGCGCGCTGTTCCTGTACATGTGCATGCAGCCGCTGTTCGGCATGCTGGCTGACAAGATCGGCCGGCGTAACTCGATGCTGTGGTTCGGCGCCCTGGGGACCCTGTGCACGGTGCCGATCCTGCTCAGCCTGAAAACCATCAGCAGCCCGTTCCTGGCGTTTGTATTGATCACCCTGGCCTTGGCCATCGTCAGTTTCTACACCTCCATCAGCGGCCTGGTGAAAGCCGAAATGTTCCCGCCACAAGTGCGCGCCCTCGGCGTGGGCCTGGCCTATGCGGTGGCCAACGCGATCTTCGGCGGCTCGGCGGAATACGTAGCCTTGGGCCTCAAATCCATGGGCATGGAAAACACCTTCTATTGGTACGTCACCGGCATGATGGCGGTGGCGTTCCTGTTCAGCCTGCGCTTGCCAAAACAGGCGGCGTACCTGCACCACGATCTGTAAGGGACGAGTTATGACACTGCGCACGAGCAACCAATTGTTCGACGCTTACTTCACCGCCGACAGCATGGCCGAGGTGTTCTGCGACCAGGGACGCTTGCAGGGCATGCTGGATTTCGAAGCCGGGTTGGCGCGGGCCGAGGCCCGGGTTGGGTTGATCCCGCAGGCCGCCGTGGCGCCGATTGCCCAGGCGTGCCTGGCATCGCTGTATGACGTGGATGCCCTTGGGGTGGCGATTGCCACCGCGGGTAATTCGGCGATTCCCTTGGTGAAGGCACTGGGCAAGTTGATTGCCGCTGAAGACCCGAGTGCCGAGCGTTATGTGCACCTGGGGGCGACCAGCCAGGACGTGATGGACACCGGCCTGGTTTTGCAGTTGCGGCGCGCGGTGGCACTGATCGAAGCGGACTTGGCGCGCTTGGGCGACGTTCTCGCCGCCCAGGCGCAGCGTTATGCCGCCACACCGCTGGCCGGGCGTACCTGGCTGCAGCACGCGACGCCGGTCACCCTGGGCATGAAGATCGCCGGTTGGCTGGGCGCGGTGACGCGCAGTCGCCAGCGCCTCACGCAACTCAAGCCACGCCTGCTGGTGCTGCAGTTCGGCGGCGCCTCGGGCACCTTGGCCGCGCTCGGCGTCCAGGCCATGCCGGTAGCCGAGGCCCTGGCCGCCGAATTGCAACTGAGCTTGCCGGAGCAACCCTGGCACACCCAGCGTGATCGCCTGGTGGAACTGGCCAGCGTGCTCGGTTTGATCGCCGGCAGCCTCGGCAAGTTGGGACGGGATCTCAGCCTGCTGATGCAGACCGAAGCGGCGGAAGTGTTCGAGCCATCGGCACCGGGCAAAGGTGGCTCGTCAACCATGCCCCACAAACGCAACCCGGTGGGCGCCGCTGTGCTGATCAGCGCCGCTACCCGCGTGCCCGGCCTGGTGGCGACGATGTTCAGTGCCATGCCCCAGGAGCACGAACGCAGCCTGGGCTTGTGGCACGCCGAATGGGAAACCCTGCCGGAAATATGCCGACTGGTCTCCGGCGCCTTGCAACAGGCGTTACTGGTGAGCGAAGGCTTGGAAGTCGACCCCGAGCGCATGACGCACAACCTCGACCTGACCCAGGGCCTGGTGCTGGCCGAAGCCGTCAGCATCGTATTGGCCCAACGCCTGGGCCGCGATACCGCGCACCATCTGTTGGAGCAATGCTGCAAGCGCGCCGTTGCAGAAGGTCGCCACCTGCGTGCGGTACTGGCGGACGAAGCGCAGGTCACTGCCGAACTCTCGGCGGCTGAACTGGACCGCCTGCTCGACCCGGCGCATTACCTGGGCCAGGCCCATACCTGGGTCAGCCGCGCTGTCACCGAACACTTTGCATTGACTGCCTGAGGAGGCCACTGTGGCATTTGTACAACTCGCCGAAGGCGAACTGCATTACCAACTGGACGGGCCTATCGACGCACCGGTACTGGTGCTGTCCAACTCACTGGGCACCGACCTGCACATGTGGGACATCCAGATCCCGGCCTTTACCCAGCATTTTCGCGTACTGCGTTTTGACACCCGCGGGCATGGCAAATCGCTGGTCACCGAGGGGCCCTACAGCATCGAGCAGCTTGGCCACGATGTGATCGCGCTGCTGGATGCGCTGGATATTCAGCGCGCTCATTTTTGCGGGCTATCCATGGGTGGCCTGATCGGCCAATGGCTGGGGATTAACGCAGGCGAGCGTTTGCAGCGCCTGGTGGTGTGCAACACCGCTGCCAGCATCGGCACGCCGGAGATCTGGAACCCACGGATCGAGATGGTCCTGCGCGACGGCGCGGCAGCCATGGTGGCCTTGCGCGATGCATCGATTGCACGCTGGTTCACCGCCGATTTTGCGACGGCCAACCCGCACCAGGCCAAGCAGATCACCGATATGCTTGCCGCGACTTCGCCCCAAGGTTACGCGGCCAACTGTGCCGCCGTGCGTGATGCGGATTTCCGTGAGCAGTTGTCGAAGATCAAGGCGCCCACCCTGGTGATTGCCGGTACCGAAGATGCCGTCACCCCACCGGCCGGTGGTCACTTTATCCAGCACCATGTGCAGGGCGCCGAGTACGCCGAGTTCTACGCCGCGCACCTGTCCAATGTGCAGGCCGGCGCTGCATTCAGTGACCGGGTGATCAAATTCCTGCTGGCCCGCTGAGGCCGCTGTTGTGGCGAGCGGCTTGTTGTGGCGAGCGCGCTTCCTGTGGCGAGCGGGGCAAGCCCGCTCGCCACAGGTGATCGAGTTGAAATCTAATTGAACCAGGAGTTTTTTGTGGACGAGAAACAACGTTATGCCGATGGCCTGCAAGTGCGCCGCGAAGTATTGGGCGATGCGCATGTCGACCGCAGCCTCAACGCCCTGACTGAGTTCAACAGCGAGTTCCAGGAAATGATCACCCGCCACGCCTGGGGTGATATCTGGACCCGCCCCGGCCTGCCACGGCATACCCGCAGCCTGATCACTATCGCCATGCTGATCGGCATGAACCGCAGTGAAGAACTCAAGCTGCACCTGCGCGCCGCCGCCAGCAACGGGGTAACCCGTGCCGAGATCAAGGAAGTGCTGATGCAGAGCGCGATCTACTGTGGGATTCCGGCAGCGAATGCCACGTTTCACCTGGCGGAGTCTGTATGGGATGAGCTGGGTGTCGAGTCGCGGGAGTGATCAGTGGGCGTCGGCATCCCATACCCAATTCCATACGCCCGGCAGATGCACCGGTTCGTTCACATCCTTGACCGTACGCGCCAGCGCCGCGCGTTCCAGCACGGCATGGTCGGTGTAGAACGGTTCGGCGGCGGTCTTGATACCGTTGATCCGCGCGCTGTCCATCAGGATCTGCAGGTACTCCTGCAGATGCCGCGCGGTGTAGCGGTTGATGTCGTGGAAGGTCACGACCACCGGTATCACGCCGTCCACCGTTGGCAGTTCGCCCAGGGCAATACGTTCGCGCACCACTGACAGTTGCCGGTACAGGTTGGCGCGGCGCCGTGGGCTGGCGTTGAAGCCCCAGATCTTGCCGTCGTTGGCGCTCAAGTCGGTCAACAGCACCTGCATGCCATGGCGCTGGTAGGCGGCATAGGTGCGTCGGTCGTAGTTCCAGAATGGTGGGCGGACCAGGGTCGGCGGCGTGCCGGTGATCGCGGCGATGTCGGCTGCGCCCTGGCTGAGGGTGCGTTCCAGCTCTGCATCGCTCAGCCAGCGATGGTTGGTGTGAAAAGCCGTGGCCGTGTGGAACGCCAGGACATGGCCACCCGCGTATTCACGCTCCATGGTCTTGCGGCCCCGCGCACTGCCACCGGAGCGGGCCGCTTCGGTCTGCAGGAAGAACACCGCCTTGATGCCCGGTAACACCGGGTTGTTTGCCAGGTCAGCCAACACTGAACGGCTCGGGTTGTTGTAGCCCGAGGCGCTGGGCCCGTCATCGAAGGTCAGCAGGAAGCGGATCGGCGCCTGGGCTTGCAGGCGCTGTTCGGTCTGCGGTGTCAGGGCGATGGGCGCACTGATGCAGCCGCCGAGGCTCAAGGCCAGGCTCAGTAGGAGGGAAGCGAGGACGAAGGATTTCATGGTGTGGGCTGGCTCGTCTGGAGGCCGCCATTGAGTGAACTCAGTGGCGGCAGGCGCGCACCATACCGTAAGTACGGCGCCGGTTTACAGCAGACTTATCGGGTAGCTGACGATCAACCGGTTTTCATCGAATTCGTTGTTGCTGTAGTCGCGGCGCATGCTGGAATTGCGCAAGCGCATATTGAGGTTTTTCAACGCGCCGCTCTGCACGGTATAGCCCAGTTCGGTCTCGCGGCCCCATTCCTTGCCGTCGGTGATCGTGCCGGTGTGTACGTTGCTGCCGCTGATATAGCGGTTCATCAGGGTCAGGCCGGGCACGCCGAGGGCGGCGAAGTTGTAGTCGTGACGTACTTGCCAGGACTTCTCTTGGGCGTTGTCGTAGCTGGAGTTGTAGCTGTCGTTGGCCAGGGTGCCGCCGCTGGTGCCGTTGACGCGCATCCACGCGCTGTTGCCGGTGAGTTTTTGCAGGCCGACGTAGAAGGTGTTGCCGCCGTACTTGGCGGAGAACAGACCGGACCAGGTTTTGTTGTCCAGGTCGCCTGCGCGAGCGCTGCCGTCGTCCTTGCCATAGAAGAACCCGAGGTTGGCGCCGAGGGTCCAGTCGCCAATGGGCTGGCTGTGGATCAGGTTGACGAACTGCTGGCTGTAGATGTCCTTGAGCTGGGCGTTCCACAGGCCGATCTGGGTGCGTTTGTCATTGAACAGGTATTCGCCGCCCTGGAAGTTGAAGCGGTCCGAGGTGAACGCGGCTTTGCCGAACATCGACATGTCGCTCATGCTGCTGTCGTCACGCGGGCTGTTGGCGCGGAACTGGCCGCCGTAGAGGGTCAGGCCGTCGATCTCTTTGGAGGTGATCTGCCCGCCACGCAGGGTTTGCGGCAGCGAGCGGCCGTCGTCGGCGCGCAGGATCGGCAGCACCGGCATCCACTCGCCGACCTTCAGTTCGGTCTTGGACATACGCGCCTTGAACGCCACGCCCAGACGCCCGAATTCATCCGCAGGGCGGCCATCGTGGTCCAGCGGCAACAGCTGGGTGCCACCCGTACCGCGTCCGCCATCGAGCTTGAGCGAGTACAAGCCCAGCACATCCACGCCAAACCCTACGGTGCCCTGGGTGAACCCGGATTTGGCGTCGAGAATGAAACTCTGCGTCCACTCCTGTGCACCGCCCTGGGCCTTTGTAGGGTTGGTGTAATTGCGGTTGAAGAAGAAGTTGCGCAGGTTGAGGTTGGCATTGGCGTCTTCCAGGAAACCGTGCTCTTCGGCGGCGACGGGAAGGGCAAGGCTGGCGACAGCGGTAGCCAGCAACAGCTGGCGAGGGTGAAAAGTGCTCATGGCGTTGGACCTGTTGTTATTGGGGGTTATGCAGGTGGCGGCCATGGTGCGGGGCGTTGTGGGGGCGATGAAAGTGGGGCTGGGCGGGTTTTGGGCGATGATCGAACGCAAGTTGCCGGGCGCTGGGGCCCGGCATTTGCGGGTTATCGTTTGGGCAGGTCGAAGTGGGTCCAGGGCACCGCCGGCAGGTAGTGTTGCGCCGCGACGATCAGCGCCACCATCACCACCAGGAACACCACTTGCAGGGGGCTCCAGAAGGCCCAGTGCAAACCGTTCAGCCACGGGTAGCCTTCGCTGAATTTCTGGCTCATCTGACCGATACGCGTCTTGTGCAACAGGTTGATCAGGACCATGCCCGCGTAGGTGAACATGCCCAGCACGCCGAGCATCAAGCCGCAGGCCACCAGCATGATCGCCTGCGGTACCCCGTGGCGAATGACCAGCCAGTAGTCATTGGGGTTGATTCGCTTGGGGATCAGGTACTGGCTCAGCCACACATCCAGAACCCGATAGGTTGAACTCATCCCGGCCCACATTTGGGTGACGCGAAAGCCAACGGCCGCCGGCACGAACGCCATCAGCATGAAAATGACCAGCGACATCCCGTCCATTCTGTCTGGCTTAGCGTGGGCGATGCTCAGGCCAAGCCCCAGGGCGAAGATGGCCCACAGCCGGATAAACACCTGGGTGTAGATCGGCCGGGGCACGAATTTACGCCAGAAGAACAGATCGCTGTGGGGCAGTCGTTCAGCCAACTGCGGGTAACGCCAGGTCAATACTTGCGCCAGGTGCTGGCAGGCGTTCCATTCGTTTTCGCCAAAGCCGTCGATCATGCGTTTGTGTTGCGTGGCCGACATGGGCGTCAGCAGTAGACGCGCCGCCAACGCATCCGGGGATGTGCGCCGCAGATCCTGAGCCTTGTCCTGCAGGTTGGCAAAGAAACTTTCCTGCTCGCAACGCGACACCAATTCGCGCCACATCCACGCCGGTTCCGGGTACACGCCTTTCTCGTCGTCCCAACCGAATGCCTGGCACACGCGCTCGAACAGCGGCACGCTCCATTGGGTGTCATGCAGCAGGTGCAGGACGATGCGCTGCCACTGCTGTTGCAGGTCGAACACCCGTAGCCAGGGCTGGTTGGTGTATTGAGTGAGCTGGGTGATGAACTCGCGCTCGGCCTTTTGCTCCAGCAGTTCCTGCAGGGTGCGGCGGTAGTCTTGCAGCAGCTCGCCGGTCAGCGCTTCGTATTGCCACGGGGTCATGGCCACCTGCTGCCAGGGGGTCAGCCATTCCAGGTGTTGCACGGCCCAACCGACGATGGCACTGCGTTCGCCCGGTGCTTCGAAACAATGGCGCAACAGCCCGGCCTGGAATGCATCGGTGCAGCCCTGTTGCCGAGCCTGCGCCCAGCGTTCATCGAGGTTGTGCGCGTTAAGGCCGCCAAACAATGCCTGCGCCGCGTCCGGTGTGGGGGCTTCGAGGGGCGCGGGGCTGACGGGGCTGACGTCCATCAGTTCGGCCAGGTCGTTCAGGTTTCCGTAGACCGCTTCGGCTACGGGCGCCTGGACGCGTTCTTCCCCTTCGTTATCAGCCCGCCAGCGTGCTTCACTCAACGCGTGTTCATAGGCTTCGCGCAGGCGCTGGAAGCCTTGGGCATCGTCGTCCGGGCGGCAGCTTTTGAGCAGCCGCGCATAACTGCGCTTGATGCTGCGCTCGTCGGCGTCATCCGGCAGTTGCAGTACGTTCCAGCAATCCATCGGTATTCCCTCAGCGCCAGAACCCGTTGTCGAGTTGCTCAAGTTGACGGGTCAGTTCGCTGCGGGCATCGCGGATGCGGCGTTCGTCCTGGGTGTCAAGTACCTGCTGGAACTGCGCCGCCCAATGCCCGAGCTGTTCGCGCAGTTCGCCGAGGTTTTCCTGGTAGAGCCGTTCGAGGCGGGCGACGAGCACGGTGTTGACCTGCTGGTCGCGTGGGTGAACCTTCAATTGCGCCAGGGCTTGCAGGCGTTGCTGGATCTCCTGCGGGCTGAGCACGCCGGGGTTGTTCTCGATCACCAGCGAATGCTGCTCGCCGGTCAGCGGGATATTCACCTGGGCTTCCAGCAGGCCGTTGTTGTCGTAGGTGAAGCGCACGTCCAGGGAGACCTCGCCGGCCTTGCGCTTGGGCACAGGAATATCCAGTTGGCCCAGCTCGATGTTGTCTTTGACCAGGCGGCTTTCGCCCTGGTAGATCTTCAGCAGCACGTGGGTCTGGTCATCGCGCAGGGTGACCACGTTTTTGACCCGGCTGACCGGCACGCTGCTGTTGCGTTCGATCAATGGCAGGTAATGGCCGCTTTCGATATAGCCGCCGTACTGGTTCGAGATTTCGATGCCCAGGGTGTAGGGGCACACGTCGGTCAGCACCACTTCTTCGAGGGCGGCGGAGCGCGCCTTGAGCGCGGCCTGGATCGCCGCGCCGTGGGCCACCACCTGGTCGGGATCGAGGCTGATGGAAGGGAAGCGCCCGAACAGGCCAGCGGCGAGCTTACGTACCAGGGGCATGCGCGTGGTACCGCCCACCAGCAGGATTTCATCCAGGTCGCCGACCCGGATCCGCGCGTCGCGCAGGGCGCGTTCGATCGGTGCGCGCAGGCGTTCCAGCAGTGGCGTGTAGAGCTTGGCCAGTTCCTGCTGGGTGATGGTCTTCACCCATTGCTGGCCGTCGACGCGCAGGGCGAATTCGGCGCTGTCATCCTGGCCCAGGGCTTTGCGCACGCGCTCGGCTTCGCGGCGCAGGGCTTGCAGCACAGTGCTGGTGGGCGGGAAACCCGTGGCGTTACGTTGGCTGTCGACAAAGTGTTCGAGCAACAGGGTGTCGAAGTCTTCGCCACCGAGGAAGTTGTCGCCGGCGCTGGCGCGTACTTCCATCACCCCGTCGAACAGCTCGATGATCGACACGTCGAAAGTGCCGCCGCCCAGGTCGAAGACCAGGAACGAGGTTTCTTTATCACGTTGATGCAGGCCGTAGGCCAAGGCCGCGGCGGTCGGTTCGTTGATCAGTTTTTCAACGTTGAGCCCCGCCAGTTCACCGGCGATGCGCGTGGCCTTGCGTTGGCCGTCGCTGAAGTAGGCGGGCACGCTGATCACCGCGTCGGTGACGGTTTGGCCGTAGGTGCGCTCGATGTCTTCCTTGAGGCTTTTGAGCACCAGCGCCGAGAGTTCTTCGGGGCGGAACGAGCGGTCGCCCAGGCGCACTTCGGTGGCGCTGCCCATGTAGCGCTTGAACAACGAGGTCGTCAGGTGCGGGTGGGTGTGCAGGCGCTCTTTGGCGGCCTGGCCTACCAGGACACGGCCTTGGTCGTCCAGCCCGACCACGCTTGGGGTCAGCAACTGGCCCAGGGCATTGGGCACCATTTCGGCGGTATCACCGCGCCAGACTGCAGCGAGACTGTTAGTGGTCCCCAGGTCGATTCCTACGATCATTACGACAAGCTCCCTCTGTGGTCTGTAAGAATCTGTGACAGATTTTACCCTGAAAGGTTGAGCGGAAAGCAAGGCGGGAGAGCGTGGTGACGAACGCGATTATTGTGCTGGGCGGGCTTGTTGTGGCGAGCCCGCTCGCCACAAAAACAGTCCGGTCATAGCACGCAAGCACCGATGACCAGGCATAAAAAAACCGCTTCCTGCGAGGGAAGCGGTTTTGTTTTACAGCGCTGCTATCAGAACAACTTCAGCTTCGGCGCTTCTTCTTTCAACGGCTCGTTCTTCGCCGTCTGCTCGTTCCAACCACCGCCGAGGGCCTTGTACAGGTTGACCTCGCTGGTCAGTTGCGCAAGGCGATCGGTGATCAGCGATTGTTCGGCGCTGAACAGTTGGCGCTGAGCGTCGAGGAACGTCAGGTTGCTGTCGACACCGATGCGGTAGCGACGCTCGGCCAGGCGGTAGTAATCCTGGTTGGCCGCGACGAAGCCGCGTTGGGCATCCAGTTGCTGCTTGTAGGTCTCACGTGCGGCGAGGCCGTCGGAGACTTCCTGGAAGCCGGTCTGGATCGCCTTCTCGTAGTTGGCCACGTTGATCTCTTTCTGGATCTTCGAGTAGTCCAGGCTTGCGCGCAGGCTACCGGCGTTGAAGATCGGGATGTTGATCTGCGGAGCAAACGACCAGGTACCCGAACCGCCCTTGAACAGGCCGCCCAGGGTCGGGCTTGCGGTACCGGCGCTGGCGGTCAGGCTGATGCTTGGGAAGAACGCTGCACGGGCCGCGCCGATATTGGCGTTAGCCGCCTTGAGGTTGTACTCGGCCTGCACAATGTCGGGACGACGTTGCAACAGGTCCGAAGGCAAACCAGCCGGCACTTCGCTGAGCAGGTCATCCGACAGCGGCTTGCTGGCGAGATTCGCTGGCAGCCCGGTGCCCAGCAGCAGGGTCAGGCTGTTTTCGTCCTGGGCCACCTGGCGGGTGTAGCGTGCCAGTGCCACCCGGGCGTTTTCCACCGAGGTCCGCGCCTGGCTCAGGTCGAGAGCCGAGGCCACGCCAACTTCGTTGCTGCGCGAGGTGAGCTTGAAGCTCTGCTCGTATGCGCCCAGGGTGTCCTGGGTGAGCTTGAGCAGTTCCTTGTCGGCCTGCCAGGTCAGGTAGGCGTTGGCCACGCTGGCCACCAGGCTGATCTGGGTACTGCGCCGTGCCTCTTCGGTGGCGAAGTACTTTTGCAGGGCTTCTTCGCTCAGGCTGCGTACGCGACCGAACAGGTCCAGCTCATAGGAACTGATCCCGAGGCCGGCCGAGTACTGGCTGGCGATAGTCGCTTCGCCGCTCTGCGACAGCTTGGCCGGGGTGCGCGAACGGCTGCCGCTGCCTGTAGCCGACACAGCGGGGAACAGATCAGCACGCTGGATCTGGTACTGCGCGGCATAGGCGTCGATGTTCAGGGCCGCGACACGCAGGTCACGGTTGTTCACCAGTGCGGTCTGGATCAGCTGTTGCAGGGCAGGGTCATGGAAAAACTGCTTCCAGCCCTGCTCGGCAGCGGCCTGGCCCGGCGCCTGGGCCGACGAATACGCCGGCCCTTGTGGGAACTGAGCTGCCACCGGCGCTTCGGGGCGCTGGTAGTCAGGGATCAGCGAGCAGCCACTGAGCACGAATGCCGTGACCGCCAGGGAAAGTAGCGACTTGCTCATTGGCCAGCCTCTTTAGGGGTTTCAGTAGTAACAGTCTTTTTACGCTCGCCAGCAGCGGACACGGTTGCGAAGAACAGTGGCACCCAGAAGATCGCGAGCACAGTTGCGGTGATCATACCGCCAATTACGCCGGTACCGATTGCATGCTGGCTGCCCGAACCCGCGCCCGTGGACACGGCCAGCGGCAGTACGCCGAGCATGAACGCCATGGACGTCATGATAATCGGGCGCAGACGCATGCGGGACGCTTCGATGGCAGCCTCGACGATACCTTTGCCCTGCTCATGAAGTTCCTTGGCGAACTCCACGATCAGGATGGCGTTTTTCGCCGCCAGGCCCACCGTTACCAGCAAGCCCACCTGGAAGAACACGTCGTTGGACAGGCCGCGCAGGCTGGTGGCGATCAGAGCACCGATGACACCCAGCGGTACCACCAGAATCACCGCGATCGGGATCGACCAGCTTTCGTACAGTGCCGCGAGGCACAGGAACACTACCAGCAGCGACAGCGCATACAACGCAGGTGCCTGGGAGCCGGACAAACGTTCTTCATACGACAACCCGGTCCACGAATAACCAACACCCGCTGGCAGGTCCTTGGCGATACGCTCGACTTCCGCCATCGCGTCACCGGTACTGTAGCCCGGTGCCGGAGTACCGAGGATTTCCATCGCCGCTACACCGTTGTATCGCGAGAGCTTCGGCGAACCGAAGATCCACTTGCCCGACGAGATGGACGACAGCGGCACCATCTTCCCGGAGGTGCTGCGCACGTACCATTTGTCCAGGTCTTCCGGGGACATACGGCTGGCGGCATCGCCCTGTACATACACCTTCTTCACACGACCACGGTCGATGAAGTCGTTGATGTAGCTGCCCCCCAAGGCAATTGCCAAGGTCTGCTGGATGTCTGCCAGGCTGATGCCCTGGGCACTGGCTTTCTCGTCATCGACGCTCAGCTCGTACTGCGGCTCATCGTTCACGCCGTTGGGACGCACGCCTGCGAGGATCTTGCTTTGGGCGGCCGCACCGAGGAACTGGTTACGCGCTGCCATCAGCTTGTCGTGGCCGACGCCACCCTGGTCTTGCAGGAACACGTCGAAACCGGTGGCGTTACCCAATTCCAGAACCGAAGGCGGCACGATGGCAAATACCATGGCGTCCTTGAAGGCACCGAAGAAATAGCCCTGGGCACGTTTGGCCACTTCAAACACCGACTGGGTCGCGTCACGCTCGTCCCACGGCTTGAGCATCACGAAGGCGAGGCCCGAACTCTGGCCACGGCCGGCGAAGTTGAAGCCGTTTACGGTAAATACCGACTTCACGGCCTTGCCTTCGCCTGGCTCGCCTTCCTTGTCGTTCAGCAGGAAGGCACGCATATCGTCGATGACTTTTTGTGTGCGTTCAGCCGAAGAGCCGACGGGGGTCTGCACCTGGGCGAAGATCACACCCTGGTCTTCATCGGGCAGGAACGCACTTGGGATACGGGTGAACATCCAGATCATGCCCAGCAGGATCAGCGCATACACCAGGAACGCTGGAACCTTGTGCTTGATCATGGAACCGACGCCGCGCTCGTACTTCTGTACGCCGCTATCGAAGGTGCGGTTGAACCAGCCAAAAAAGCCGCGCTTGGGTTGGCCGTGCTTTTCCGGATCGATCGGCTTGAGCATGGTGGCGCACAAGGCCGGGGTGAAGATCAGGGCAACCAGTACCGACAACGCCATGGCCGAAACGATGGTGATGGAGAACTGTTTGTAGATCACACCGGTGGAGCCGCCGAAGAACGCCATCGGCAACAGGACCGCCGACAGTACCAGGGCAATACCCACCAGGGCGCCCTGGATCTGGCCCATGGATTTGACCGTCGCCTCCTTCGGCGACAGGTGCTCCTCGGCCATGACCCGCTCGACGTTTTCGACCACCACGATGGCATCGTCCACCAGCAGGCCGATGGCCAGGATCATGCCGAACATGGTCAGGGTGTTGATGGTGAAGCCGAATGCCGCGAGGATCCCGAAGGTACCCAGCAGCACCACCGGTACGGTCATGGTGGTGATGATGGTGGCGCGGAAGTTCTGCAGGAACAGGAACATCACCAGGAACACCAGCACGATCGCTTCGACCAAGGTGTCAACCACACCGGAGATCGACTCGGTTACGACCGGCGTGGTGTCATAAGGCACCACGGCCTTCATGCCAGGCGGGAAGAACGGTTCCAGCGATGCCACGGTGGCGCGGATGGCCTTGCCAGTGTCCAGGGCGTTAGCACCCGCCGCCAGCTTGATTGCCATGCCGGATGCCGGCTTGCCGTTGAACTGCGCACTGATGCTGTAGTTCTGGCCGCCCAGTTCGATACGGGCAACGTCGCCCAGGCGAACCTGCGAGCCGTCGGCGTTCACCTTCATCAGGATCTTGGCGAACTCATCTGCACTTTGCAGGCGTGTCTTGCCAATGATGGTGGCGTTCAGCTGGGTGCCGGGCAGGGCGGGCAGGCCACCCAATTGGCCAGTGGCAACCTGGACGTTCTGGGCCTGGATGGCGTTGCTGACATCCACCGGCGTGAGCTGGTAGTTGTTCAGCTTGGCCGGGTCGAGCCAGATACGCATGGCGTACTGCGAACCGAAGACCTGGAAGTCACCTACACCCGCAGTCCGGGAAATCGGGTCCTGGATGTTGGACACGATGTAGTTGGACAGGTCGTCCTTGGTCATGCTGCCGTCTTCCGACACCAGGCCGATCACCATCAGGAAGTTCTTCACTGACTTGGTTACGCGGATACCCTGTTGCTGCACTTCTTGCGGCAGCAGTGGGGTCGCCAGGTTCAGCTTGTTCTGCACCTGGACCTGGGCGATGTCCGGGTTGGTACCCTGGTTGAACGTCGCAGTGATGGTCATGCTGCCGTCGGAGTTACTGTCCGAGGCGACATAACGCAGGTTGTCGATACCGTTGAGCTGTTGTTCGATGACCTGCACCACGGTGTCCTGCACGGTTTGTGCAGACGCGCCTGGGTAGGTCACCTGGATGTCGATGGCGGTTGGCGCAATGGCCGGGTACTGGTTGATGGGCAGCTTCAGGATCGAAAGTGCCCCGACCAGCATGATCACCAGGGCAATTACCCAGGCGAAAATGGGACGGTCGATAAAAAATTTCGACATGGATTACTCCCCTTTGCCAGCAGCGGCAGCAGGAGCAGCGGTGCCAGCGGGCTGGGCGTTGCCGGCGTCCTTGACCTTGACTTCGATGCCCGGCTTGATGAATTGCAGGCCTTCGGTGATCACACGGTCACCGGCGTTCAAGCCTTTTTCCACCAGCCAGTAGGCACCCGTCGTACGGTTGGCCACCAGTTCACGTTGCTCGACCTTGTTGTCGGCATTGACGATCAGCGCTGTCGGGGTGCCCTTGAGGTCGCGGGTCACGCCTTGCTGCGGCGCCAGGATGGCCTTGCTGTTCACGCCGGCTTGCAACTGGGCATGTACGAACATGCCCGGCAGCAGGGTGTGGTCAGGGTTGGGGAACACCGCGCGCAGGGTCACCGAGCCGGTGGTCTGGTCGACCGACACTTCGGAGAACTCCAATTTACCGTCCAGGCCGTAGCTGCTGCCGTCTTCCAGGGTCAGTTTGACCTTGGCGGCGTTGGCGCCGGCTTTCTCCAACTGGCCGCTTTCCAGGTCGCGGCGCAGTTTCAGCATTTCAGCCGAGGACTGTGTGACGTCGACATAGATCGGGTCCAGTTGCTGGATCACGGCCATGGCATCGGCCTGGCCATTGCTGACCAGCGCGCCCTCGGTCACCGAGGAACGGCCAATACGCCCGGAAATCGGCGCGAACACCTTGGTGTAGCGCACGTTGATCTGGGCGGTTTGAACGTTTGCTTCGGCGGTCATGCGGTTGGCGACAGCGGTGTCGTATTCCTGACGGCTGACGGCTTGTTCGTCGACCAATTGCTTGTAGCGATCCGAGATCGACTTGGTCTGCGTCAGGCTGGCTTGTGCGCTTTTAAGGGTGGCCTCATAGACCGAGGGATCGATCTGATAAAGCTGCTGGCCTTCTTTCACATCCCCGCCTTCCTTGAACAGGCGCTTGAGGATGATGCCACTGACCTGAGGGCGAACTTCCGCGATGCGGTAGGCGGTGGTGCGGCCTGGCAGCTCGGACGTCAGGGTGAAGGCTTGCGGTTGAAGGGTGACCACGCCGACCTGAGGAATTTGAGCGGGCGGAGCCGCCTCTTCCTTTTTACATCCGCTGAGCAGCGATGCCAGGGCGACGGCAGTGACCAGAGCGGTAACAGCTGGCTTAAGTTGCATGAAGATCCTCGGGTCAGGCGCGCAGGGTGCGCACAAGAAGTGTGGAAGGGTAAAAAACAGGTTGTGAGTAGATAAGTAGCTTGCTACGCAATATACTTACGTTCATGGTTGTTTGTAAACTCTTGACAGGTTTCGCGCAATGTTGACAAAGCAACGCCCAAAGCCTCGATTCTAGTACGTTCGGCGCCCATGACGGTGTCGTCCCACAATTTATTCAGATGATCGTTACCGCCTATTAAAGCCGCGTTACCGATAGTCTCAAGTATCCCGATTGAGGTTTTACTGCCATGGTTCGTCGCACCAAAGAGGAAGCTCAGGAAACGCGCAACCAGATTCTCCAAGCCGCCGAGCATGCCTTTTACGAGCGCGGTGTTGCGCGGACCACGCTGGCGGATATCGCGGCGTTGGCCGGGGTGACGCGGGGCGCCATCTATTGGCATTTCAGCAATAAGGCCGATTTGTTGCAGGCGATGCTGGAAACCCTGCACGAGCCCCTGGATGAATTGGCGCGCGCCAGTGAAAGCGAGGATGAGGTTGACCCGTTGGGGTGCATGCGCAAGTTGCTGATTCATCTGTTTCATCAAGTGGTTCTGGACCCGAAAACCCGACGCATCAATGAGATTTTGTTTCATAAGTGCGAATTCACCGATGAAATGTGTGACATGCGCCGCCAACGCCAGACCCACACCCTCGAATGCAACCTGCGCATCGGCCTGACACTGCGTAACGCGGTGAACCGCGGGCAACTTCCGGAAAACCTCGACACTGTCCGAGGGGCAGTGTGCCTGCATGCCTACATCGACGGGCTGCTCTGGCAATGGCTGCTGGTGCCTGACAGCTACGCGTTGCATCAGGAGGCAGAGCGTTGGGCCGACATAGGGTTGGATATGCTGCGCCTGAGCCCTAACCTGCGCAATTAAGACAAAATGTGTAATTGCGTCAGATTGTGTCAACAGTAAAGCCTAAGGACAGTCAATCGTCCTTCTGCCTGATTGATGGAGTGACTTTATATACGGGCTGGCGGGCGGTTGATAGGTAGCCGCCTAAGTATTTTGTAGCGATTTTGTTTCGGTTCTGTGAAGCAATGTAGCCAGAACCTGCACGCAGCCAACAATGAGGGAGGGGGCTTGCCCCGATGGCAGTGGTTCAGTCAACACATACTGTGACTGACGCACCGCCATCGGGGGCAAGCCCCCTCCCTCATTTGGTCTTAGGTTTCGGCCGATTACAGCGGCAGGGTCGGGTAGTCGATGTAACCAACTGGCCCTTTGCCGTAGAAGGTTTCCGGGTGCGCTTCGTTCAACGGCGCATCGGCCTTCAGGCGAGCCGGCAGGTCCGGGTTGGCAATGAACGGTATGCCGAAGGCCACCGCATCCGCCTTGCCCGAGGCCAGCCAGGCATTAGCGCTGTCCTTGGTGAAACGTTCGTTGGCGATATAGGGGCCGCCGAAGGCTTTTTTCAGTTGCGGGCCGAGGCTGTCGGCACCTTCCTTTTCACGCGAGCAGATAAAGGCAATGCCTCGCTTGCCCAGTTCGCTGGCGACGTAGGTAAAGGTTTCCGCCAAGTTGTCGTCACCCATGTCATGGGCGTCGGCGCGGGGTGCCAGGTGCACGCCCACACGGCCGGGGCCCCAGACTTCGATGGCGGCATCGGTCACTTCCAGCAACAGCCGTGCGCGGTTTTCCAGGGAGCCGCCGTATTGATCGGTGCGCTTGTTGGTGCTGCTTTGCAGGAACTGGTCGAGCAGGTAGCCGTTGGCGCCATGGATTTCCACGCCGTCGAAGCCGGCGGCCTTGGCGTTCTCGGCCCCGGTGCGATAGGCGTCGACGATGTCGGCGATTTCAGCGGTTTCCAGCGCGCGTGGCGTCGGGTAGTCGGCCAGTGGGCGCACCAGGCTGACGTGGCCTTTAGGCTGGATGGCGCTCGGGGCCACCGGGGTCTCACCGTTCAGGTAGGACTCATGGGAGATGCGGCCAACGTGCCACAGTTGCAGGAAGATCTTGCCGCCCGCGCCGTGCACCGCCTTGGTCACATTGGCCCAGCCGCGCACCTGGTCGTTGGACCAGATGCCCGGGGTGTCCGGGTAGCCCACGCCCAGCGGCGTCACGGAGGTGGCTTCGCTGAGGATCAGCCCGGCGGAAGCCCGTTGCACGTAGTACTCGGCCATCAGCGCGTTGGGTACGCGGCCGGCATCGGCACGGCAGCGGGTCAGCGGCGCCATGATGATGCGGTTCGACAGTTCCAGGTCGCCCAGTTTGATCGGATCGAAAATAGTCGTCATGGGATAACACCCTTCTGTTTGAAGTTGATCAGTTGGTCGCAGGGGCCAGGTCGGCATCGCCGCTCTGACGGAAAGTAATCAGGGTTACCAGCAGGGCCAGGATCGCCAGGGCCGCAGCCGCCAAGGGCACGCTGGTCAGGCCGAAACCATTGGCAATCACGCTGCCGCCGACCCAGGCGCCGAGGGCGTTGCCGATGTTGAAGGCGCCGATGTTCAGGGTGGACACCAGGTTCGGTGCGGCCTTGCCGAAGGTCACCACGTTGATCTGCAGCGCAGGTACGGCGGCAAATGAAGCGGTGGCCCACAGGAACAGGGTGATCTCGGTCGGGATCACGGCGACGCTGGTCCAGGTCAGTGCGGTGGAGACCACCGCCATGCTGATGAATACGCCAATCAGGGTGGCCGCCAGGCGTTTGTCCGCCAGCTTGCCGCCGATGATGTTGCCCACGGTGAGGCCCAGGCCGATCAGCAGCAGGGTCCAGGTCACGCCCTTGGGCGATACGCCGGTGACATCACCAAGCAGTGGTGCCACGTAAGTGAAAAGGGTGAACATCGACGCGGCGAACAGTGCCGTCATGCTCAGCGACAGCCAGATGCCAGCCCCTTTGAGGGCGGCCAGTTCGGCGCGCATGTCGAGTTTTTCTTCGTCCCGCTTGGCCGGCAGGAAACGGATCAGGCCGATCAAGGCGATCACGCCAATGACGGTCACCGCCCAGAAGGTCGAGCGCCAGCCGGCTTGCTGGCCCAGGGCGGTACCCAATGGCACACCGAGTACGTTGGCCAGGGTCAGGCCGGTGAACATCAAGGCGACGGCCGAAGCGCGTTTGTTGGCCGGCACCAGGTTGGCCGCCACCACCGAACCGATACCAAAGAACGCACCGTGGCACAGCGCGGTGACCACACGGGCAAACATCAGCACGTTGTAGTCACTGGCCAGGGCGCAAAGCAGGTTGCCGATAATGAAGATGCCCATCAACGCTACCAGGGCGGCCTTGCGTGGCAGCTTGGCGGTCGCCAGTGCCATGAACGGTGCGCCGATCGCCACGCCCAGGGCGTAGCCGGTGACCAGCCAGCCGGCACCGGGAATCGACACACCCAGGTCCGCCGCCACATCGGGCAACAGGCCCATGATGACGAACTCGGTGGTGCCGATGGCGAAGGCGCTCAGGGCCAGGATGAGGAGCGAGAGGGGCATTTGGGTTTCCTTGTTAAAGCGGTGCGCGCATTTCAGAACTGACTTCAGGGCTGAGTTCAGTAACGAGTGCCGCGAGAAAAGCCTGGATGGTTTCCTCGTTGCGTTTGAAAAAGTGCCACTGCCCGGCCTTCTGGCTGCTGATCAATCCCGCCCGTTGCAAGGTGGCCAGGTGGGCCGACACGGTGGACTGGGACAAACCGCAACGCTGGTCGATCTGGCCGGCGCAGATACCGTATTCGTGGTTGTGCAGTTGCTCGGGGAACTGCACTTTCGGGTCTTTGAGCCAGGTGAGAATGTCTCGTCGTACTGGGTGTGCCAGGGCTTTTATTATTTCGTCGAGGTCAATGGACATGGCAGTTGCTCGGTTTCGTAAAGCGTTATATCGCGATGAGGCGAACTTTAAATCGATACATTCCGATATACCAATATGATTTCGGTCTTAGCCAAGACTGAATCGGTATATCGGGTTATAACGATACGTGGGTCGCAGTGATAGACTGCGCACCATGAATTATCTCGCACATCTGCACCTGGGCGGCCAACTTCCTGCTCAACTGCTGGGCAGTCTGTATGGCGACTTTGTCAAAGGCCGCCTGCAAGGCCAGTTCAGCCCGCCCATCGAAGCGGCGATCCAGTTGCATCGCTCGATCGACCGCTTTACCGACAGCCACCCGTTGGTCGGCGAGGCGTTGTCGCGCTTCAGCCTGACCCGCCGACGCTACGCCGGGATCGTCCTCGATGTGTTTTTCGATCACTGCCTGGCGCGGGATTGGGCGCTGTATGCCGAGCAGCCCCTGGAGCGCTTCACCTCGCAGGTGTACCGCGTGCTCGCGGCCGAACCGCAATTGCCGGGACGGTTGGCGCAGATTGCACCCTTTATGGCGGCGGATGATTGGCTCGGTTCGTACCGGGAGTTCGCGATGATGGAGCCGGTGTTGCGCGGGATTTCGCGGCGGCTCACGCAGCCTGATGAGCTGGGGCATGCGATGCAGGAATTGCGGATTCTGTATGAGCCGCTGAGCAAAGACTTCAGTGCGTTCTACCCGGAGCTACAGGCGTTCGCACAACGCCAACTGAATACCGGGATCTAAATGTGGGAGGGGGCTTGCCCCCGATAGCGGTGGTTCAGCCAATGAATCTGTTGACTGACACACTGCCATCGGGGGCAAGCCCCCTCCCACATTGTTGCCCGTGCCCGCTTCAGGCCGCGAAGGCCGGCCGAACCGCAATCTGTTCTGTTTCCGGCAGGGCCCCAAACAATGCCTTCTGCACCGCCTGCTGCGCCTGGAACGCCAGCGCCGCGCGTTCCTGCCCGGCGCAGGCAATCGGCTTGAGCACATGGATCTCCACGTCGCCCTGGTCATTGCCGAACAGGCGCATCAGGTGCGAGAGCAAATCATCATCGCCAATAAACGGTGCCAGCGGGTCCACTTGCCCGTCGCGCAGATAACGGATCGCCACCGGTTGCAGCGATACATCGGCATCGATCGCACTGGCCAGCAAGCGCCCGTGAAAGGTACGCAGGCTGCGCCCGTCGGTGGTGGTGCCTTCGGGGAACATAAGCAGCGGGTGCTGTTGCTCCAGGTGGCGGGTCATTTGCTTGCGGATCAACTGGCTGTCGCCCGAACCGCGACGGATAAATAAGCTACCGGCCTTCGCCGCCAACCAGCCGGCCACCGGCCAGGTGCGCACTTCGGCCTTGGACAAAAACGACATCGGCGTGACCATGCCCAGCAGCGGGATATCGGTCCACGACACGTGATTGCTCACCCACAGCATCGGTGTCTGCGGCAACTCGCCGTGCACCGTCACCCGAAAGGGCAGGGCATTGGTCAATCGCGCCATAAAGAACCGCGACCAACGTTGGCGCCGCACCATCGAGTTAGCCACGCCCAGGCGCTCGAACACACCAAACACACTGGCCATGCTCAAGCCCAGCGCCACCACCAGCAGCACGCGGGCGATGCGCCCGTACACGCGCAGGCGGCGCATCACATGGCCGCCTTGAAGTGGCGTGCGTAACGCGGGCACAGTTCATCGCGCTTGAGCAGGATAAACACGTCGGCCACTTGGAAATCCTCATCCCAGCACGGCTCGCCGCAGATCTTCGCACCCAGGCGCATATAGGCCTTGAGCAGCGGTGGCATTTCCGCGATCACGTTGGACGGCAGATCCAGCGCCGGCAGAGGTTTTTTCGGCTCGGCGCGCAGATGTTCGTTGCACAGGTAGCGTTCGCGCAGGCGTTGCATGATGGCGTGGGCCTGGATGCCGCCGTCGTGCATCGGGATGCTCGCACACCCCATCAGGTAGCTGTAGCCGCCCTGGTTAAGCACCTCGGCCAACTCGCCCCATAACACGGCGATGGTGCCGCCGTTGCGGTAGGCGGGGTCGACACAGGTGCGACCGATTTCCAGGATCGGGCCCTGTAAATGCAGGAGGCCATGCAGGCTGAATTCTTCTTCGCTGTAGAACCGACCCAGGCTGCTGGCGGCCTGGTGGTCGAGTAAACGGGTGGTGGCGACCAGTCGACCGCTGTTCAAATCCCGCACGCCGATGTGGCTGCAGTGAACATCATAGTCATCCATGTCCAGCCCCAATTCCGCGCCTTTCAGCTTGGCGTTGAATTCGCCGCTGAACACGTTGAACCGCAGGGCCTGGGCTTCCTGCAAGGCCTTTGCGCCAACCAGGCGTTCGGCTTGCAGACGGCGTTCATTGCCGGTGTCGCTGATGCGGGCGATCTGAGTCATGGCGAATCTCCGAGTGCCAGCCACCTTTCGGCCGGTCGACTTGTTTGTCCAAACTCAGGCTATGTAGGCTCGGTGTCATCTCCATGAAGTTCCGGTGACGCTTAGATGACAGCCCTCCGTGTCGCCAATCTGTCATCGGCCTCGGCTAGGCTCGCGGGCTTGAACGCCCCCTTGAGTTTGTGTCCATGGTCCGAGGCCTGTTGTGCGTTGCCCTGCTGTCAGTCACCGTTACTGCCCATGCTGAAACCTGGCCTGACAAGGAGTGGGCCAAGGCCCCGCCGCTCTCCGGTCCTGCTGTCGATGCCTTGAATGCCTATGCATTCCCCGCGCGTGACGACACCCATCGCCAAGGTATTCGAACCGACGCGCTGCTGGTGATTCGCGATGGCGCAGTCGTCTATGAGCGCTACGCCGAACCCACCACCGCGAGCACGCCGCACTTGACCTGGTCGGTCAGCAAAAGCCTGATGGCGACGGTGCTCGGCGTGGCCTATGGCGAAAAACGCTTCAAGTTGACTGACCCGGTGGCGCGCTTCTATCCGCCAATGAAACAGCACCCGACGGTCAGCATGGCCGACCTGCTGCACTGGGCCTCGGGCCTGGATTGGCAGGAAGACTACGAGTTCGCCCCGCTGAAATCCTCGGTCGTCGCGATGCTCTATACCCGTGGCCGCGCCGACATGGCGGAATTCACCGCCGGCATGGACGCCGCCAGTGCACCGGGCCGGGTCTTCCGTTACTCCAGCGGCGACAGCAACCTATTGTCCGCGGCCCTCAAAGGGATGCTCGGCCACAAGGCCTACATGAGTTACCCCTGGGATGCGTTGTTCAAGCCGTTGGGTATTCACAACGCCACCTGGGAAACCGATGCCGACGAAACCTTTGTCGCCTCGTCCTACGCCTACCTCACCGCGCGCGACCTGGCGCGCGTCGGCCTGCTGATGGCGCGCGACGGCCGCTGGGGCGATCAACAATTGCTGCCCGAAGACTGGGTTGCTTTCAACCGTAAACCTTTCGACCCATACAAGGCCGGCCAGGACGAAGCCGTCCCCGGCGGCCATTGGTGGCTTAATCGCGAAGTGCAGGGCGCTGCCCGACCCTGGCCCGATGCCCCCGCCGATACCTTCGCCGCCCTCGGGCACTGGGGGCAGGCGCTGTATGTGATGCCGGATGAGCACCTGGTGATCGTGCGCTATGGCGATGATCGCGACGGCAGCTATCGCCATAACGAACTGCTCAAGCGCGTGCTTGCGGCGGTGCAACCATGATTCGTCGTCGGCCGTTCACCAGCCTTTTTCTCGTGCTGTTGCTTGCCCTGTTGGGCTGGGTCTGGCACGAGCGCGTCAACCTGCAAGCCTTCCCCGACATCATCGCGGCGTATACGGCCAAGGAGTACTGCTCGTGCCGGTATGTGGCGGACAATCCAGCCGAGTATTGCCGGGGGTATGTGAAGCAGTACGTGCCGATCAGTGCGTTCACCGATGACCCGAAGCGCAGTGAAGTCACCGCCAGTGGATTGGGGCGTACCCATACCGCCAGATGGTTGGGCGAACACCAGGGGTGCCGCCTCATCCCCTGAAACGTCATACCCGATGTGGGGGCGGCTGTGTCAGTTACATTGCGCCCGGCAGGCGGCACAGTTAAGGTTCGTTCAGGTTTTTCGCCCCACGAGTCCTTAATGTTCAACGCGTCTGTCATCAAACCCCTGGCCTTCGCCGTGCTGGCCGCTGCCGCAGTGCCTGCCCATGCCGACTGGTACCTGGATAACGAATCCTCACGCCTGTCGTTCGTCACCACCAAAAACACCGAGATCGCCGAGGTGCAGCGCTTCCTGGTGCTGCACGGCAAGGTCGACAGCAAGGGCGCTGCGCAATTGGAGGTGGAGCTGGAATCGGTCAGCAGTGGCATCCCGCTGCGTGATGAGCGCATGCGCAATCAACTGTTCGAGATCAAGACCTTCCCTGAAGCGCTGATCAGTGCGCAGATCAACCTGCAACCCATCAATGACCTGGCCCCTGGCGCGCAATTGGAATTGCGCCTGCCCATGAGCGTCACGTTGCATGGCAAGACCCAGACCTACAACGCCGAGCTGCTGGCCACGCGCCTGGATGACCGGCGTTTCCAGGTGGTCACCCTGGAACCGTTGGTGTTGCACGCCGAGGATTTCGACCTGGCACCCGGTGTGGCGGCATTGCGCAAGGTGGCTGGGCTCAAGTCGATCAGTTTGTCGGTGCCGGTGGGTGCGGTGCTGATCTTTACGGCGCGCTGACGTGAGCGGCGCAGTGTTCCCGTGGCGCAGCGCCAACCGGTTCGAGTTGTTGATCGACGGCCCGCAGTTTTTTCCGCAGATGCTGGTGGGCATTGCCCGGGCAGAGCGTCAGGTGGAGCTGGAGCTGTACCTGGTGGAAGCCGGGGCCTGCGCCGAAGCCATGGTGCAGGCGCTGGTGTTGGCGGCTGGGCGTGGCGTGCGGGTGCGTTGCTTGTTTGATGATTACGGCAGCCTGGCGTTTACCCTCGGGTTGCGCAAACGCTTGACGGATGCCGGGGTGGAACTGCGCTTTTACAATCGCTTGAGCTGGCGGCGCTGGATGCGCAACCTGTATCGCGACCACCGCAAGCTGTTGCTGATCGACCAGCAAATCGCCGTGGTCGGCGGCACGGGCGTGACCGATGAATTCTGGACCCCAGGGCAAGACACCGCTGACTGGCATGAAGTGATGGTGCAGATCAGCGGGCCGCTGGTGCTGGATTGGCAGGCGTTGTTCGACCGGCAATGGCACGCGAACAGCGCGCGCCGGGAGTGGAAGCCCGCCACTCATTTCGGTTTGCCGCGCCTGCCCAAGGTGCCCGCGACGGGGCCAGGCCTGGGGCGCGTGGCGTATGCCGATGCGCGCCAGCACCGCGACATCCTGCAATCGTTGATTCGCGCCTTGAACAGCGGCAAGCACCGCATCTGGTTGGCCACCCCGTACTTCCTGCCCACCTGGGGGGTACGCCGTGCCTTGCGCCGAGCGGCGGGACGCGGGGTCGATGTGCGTCTGCTGCTCACCGGGCCACGCACCGATCACCCCTCCGTACGCTATGCCGGGCACCGTTATTACCCGCGCCTGCTGCGCTCGGGTGTGCAGATATTCGAGTACCAGCCGTGCTTCCTGCACCTGAAGATGGTGTTGGTGGATGACTGGGTCAGCATCGGCTCATGCAATTTCGACCACTGGAACCTGCGCTTCAACCTGGAAGCCAACCTGGAAGCGTTGGACCCTGAGTTGACGCGGGACGTGGTGGACAGCTTCGAGCGGGATTTTACCCAGAGCCAGGCGGTGAGCCTGGAAGCGTGGAAATCGCGGCCGTTGTGGCGGCGGGTGAAGCAGCGGGTGTGGGGCTGGATTGATCGCTTGGTGGTGAACGTGCTGGATCGGCGCGGCTAGCAAGAACACTGAGATCAAATGGGGGAGGGGGCTTGCCCCCGATAGCGGTGATTCAGCGACAGATCTGCTGGCTGATACACCGAAATCGGGGGCAAGCCCCCTCCCACATTTTTTGACCGTGTCAGGTGTCAGAGCAGTTCGAAGGTCTGCTGCTGCACATCCTGGGAATCCAGCCCGATCTGGACATTGAACTCGCCCGGCTCCGCTGCGAACTTGAGCTGGGTGTTGTAGAACTTCAGGTCTTCCTCGGTGATGGTGAAGTGCAGCGTGCGCTCTTCACCGGCCTTGAGCATGATTTTCTGGAAGTTCTTCAGCTCCTTGATCGGGCGGATCATTGAGCCGGCCACGTCCTGGATATACAACTGCACCACGGTTTCGCCGTCCACCTTGCCGGTGTTGGTCACGGTGACACTGGCGTCGAGCTTGCCGGTCTTGTTCAGGGTGGTGGAAGACAGCGCCATGTCCGAGAGGCTGAACGTGGTGTAGCTCAGGCCATAACCGAACGGGAACAGGGGCCCAGTGGTGTCATCGAAGTACTGCGAGGTGTAGTTGCCCGGCTTGCCTGGGGTGAAGGGCCGGCCAATGGTCAGGTGGTTGTAGTAGGTCGGAATCTGCCCCACCGAACGTGGGAAGGTGATCGGCAGCTTGCCCGACGGGTTGTAGTCACCGAACAGCACGTCGGCGATGGCATTGCCGCCCTCGGTGCCGGCGAACCAGGTTTCCAGGATCGCGTCGGCTTGCTGGTTCTCTTCGAGAATCGACAGCGGGCGGCCGTTCATCAGTACCAGCACCAATGGCTTGCCGGTGGCCTTGAGCGCCTTGATCAGGTCGCGCTGGCTTTGCGGGATATTCAGGTCGGTGCGGCTCGACGATTCGTGGGACATGCCACGGGATTCACCCACGGCGGCGACCACCACATCGGCATCCTTGGCGGCCTTGACCGCTTCATCGATCATCACCTGGGCAGGGCGCGTGTCATCCACCACTTCCGGGGCATCGAAATTGAGGAAGTTGAGGTAGTCGACCACGGCCTTGTCATTGGTGATGTTGGCGCCACGGGCATAGATGATCTTGCCTTTTTCGCCGATCACCGCGTTGAGGCCGTCGAGCAGGGTCACCGATTGTGCCGGCTTACCGGCGGCGGCCCAGCTGCCCATCATGTCGATGGGCGCCTTGGCCAATGGACCCACCAGGGCAATGGTCGCGGATTTCTTCAGCGGCAGGGTACCGTTCTGGTTCTTCAGCAAGACCATGCTGCGGCGCGCCACGTCACGCGCTTCGGCGCGGTGCAGGCGGCTTTCGGCATAGGTGTCGGCCGGGTCGTCCTCGGCCTTGCCGATACGCAGGTACGGGTCTTTGAACAGGCCCATGTCGTACTTGGCGCCAAGCACCTCGCGCACGGCGTTGTCGATGTCGCTTTGCTCGATCTCACCGGACTTGAGCAGCCCTGGCAATTCCTTGCCGTACAGCGAGTCGTTCATGCTCATGTCGATGCCGGCCTTGATCGCCAGCTTGGCGGCTTCACGCCCGTCCTTGGCCACGCCGTGCTTGATCAGCTCGAAGATCGCACCGTGGTCGCTGACGGCCAGGCCCTTGAAGCCCCAGTCCTTGCGCAACAGGTCGTTCATCAGCCAGGTGTTGGCGGTGGCGGGTACGCCGTTGATCGAGTTGAGCGCCACCATCACGCCGCCGGAACCGGCCTTGATCGCCGCGTGGTACGGGGGCAGGTAGTCCTGGTACATCTTGACCGGGCTCATGTCGACCACGTTGTAGTCGCGCCCGCCTTCCACGGCGCCATACAGGGCGAAGTGCTTGACGCTGGCCATGATGCTGTCGGCATTCGCGGGGCTGGTGCCCTGGAATGCCTTGACCATCACTTCGGCGATGCGCGAGACCAGGTAGGTGTCTTCGCCGAAGCCTTCGGAGGTACGGCCCCAGCGCGGGTCGCGGGAGATGTCGACCATCGGCGCGAAGGTGATGTCCAGGCTGTCGGCGGCGGCTTCCTGGGCGGCAATGCGCCCGGACCGGCCGATGGCGTCCATGTCCCAGCTGGAGGCCAGGGCCAGGCTGATCGGGAAGATCGTGCGGTGGCCGTGGATCACGTCATAGGCGAAAAACATCGGGATCTTCAACCGGCTGCGCATGGCCGCGTCCTGCATCGGACGGTTTTCCGGGCGCGTGATGGAGTTGAACGTGCCACCGATGCGGCCGGCGGCAATTTCCTTGCGGATCAGCTCACGGGGCATTTCGGGGCCGATGCTGATCAGGCGCAATTGGCCGATTTTTTCATCGAGGGTCATCTGCTTGAGCAGGTCGCTGACGAAGGCGTCCTTGTCTTTAAGCGCAGCAGGCTTTGTTTCTGCCCAGACGGGGTGGGTGGCCAGAGCGGCAACAAGGCCGAGCAAACACAGCTTCTTCATGAATATCCTTTTTCGGCTCACTGCACAGCGCTAGCGCTGATCGGCCAAAATGTGGGGAGCGTCTATTGTTGTTCGGGTGTTGTTCAGATAAATGCAGCACACTCTGAACTCTTTTTCGCGCTGGGCATCTTTGTAGCTGATTGGCTCGATGCATTCCAGTGGTGGCGGATTATGCCCCAAGCGCGCGGTTTATAGGGTTAGTCGTCAAATTCCATCAAGATTGGCCAGGAGAAACACCATGCAAGCAGCACAAGGTTACCGCTGGGGCTTGAAAGCCGCGGCGTTGTTATTGATCAGCAGCGTGCTGAGCGGTTGCGGTATCAATACCATTCCGACCCTGGATGAGCAGGCCAAGGCGGCCTGGGGCCAGGTGCAGAACCAGTATCAACGGCGTGCCGACTTGATCCCCAACCTGGTGGAAGTGGTCAAGGGCTATGCCACCCATGAGCAGGACACCCTCACTGCGGTGATTGAGGCGCGGGCCAAGGCCACCTCGATCCAGGTGGATGCCAGTACCCTGGATAACCCGGAAAAACTCAAGCAGTTCCAGCAAGCCCAGGACGGTTTGAGCAGTGCGCTCAGCCGCTTGATGGTGGTGTCCGAGCGCTACCCAGACCTGAAGGCCAACCAGAACTTCCTGGCCCTGCAATCCCAGTTGGAAGGCACGGAAAACCGTATCGCCGTGGCGCGTCGCGACTTTATCCAGGCGGTGCAGGCCTACAACACCGAGATCCGCACCTTCCCTGGCCGCCTGTGGCACAGCGTGATGTACAGCGACCTGCCGATCCGCGCCACGTTTGAAGCCACCAGTGCCGATGCCGATAAAGCGCCGCAAGTGAAGTTCAAATAAGGCTGCATTGAGGTGTCGATGCGTTTATTACGGATAGGCCTGGCGCTGTGGTTGCTGGCATGCGTCGCTTCGGCCCAGGCGGCGTTGACCTTCCCGGCACTGACCGGGCGGGTGGTGGATAACGCCCAGATGCTCGACCCGGCGACGCGCCAGCAATTGACCGAGCAGTTGCAGGCGCTGGAGCAAACCACCGGCGACCAGATCGTGGTGGTCACGGTGCCCGACCTGCAAGGCGTGCCCATTGAGGACTACGGTTACCAATTGGGCCGCCAGTGGGGTATTGGCCAGAAGGGCAAGGACAACGGCGCGTTGTTGATCGTTGCCCGCGATGAGCGCAAGTTACGCATCGAAGTCGGTTACGGCCTGGAAGGTACGCTGACCGATGCGCAGTCCTGGGTGATCATCAACCAGGTGATCACGCCCAAGTTCAAGGCCGGCAATTTCAGCCAGGGTATCAGCGACGGCGTAGCCGCCATGATCCAGGTGGTGGGCGGTCAGCCACTGGCAGTGCCGGCCCATGTGGCGGATGCCAACTTTGCCAAGGATAATCCCGGGTTTTCCATCGGCTTGTTTGTCCTGCTGATCGGCGTGTTGTGGTTGTGCAATCGCCTGGGCCTGCCGGTGGGGGCGATCCTGCTCGCGATCCTCAGCAGCAGTGGACGCGGCGGTGGGGGCGGTGGCGGTGGGGGTTTCCGAGGCGGCGGTGGTGGCTTCGGCGGCGGCGGCGCGTCGGGCGGCTGGTAATGACAATAACTAGAAAAGAGCATCTACAACCATGGCATTACTGACTGAACACGAGCAGCGCCAGGTCGCCGAAGCGATCGCCCGGGTCGAAAAAACCACCGACGCCGAACTGGTGACCGTGCTGGCTGCCCGTGCCGACGATTACGCCTATATCCCATTGCTGTGGGCCAGCCTGATCGCGTTGGTGGTGCCGGGTGTGGTGCATTACCTGTCGGGCTACCTGACCATGTACACCTTGCTGCTGGCGCAATGGGCGACGTTCATCGTGCTGTGCCTGGTGTTTCGCCTGCCCAAGGTCACCACGCGCCTGATCCCGCGTTCGGTGCGCCATTGGCGCGCGTCGAACCTGGCGCGCCGGCAGTTCCTGGAGCAGAACCTGCACCACACGCTGGGCAGCACCGGGGTGCTGATTTTTGTCAGCGAGGCCGAGCGTTATGTGGAAATCCTGGTGGACGATGGCATCTCCAGCCGTTTGGATGACAGCCATTGGGAGGGGATCGTCAAGGCGTTTACCCAGCAGGTCAAACAGGGGCAGACGCTGGCTGGGTTTATTGCTTGTATCGAGGCGTGTGGCGAGTTGCTCAAGGTGCATGTGCCGGTGACTCAGACACGTAATGAACTGCCCAACCGCCTGGTCGTGCTCGAATAGAACATCCAACACTGGAGATCAAATGTGGGGGAGGGCTTGCCCCTCCCACATTGGGTCCCAAGTGGTCAGGCGCAGTACCGTTGATCAAATAACCCCGTGCCCTAAACCCCCATCCCCCCTAAAATGCCCGGCATTCCCTGCCCGAGGCGTTTTTGTTCATGTCCGTTACCGCTCAACCTGCCCGCCCTGCGCCGGATCATCATGCCCAGTTCATCGAACTGCTGAGCGCAAGCCTTCAGCACGACGCTTTTATCAAGCTGGTGCTGGCCAAGTACGTGGGTGAGGACGCCGAGCTGCAACGGCTGATCATCAAGCCGGTGACGGTCAAGGAACAGCCGTGCCTGTCCTTCGTATACCGCTACAAGACCCGCGACATCACCAAGAACTTCCCGGTGGCCGATGGCGTGGCGGCGATTGCCGAGCTGTTGCCGGCTTCGTTCAAGAACGCTCACTTGCTGGCACTGACCGACGAAGCCCAGCTCGAATACAGCAAAAAGAACAAAAGCTCGCTGTTCAAAAGCAAACCCCAGCAATTGCGCGAAGCGCCGTCGGCCGAGCATAACCGCGAGAAGCATCGTTTCCTCGAGTTGAGCCGACCGTTCCTCTTCGACCTGGGCGTGACCGACGCCAAGCACGCGCTGATCCCGTCGATGTCGCGCAAGTGGAAGCAGATCAACAAGTTCATCGAAGTGTTCAGCCATGCGCTGACCTCGTCACCGCTGCGGCTGGACGGGCCGGTGCGCGTCGCTGATTTCGGTTCGGGCAAGGGTTACCTGACGTTCGCCATCCATGACTACTTGCGCAACACGCTCAATGTCGAGGCTGAGGTCACTGGCGTTGAATTGCGCGAAGACATGGTGACCTTGTGCAACACCGCCGCTGCGCGCCTGGACCACCCAGGGCTGGTGTTCAAGTGCGGTGACGTGCGCAGCGTGGCACCGAGCGAGCTGGACGTCATGATCGCCCTGCACGCCTGCGACATCGCCACGGATTACGCCATCCACACCGGTATTCGTTCCGGTGCGTCGATCATCATGTGCTCGCCGTGCTGCCACAAACAGATTCGCCTGCAGATCCAGAGCCCGGTGCTGTTAAAGCCTATGCTGCAATACGGGTTGCACCTGGGCCAGCAGGCGGAAATGGTCACCGACAGCCTGCGCGCCTTGTTCCTTGAAGCCTGTGGTTATGAGACCAAGGTGTTCGAGTTCATCTCCCTGGAACACACCAACAAGAACAAGATGATCCTGGCGATCAAGCGTGCGGAGCCGGTGGACAACGCGCAGTTGCTGGAGAGAATCCAGGAGTTGAAGGCGTTCTATCACATCTCCGAACACTGCCTGGAAACCCTGCTGCGCGCGGATGGCTACCTGATCTGACCGCCGCCCCCTGTAGGAGCGAGCTTGCTCGCGAAAAGCCTGAGAGCACCGCAGGCTTTCAGGTTTCCCGCGTTATCGTTAGCGACCTTCGCGAGCAAGCTCGCTCCTACAGGGGGCTGGCGCAGCCTGCACCGCGGTCTTGCGCCCGAGCATCACCGTGACGATGACCCCACAGGCAAACACCCAGGTAATCGGCTCGATATGTTCACCAAAGAACAACGCCGAAAATGCAATGGTGAAGAAGATCTGCAGCAGCTGAATCTGGCTGACCCGCGCAATGCCGCCCATGGCCAACCCGGCGTACCAGGCAAAGAATCCCAGGAACTGCGAGAACAGCGACACATAGCCGAACGCCCACCAGGTGCGCATCGAAATCGCGCCCTGGTGCTGCGCCGCCAGGTACCACACCGGGCCGATCAGCACCGGGGTCGACAGTACCAGCGCCCAGCAGATGACCTGCCACCCGCCCATCTCCTTGGCCAGCCGACCGCCTTCGGCATAACCCAGGCCGCCCACCGCAATGGCGCCGAGCATCAACAGATCGCCGGCTTGAATGCTGCCGGCACCGGTAATCAGCGCATAGCTCAATACCAACGCGCTGCCCAGTGCGGCGCAGGCCCAGAAGGCTTTCGACGGCCGCTCATGGGACAGCCACGCTGCATACAAGGCCACGCACAGTGGTTGCAGGCCGTTGACCAGCGCGCCATGGGAGGCCGGTAACGTTTGCATGGCCCAGGCTGACAGCACCGGGAAACCGAGGATCACGCCTGCGATCACCAGGCACAAACCGCGCACCTGGCGCCAGGTTGGCCAACGCTCGCGGCGCCACAGCAACAGCGCCGCCGCCGGAATCGCCGCGAACAACGCACGGCCCAGGCCGTTGAGCAACGGGTGGATTTCCTGCACCACGATGCGGGTGAAGGGCAGGGTCAGGCTGAAGATGATGACGCCCAGCAGGCCGAGGGCCATGCCGGTGTTTTCGCGCGAGCTCATGGGGAGAACCGAAATCTAGAGGGCTTCAAGGGAAGCCCATCTAGCCACAACCCCCGGCGATTGCGGGCCTACAGCTGGGTGCGGATTTATCCGTACAGTTGCTGTTGTGTGGGCGCTGTCGAGTTTCAGTGAGTCTGCGATGGGCGCACCGCAGACTTACTGATAAACCGCGTCGCCTGTATCGCGGGCAAGCCCTAATGCCAGTCAGTTAAGAGATAGAGCGGGCAAACAGGTCACCTGTGGAAGAGATGGAACGGGCAAACAGGTCACCTGTGGCGAGCGGGCTTGCCCCGCGTTGGGCTGCGAAGCGGCCCCAAAACCAGGCACCGCGGTGTGTCAGTTAAAAACACATCGCCTGTAATGGGGCTGCTCCGCAGCCCAACGCGGGGCAAGCCCGCTCGCCACAACAAGCCCGCTCGCCACAACAGGCCCGCTCTCCACAGTTGCAGTGCCAGTCTTCAGAAGAAACGTGTGACGCTGATCTTGGCATCGCGCCCTTTGGTGTAGGCACGATCACCGCTCAGCGCCGGACGGAAGTTGTTGTTGAACAGGTTGTCCACGGTGAAGTTCACCTCGGTGCCTTTCAGGTAAGCCTGTTGCGGTGCCCATTTCGCGAACAGGCCCTGGGTGTTGTAGCGCTTATTGCCATACTGGTCGTAGAACAAGTCGCCGACACTGCTGCCGGGGCCGCCGGAGTATTTGTCGCTGGGCAGGCGAGTGGTTGCGCCGATGAACTGCCCCGTCCACCCCACCTGGGCATCCCAGGCCGGGATGTGGGTCCCCACCAGCAGCACCCACTTGGTCGGCGGAATATCGCGGGCCGCCACATCCGGGCCCCAAGGGTTGGTATAGGCACCCTCGTGTTGGCCGGTGGCATAGGCGAACGATGCCGAGCCGAACAGGTAGGTGGAGTTATAGATCGTTTCGAACTCGAAGCCCTTGATGGTCAGCGCGCCGATATTGCGGTAGTTGGACATCGCCCCCGGTGGGCAAGCGTTGGCAATTGTGCCGCCGTTGATGGCCTGGTTCTGGCAGCCCACGCCCGTGGCCTTGAAGATTTCGTCTTCGACTTTGTTGTGGAACAGAGTGGTGCGCAGTTGCAGGTTGTCATCCTGGGCGATCAGGTTGTCGAAGCGGGTGATGTTACCCAGGGTGATCGAGGTGATGCGCTCCGGGTCGAGGTCGACGCTGGTGGCTGTGCGGTTGCCCAGGCCCTGCACTTCGTATTGCTCGTCGATCACTGGCGCCCGCCAGGTCTGGCTCCAGTTGGCGAACAGGCCGACGTTCGGGGTCACCGTCCAGAACAACGCCAGGCGCGGCGACCAGCCGGTGTAGGTGCGATCGCTGTAGTCATGGCCGACGGCGGGGTCGGGGTTGCTGTAGTACGGTGCATCGTTGGCCTCGCCGCGATTGCGTACATGGTCGTAGCGCAGCGACGGGGTGATCGTCACATCGCCCAGGGTCACCGCGTCCTGGATGAAGAAACTGTTGGTATCCACCTTGCCGTGGGGCATGAAGCCCGGTTGAAAGTGCCCATAGTTGTAGCGTGGCGTGTTGTAGGTGGTGCCTGGCATCCACATCTCGGTTTCGCGGATGTGCTTGCGCAACTGCCCACCGATAGTCACCGCATGCTGCAACGGCCCGGTGTCAAACAGGCTGACGTTACGGATGTCGAGGTTCTTGTCGGTGTAGGACGTGTCCATCTTGCGCCCACCCGTGGCCAACTGGAAAAACGCCGTGGCGTCGCGCTCGTCAGTCTGCTCGGTGTTGGACTGAGAGTACTTGACGGTCAAGTCCACCAGCGGGTTGTCCAAGGGTTGGTATTCATACTTGCCCGACCAGGTGGTGTCGACGGTGTCGCGGTGTGCCAGAAAGCGCTTCAACGCGCCTTCGTAGCCGTAGCGGTTGATGTTGGCCTGGGTCGGCGGTGTCGGGTAGCTCGCGGCGGAAAAGGGTGTCCAGCGATTGCTGTGGGAACGCGAGTACGACAGGCCGAGACTGTGTTCATCGGTGAAGTGGGCATTGACCTTGAACAGCTTGCCGTCCACGTCCTGGGCGGTGTTAGGCAGGCGTTGGGGGTTGATCGGGTACTGGTTGTTCTCATTGGGCAGCTTGGCGGCCACCTTCATGTCACCACCGTCGCGTTGGGTCAGGTAAGCCAGCGCATCGAACCGGCCATCGTCGGTGCGGCCATACACGGCGCTGCTATAGACCTGTTCATGGTCGTTGCTGGAGTAACCGTACTTGAGCATCGCACCGCTGTTGCGACCGTCCTTGAGCAAGTCCGGGGCGTCCTTGGTGGTCATGTTGACCGTGCCGCCAAAACCGCCGTTGCCGGTAAACGGCGAATTGGGGCCTTTCTCGACCTCGATGCTTTTGATCAGCTCGGGTTCGATAAATACCGTGCCTTGCTGGTAGCGCTCGAAGCCGCTCTTGGTGGCACCGTCGACGGTCATCGGTACATCCTCGGCATCGCCGAAACCACGGATGTTGATGGTCTGGCCACCGGGTTTCAGCGAGCCACCCTGGCTGACCCCAGGCAGGGTCTGCAGCAGGCTGGGGATGTTATTGGCTTGGTAGCGGTCGATGTCGGCCTGGCTCAGGGTGGAGCGGTTCACGGTGCTGGAGTCGACTTCATTGCCCGTGCCGATCACGCTCAAGGTGTCCAGCTGGATCGCGCCGCTCTGGGTAGTCTTGCCCGCATCGGGGCGTACGACGTAGGTAGTGCCGACCTTGATCAAGGTGAATTCACCAGGGGCCAGCAGGGTGCGGATCGCCACTTCCGGGGTGAAGTCACCATTGAGGGCCTGTGCCTGCACGTTCTTGAGCAGTGTTTCATCGAACAGCAGCTGGATCTTCGTCTGCTGCGCCACCTCGCTCAGTGACGTGGCCAGCGACTGGGCCGGCAGGTGCAGCGTGAACGACTCGGCCTGGGCCGTGAGGCTGAACGCCAGGCAGGTGGCAAGCAGGGTCGGTTGAAGCAACAGGTGCGAAGCGTGGCAAGGCGCGCGAAACATGAAATCCCCCGGGTGGCCAAATAGCCAAAAAGGTGTGCGTATCAAACACAGTCGGGAGGAAGACGGGGCAGGCTAAAAAAACCACACGTGCAAATGCAAAATATTCTCAAGTACGGTTTTTGTATTATTTGCTCGGCTCAATGCTTATCACGCCATCGGCTGAAGCCATGACTTTTACCGGCAGCAGGGCGGGCAGGGCATTGAGTAAGGCGTCTGGATCATTCACATCGAGATTGCCCGAGACCTTCAGGTGTGCCACTGCATTGCTCACCTGCAACGGTGCCTGCGGGCGGTAAAGGCTCAGTTCATCGATCAGGCTGGCCAGCTCGCGGTTGCGGAACGACAGGTGTCCACTGCGCCAGTCGGCCACGTCTTCGGACGTGAGGGGTTGTTGCTGCACGGTGCCCTTGGCGTAGTGGTAGATGGCGCGTTGCTGGGCGCCGAGCAAGGTGACGGCGTTTTTGGCGTCCGGCTCGAAGGCGACCTGGCCATGGGCGACGCTGACCACCAGTTGCTGCGGGCTGCGGCGCACATCAAAAGCCGTGCCCACCACCCGCACATTTGCTTCGCCGGCTTGTACGAACAACGGCCGTTCCTTGTCAGCAGCGACCTCGATATACAACTGGCCCTTGTCCAAGTGGATGATGCGTTGGTGAGCGGTGAAGTCGACGCGCAGGCGGGTGTTGGCATTCACATACAAGGTGCTGCCATCGGGCAGGTCCAGGGTACGCACGCCCTTGGCGTGGGCCGCGACCTGGCTGTGATACAACTCGCGCGGTGCACCCAGATGCGTGGCCAGTACGGCACAGAGCACGGCGGCGGCGGCGGCCAGGGCCGGGCGCCAGAAGGCTGGTTTGCGCGGGGGCAGCGCCACGGGTTTGCTCCGTTGCTGCAACTGGGCGAGGTCCGCCCACAGCTGCTCGAATTCGGCATAGGCGCGGGCGTGGGCCGGCACGGCTTGCCAGGCGGCAAAAGCCTTGCGGTCGGCGCGCCCCGCATCGCTACGGTTGCGTGCAAACCAACTGGCGGCTTGGGCATCGATGGCGTCGCTCGCTTCGATGTCCAGGGCGTCGATGTCGCTCAGGCGGTTCATTCGGGCTGCTCCGTGCCGAGGTCGGGTTGAAGGCGTCGCTTGCAATGCAGCAGGGCAAAGGCGATGTGCTTTTCCACCATGCTGGTCGAAATGCCCATGCGCTCGGCGATCTGTACCTGGCTCAGGCCTTCGAAGCGGTGCAGCATAAGGGCTTCTCGCCTGCGCGGCGAGAGCTCGGCGAGGACTTCTTTCAACTGTTCCAGGCGTTGCAGGCGTTGTGCGGCGACCATGGGGTCGTTCTGCTCGTCAATGACCGGCTCGGCATCCTTTTCGGCCTGATCGGCGTGGACGGTTTGTCGTACCTTCTGTTTGCGCCAATGATCGCGCAGCAGGTTGCGCGCCATCTGGAACAGAAACGCCCGTGGCTGCTCGACCTTGGCGCGGTCGCGGTAGTCCAGCCACTGAGTAAAGACATCCTGGGTCATGTCGGCCGCGTCGCTGGCGTTGTCCGTGCGTTTGCGCAGGAAATACAGAATGTCTGCATAAAACCCGCGAAAGGCATCGGCCGACAACGGGTCGGGCTTGGGACGAGACATGGATATCCTTCTTGACGAAGCACGACGTGGAAAAGTCGCGAATTCTATCGAGAATCATTATCATTTGTCTCTATTTAAAATGTGGGAGGGGGCTTGTCAGTCAGTTGAGGAGGAACACTGTAACTGTAACTGTAACTGTAACTGTAACTGTAACTGTAACTGTAACTGTAACTGTAACTGTAACTGTGACGAGCGAGCTTGTTGTGGTGAGCGCGCTTGTCGTGGCGAGCGGGCCTGTTGTGGCGAGCGGGCTTGTTGTGACGAGCGGGCCTGTTGTGGCGAGCGGGCTTGCCCCGCGTTGGGCTGCGCAGCAGCCCCAATAAGGCCCCCGAGTTTATCCAGGCATATTGAATCGCCAGGTTTTGGGGCTGCTGCGCAGCCCAACGCGGGGCAAGCCCGCTCGCCACAGGTTACGGTTTGCTCGTTCTATCTCTTAATTGACTGGCACTGGGTCAAGCCCCTCCCACATTGGATCGCGGCGTCAGCGCAGCAATGTTTTCAGCTGTTCGATTCCGGCCTCGCCCAACGGGAATACCGGCAAGCGGGGATCACCCACCTCCAACCCGGTCAAGCGCAACCCGGCCTTGATCGTCGCCGGCAACCCGCCCTTGAGGATGAACTCCAGCAACGGCAACTGCCGATAAAACAGTTCGCGCGCCTTGCCCAGGTCATTGGCCAACACTGCCGCATACAAATCCAGGTTCAGTTGCGGGATCAGGTTTGGCGCCGCCGTGCACCAACCCTTGGCCCCGGCCGTGAAGGCTTCCAGTGCCAACGGGTTGCAGCCGTTGTAGAACGGCACGTCGCTGCGCTGGTGCAACTGGTGCATGCGCTGAATATCCCCGGTGCTCTCCTTGACCATGGTGACGTTGGCGACCTGTTTGATAATGCGCAGGATCAAGTCCACCGACATGTCCGTGCCGCTGGTAGCCGGGTTGTTGTAGAGCATGATCGGCAAACCGATGCTGTCGCCAATCGTGGCGTAGTGGGCGAGGATTTCCGCCTCGCTGAGTTTCCAGTACGAGGCCGGCAGCACCATCACCACATCGGCGCCATGGGCCTCGGCGTAACGCGCGCGGCGTACGGCCTTGGCGGTGGTCAGGTCGGACACGCTGACAATCGTGGGCACGCGCCTGGCGACTTTTTGCAGGCTGTAGGCGCTGACTTCGTCCCACTCGGCCTCGCTCAGATAAGCGCCTTCACCGGTGCTGCCCAAAGGCGCGATGGCATGCACGCCGCTGGCGATCAAGCGGTCGATGGAGCGGCCCAGGGCGTCGAGGTCAATGCGTTGGCCGTCGGTGCTGAATGGGGTGATGGTGTAGCCGATGATGCCGTGAATGGTTGGGCTGGACATGGGAGGTCTCCGGTCGAAAAAGGGCAATCAATTCAGGCAGTCGGCGTGCTTGCGCAGGTTCTGCCGGGCGTAGTAATTGAACGCAGCGCCATGACGCTTGGGCTTTGAGATCCAGTCATGGGCCTCGCGTCCCAATGCCGGCAGGATCGGCTTGAGGGTGCCGGCGGCCATCGCCAGCAATTGCAACTTGGCCGCACGCTCGATCAACTGCGCGATCACGCAGGCTTCCTCGATATTTGCCCCGGTCGACAACTGGCCGTGGTGCGAAAGCAAAATCGCGCGCTTGTCACCCAGTGCCGTGGTGATGATTTCCCCTTCTTCATTGCCCACCGGCACCCCTGGCCAGGCTTCCAGGAACGCGCAGTCCTCGTACAGCGGGCACAAGTCCATATGGGATACCTGCAGCGGCACTTCCAGCATCGACAGGGCGGCGATGTGCGTCGGGTGGGTGTGAATGATGCAGTTCACATCCGGCCTTCCACGGTAGACCCAGGTGTGAAAACGGTTGGCCGGGTTGGGGATGCCGTGGCCTTCCAGCACCTCGAGGTCTTCGTTGACCAGCAGCAGGTTGCTCGCGGTGATTTCGTCAAAGCCCAGGCCCAGTTGCTGGGTGTAATAGGTGCCAGGCGTGGGCCCGCGCGCGGTGATCTGCCCGGCCAGGCCGGAGTCGTGGCCGTATTCGAAGAGGATGCGACATGTGAGCGCCAGCTTTTGCCGGTCGGTCCACGTATTATCCGCCAGGGTGTTTTGCATCTGGATCAGCGCTTGCTTGACCAGTTGGTCTTTGGGGAGTGCTAATGTCTTGGCCATATCGGTGTCCTTTGGGTGGTTCAATGGACGTCGGATTTGCTGGTCCCCCGCTGCTCGCAAGGTCGTTGGGTGAGGCAAATGACACTAAAGATGCTATATGACACTTTGTGTCATTGGCAAGCACAGCTCTTCGCTTTCTGCATGGATTAACCGCAGCGCATGTCTATCCGTTTGAAATTATTGAGAAAAAAACTCGGCGTGACGTTGGAAAACCTGGCCGAAAAATCCGGGATGACCAAGAGTTATCTGTCGAAAGTCGAGCGCGGGCTCAACACACCGTCGATTGCCGCTGCGTTGAAACTGGCCAAAGCGTTGAACGTGAAAGTGGAAGAACTGTTCAGCGAAGACAGCGTCAGTCTCGACAGTTACAGCCTGGTGCGCAGCCATGAGCGGCCCGACACCGCGCCGGGTTACGCGGTGCTGGCCCATCAGGTCAGTGAACGCAGCCTGTTGCCTTTCATCATTTACCCGCCGGCGGAGTTCACCGACAAGACCTTCAAGGAACACGTGGGGGAGGAATTCCTGTTCGTGCATGAAGGCCAGGTGGAAGTGGACTTCATGAATGAACGGGTGATCCTGGAGCGGGGCGATGCCCTGCATTTCAATGCACAGAAGCCCCATCGGCTTCGCTCGGTGGGGGATGTGCAGGCGCAGTTGTTGGTGGTGGTGCACAGCGCTGAAGAGTGACCGCGCTGACGGCTTTAAAGGCGATCAATGTGGGCGGGGGGCCAGCTCCGTCCCATAGGTTGCTCAGCGTTCCACCGGTACCGACAGTGCTGGATGACCCAACGGATGCGTGCGCGCCGCAAAAAACTTCAGTTCCACGCCGCTGCCGTCAAACAACTCCGAATACCGCCGCTTCTGCTGGCGAATGAACCCGTCGCTACGTCCCGACACCGAGATCGCCAGAGTGGTCGGGCTGGCCTGGCGAATCGCATCCACCAGGTGTTTATCCTGCGGCCCCAGGTCGTGGCCGAAGATGCACAGCGCGCCGGCATGGGTGAGCAACTGCTCATAGCAGAACGACAGGTAATCCGAACTGCGGATGGTCTTGAGCTTCTCCTGCACCTTGCCTTCGCTGACAAACAACGGCACATCGTCCAGGGTCTTGATCGTGTTGTTGATCGCGAAACTGCTGAGCAGGGTGCTGTCGGTGCTCGGCAATTTGCGCGCGGTGCCGTCGAGGTTGCGCACCAGGTGCAGGCCGCCGTGCAGGTAGAGAATGCGTGGTGCATCGGTGCGGGTATTGCGCAGGTCGAAGCTGGCGTCGGCGCTGCGGAACAGGTCGTCGATGCCCGGCGTGTGCAGGATCGCCCAGTAGTTGAGCAGGTCGTAGTTGCTGGTGAAGACCGTGGGGTAGCTGGCCAGCTCGGCGTTGATCGTCGCCAGCGTCGACGGCTGCACCAGGCGCCATGGGATGTGCACGGCGTGGATGGTGTTGATCAGCGCTTCCTTGATTGCGTAATAGCGATTGCGCGGCGCCGCCGAGCTGACGGCCAGGGCCTTGTTGACCCGGCTGGTGGTTTTCAAGGCGCCCAGGGCCTGTTCGAAGCTGCGGGTTTGCAGGGCGTCGAACACACTCAGCTCGGATTGGCTCAGGGGTTTTTCTTCGACGGTGCGGGCGTTTTCGAACAACGAGTCGTAGGCAAAGTCCTCCCAAATCGCCCGGCTGGCGCCGTTGCCGATCAGAATCCCACTGAAGTCGATGGTGCTGCGCAGCGCGCTCCAGTCTTCAAGGTGGGCGTCAATATCCTGGAAATCCTTCATCGCGGTGGGTCTACTCGAAATCGGCTGGACGCAGACTTTATCATGAGCGAGGGTTGATCCTGGTCAAGGTGCACCATGCGCTCTCAGTGGATTCTGTCGGCATAACGCCTCTGAGGATTCGCCATGAGCAGTACCTTCTTCATTCCCGCCGTCAACATCATGGGCACTGATTGCCTCGACGAAGCGATGGTTGCCATCCGCAACTACGGTTTTCGCAAGGCCCTGATCGTCACCGACGCCGGCTTGGCCAAGGCCGGCGTGGCCAGCATGATCGCCGAGAAACTGGCGATGCAGGACATCGACTCGGTCATCTACGATGGCGCCAAGCCCAACCCCAATGTGGAAAACGTCGAGAAAGGCCTGGCGCTGTTGCAGCAAAGTGCCTGCGATTTTGTCGTGTCCCTGGGCGGCGGTTCGCCCCATGACTGCGCCAAGGGTATCGCCCTGTGCGCCACCAACGGCGGGCATATCGGCGACTATGAAGGGGTCGACCAATCCAGCAAGCCGCAACTGCCACTGGTGGCCATCAACACCACCGCCGGCACCGCCAGCGAGATGACCCGGTTCTGCATCATCACCGACGAAACCCGCCACGTGAAAATGGCCATCGTCGACCGCAACGTCACGCCGCTGCTGTCGGTCAACGACCCCTCGCTGATGGTCGGCATGCCCAAGGGGCTTACCGCCGCCACCGGCATGGATGCGTTGACCCACGCCATCGAAGCCTACGTATCCACGGCCGCCACGCCGATCACCGACGCCTGCGCGATCAAGGCCATCGAGCTGATCAGCGCCAACCTGCGCCTGGCCGTACGCGACGGTACTGACAAAGCCGCGCGGGAAAACATGGCGTATGCCCAGTTCCTCGCCGGCATGGCCTTCAACAATGCTTCCCTGGGGTTCGTGCATGCCATGGCTCACCAACTGGGCGGCCTGTACGACCTGCCCCACGGCGTGTGCAACGCGGTGTTGCTGCCCCATGTGCAAAGCTTCAATGCCAGCGTCAGCGCCAAGCGCCTGAGCGATGTCGGCCGTGCACTGGGCGCGGACATCAAGGGGGGCTGTGCGGAAGAGGGCGCCCAGGCTGCCATTGCCGCGATTCGTACATTGGCCCTGGACGTCGAAATCCCAGCGGGCCTGCGTGAGCTGGGGGCCAAGTTGCAGGATATCCCGCTGCTGGCGGCCAATGCATTGAAGGATGCCTGTGGGCTGACCAACCCACGACGGGCTGATCAGCGTCAGATCGAGGAGATCTTCCGCAGCGCATTCTGATCCTTGCTGTGGCGAGCGGGCTTGCCCTTTGGGCAAGCCCTAATGCCGTTCAGTTAAGCGGACATCGCCTTCTGTAGGAGCGAGCTTGCTCGCGAAAAACGTCAACGATAACGCGTGTTTCCTGAATGAACGCGGCGTGGCTTGCCCCGCGTTGGGGCGCGAAGCGGCCCCATTACAGGCGATGTGTTTTTAACTGACACACCGCGGTGCGTGGTTTTGGGGCTGCTACGCAGCCCAACGCGGGGCAAGCCCGCTCGCCACAACAAGCCTGCTCGCCGCAACAGGCCCGCTCGCCGCAACAAGCCTGCTCATCCCACAATAAACCCATCTACTTGCCACAGGCGATCACATCAAGCCTGGTTTTCCTGGTCGGTAAACAAATCGCTGAACAGCATGCTCGACAGGTAGCGCTCACCGGAGTCCGGCAGGATCACCACGATGGTCTTGCCCTGCATTTCCGGTTTTTCCGCCAGGCGCACGGCCACGGCCATGGCCGCGCCGCAGGAAATACCGCACAGGATGCCCTCTTCCTGCATCAGGCGCAGGGCCATGGCCTTGGATTCCTCATCGGTCACCAGTTCCACACGGTCAACCATCGACAGGTCGAGGTTTTTCGGCACGAACCCGGCGCCGATGCCCTGGATCTTGTGCGGGCTGGGCTTGATCTCTTCACCGGCCAGCGCCTGCGTGATCACCGGCGACACCATGGGTTCGACGGCCACCGACAGGATCGGCTTGCCCGCGATGTTCTTGATGTAACGCGACACACCGGTAATGGTGCCGCCCGTCCCCACCCCCGCCACCAATACATCCACGGCGCCATCGGTGTCGTTCCAGATTTCCGGGCCGGTGGTTTTCTCGTGGATCGCCGGGTTGGCCGGGTTGTCGAACTGGGCCGGCATAAAGTAGCTGGCCGGGTCGCTGGCGAGGATTTCGCCGGCTTTCTCAATCGCGCCCTTCATGCCCTTGGCCGGTTCGGTCAACACCAGTTCGGCACCGAGGGCCTTGAGCACTTTGCGCCGCTCGATGCTCATGGACGCTGGCATGGTCAACACCAACTTATAGCCACGGGCCGCGGCGACGAAGGCCAGGCCAATACCGGTATTGCCGGAAGTCGGTTCGACAATGGTCATGCCCGGCTTGAGTTTGCCGGTACTTTCGGCGTCCCAGATCATGTTTGCGCCAATGCGGCACTTCACCGAATAACCTGGGTTACGCCCTTCGATCTTGGCCAGGATGGTCACGCCACGCGGTGCGATACGGTTGATCTGAACCAGGGGCGTGTTACCGATGGAGTGCGCGTTGTCTGCAAAAATGCGGCTCATGGCGGGTCCTATTGGGCGATTTCAAGAAAGGTTCCAAGGGTATGCCTCGTGCCGCCAAGCGTCCAGTCAGAGGAACGTTGCGCGTGTCCCAACAGTCCATCTCCTACCCGCAAGGAGAACTGCCCCATGAAACGTCGCTACAGCTGGCCACTCTGGACCATTGCCGGATTACTGGTGGTCCTGGTCGCCGTGAGCATCGCGCTGCCCTATCTGGTGCGTAACTACCTGAATGACAAGCTCGCCGACATGGGCGATTACCGCGGCCAGGTTACCGACGTGGACCTCGCGCTGTGGCGTGGCGCGTACAGGATCAACGGCCTTGAGATCATCAAGGTCGACGGCAAGGTGCCCGTCCCGTTCGTCAAGGCGCCGCTGATCGACCTGGCAGTAAGCTGGCACTCTCTTTGGTACGACCACGCGGTGGTGGCCAAAGTGCTGTTTATCCAGCCCGAAGTGAACTTCGTCGACGGCGGCGCCAACAAGCAAGCCTCCCAGACCGGTAAAGGCACCGACTGGCGCGAGCAGCTGAGTAAGTTGGCCCCCATCACCCTCGATGAGGTGCGTATTGAGGACGGCAAGATCGCCTTCCACAACTTCAGTTCCAAACCCGTGGTGAAGATCGACGCGACCGACGTCAACGCCAGCTTCTACAACCTGACCAATGTGGTGAACGTCAAAGGCCGGCGCGACGCGCGGTTCGACGGCAAGGCCCTGCTGCAAGGCCAGGCCCCGCTGGAAGCCACCGCCACCTTCGACCCGCTGAGCAATTTCGAGAATTTCGAGTTTCGCTTTCGCGCCAGGGACTTGCAGCTCAAGCGCATGAATGACTTCGCCTCGGCCTATGGCAAGTTCGACTTCAAGGCCGGTACCGGGGATGTGGTGATCGAGGCCCAGGCGGAAAAAGGCCAATTGACCGGGTACATCAAGCCGCTGCTGCGTGATGTAGAGGTCTTCGACTGGCAGCAGGATGTGGAGAACAAGGACAAGAACATCTTTCGTTCGATCTGGGAGGCCGTGGTGGGCACCAGCGAGACCGTGCTGAAGAACCAGGCGAAGAACCAGTTCGCCACCCGCGTGGAACTCAGTGGCAGCGTGCATCAGCAAAATGTCAGCGCGTTCTCTGCATTTTTGGCGATTTTGCGTAACGGTTTTATCCAAGCATTCAATGCGCGCTATGAACAGCCCAAGCCCAGTGCTGACTGAACCACGCGCCTAATGGATGTGTGACCCGCCATTCAGAGACTGAATAACCCGTCTGCGTTCACAGTCGCCGGGGCCGCGCGGTATAGTCCGGGCATTGATGAATTCGAGGAATGACCGATGAAGTTCGAAGGCACCCAGGCCTACGTTGCCACCGATGACCTGAAACTGGCCGTCAACGCTGCCATCACCCTGGAGCGCCCGTTGCTGGTCAAGGGCGAGCCGGGCACCGGCAAGACCATGCTCGCCGAGCAACTGGCCGAATCCTTCGGTGCCAAGCTGATCACCTGGCACATCAAGTCCACCACCAAGGCCCACCAGGGCCTGTATGAGTACGACGCGGTCAGCCGGCTGCGCGACTCGCAATTGGGCGTGGACAAGGTGCACGACGTGCGCAACTACCTGAAGAAGGGCAAGCTCTGGGAAGCCTTCGAGTCCGAAGAGCGGGTGATCCTGCTGATCGATGAAATCGACAAGGCCGACATCGAGTTCCCCAACGACCTGCTGCAAGAACTCGACAAGATGGAGTTCTACGTCTACGAAATCGACGAGACCATCAAGGCCAAGAAACGCCCGATCATCATCATTACCTCCAACAACGAAAAAGAGCTGCCGGACGCGTTCCTGCGCCGCTGCTTCTTCCACTACATCGCCTTCCCCGACCGCACCACCCTGCAAAAGATCGTCGACGTGCACTACCCCGACATCAAGAAAGACCTGGTCAGCGAAGCGCTGGACGTGTTCTTCGACGTGCGCAAAGTACCGGGCCTGAAGAAAAAGCCCTCCACCTCCGAACTGGTGGACTGGCTCAAGTTGTTGATGGCCGACAATATCGGCGAAGCGGTGCTGCGCGAGCGCGACCCGACCAAGGCCATCCCGCCCCTGGCCGGTGCCTTGGTCAAGAACGAGCAAGACGTGCAGTTGCTGGAACGTCTGGCGTTCATGAGCCGTCGCGGTAATCGCTAATGTTGCTCAACCTGTTCAACGAGATGCGTGCCGCCAAGGTGCCGGTGTCGGTGCGCGAGCTGCTCGACCTGATCAACGCGCTCAAGCAGCGCGTGACCTTCGCCGACATGGACGAGTTTTACTACTTGGCCCGGGCGATCCTGGTGAAGGACGAGCGGCACTTCGACAAGTTCGACCGCGCCTTCAGCGCCTATTTCAACGGCCTGGAAAAGCTCGACGACCACCTGCAGGCGCTGATCCCCGAAGACTGGCTGCACAAGGAATTCGAGCGCTCGCTGAGCGACGAAGAACGCGCGCAGATCCAGTCCCTGGGCGGCCTGGACAAGCTGATCGAAGCGTTCAAGAAACGCCTGGAAGAACAGAAGGAACGTCACGCAGGCGGTAACAAGTGGATCGGCACCGGCGGTACCAGCCCGTTCGGCTCCGGCGGCTACAACCCTGAAGGCATTCGCGTCGGCGACGCTGGCAAGCGCCAGGGCAAGGCGGTAAAAGTCTGGGATCAGCGCGAGTACAAGAACCTCGACGATCAGGTCGAGTTGGGTACGCGCAATATCAAGATCGCCCTGCGCCGCCTGCGCAAGTTCGCGCGCCAGGGCGCTGCCGAAGAGCTGGATATCGACGGTACCATCGACCACACCGCCCGCGATGCCGGGCTGCTGAATATCCAGATGCGCCCGGAACGGCGTAACACCATCAAGCTATTGTTGCTGTTCGATATCGGCGGCTCGATGGATGCCCACGTAAAAATCTGCGAAGAACTGTTCTCGGCGTGCAAGACCGAGTTCAAGCACCTGGAGTATTTCTACTTCCACAACTTCGTGTACGAGTCGGTGTGGAAGAACAACCAGCGCCGCACGTCGGAACGCACCTCCACCCAGGATCTGCTGCACAAGTATGGCGCCGACTACAAAGTGATCTTTATCGGCGATGCGTCGATGGCACCGTATGAAATTACCCAGGCCGGCGGCAGCGTCGAACACTGGAATGAAGAGCCGGGGTATGTGTGGATGCAGCGCTTCATGGCCAAGTACAAGAAGCTGATCTGGATTAACCCGTATCCCAAGGATACGTGGGGTTATACGGCATCGACGGGGATTGTGCGGGAGCTGGTCGAGGATCAGATGTATCCGCTCACCTTGCGCGGGCTGGAAGAAGGGATGCGGTTTTTGTCGAAGTAGCCGCAACCTGTAGCCCTCGAAGCTACAGGTTTGCTTTCAGCAGCGCTCGGCGTCGATCCAACCGAACTTCAGAAACAGCGCGGAAAACTGTTTGAGCAATTCAGCATCCTTGTGGGTGACCTTGCCGTCATTATTGACATCCTGATTGATCGAAACACTGCCTAGGCCATTGTCGTCCCCGTAAATCGCCGCGGTGTAGACAATGCTTTCATCCGTAGGTGCGCCCTCGCCCTGGTGAAAGTGCAGACGCACGGTGTCGGGTATGCCGTTGCCGCCAAAGTCGCGGGCAAACACCTTTAAGTATTTGTCGAAAGGTGCGTCGAGGCTGAACCAATTGAACTCAACAAACAATTGGGCCAGTTCAATTGCCAGTGCCCGGTCGACGGCATCGATGACGCCATCCTGGTTCACATCATCGGCAATCACCCAATCCAGCTGCCCGTCATCGGTAATATCGAAGGCCGTGGCCTGCCGGACGAGAGTCGGGGTGTGGGTATCATCATGAAACTCCAGACTGACCACATCGGGCACATCATTATCGAGGACATCCTGTGCATAGATTTTCAAGTAGCGCATGTTGGAACCCTAGTGAATGAAGCACTAAGACTTCCACATGCACCCACTCGAACCAAGACGGCAATGCCCATCAGGCATGTGAGACTAATCCTGACCGTCATTCGGGCGCCATAACAGCGCTCAAATGAACCGGCGTAAAAAATCCACCTGCTGCCGATGCGCCGTTTCCTGCACCACCGGCGCCAGCCTCACCTTCTCCCCCGGCAGGCACTGCGCCAGGCGCGCCAACGCCAGTGGCGTCAACGCGCCCAGGCGCGGATAGCCGCCGATCGTCTGCCGATCATTGAGCAACACAATCGGCTGCCCATCCGGCGGCACCTGGATCGCGCCCAACGGAATCCCTTCGGAAATCAGTGACGGCCCCTGGTACTGCAACGGCGTGCCCAGCAAGCGCATGCCCATGCGGTCGGCGCGACTGTCCAGAGTCCAGTCGGTATTGAAGGCATCAAACAGGCTCTGGCCGCTGAACTGACCGATTTGGGCGCCGACGATCACATCCAGCGGCGCCTTGGCTGGCAACGCCGGCGTGCTCAGCACTTTCATCGCTGCGCCGGTACCGGAATAGGCCAACCGCGCGCCTTCGGCCAACGCCTCGCCAAAGCCGTTCAAGCCACCCAGTTCCTCCCGTACCACGGTGGCGCAACTGCCCAGCACATCCGGCGCATCAAACCCACCCGGTGCAGCCAGGTAAGCCCGCGCGCCGCTGAACGGTTGGGTAAAGCGCAAACGCTGACCCTTTTGCAGGATAAAACTGCGCCCAGGGCTGATCGCACGCTCATCGATGTAGGCGCCCAAGTCCGCGCCGGCCAAGGCCAGCAAGCAATATTCCTCGGCCTGTACGGTAAAGCCGCCGAGGGTAATTTCCACCACCGGCGCATCCAGCGCATTGTCCAGCAGCCAATTGGCCCAGGACATCGACACCCAATCCAGCGCACCGCCCTGGGTCACGCCCAAGTGGCGCACGCCAAAACGTCCGGCGTCCTGCAACAGGCACAGCGGGGTGCTGGCCTCGATGATCAAGCGGCTCATGCCTGCGCCTCCAACGGCGTGTCATCGCCACCCAGGTTGATAAACTCGGCGTGGCTGACGGCGGCAAAACGCACCGTGTCGCCCGGTTGCATCAGGCTGTAGCCGTCGCGCTCGCGGTCAAACAACTTGGCCGGGGTGCGGCCAATCAGGTTCCAACCACCAGGGGAGACCACCGGATAGGCGGCGGTTTGCCGTTCGGCAATGCCCACGCTGCCGGCCGCCACGCGTTTGCGCGGGGTGTTGAGACGCGCAGTGGCGAGGGCTTCGTCCACCAAGCCCATAAAGGCAAAACCGGGAGCGAAGCCGAGGGCAAATACCTGGTATTCGTGGGCACTGTGGCGGCGGATGACATCCTCCACCGAAAGGCCGCTGCGCCGGCTGAGCAAGCTCAGCTCAGGCCCGACGCTCAGGTCATACCACACCGGCAGCACATGGCACTGGCCACTGCCCTGGGCCTGGGGTTGCAGGTCGGTCAGCGCCTGGTCGATCAATCCCCGTGCTTGCGCCGGGCTCAACGCAGTGAGGTCGTAATGCACCATCAAGGTGGTGTAGGACGGCACCAGATCCACCAGCGCCGTGCCAAAACCGCTGCGCAAGCGCTGGGTAGCGGCGAGCATCCACGGCATGTTGGCTTCGGCAATCACCTCGAACAGACGCACCATCAGGCAGTCGATCGCCACCACTTCAATCCGTGGCTTCATGCTGACTTCAATGCCTCGCGGATGCGCTGCACGGCGGCGATCGAACTGGCGTTGTCACCGTGCACACATAGGGTGTTGGCCTGCAAGACCAACGGGCTGCCGTCGCTGGCGGTCAGGGGTTCGCCACGGGAGAGGGTCAAGGATTGCTGGACGATGACCTCCGGATCGTGGTGCACCGCACCCGGCAATTGACGCGAAACCAGATGGCCGTTGGGATCGTAGGCACGGTCAGCGAAGGCCTCGAACCACAGGATCACCCCATATTCGTCACCCAGTGCCTGGGCCGCGCTGTTGTCGCGGGTGGCCAGCAGCATCAGCGGCAGGTCGCCGTAGGCGGCCACGGCCTGGATCACTGCACGCAACTGCGCCGGGTTGGCCATCATGTCGTTGTACATCGCGCCATGGGGTTTGACGTAACTGACACGCCCGCCCTGGGCGCGGCAGATGCCCTCCAGCGCGCCGATCTGGTAGTGCAACAGGTCCTGGATTTCCTGGGGGGTGTAGGCCATGGAACGGCGGCCGAAACCTTGCAGGTCCTGGTACGCCGGGTGCGCGCCGACCTGTACGCCGTGTTTGAGGGCCAGGCTGACGGTCTTGCGCATGATGCTCGGGTCGCCGGCATGAAAACCGCAAGCCACGTTGGCGCAATCGATGAACGGCATGACCTCGGCATCCAGACCCAGGGTCCAGTTGCCAAAGCTTTCGCCGATGTCGCAGTTCAATAGCAGGCGGCTCACGGTGGTTGCTCCTGTAGGCTTTGTTTTTTTGTAGTGTGGGATTTTTTACACAGAACTCGCAACTTGTCCTGATACCCCAACGACGCTTATCGTGGAATGGCTCGATTTTTGGCGTTTGCCCGGTGCGGCGTCCAACTAATAAAAACCGATCCATGCATAAGAAAAAGTTGATCCCATGAATTTGAAGTTCCTCGAAACCTTCGTCTGGGTGGCCAAGCTCAAGAGTTTTCGCCTGACCGCCGAGAAGCTGTTCACCACCCAGGCCTCGATTTCCAGCCGCATTGCGGTGCTGGAGAGCGAACTGGGGGTGAAGCTGTTTCTGCGTGATTCGCGGGGCGTGAGCCTGACCCCGGAAGGCTTGAAGGTGCTCGATTATGCCGAGCAGATGATGGTGACCATGCAGGGCCTGAAGCAGTCCCTGGAGACCACCAGCAGCAAGGTCGGGCGCATCCGTATCGGCGCGATGGACACGGTGATCCACACCTGGCTGAGCCCATTGGTCGCCGAATTGATGGACCAGTTCCCGCGGGTGGAAATCGAATTGATCGCCGATACCGCGCTCAACCTCAGCGATCAGCTGCAAAAAGGCTTCCTCGACCTGATCCTGCAAACTGACCTGCTCCGCCTGGAGACCGTGCGCAGCCTGGAACTGGCCAGCCACCCCATGGCCTGGATCGTCGCCAGCCAATCGATCTACAACCGCGACTACGCGTCCCTCGCCGAACTGGCCCAGGAACGCATCATCACCTACTCGAAAAACTCCCACCCCCATCAGGACGTGCTCAGCCTGATGCAGGCCAATGGCGTTGCCGCGCCACGGATGAACTGTGTGAATTCGGTGTCGGCGATTACCCGCCTGCTGCGCGATGGCTTCGGGATTGGCGCACTGCCCCCCGTGCTGGTCATCGAAGAACTGGCACGCGGTGAATTGGTGATGTTGCCCATGGCGCAGAAACTGCCGAACTTGCAGGTGGTGGTGTCGTGGCGCGTGGGGGTGGAGTTGGTGGAGGAAATTGTGGGGTTGTGCCAGAAGGTGGTGGCCAGGTATGCCGAAGAGGTTGGCGAAGAGCGGATGGTGCTCAGCAACTGAAGGAACCCAATCCAATGTGGGAGGGGGCTTGCCCCCGATAGCAGTGTGTCAGTCAATACATCAGTGACTGAACCACCGCCATCGGGGGCAAGCCCCCTCCCACAATTGACCCAGGTGTTGGTTAGAGACCTTTCAGGTCCCGCTCTTCAATCGGCCGGCTCTGACGCAGGCGCTTGCCGCCCAACACCACCCAGTCGATCAAGCGGAACAGGCATTCCAGGCCAAACGACAGCAACATCGCCCCACCCAGGCCCCAGCCCATGGCCTCGGGGGTCAGCAGGATCTGGTAGCTGTAGCCGTTCCAGGTTTCCAGGCGAATATCCGGGTCGGCGGCCACCGCCACTTGCAGGGCGCGGATGTACCACGGGCCTTGCATGGCCTGGAATTGCTTGTCCAACGCCACCTGGCGATCGAGCATCGCCCCCAGGCTCTTGGCATCGCTCTGGAACACCGGGTCGTCGCTGGCGCGGTAGTGGGCCACCAGGGCCTGCAGGTCGCCATTGAAGAACTGCTGCGCAGTGGACTCAAACCCGCGCAGGCCGGTCTGGGCCTCGATCAGGTGGGCTTCGACGCGCTTGGCGTAGTCGTTGATAAACCCCGGCACTTGCACACCGACCAACAAGCCAATGGCAAACAGCACCAGTCGCAAATAGCTGAGCAACATAATCGATGTCCCTACTCGGTAATGCCCTGGCTGACGCATTCACCGCGTCGCCACAGGCTCCATTGGCCCGGTTCGTAGCGGGTCCAGTTTTCGTTGTCGGTCAGCGGCTCGGTGGCAATCACCGTGACCACATCATTGGGGGTGGTTTCGGCCTGAAAATCGACAATCACGTCGACATCTTTCAGGCGTGCCGGGCCAAACGGGGCGCGCCGGGTGATCTGCGCCAGTTTGGTCGAGCAGTAGCAGAACAACCAGTCGCCATCGCTGAGCAGGCAGTTGAACACGCCTTTGCTGCGGTATTCGGCGCAGGCGGCGATCAGGTCCGGCAGCATCTGCTCAATATCGACTGGCTCCGGGAATGCCTCGCGTACGCGGTTAAGCAGGTCGCAGAACGCCGCCTCGCTATCGGTATCACCCACCGGGCGGTAGAACGTGGCGCGCGGGTTGAAGTCCGCCAACTGGCCATTATGGGCGAAACACCAGTTACGCCCCCACAGTTCACGCACGAACGGGTGGGTGTTGGCCAGGCTCACCTTGCCGACGTTGGCCTGGCGGATATGGCCGATCACCACTTCACTCTTGATGGGATAACGCTGCACCAGCAGCGCGACTTCCGATTCGCTGCTGGCGGCCGGGTCCTGGAACAGGCGCAGGCCACGGCCTTCGTAGAAGGCAATGCCCCAACCGTCGCGATGGGGCCCGGTACGCCCGCCGCGCTGCATCAGCCCGGTAAAGCTGAATACGATATCGGTGGGGACGTTGGCACTCATGCCCAATAATTCACACATGCCAGGGCTCTCGCTGCAGGGCGGACTACGTTAAAGGCGCGGTTCGACCCGCATACCGCTCACCGGCGCCGGGCGACGGAACGGTTCATCGTCTTCGTCTTCCGGCTCGGCAGCCAAGGCGGCATCGACCGCGGCCTTGCGCTCACGGCGGGCCTTGGCGGCACGCTCGATGGGCCAACGGATCAACACGATGACGATATACACGCCAAAGGCGATCATCGTGTACATGAACAGATCGGAGACAGCCCGCCAGGCGTTATTGCCGACCTTGAGCACCAGGTCCATGGCGGTGATGGCCACGGCCGGGGCGAACTGGGTCTTGACCGGATCGACGATGGTCGGGCTGAACAGCAGCACCGCCATCAGCAATTGCAGCGGCTCGCGCAACCAACGCCAGATCCAGCGGGTCATGCGCCACCACACCAACAGGCAGCCCAAAGCGGCGAAGGCGTAAAGGCCCCAAGCGGTCAGATAGTCGTTCTCGGTCATGGTGTCCATGGCAACGTAGGCAAACAGGCGGCTATGATAACGGCTTTTGCGTGTCGCGGCTGCAATGGCTGCCACCATCCGCCAGACAGAGAGTGATCCATGCCTTCATCGACCCACATCACTGCCGCCCCGATTGCCCGCAAAGCCCCAGGCCAGGACCCGTACGCCTGGCTGCAAGAGCGTGACAGCGCTGAAGTGCTCGATTACCTCAAGGCCGAAAACGCCTGGCTGGAAGCCCAACTCGCCGACCAGCAGGCCCTGCGCGAAACCCTGTTCGAGGAGATCAAGGGGCGCATCCTCGAAACCGACCTGTCGCTGCCCTCCCCTTGGGGCCCGTACCTGTACTACACACGCACCACCGCCGGTGACGAATATGCCCGCCACTACCGCTGCCGCCGCCCGGCCGACGACAGCAACCAGGTGGACGCCAGCAGCGAAGAGCTGCTGCTGGACCCCAACGCCCTGGCCAACGGTGGCTTCTTCTCCCTCGGCGCGTTCAGCATCAGCCCCGACCACCAGCGCCTGGCCTACAGCCTCGACACCAATGGCGAAGAGATCTACACCCTGTACGTGAAGGAATTGGCCACCGACAAAGTCAGCGAACTGGCGTTCGACAACTGCGACGGCAGCATGACCTGGGCCAATGACAGCCTGACCCTGTTCTTCGGCGAGCTGGATGACACCCACCGCCCACATAAGCTGTATCGCTACCGCCTGGATGGTACGGCCGCGCAGGAAGTGTTCCATGAGCCCGACGGGCGTTTCTTCCTGCACTGCTACCGCTCCAGCTCAGAGCGCCAGTTGCTGCTGGCCCTGGGCAGCAAGACCACCAGCGAAATCTGGGCCCTGGACGCCAACCAGCCGCACCTGGACTTCACCTGCCTGGCACCACGGGTCGAGGACCATGAATACGATGTCGACCACGGCCAACTGAATGGCGCGTGGACCTGGTTTATCCGCAGCAACCGTGATGGCATCAACTACGCCCTGTTTGTGGCGACCGACATTGGCGACGTGCCAACCGAGGATGAGTGGCAGAACCTGATCCCCCACAGCGACGAGGTGATGCTCGACGGCGTCAGCCTGAACGCCTACGCCATGACCCTGAGCCTGCGCATCGGCGGCCTGCCGGTGATCGAAGTGCACCCCCAAGGTGTGCCGGCCTATCGCGTGGAATTACCCGACGCCGCCTACAGCCTCTACGTCCAGAACAGCCTGGAATTCGTCAGCGACAAGATCCGCCTGCGCTATGAAGCCCTGAACCGCCCGGCCCAGGTCCGCCAGTTGGAACTGGCCAGCGGCGCGCAGCAGGTGCTCAAGGAAACCCCGGTACTCGGCGTGTTCAACGCCGATGACTACGTCAGCCGGCGCCTGTGGGCCACCTCCGCCGATGGCACCCAGGTGCCGATCAGCCTGGTGGTCAAGCGCGACCAACTCGGCAAGCCGACGCCGTTGTACCTGTATGGTTACGGCGCCTACGGCCAGAGCCTCGACCCGTGGTTCTCCCACGCCCGCCTGAGCCTGCTGGACCGTGGCGTGGCGTTCGCCATTGCCCATGTGCGCGGCGGCGGCGAGCTGGGTGAAGCCTGGTATCGCAACGGCAAGCAGGAACATAAGCAGAACACCTTCAGCGACTTTATTGCCTGTGCCGAACACCTGATCGCCGAGGGCCTGACCACCGCCCAGCAACTGGTGATCAGCGGCGGCAGTGCCGGTGGCCTGTTGATCGGCGCGGTACTCAACCAACGCCCCGAGCTGTTCCAGGCGGCGATTGCCGAAGTGCCGTTCGTCGACGTGCTCAATACCATGCTCAACCCGGAACTGCCGTTGACCATCACCGAGTACGACGAGTGGGGCAACCCCGAGGAGCCCGAGGTGTACGCACGCATCAAGGCCTACGCGCCGTACGAAAACGTCAGCGCCCAGGCCTACCCGGCCACGCTGGTGATCGCTGGCTACAACGACAGCCGCGTGCAGTACTGGGAAGCGGCCAAGTGGGTGGCGAAGCTGCGGGCGACCGCCACCTCCGACAACCTGCTGCTGCTCAAGACCGAACTGGGCGCCGGCCACGGCGGGATGAGCGGTCGCTACCAGGGAATTCGTGACGTAGCACTCGAATATGCATTTGTATTCAAGGTGCTGGGGCTGGTGTAAGGAACTTCGCGGAGCGGTCCTGTCTGAACACAGGACCGCCACCTTTGATGGACCAAGATTGCAGCCATGGCACTACCGACGCTAATGAACACCGAAATCCGCGACATGCTCATGGACTGCGGCCTGTTCGACCCGTTGTTGCCGGAAGACTTTCACGTCGCCGCCGGCTACTTCAATATCAGCAGCATTGCCGAGGGCGAGGTGATTTTCCTCGAGGGCGATGCTGGCACCTTCATGTGCATCCTCCACAGTGGCCAGGTGGCGGTACAGAAAACCAACCACAATGGCCAACGCCTGACCATCGCCACCCTGCGCAGTGGCCGGGCCTTCGGTGAAATGGCGGTGCTCGACGGCGAGCGACGTTCCGCCAGCTGCGTGGCCGCCAGCGACTGCGTCTTGTTGAGCCTGGGCAAGGACGCCCTGGAAAAGATGCTCAATGAAACGCCCCGTGTGGCGGCAAAGATCATCCGCGCAATCGCCATCGCGTTGTCCAAGCGCCTGCGCATGGCTGATGGGCAATTACTGTCCCAACAGTTTTAACCGCCGGGCGACTTCGGCTTGCTGTCATTCTGCTGCAAGCCGGGCACCGTCTGGTCCTTCGGCGGCGTCGGCAATACGATCGGCGCCAAGGCGGGGGAGCCGTTGGTCTTGGGCACGGCCGGCGGGGTGACTTGCGGGTACAACGTCGGCGTCGGGGTGCCCGGTGCGCCTGGGGTTGGCGCTGGCGCGACCGGTACGGTTTGTAACTCCTGAGCCTGCGCCGCACCCAATGCGAGCGCGCTCAACACAATGACCGTTAGAATGCTGCACTTCATCGATGGCTCCATGGCCTGACCGGAATGTCGTAAGGCTACTCCCAACCGCGCAAGAATGCCCTTCCCAATGAGATTTCCATGAAACGTTTCGTTCTGCTCGACACCACCCCGATCCCCGATAACGGCGGTGCCTTGTGCCTGTTCGAGTACGGTGAAGATTTTGTCATCAAGATCCAGGGCGGTGACGGCGGCCAGTTGATGAACACGCGCATGCACGGTTCCGAAGACGCCCTGGCGGAAATTCCCTGCCGCAAAGTCGCCGGCCGCCCCGGTTCGCGGGTATTGATTGGCGGCCTGGGCATGGGCTTCACCCTGGCGTCGGCGCTCAAGCATTTGGGCAAGACCGCCGAGGTGGTGGTGGCTGAACTGGTGCCGGGCGTCGTGGAGTGGAACCGCGGGCCCTTGGGGGAAAAAGCCGGGCGCCCGCTGCTCGACCCGCGCACGCTGATTCGCCTGGAAGACGTGGCCAAGGTGCTGCAGGCCGAGCCCCAGGGCTTTGACGCGATCATGCTCGATGTGGACAACGGCCCCGAAGGCCTCACGCAAAAAGCCAACAGCTGGCTTTACTCCGCCGGTGGCTTGGCGGCCTGCGCCAAGGCCCTGCGGCCCAAGGGCGTGTTGGCCGTATGGTCGGCCAGTGCCGACAAGCTGTTCAGCGACAAACTGCGCAAGGCCGGTTTCAAGGCCGAGGAAGTGCAGGTGTTCGCCCATGGCAACAAGGGCACCCGGCACACCATCTGGATTGCGGAAAAGCTCAAGGGCTGAGCACCATTAACCAAACGCTGAAAATCCAATGTGGGAGGGGGCTTGCCCCCTCCCACATTTTTGATCCCCGATCAGTGGTGGGATTTGCGGTAATCGATCACATACGGCACTTTTTTGTCGAAGGTCTTCTCCAGCTCATCGCGGTCCAACTGGGGCATGCCGCCCAGTTGATGGGCGGTAAAGCCGCTATCCCCCACCTGTGAACCCGGCGCCAGGCTGACCATGCGCTTGGCCACCGCTTCGATGGCATCCTTGTAGCCGCCTTTCTTGTTCAGGTTGTACTGGCCCAGGTCCACCTGCGTGCGCAGCCAGTTACCCCAATAGAACTCCAGGAACTCCGGCGCGATCTCCCCAGCATCCGGCTTGCCATAGGCGGCCTTGCGGGTGAAATACACCAGGCTGCGGAAGGTGTCGTCCTGCAGGTTCTTGAACCCCAGGTGCGCCGGCAGTTGCTCCGGTGGCAGGGTCTGGCCTTGGTTGTCCTTGAGCCAGACCTTGCGGGCCGCTTCCATGCGCTGCCAGAAGCTCGCCATGTTCGGGCTGTTGCTGAAGTCGTCGGTGACCTTGACCCACATCTTCAAGCGCGGGCCGCCGCCGGGCACTTCCCACAAGGTGGTGAAACTGTGGTGACCGTCGGTCAGGTACAGCTGCCCGGCTGGGCCGACCACCACGGTTTTCATGTCCTCGGGATGGGTGCCCACCGGGTCCTTGCAGGTGAAGCTGTCGGGCTGGTGCAGGTCAGCCTTGCCGGGCACCTTGTCGGCCTCGCCCTGGCCATTGGTTTCGCAGTACTCATCGAAGACCTTGGCGGGCTTGTCGGCAAACAGCCCCAGGCTGTAGTAGATCTGGTCGAACCCCACCACGGCCTGGGTGGGGTGCAACTGGTCGAGGGCCACCTCGATCACCTGGCCGGGCTTGGGCGTGGAGAACGCCTGGGCTTGCGCCGTGAGGGCGCAGAGTAGAAGTGCAACTGTCCATGTAGGTAAACGCATAGGTTTCAGATCCTTATGAATTGAGTGAACCGATACTACAAACGATCGCCGGCGCCAGGCTGTACGGTTGCTGAAAAAGCCAGCGGTCATTTGCCCCGCAAGCGGCTAGAATCAACGCTATCCGTGACCCACCAAACAGCCAGGAGCCATGATGAGCTCGACCAACCCGCCCTCCCACACCGCCAAGCTGGACCGCATCCTTGCCGATGCCCAACGCGACCGGGAAATGGGCTACCGCGACAAAGCCCTGAAAATGTACCCCCACGTGTGCGGCCGTTGCGCCCGTGAGTTCGCCGGCAAACGCTTGAGTGAACTGACCGTACACCACCGTAACCACAATCATGATGACAATCCCCAGGACGGCTCCAACTGGGAACTGCTCTGCCTGTATTGCCACGACAACGAACACTCGCGCTACACCGACCAGCAGTACTTCGGCGAAGGCTCCACCAGCAGCCCGACGATTGCCAAGGCCACGCACAACCCGTTTGCGGCGTTGGCGGGGTTGATGAAGAAAGACGACTGAAATCCTTGTGGTGAGCAGGCTTGTTGTGGCGGGCACAGCGCTATCTATTTGTGGCGAGCGGGCTTGCCCCGCGTTGGGCTGCGCAGCAGCCCCAAAACCAGCCGCTCCTGCAATATCTGATACACCGCATTTTGCTTTATTGGGGCTGCTGCGCAGCCCAACGCGGGGCAAGCCCGCTCGCCACAACAAACCTGCTCACCACAGTAGGCCTGCTCACCACAGAAAGCCTGCTCGGCCCAAAGTCGTCGCCATTGCCCGTATAATCGCCGCTTTTATCCAAGGCACCCTTCCCCGTGGGCAATAAACGCTACAGCTGCATCGGTCTGTATAACCCAAAATCCCCCGAAAACGTCGGCTCGGTGATGCGTGCCGCCGGCTGCTACGGCGTGGCCTCGGTGTTCTACACCGGCAAGCGTTACGAGCGCGCCCGGGATTTCATCACCGACACCAAGAAGGTCCACCACGACATTCCGTTGATCGGTATCGATGATCTGAAGAAGATCCTGCCGCTCGGTTGCATCCCCGTCGCCGTCGAGCTGGTGGAGGGCGCCCGCCCGCTGCCCGAATACACCCACCCAGACCGCGCGCTGTATATCTTCGGCCCGGAAGACGGCTCGCTGGATAAAGAGATTCGCGACTGGTGCGAAGACGTGATCTACATCCCGACCACCGGCTGCATGAACCTCGCCGCCACTGTTAACGTGGTGCTCTACGACCGCCTGGCCAAGGGCAATAACACCCGCTCGGGGCCCAAGTACTGATTTTTCGGGAACATCCGCCGCCTGCAAACAGTCAGCTGCATATCACTAGCCCTTGTTGGAGACAGATCATGAGCGACAGCAAATCCCTGCGACCCATCATCGAACACACCCCTTTTGAAACCCGCCCCACACAGAACGTGCATGGCTGGGAACGCATCGGCTCGGTGGCGGGTGGCGTGATAATGGTTGGCAAAGGCCTGCGTCGTGGCGGGATTTTCGGGCTGATTCAGGTGGCCATTGGGGGTGTGGCACTGACCCGTGGTTTTACCGGACACAGCACGCTCAAGGACAAGCTGGAACAAGGTCGCCAGGAAATGAACAGCGTACGCACCAAGATCGAACGCGCCGGTGCAGAGCTGAAAAACCTCAAGACCAAGGCCGAAGTGGCGGCTGAGAAGGCTACAAAGACCGCTGGGTGATCCAAGCCTTCGGTATGGTGGGGATCCAAATAAATATGGGAGGGGCTTGCCCCCTCCCACATGTTGCTTGGTGCATGGCTCGGATTTCAGCGTAACAACTTGCTGTCGAGCACCACCGACGATTCGCCGATGATGCTCTCGGCCAACTGCACAAACTCCGCGGTAGTGATGCTGTTCGCACGCATCACCGCCTGGGCCAGGTCATCGAGGGAACGCTTGTTGTGGGTTTTCACGCGGATCTCGCGGTCCAGCTCCTGCATCACCACCACGGCCCGCGCCACAATCGCTCCGCTGACGTGCTCGCCGCGCAGGCTGGTGACGTCCTTGCCTTCCTTGGCCAGCCTGGCCTGTATCGCCGCATACCGTTCATCGGTGATGCCTCCGGCACGGCGCACCAGTTCAATGGCGTAGTACTCTCCCAGGCCTTCGCTGATCCAGTCACTGGTGTCATGGTCGTTGAAACGGCCAATCGCCTGCACCACTTCGCGGATCAACGGGCTGCTGCCATTCTCGCTGACCAACGGCGTGCGGCTGTTGAGGTAGATCGAGTCGCGCGAAGAGAACACACCCCGGCGCATCGGGTCGCCGGCGCCGACCACCAGGAGCTTGGCGGGATGGCGTGGAAAGGCGGCTTCCACTTGCGGCCAGACGAAGGTCAGCAGCGTCAGCACATCCATGCGGCGCATGGCCTGGCCCTTGGGCGAGGCCACTGTGACTTCGGTTTCGCCCAGGCGCACACGGCGGCTGCCCAGGTTGCCGGCGAGCATCCAGCCAGTGGGGCGGTCGAACAGGCGTGAAACGTTGTCAATGCGGAACTTGTTCTTGCCAATGCGCGGCCAGGCGGTTTCGACGCTCTTCCAGCCGGCCGGCAGCTCGAACGCCAGGCGCGACACCAGCTCGACGCCATCCTGCTGGTCAAGCCGTGCAGTGGGCACCAGGTCTTCACCGCGAAACAGCGCCCAGCTCGGCGTCATCCGTGTGTCATACAGGCCCGGCTTGCGTGCGTGGGTGAGGCGTACGCGGTAGGTCAGGCTGGCCTTGTCGGCGCTGGGCTGCCACACGCCACGGTGGCCACTGACTTTCCATTGCCCATCGGCCTTGAAGTCGCTGTAGTCGCCGTCATGGCCCAGGTCGAAGTTCAGGCTGCGCACCGCCGAACCCTGGGACAGGCTCACGCGGACTTCGGCCTGATCGCTCAGGGGCAGCAGCTTGACGTGATAATCCAGGTCGACTTTCTTCGCGCACCACGCCGGCATGCTCAGCGTCAGCAACACCAGGCTTGTCGCCAGCTTGGTTCCCACGGTCATACACACTCCTTTTTCAGCCGGCGCGGAAGATCAGGTAATCCTCCCAGTCATCTTCGGGCACGCTGCCTTCGCTGAGCATGCGCCCCGACTGGGAAATGCGTTCGTGGTGCACGGCGTCGCGGTCGCCGCAGACCAGGTGGTGCCACAGCGGCAGGTCCTTGCGCTCGCTGACCAGGCGATAGCCGCAGGTGGGCGGCAACCATTTGAACTGGTCAGCCTGGCCCGGGGTGAGCTGGATGCAGTCAGGCACCGAGTCGCGGCGGTTGGGATAGTCGGTGCACTGGCAGGTTTTCAGGTCCAGCAGTTTGCAGGCGATGCGCGTGTAATAGACGCTGTTGTCGTCTTCGTCCTCAAGCTTTTGCAGGCAGCACAGGCCACAGCCGTCGCACAACGACTCCCACTCCTCTTGGTCGAGCTGCTCAAGGGTTTTGCGTATCCAGAAGGGTTCGACTTTGGCGGCCATGGCTCTACATCAGTATCGGAATGTGAAAAGGCCGCCAGTCTAGTGCCCATGGCCCCCGCGGCCAAGCGCTTACGACTGGCGGTGTTGCAAGACTTGTCAGCGACTATTCATCGCAGTAGCTTTGTGGGCCGCAAAGGCCCCGTGTCGTGAGCCATAAATGCGTGACCGCATTGCCCCGATGCCCTATGGAGCCTTGAAAAAACCTTCGCCGAGCGCATCGGTGCGCCGTTTTTTTGAATCTGCGCCTGCCTGTCCAACCGTACCCCATCATCGTCGTCAGGAACTGTTCATGAGCACAAACCCACGCGTTGCCGATTACCCGATCCACACCCAGTTCACCGAACGCTGGTCGCCGCGCGCCTTTACCGGTGAAAGCATCCCGCAGGAAACCTTGCTGAGTTTCTTCGAAGCCGCCCGCTGGGCGCCGTCGGCCTACAACTCGCAGCCATGGCGCTTTCTCTATGCGCGTCGTGACACGCCGGACTGGGAGCGTTTCCTCGGCCTGCTGAACGAATTCAACCGTGGCTGGGCACAACATGCGTCGGCCCTGGTGATCATCGCCTCAAAGACCGACTTCATCGCCCCCGGCGCCACGGAAGAAACCCCAGCGCTGTGGCACACCTTCGACACCGGCTCGGCCTGGGGCCACCTGGCGCTGCAAGCCAGCCTCAGCGGCTGGTACACCCACGGCATGGCCGGCTTCGATCAGGAGCTGACCCGCAGAGAGCTGAAGATTCCTGAGGGTTACGCACTGCATGCGGCGGTAGCCGTGGGCAAGCTGGGCGACAAGTCGACCCTGCCTGAGTACCTGCAAGGCCGTGAAGTGCCGAGCCCGCGCAAGCCGTTGAGCGAGCTGGTATCGGAAGGTGACTTCAGCCTCTGAAACTGTGGGAGGGGGCTTGCCCCCTCCCACATTCTTTCCCGCGTCAGGTCAGTAACCGCGCTCGAAATCCACTTCGCCGCGCAAGGCCTGCTTGGTCTGATACGCGCGCACGTTCTGCACGAACAGATCCACCATCATCCGTGGCGAGGTTGGCGCCGAGCTGTGCCCGGTCAACAGCAGGCCCCAGGCGGTCCAGAACGGGTGGCGTTGCGGCAGCGGTTCCTGGCGGCAGACGTCGATGACCGCGCCGGCCAGGTGCCCTTCCTTCAAGGCCTCGACCAGGTCGGCATCGACCACGGCCACACCGCGCCCGACATTGATAAACAAAGCGGTCGGCTTGAATTGCTTGAACAGTGCCGCGTCGTAGAGGTCATGGGTATTGGGCGTGTTGGGCAGCAGGTTGATCACATAATCCGCCTCCCCCACCAGGCGGCCCAACTGATCAGGCCCGGCCACTTCGATAAACGGCGCCTGTTCCCGAGCGGTGCTGGCGACGCCGTACAGCTTGACGCCAAACGGCACCAGGAACTCGGCCACGCGCTGGCCGATATCACCGGTGCCGACGATCAGCGCCGTGCGCCCCGCCAGGCTCTGGCCCATGCGGTTGTCCCACTTGCGCTCGACCTGGCTGACCAGGCGCGCCAGCACTTCGCGTTCATGGCCGAGCATGTAGGTGAGGACGAACTCCGCCATGACCTGGCCGAAAATGCCCACGGCGCGGGTCAGGCGATAGTCGCGCGGCAAGCCATCGGCCAGCAGCGGCGTAATGCCGGCCCAGGTCGACTGCAGCCACTGCGGGTGATGGCCTTGGCGCAGCAGGGTCGCCAGCAGGTCCGGCTGGCCCAGCCACACCGGGCAGTCGGCGGCCAGGCGCGACAGTTCGGCCGAATCGCCGCTGGTCAACACCTCAAGGTCAGGGGCCGCTTCGCTCAGCAACTGGGCGTAGAGCGGGTGATCCTGTTCAGCAATCAGAACACGCATGGTTCAAACCTTTCAAAAACAGTGCAGACGGCCGCCCGCTTCCCTACGGCCACCGCCCACTCATACGATTGCGTTGAATACGGTGCCCTGGACAGGGCACTGACCGATCACATCGGATCGTTGCGTCGCAACAGCTCTTCGGGCAAGTGCTCGATGTACTCGTCCTCGGCCGGCGGCATTTGCAGGTGGTAGCCCTGCTTGTCGAGGTTTTCCAGCACGACAATGATGTCTTCGCGCGACAGCTTGCGCTCCGGCGTCAGCACCATGTCGAAGGCGTGGTGCGGCTTGCCGAACGCAACCATCAACGGCTCCGGCACGCGCTCCAGAGCGTCGCTTTTCAGCACGTAGAGGTACATGCCGTCTTTTTTCAAGCTGCGATAGATGGAGCAGATACGTTTCAAGGCTGTTCTCCGGCAGTGGCCAGGCTGTCGAGCAGCGCCTGGCCCATCAACTCGCGGCGCCAGCCACGCAGCGAGTCTGGCAGTTTATAAGGCCCATCGGGGTAGCCACTTTTGACCAGGGCTTCGAGGGTTTTCTTGCGCAGCATCAGTTCCGGCGCCATGTCCAGGCGCTCGGCGAACGCCTGGCCGAGGGCGCGCAGTTCCTTGATCAGCGTGGCGGCGTCCACCGGCAGCGGTTCAGCCACGGCGGGCGGCCATTGGTCCATGGGCACGCTGCCGGCACGCTTGATCAGGTCCAGCAGGAACTGGCCGTCCTGACGCACGGTGCGCGGGTGCATGTCTTCGATTTTGCCCAGCGCGGCGAGGTTATCCGGCTGGGATTTGGCCAGGGGCCACAACGAGTGTTCGCGGATGATGCGGTTGCGTGGCAGGTCGCGGGCACGCGCTTGCTGCTCGCGCCAGGCACACAGCTCGCGCAATACGGCGAGTTGGGCACGGGACAATTTCCACGCCAGCTTGGCCTCGCGGTACACCTCGTACGGGTCGACTTCGCGGCGCAGGTTGGCCACCAGCTCGGCGCCGTCTTCCAGGACCCAGGCGTATTTGTCATCCGACAGTTGCGGGCGCAGGCGGATGTAGACCTCGGCCAGGTGCACCGCGTCTTCGGCGGCGTAGCTCACCTGGGTCTCGGACAAGGGGCGTTGCAGCCAGTCCGAGCGGGTCTCGCCCTTGGGCAGGTCGATGTCGAGCACGGCTTGCACCAGGCGCGAATAGCCCATGGAGAACCCGAGGTTCAGGTACGCCGCGGCCAATTGGGTGTCGAACAACGGCACCGGCAGGCTGCCGGTCAGGCGCAGCAACACTTCCAGGTCTTCGCTGCACGCGTGGACCACCTTGATCACCGCCGGGTTTTCCAGCAAGGCCGCCAGGGGTTGCCAATTGTCGATGGTCAGGGGGTCGATCAGGTAAGCACGCTGGCCATCGCCAATCTGGATCAGCCCGGCAATGGGATAAAAGGTATCGACCCGCATGAATTCGGTGTCGAGGGCGACGAATGGCAACTGCTGCCATTCGGCGCAATGCTGGCCGAGGCTATCGTTGTCGCAGATCCAGTGAATATCGATGGCCACACGGCTCTCCCTTGAAGAATGGCGCGCAGTATATATCGCGAAGGGGACTTGCGAGCACCCGCAGTGCACACGCAACCATGAAAACTCCGACAGGACGTGAAGAATAGTCCGACAGAATCGAATTATCCTTTCTTGCGCAGTACGTAGACCCGCCACAGGCTTGAGCCCGGCAGGAACTCCTGGTAGCTCAGGACTTTAAAGCCGGCCTCGCGGAACTCGCCCTCCACACGGTCACGGGAGGCCACTGACACGATCACCGTATCGCGACTGACCCGATGAAACTCGCTCAGCAATGCCAGGCGCGCTTCGCTGTTGGGTACATGGCGAAACAATTCCAGGCAGAAAATGCAATCCACCGCATTTGCCGACAACCCGATGGAAAACGCCGAACCCTGGAAGGTCTTGACCCGCTTGAGCAACGACGCCGGGTGATGGGTGCAGGCATGGTCGAGCATGCCCTGGGAGTTGTCCGAAGCCAGGATCACCCGGTTGACGTGCTCGGCCAGCACCGGCCAGAACCGCCCCGAGCCACAGGCCAGGTCAAGGATCAGGCCGGGCTCGCCAGCGACTTTCAGCGCCTGGCGCACCAACCACTGGTCGCGCCATGATGCCAGGCGCCGACGCAGCCCGGGCGGGCGCGTGTCGCCGCAGACCCTGGCATGCTCACGGTCGCAGCGTTCGGCGTATTCAATCTCGATCGAAGAAAGGGGTTGTGACGACATCACAGGCTCATATGAGTGAAACAGTAGTGAACGACCTTGATTCGCAGCTTACCCATCGCAACGTGAAAAAAAGGTCGAAGGCGCCACTACCGTCAATCCGGTCAGGCCTGATGCAGATACCAGCGCCAATCCTGCTCTCCCACCTCCCCCATGAACTGCCGGTACTCGGCGCGCTTCACCGCCAGGTACACCCCCAGAAACTCACGGCCAAACGCCTCCTGGGCCCAGCTTGAGCCTTCGAGTGCGCGCAGGGTGGTGAGCCAGTCGGTGGGTAGCAATTCCTGGGCCTGGGCGTAGCCGTTGCCTTCCACCGGGGCGCCGGGGTCGCGTTGTTCGCGGAGGCCACGGTGAATGCCAGCCAGGATCGCGGCAGCGGCCAGGTAGGGGTTGGCGTCGGCGCCGCAAATGCGGTGTTCGATATGCCGGGAGTGAGCCGGGCCGCCGGGGACGCGCAGGCTGACGGTGCGGTTATCCACGCCCCAGGTGGCGGCCAGGGGGGCATAGCTGTTGGTCTGGAAGCGGCGATAGGAGTTGGCGTTGGGGCAAAACATCAGCAGCGAATCGAGCAAGGTGCTGAGCATGCCGCCCACGGCGTGGCGCAGCAGCGGCGTACCGTCGGCGGCATCGCTGGCGAACAGGTTGTTGCCGTCGGCGTCGGCCAGGCTGACGTGCATGTGCATGCCGGTGCCCGCCAGGTCGTCGAATGGCTTGGCCATGAAGCAGGCCGTCATGCCGTGCTGATGGGCCACGCCCTTGACCAGGCGTTTGTAGCGCACCGCCTCGTCCATCGCTTGCAGGGCGTCGTAGCGATGCTCCAGGGTGATCTCCACCTGGCCCGGGGCGTATTCGGAAATCGCCGTGCGTGCCGGAATGCCTTGCAGCTTGCAAGCGCTGTAGAGGTCGGCCAGAAACGGTTCGATCTGCTCCAGCTCGCGCAGGCCGTAGACCTGGGTCGAGCGCGGCCGACCGCCATCCACATCCCGTGCAGGCTGCGGGCGGCCGTGGCTGTCGGGTTTCTGGTCGAGCAGGTAGAACTCCAGCTCTGCGGCCATCACCGGGTAGTAGCCGTCGGCCTTGAGCCCGTCGATCACCCTGGCCAGCAAATGCCGGGGGTCGGCCACGGTCGCGGGCAAACCTTCGGTGGGGTGCATGCTGACTTGCACCGCCGCCGTGGGAATCAGACGCCAGGGCATGGGTTGCAGACTGCCGCTGATCGGGTAGGCGCGACAGTCGATATCGCCGACGTCCCACACCAGGCCGGAATTTTCCACGTCATCGCCGTTGATGGTCAGGCCCAGGATCGTGCTGGGCAACGGGCGACCGCTTTCATACACCGCCAGCAGTTCGTCGCGATGCAATAACTTGCCGCGCGGCACACCGTTGTTGTCGAGGATAAACAGCTCGAACATCTCGATGTCCGGATGCTGTTCAAGGAAAGACTGGGCTTCGTGCAGGCAGGCAAACACACTCATGGGGTTTCTCATACGGTTGCGTCAGGCAGGCGCACGGGCGCCGCCGGGCAGATGCGCACACATGTGCGTCATCCATGGGGAGGGTCAGCGTAGGAGAGGGGTATCTGGTGGGCGCGCATGTCGGCAGTGGAACAGGGCCCAGAAAGCCAGTTCGGAGGGTAACGCCTCGACATCGGTCGGACCGCTCGGCGCACACGCGCCAGGCAAGGTCTCGAGGTAAGTGTCGGGGGAACCGTCCATGGGTGAATCACAGTGAGGGAGATGCCCGGCAGCGTCACATGCCTGCACAGGCGGTTAAATTCAGGCTTGACGGAGTTTGGTTGCGCGTTGGCTAAACATTCGCCCCCCTGCTGCGCGTCGCCCTGGAAGAGCGAGCTTGCCCGCGAAGGTCGTTAACGATCACGCCAGTAGCCAGGCTAAACTCAGCGCCCTTGAGTTCTTCGCGAGCCAGCTCGCGCCTACAAAAAAACGCCCCCGAGGACAAAGATCGCATGAAAGCTTCTCTAGCCCTGTGTGTACTGGCAAGCGTGACGACCAGCGCCCTGGCCGACACCCCCTCCTCGCGCCTCGACGACGTGCTCCAGCGCGGCACGCTGACCGTCTGCACCACCGGCGACTACAAGCCCTACACCTCATTGCGTGCCGATGGCGGGTATGAAGGCATTGATATCGCCATGGCCGAATCCCTGGCCAAGAGCCTCAATGCGCAGATCAAGTGGGTGCCTACCACCTGGAAAACCTTGATGCCGGACTTCCTCGCCCAACGTTGCGACATCGCCGTGGGTGGCATTTCGGTGTCGCTGGAACGCCAGAAAAAGGCCTTCTTCAGCCAGGCGCTCGGCGTAGACGGCAAGATTCCGCTGGTGCGCTGCGCGGACGTGCAGCGCTACCAGACCGTCGAGCAGATCAACCAACCCCAGGTCAGGGTGATCGAACCGGCAGGCGGCACCAACGAAGTGTTCGCCCGCGCCCACCTGGGCCAGGCGCAGATACGCCTGCATGACAACGTGACGATCTTCGACGAACTGCTCGCGGGCAAGGCTGACGTGATGATCACCGACGCCAGCGAAGCGCGTTACCAGCAGAAGCTCAAGCCCGGACTGTGCGCGGTCAACCCCGAGCGGCAGATGCAGTACAGCGAGAAAGCCTTCCTGCTGCCCCGCGATGATGTGGCGTGGAAGAGTTACGTCGACCAGTGGTTGCACCTGAGCGTGGCCACCGGGGTCTACGATGGCATCGTCAATCAATGGCTGGCGGCGCCCTGAGCCACAGCCGTCTAAGCTGTGGTCACATCAATAAGAATGAGGGATGGGTCATGAAGGGACTGCTGCGCATCACCTGGCTGCTGCTGTTGGGTATGAGCCAGGTGCACGCCACCACCACTCAGGATGAAGACGCGCATGCCGCCAAGGCCCTGCTGGAAAAAGCCTTGGCTTACTACCAGAGCAATGGCGACAAGGCCTTCGCAGCCTTCAGCCGCCAGGGTGAGTTTGTCGACCATGACCGCTACGTGTTCGTGGTCGACACCCAAGGCGTATTGCTGGCCAGCGGCGGGCCCTCCTCGGCCTTGATCGGTCGCGATGTGTCCGAGGTGCTGGGGCCGGATTTGCGCCAGTCGTTCAAGGACGCGCTCAAGGTGCCGGAAGGCCAGGGTATCCAGCAGGCCGACTACCGCTGGCAGAACTGGAACGACGGCAAGGTCGAGCACAAGCACGTGTTTTACCAACGCGTGGGCGAACGCATCGTGGCGGTGGGTTACTACCTGCCGCGGGCCACGCCGGAACAGGCCCGGGCCCTGCGGGACAAGGCAGTGACGGCGCTGGTCAAGGATGAAGCCGGCACGCTCAAGGCGATCAACTCGTTGCAGGGTGGCTTCCTGCAAGATGATCTCTACGTGTTCGTCGTGGACCTGAACACCCAGCGTTATGTCGCCCATGGCACCAACCTGCGACTGATCAACACCGACTTCAGCAAGATCAAGGACCCGGATGGCAAGCCGGTGGGCGAGCCGATCCTGAAGATGATGGCGGAGCAGGGCCAGGGTGAATACAAATACCGCTGGAAGAATCCGGTGACCAATAAGGTCGAACACAAGCATGCGTATGTGCGCAAGACCGGGCATTTCATGGTGGCGGTGGGTTACTACAGCCCCTGAGGGGACTTGGAATGCGATTCGCTGTAAGAAGTCCCGCTTGCCCCCTGTGGCTGTGGCAAGCGGGCTTGTTGTGGCGAGCGGGCTTGCCCCGCGTTGGGCTGCGAAGCAGCCCCAATACAGCAGAATGCGGTGTATCAGATATTGCCGGGGTGGTTGGTTTTGGGGCTGCTGCGCAGCCCAACGCGGGGCAAGCCCGCTCGCCACAACAAGCCCGCTGGCCACAACAACCCACTCACCACAAAAATCCGGCCGTTCAGGGAAAACTTTTAAGTCTTAATAAGAACTGACTTACCAGCTCCCACCCTTTTAACCACGCCCCGTCAGTCATTTAGCCTTGTCTTCACGACCACGCAACACCCGGTTCGGCATCGCAATCGCCGCCGCCAACCCCAGCAGCGACACCGCCGCACTGACCATCAGCAAATGCCGAAACGTCACGGCCAAGTCGCCGCGCAGGGCATCCTGCGCCGGGCCTGGAGCGGCGTTCAGGCCATCGAGCAGCACGTTGCCGGAGCTGCCCTCGACCATCAGCGCGCCACTGGCCAGGTGAGCGAAGCTCGAGTCCTGCAGCAGCGCCAGCAACAGCGCCGACATGCAGGCCACCCCCACCGCGCCTCCCAGGGAACGGAACAGGTTGGTGGTGCTGGTGGCAACACCGATATCATGCTGTTCCACCGAGTTCTGCGCCCCCACCAACGAGGTGGGGAACTGCATGCCCCCGGCGATCCCGCACAACAGCATGAACAGCGCTGTCACCCCCACCGCCTGGGGCGCGCTGAAAGCCATGCCGAGAATCGCCAAGGGGCTCAGCAACGCGCCGCTGACGATCATCGGTTTATAGCGGCCGGTCACCGAGGTCATGCGCCCGGCACAGTAGGCGCCTATCGGTAAGCCGATCGCCAGCGGCAGCAAGTGCAGGGCCGCGCTGTCAGCACCGGAACCGGTCACCGTCTGGAACCGCAGCGGCATCAGCACCGTCAGGGAAATGGCCTGGAAGCTGGTGAAGAAAATCGTGCACCAGCACAGCACCGCGCTGCGGTTGGCAAACAGGTGCATCGGCAGCAATGGCTCTGGCGCGCGGCGCTCATGCCAGACAAACACGCTCAACGCCAGCAGTGCACACGCCAGCAACCCCAGCACATCATCATCGCGCCACGGATGGCCTTGGCCGATTTCGGTGATGCCCAGCAACAACGCGGTCAAGCCGATGATCATCAGCACGGTGCCAAGGTAATCGATGATCGGCTTGCGTTGCGGCGACGGCAGCCCCACCAGGGTGCGATGGGCCACGTACCAGGCGCCGGCGCCCAAGGGCAGGTTGATCAGGAACACCCAACGCCACGACAGGTACTCCGTCATGTAGCCGCCCAACACCGGCCCGGCCACGCTGGCCACCGCGTACATGCTGCTGAAATAGCCCTGGTAGCGCCCGCGCTCGCGTGGCGGGATGATGTCGCCGATGATCGCCTGGCTCACCGAAATCATCCCGCCGGCGCCAATGCCCTGGAGAATCCGCGCCAGCACCAGTTGCTCCATGCTTTGCGCCATGCCGCAGAACAGCGACGCCAGCGTGAACAACCCCATGCCGATCAGCATCATCGGCCGACGCCCGTACAGGTCGCCGAGCTTGCCGTAGATCGGCACCGCCACGGTCATTGCCACCATGTAGCCGGAAATCACCCAGGCCAGCAGGTCAACGTCGTGGAACCGCGCGGAGATGGCCGGCATGGACACGGCGACAATGGTCTGGTCCAGGGCACCGAGGAAAATCGCCATCATCAACGAGACGAGAACACTGCGCACGGCGGGAACGGAGGGAGCGGGCTGATTGAGCTGGGTCACGGCAGAACCTTCGAGCAAGCCCCGCGGGAAAAGGCGGCCCGCGGGAATGCTGGATACGATAGCAGGCTATTCGATAGCTTCGTAAGGAAGTCCGACGTAATTTTCGGCGATGGTTCTGCGACCGGCTTGTGAACTGCTGAAGTAGGCCAGCTCGCTCTCGGCAATGCGCTGGCTGAACCCGTCCGCCTCGGGAAACTGATGCAGCATGGAGGTCATCCACCAGGAAAACCGCTCGGCCTTCCACACCCGCCGCAGGCAGATTGCCGAGTAGTTTTCCAGCAACTCCACCCGCCCCTCGCCATACACCTTGAGCAAAATGCGATACAGCGTGCTCACATCGCTCGCCGCCAGGTTCAGGCCCTTGGCCCCGGTGGGCGGCACGATATGGGCCGCGTCCCCGAGCAAGAACAGGCGTCCGTATTGCATCGGTTCCACCACGAAACTGCGCAGCGGCGCGATACTTTTCTCGATCGATGGCCCGGTCACCAACTGCTCGGCCAGGTGACTGGGCAGGCGGGTCTTGAGTTCATCCCAGAAACGCTCGTCCGACCATTCACCCAGGGGCTCGTCGGCGGGCACTTGCAGGTAATACCGGCTACGCGTCGGTGAGCGCATGCTGCACAGGGCAAAGCCGCGTGGATGCTTGGCGTACACCAGTTCAGCATGTACCGGCGGCGTATCGGCCAGGATACCCAGCCAGCCAAAGGGATAGACCCGCTCGAACACCTTCAACGATTCGGCCGGGATCGATTGGCGGGCGATGCCATGGTAGCCATCGCACCCGGCGATGTAATCGCACTCCAGGCGGAACGTCTCGCCCTGATGCTCGAAGGTCAGCCAGGGTCGATCACTTTTGAGGTCATGGGGCTGGACGTCACGGGCTTCGTAGAGGGTGATGGCACCGCCAGCGGCACGCGCTTCCATCAGGTCGCGGGTGACTTCGGTCTGGCCGTAGATCATCACCGACTGGCCGCCGGTGAGCGCCTTGAGGTCGATGTGGGTAAGCTGGCCATCAAGCGCCAGTTCGAAGCCATCATGGACCAACCCTTCGGCGTCCATTCGCTGGCTCACACCCGCCTCGCGCAGCAGGTCGACCATACCTTGTTCCAGCACCCCCGCACGGATGCGGCCCTGCACATAATCGGCGCTCTGGCGCTCAAGGATGAGGGTTTGGATACCGGCGTTATGCAGCAGTTGACCGAGTAGCAGTCCGGAGGGACCGGCGCCAATAATGGCGACTTGGGTTTTCAACGTTTTCATTATTTTTATGGCCCGCCAGCTTCACCCGAACGGATCAGGTGAAAGAGTTGTCATTGGTCTTGCTGCGAACATTTTTCACTTGAGTGCCCGCTATAAGAAGGTGAAAACTGCGTCAAAGTCTGCGCTTTTTGCCAATCGGTGCGATTACCGAACCACTATCCTGAGTATCGGATTGAAACCATGACCAAACCTGCCAGTTCCGCGATTCCGGTCTTCAAGCTTTACGGGGAAAGCCAGCAATGGCCGACGCCTGATTTGTTGCACTGCGAAACCATTTCTCGGCGCAGTCGGGAATACCAGTGGGAAATCCAGCCCCACCGGCATGCGGATCTGTGCCAGTTGCTGTACGTGCACCAAGGCCAGGCGCAACTGGAAATCGAAGGCCAGCGCACCACGCTCAACGAAGCGACCTTGCAGGTGCTGCCACCGCTGTGTGTGCATGGGTTTCGCTTTGCCGAAGACGTGAAAGGTTACGTGGTGACTTTGGCGGCGCCGCTGGTCAGCCACCTGCAAGCGCAACTGGGCGCGGCGGTGGACGGCTTGCAGATCCTGGGCAATTACCCGGCCAGCGAGGACAGCGACTACCTCAACAACCTGTTCGCCCGCCTGCAGGACGAATATGCCGATGAACAACCGGCCCGGGACATGATGATGCACGCCCTGGTCAGCGTGCTGCTGGTATGGATCAGTCGCCAGGCCATCCAGCGCCGCCACCCACGGGCACCACGGGGGCGTGAATACTTTCGGCGCTTTACCCAGTTGGTGGAGCAGCACTACCGCGAGCACCCGAAGATCGAAGACCTGGCTCACAAGCTGGGGATATCGGTCTCACACTTGAACGGCACCTGTCGGGAATTGGGCGGGCAGCCCGCGTTGCAGATCATGCATGACCGCCAATTGCTGGAGGCCAAGCGCCTGTTGACCTACACCAGCATGACGATCAATGAGATGTCGGAGGTATTGGGTTTTTCCGACCCGACCAACTTCTCCCGGCTGTTTCGCCGGCGTGTCGGGTTTTCGCCCAAGGCGTTTCGCGAGCAGCTCAAGTCCGAAACGGCACACACCTGACGCTGGCAGCTGGCTCGCTTACGCTGGGGGCGCGAAGCGTCCCCAATAACAGCCAGCCACACCGACTGCGCTTTTCAACGCAAGGCGCTGAAGCTACCGGTGTGCGGAACGCATTGATCCTGATGGCAACTGATCGCAAAGCTCGGCTGCATACGGGTTTGCTCGACGCGGTAGGCGGCAGTCCCGTACAGCGCCGTGGCCAATGCGCTGAGGGTAAAAATCATCAGGTATTTTCTGGTTTTTATGGTCATGGCCCTCACCTCTGAACAACATTGGAAGGTGCTGTTTAAAGCATAGGCCAGCCAGGGCAAGTTGCCATTATTGGACGCCATTCAACCGGCTGATGTTGCGTCAGAGCCCCTTGTCCCACGAAGGCTCTTCCGGAAACCTCTGCACCAGGAAATCCAGGAGGCTGCGCAACGCCGAGGGCATGTGTTTGCGCGAGGCATATACCGCGTAGATGTTCAGGTGTCGCGGTTCGGCCTCGGGCAACAGGCGTACCAGCTCGCCACGGCGGATATGATCGCCAGCCAGGTAGCTGGGCAACATCGCCACCCCCGCCCCGGCCAGCGTCACGCGTAACAACGTGCTGGCTTCGTTGGCGGTGATAGTGCCGTGCACCGGCACCGATACATGTTCGCCGTGTTCTTCGAAATGCCACAGGCTTTTGCCGAAGTACGAGTGGGTCAGGCAGTTGTGCCGGGCCAGGTCCTCGACTTTCTGCGGGGCCGGATGTTCGCGCAGATACGCCGGCGTGGCGCACACCACAGAACGGCAGATGGTCAGGCGCCGAGCGATCAGGTTGGGGTCCAGGTCATTGCTGGTGCGAATGGCCAGGTCGATGCGCTCGTCCACCAGGTTCACCGTGCGGTCGAGCATCTGCAGGTCGACGGTCACCAACGGGTAGCGCTGGACGTACTCGGCGATCGCTTCGGCCAGTTGCGCCTGGCCGAACGAGGTGCTCACACTCAGGCGCAGCAGGCCCCGGGGCGCGTCATCCGGCTCGCTGACGGCGGCCTGCATGTCGCTGCACAGTTCCAACAGCTGTCGGCAGCGCGGCAGGGTTTCACTCCCGGCCGCCGTCAGGCTGAGCTTGCGTGTGGTGCGGTGCAGCAAGCGCGCGCCGATCCAGTCTTCGAGTTCGGCCAGGTAGCGCGACACCACCGGGCGCGACAGGTCCAGATGGTCGGCCGCGGCAGACTGGCTGCCCAAATCCACCACCGTGACAAACACGCGCATTGCTTGAAGACGATCCATGATTTGCCCGATTTTAGAAACAAACTATGTCCCAGCATCGCATTTTTTGTTGGGTTTGGTGCAACTAAGCTCTGTGCATCCTTTACCGATGACTGGACTGCCCGATGCTCTCGACCCTCAAGCGCTTGACCCTGACCACCGCCGCCCTGGCCTTCGCCGCCCATGCTGCGGCGGCCGACCTGAGCCTCGACGTGTACAACCCCGGCGAGGCGGCGATCTTCCCCGTCAGCTCGGTGCTGGTCAGCGGTGCGAAAGACGCGATTCTCGTCGACGCGCAATTCGGCAAGGGCCAGGCCGAACAACTGGTGCAGAAAATCCGCGCCAGCGGCAAACACCTGACCACCATCTATATCAGCCATGGCGACCCGGACTACTACTTCGGCCTTGACACCCTGACCGCCGCGTTCCCCGACGCCCAGGTGGTCGCGCCACAACCGGTGGTCGACCATATCAACGCCACCGTGGCCGGCAAGCTGGCATTCTGGGGCCCGAAAATGGGCGCCGACAAGCCAGGCAAAACCGTCGTGCCGCAGGTGTTGAAAGGCCATAGCCTGAGCCTTGAAGGGCAGTCACTGCAGGTCATCGGCCTGGACGGCCCGCAGCCGGATCGCAGCTTTGTCTGGATTCCGTCGATCAAGGCCGTGGTCGGCGGTGTGGTCGTCGCCGACAACATCCACCTGTGGATGGCGGACACCCAAAGCGCACAATCCCACCAGGATTGGCTGGCCACCCTGCAACGCATCGAAGACCTGAAACCGCGCACGGTGATTCCGGGGCACTTCCTGGGTAACCCGTCGCTGAAGTCGGTGGCCTTCACCGCCGACTACATCAAGGCCTTCGACGCCGAGACTGCCAAGGCCAAGGATTCCGCCGCGCTGATCGCGGCGATGAAAAAGCGTTACCCGACCCTCGCCGACGAAAGCTCGCTGGACCTGAGCGCCAAGGTCGCCAAGGGCGAAATGAAGTGGTGAAGCGTTTCAAACCTTAACCGTACTGGAGAACGTCATGAGCAAGATCGCAATCATTGGAGCCACCGGCCGCGCCGGTAGCCAACTGCTGGAAGAAGCACTGCGTCGTGGGCACAGCGTCATCGCCCTGGCGCGCAACATCGACAAGCTGGCCGTGCGCCCTGGCGTCACAGTCAAACAAGTCGATGCACTGGATGCCGAAGCCTTGCAACAGGCCATCACGGGCAGCGACGTGGTCATCAGCGCGGCTCACTTCGCCACCCTGCCCGCCAGCGCCGTGATCGAGCCGGTGAAGAAAGCCGGGGTAAAACGCTTGCTGGTGGTGGGCGGTGCGGGTTCGCTGCTGTTGCCGGGTGGCGGTCGAGTGATCGACAGCGAGGGCTTCCCTGCCGAATACAAAGCCGAAGCCAGTGCCGGTGCGGCGTTCCTCGACGTGCTGCGCCAGGAAAAAGAGCTGGATTGGACGTTCCTGTCGCCGTCGGCCTTGTTCGATGGCACCGAACGCACCGGTAAATTCCGCCTGGGCCAGGACGACTTGCTGGTGAGCAGTGAGGGTACAAGCTCAATCAGCTTTGCCGACTACGCCATCGCGATGATTGACGAAGTGGAAACACCGAAGCACTCGCGCCAGCGCTTTACCGTCGGTTACTGAGACAACTCGGTCAAGGAATGTGGGAGGGGGCAAGCCCCCTCCCACATTGCCCTTCAGTGTTCTGGAAATTGTGCCTGGCTCACCAACCAATCCATCAGCGCCTCGAGCCCGGCCGACGGCACCGTTCCCGGTGGATACACCAGGTAATACCCCTTCCCCGTCGGCACCCGCAGTTCAAACGGCATCACCAACCGCCCCGCCTTGAGATCCTCGCCCATCAACGCACTGTCGCCCATCGCAACCCCGGAGCCCTGCGAGGCAACATTCATCGCCAAATCCAACGTCTCGAAATGATGCCCCTGGCTCAAATTGCTCAACCGTGTGTCCGCCGCCTTGAGCCACCTCGCCCAATCGCGCTCATCCCGCGTGGGGTGCAGCAACACCTGTTGCTGTAAATCCGCCGGGGTGTGCAAACCGGCGAGCAGCGCCGGTGCGCAGACCGGGGTGAGTTGCTCATCGAACAAATGCCGCGCTTCGGCCGATTGCTCGGCGATGGGCGCGTAGATCACCGCCGCATCGAATCGCTCCCGGCGAAAATCCACGGTGTAAGCCACGGTGGTGGTGAGCTCCACCGGCACATCCGGGCGCTCCCGTTGCCATTGCATCAAGCGCGGCAACAGCCAGCGCATCACGCAGGTGGACGCCTTGAGTTGCAGGGTCGCGCGGCGGCTGCCGATCTGCTCCACCGCATCCCCCAGCAGGCCAAACACCTGTTGCGCGCGCAGCGACCATTCGCGACCTTCGTCGGTCAGGCTCAGGCCGCGTGCCTGGCGCAGGAACAGCGCATAACCCAGGTGGCTTTCCAGCCCGGCGACCTGTCGGCTCACCGCGCCCTGGGTGATGTGCAGTTGCTCGGCAGCACGGGTGAAATTGCAGCACTGTGCAGTGACCCAGAAGGTATGCAACGCGGGCAGCGGCGGGAGGCGTTTCATAAGGGCTGAGCCATGACGTGGGGACATGGCTAGTATGACTTTTTATCGATTGTTACCGCTACGGGCCAACCGTTCCAATACCGCCTCGAATCCCCGACAAGAGCGACATCAATGGCGACCTGCGGCGAAGTATTGGTCCACCTCCTGGAACGCTACGGCGTAGAACAGGTGTTTGGTATCCCCGGCGTACATACCGTGGAGCTGTACCGCGGCCTGGCCCGCTCCAGCATCCGCCACGTGACCCCGCGTCATGAGCAAGGTGCCGGCTTTATGGCCGACGGTTATGCGCGCACCCGCGGCAAGCCGGGAGTGTGTTTCATCATCACCGGCCCCGGCATGACCAATATCACCACGGCCATGGGCCAGGCCTATGCCGACTCGATCCCGATGCTGGTGATTTCCAGCGTGCAATCGCGCAGCCAATTGGGCGGCGGGCGCGGCAAACTGCATGAACTGCCGAACCAGGGCGCAATGATGGCCGGCGTGGCGGCGTTCTCCCATACCCTGATGTCGGCGGCAGAATTGCCCGCGGTACTGGCGCGCGCGTTTGCACTGTTCCAGGCCGCTCGGCCGCGCCCGGTGCATATCGAAATTCCGTTGGATGTGTTGGTGGAAAACGCCGATGCGCTGCTGGGCACCGCGCCAGTCAGCATCGCGCGTGCCGGTGCGGCGCCGGCGGCGATCCGGCAGATGAGCCAGTTGCTCGCCGCCGCCCAACGCCCGTTGATCCTGGCCGGTGGTGGCGCCATCGATGCCGCCCCGGCATTGACCCGCCTGGCCGAAACCCTCGGCGCACCGGTCGCCCTGACGATCAACGCCAAGGGCATGCTGCCCGGCGCCCACCCGTTGTTGATCGGTTCCACGCAAAGCCTGGTGGCCACCCGCGCCCTGGTTGCCGAAGCCGATGTTGTGCTGGCCATCGGCACGGAGCTGGCGGAGACCGACTATGACGTCACCTTCGCCGGCGGCTTCGAGATCCCCGGCGCATTGCTGCGCATCGATATCGACCCCGACCAGACCGTGCGCAACTACCCGCCCCAGGTGGCCCTGGTGGCCGACGCACACATCGCCGCCGACGCCTTGCTGGCCGAACTCAACCGCCAACCCCTGCCGCATCGCCGCAACGACTGGGGCGCTCAACGCGTGACGCGGCTGTGGGCCGACCTGACGCCGACCTGGGACGCCGCCACCCGCGCGCAAAGCGTGTTTCTCAACACGGTCCTGCAAGCGCTGCCCGGCGCGGTGATCGTGGGTGACTCCACCCAACCGGTGTACAGCGGCAACCTGACCCTGAACCCCGACCACCCACGCCGCTGGTTCAATTCGTCCACCGGCTACGGCACCTTGGGCTACGCCCTCCCCGCCGCCATCGGCGCCTGGCTGGGGCGTGGCGATGGGCAGCCGGTGGTGTGCCTGATCGGCGACGGCGGGCTGCAATTCAGCCTGTCGGAACTGGCCAGCGCGGTGGAAGCGCGCACGCCGATTATCGTGCTGCTGTGGAATAACCAGGGCTATGAAGAAATCAAGAAATACATGCTCAACCGTGACATCGAGCCGGTCGGCGTAGACATCTACACCCCGGACTTCGTCGCCGTGGCCAAGGGGCTGGGCTGTGCCGCCGAACGCATCCAAGGCCCCGCCTCGCTGCGCATGGCCTTGCGCGCCGCGGCTGATCGCGAGGGGCCGACACTGATTGAAATCGACCAAGGGCTGTGGATGAACGAGGTGGCGGTATGAGTGCGGTATTGAACGGTGTGTATATCGATGGGGCGTGGCGCGCGGGCCATGAGGTGCTGGAGGTGATCAACCCGGCCACCGAGGCCTGCCTGGCGCAGGTCAGCGTGGGTGACGCGCGCGCCGTGACCCAGGCGGTCGACGCCGCCAGCGCGGCGTTTATCGACTGGGCGAAAACCACCGGGCGCGAGCGCGGCGCCCTGTTGCGCAAGGTCGCCCAGGGTGTCAGCGAGCAACGTGAACCCCTGATGCAGTTGCAGTCGAGCAACAACGGCAAGCCCCTGTTTGAAGCGGGGATCGATGTGGACGACGTGATCGCCACCTTCGAGTATTACGCCACTGTCGCCGAAGGGATGGATGCCGCGCAGGACTGTCCGGTGGCGTTGCCCAGCGATGCCTTCAGCGCCCGCCTGCGCCGCGAACCGTGCGGCGTGGTGGGGCTGATCGTGCCGTGGAATTTCCCGATGGTCACCACCGCCTGGAAACTCGCACCAGCCCTCGCCGCCGGCTGCTGCGTGGTGCTCAAGCCGTCGGAAGTCACCCCCTTGGCGGAGTTGCAACTGGCGCGAATCATTGCCGCCGCCGGCTTCCCTGCGGGTGTGTTCAACCTGGTCTGCGGCACCGGTTTGGCCGTGGGCGCGCCGCTGGCAGCAGACCGTCGCGTGGCCAAGATTTCCTTCACCGGCAGCAACGCCGTGGGCGTGCAGGTGATGCAACGCGCCGCCGAAACCATCAAGGGTGTGAGCCTGGAGTTGGGCGGTAAGTCCTCATTGCTGGTGCTGGCGGATGCCGACCTCGACCTGGCGGTGGAACTGGCCTGTGGCGGTGGTTTTTTCAACGCAGGGCAGATGTGTTCGGCCACCAGTCGCGTGCTGGTGGCGGACAGCCTGGCGGATGAATTCCTGCAACGTTTGCAGGCTCGGGCTGACAGCATTCGCGTGGCCGACCCGTTTGCCGAGGACGTGGAAATGGGCGCGCTGATCAACCGTGCGCAGTATCAGCGGGTGCTGGGGCATATCCAGCGCGGCGTTGAGGCTGGCGCGCGCTTGTTGTGTGGCGGTGAACGCCCGGCGAATCTGGCGAAGGGCTACTTCATTCGCCCGACGGTGTTTACCGACGTGCCATTGGACAGTGCGTTGTGGAACGAAGAAATCTTCGGCCCGGTGCTGTGTGTACGACCTTTTGCCACTGAGCAAGAGGCCATTGCCCTGGCCAACGACAGCGAGTTCGGCCTGGTGGCCAGCGTGGTCAGCCGTAGCGTCGAGACCACCGAGCGCGTGGCGAATGCCTTGCAGGCCGGGATGGTGTGGATCAACGCCCCGCAGGTGATCTTCCCGCAAACCGCGTGGGGTGGTTACAAGCAGAGCAGTATCGGCCGTGAGCTGGGCCCGTGGGGGCTGGCGACGTTTCAGGAGATCAAGCATGTGATTCGGTCTCACTGACGGCGCAGAGCAAACGGCAGCCCCTGTGGCGAGCGGGCTGTTGTGGCAAGCGAGCTTATTGTGGCGAGCGGGCTTGCCCCGCGTTGGGCTGCGCAGCAGCCCCAATACAGCAGAATGCGGTGTATCAGACGTTGCAGGGGCGGCTGGTTTTGGGGCTGCTGCGCAGCCCAACGCGGGGCAAGCCCGCTCGCCACAGGGGTTGCAGCGCTATGTCAAACAGGTAGTGGGCCTCTCACATTTTGATTGGCGGTGTGTCCGTTAACTGCAATTTTTAGATAGCCCCAGCGACTTTCTCATTTGCCCCCCTCCCCCATGCGTGGCCTGATTCGCCCTTGTTCCCACAAGGCAGGCCCATGGAAAACGTTCAGGCAAAACCCACCACCGCCGTTTGGCTGATGATCAGCGTGGTACTCGTCGCCCTTAACCTGCGCCCATCGATGGCCGCCGTGGGGCCGTTGTTGTCGTCGATTCGCGGCGAGGTGCCGTTGAGCTTCAGCAGTGCGGCGTTGCTGACCATGTTGCCGGTCATGGCCATGGGCCTGGCGATGTTTTTCGGCATGGGCCTGGCCAAGCGTTTTGGCGAGCATCGCAGCATTGTGCTGTCGCTGCTGGTGATTGGGTTGGCGACGGTGTCGCGGCTGTTCCTGGATTCGGCGCTCGAACTGATCGTCAGCGCCATCGCTGCCGGCGTGGGTATCGCGATGATCCAGGCGTTGATGCCGGCGCTGATCAAGTCGCGGTTCAGTGACAACGTTTCGCTGTTCATGGGCCTGTACGTCACCGCCATCATGGGCGGCGCGGCGCTGGCGGCGTCGTTCTCGCCGTTCGTGCAGGTACACACCGGCAGCTGGCGTATCGGCCTGGCCATCTGGGCGCTGCTCGCGCTGGTGGCCGTGGTGTTCTGGTGTGGGCAGCGCTCGGGCCTGGCGCCGTTGCCCCAGGCCAGCGGCGGCCCGCAGGAATCATTTTTCGGCAATGGTCGCGCCTGGTTGCTGGCGGTCTTTTTTGGCCTGGGCACCGCGTCCTACACCTGCGTGCTGGCGTGGTTGGCGCCGTACTACGTGGAGCAAGGCTGGAGTGAACAGCACGCCGGGTTGCTGCTGGGGTTCCTGACCGCCATGGAGGTGGTGTCCGGCCTGGTCACCCCGGCCATCGCCAACCGTCGCCAGGACAAACGCGGGGTGGTGGCCGTGTTGCTGGTGCTGATCATCCTCGGTTTCTGCGGCTTGATCATCAGCCCGCAACACCTCAGCCTGCTGTGGCCGTGCCTGCTGGGCCTGGGCATTGGCGGGCTGTTCCCGATGAGCCTGATCCTGTCGTTGGACCACCTCGACAACCCCCGCCGCGCCGGCGGCCTCACCGCGTTTGTGCAAGGCATTGGCTACCTGATCGCCGGCCTGTCCCCCCTGATCGCCGGAATGATCCGCGATCAACTGGGCAGCTTCGAATGGGCCTGGTGGTCGCTGACGGCAGTGATCGTGGTGATGCTGCTGATCGTCACGCGCTTCAACCCCAAGCAGTACGCACAACATATTCGCTGAGGTCGTGTTGCAAACAGTATTTGTCCCACACGAAATATAGAAACGACCTACAGAGCTTTCTATTGGTACGTCCGTTCCGTTAAGCTTTTGCCCTCGTCGCGCGCTGCCACAGTGCCAAGGCTTACCGGATGGAATGGATGCTAAACAGTAACTTGCTCAGAAAGCTTGATATGCAGGACTTGATGGTGTTTATCGCCGTCTACGACCAGAGCAGCGTTACCGAGGTGTCAGAAACGCTGTTCGTCAGCCAGTCCACCGTGAGCTACAGCTTGAAAAAGCTGCGCACCAGCTTCGAAGACGAGCTGTTTATCAACACGCGGGCGGGCATGCGTCCGACGTACAAGGCCACCACCATGTACGGCCATGTGCAGAAGATCCTCGAGAGCATCAACCTGTGCCACGCCGGTGGCCAGGCCTTCGACCCGACGCAGAAGGCGGTGACCTTCAATGTCTGTGCCCCGGAATATTTCGAACAACTGATCCTGCCGCGCCTGTTGAAAAACTTCGACCAGGCCGACCTGCCGGTGATCGTCAATGTGCAGAAGCTGGAAGCCGATATCCCCGCCGATGACCTGCGCGAAGGCCGCCTCGACCTGGTGATCTGCTTCGGCCCGCACTTTCATCGCGCCCACAAGGACTTCAAGACCCAGATGCTGCTGGAGGACGACCTGGTGTGCGTTTTCGACAAATGCGCGGCGCCCCGGGAGTCGACGTTCAGCCTGCAATCCTTCGTCGAACGACGCCATGTGTTCCCCACGCCGTGGACCTCCGACACCAACATGATCGACGGCTGGCTGGCGCGCCAGGCCCACAAGCGCCAGGTGATCGCCCGGGCCAACAGCTACAGCGCCGCCTTGAAGATGATCACCGGCACCGACTTTATCGTCACCCTGCCGCGCCGCGTGCAGAAGCTGCTGGCACAGCCGGAGGTGTTCGGCCATTGCGAGGCGCCCAACGGGTTGCCGGGGTTCACCCTGGATATGCAATGGAATGAAAGCAGTGGGCAGGACAGCGCCAATACCTGGTTCAGGGAACAGGTGGTGAAGGTGTGCGCGGACCAGGGATTACTCTAACCCCCTGTGGGGGGGTTAGCCGATAGCGACTTTGCTGTAGGAATCGCGATCCATGTCGACCAGCTGCACGCTGAGCTGAACCTGTATATCCGCCGGCCAGTCGCCCAGATCCTGCAATGCGGTCAGCAGGCTTTGCGACAATTGCTGCTTGACCTGCGGCGACCGCCCGCTGAGCAGCGACAGCTTCACCGCGACGAAACCGCGCGGGCTGAGGGAGGTACCCACCTGAAAACTCTCGACCTTCACGGCGCGGCTTTTGATATCGAACTCGGAACCGAACTGCCCGGACGCCATCAGCACATTGTTGAGCCGCAACAGGGTCTTCTCGACGGCCAGGTTGGTCAGGTTGGCGGTGTATTCCAGGTTCAGGTGTGGCATGGATGACTCCGAGTCATTCGTAGGAAGGTTCGTAGATATACCACGGATAAAAGCCTCAGGCCTTCTTCCCCAGGCCGCGATCACTCATGAACGCCTCCAGCCGCGAACGCACCCAACGCTCGGCCGGGTCGGTGTCCACATGGCTGAGCCAGACCATGGACAAGTCCAGGGTCGGCGTCTCGAACGGGAACGGCTCACAGAACAGGTTGCCGGACACGGCCATGGCTTCGGCGGTGTAGTCCGGCAGGCTGGCGATCAGGTCAGTACCGGCCAGCAGTGCAGGCAGCGCGCTGTATTGCGGCACCGACAGCACCACATGGCGCTTGCGGCCGATTTCCGCCAGCCACTCATCGGCGAACCCCGACACGTTGGCGGTGTGGGACACCAGCACATGGGGCCGCGCGCAATATTCATCGAGGGTCAGCGGCCTGTCAGAAGCGTCGGCACGCAGCAGGCGTGGGCGGATATGGCGCAGCAGCTTGCGCTTGGCGTTGGCCGGCAGGCCACGGGTCTGGGTGATGCCGACGGTGATATCGCCGGAGGCCAGCAGGTCGGGGATACGCCAGTAGTCCACGTGCTGCACCACGAACACCACCATCGGCGCTTCCTGGCGCAAGGCACGCAGCAACGGCGGCAACAGGCCGAACTCCACATCATCGGACAGGCCGATGCGAAAGGTCATGGTGCTGATGGATGGGTCGAAATCATGGGTCAGGCTCAGGGCCGAAGACAGTGAATCCAGGGCCGGTGACAGATGCTGGATGATCTCCTCGGCGCGGGCCGTGGGCTCCATGCGGTGGCCGACACGAATGAACAGGGGGTCGTTGAACAAGGTCCGCAGACGGTTAAGCGCCGAACTGATGGTCGGCTGGCCGAGAAACAGCTTCTCCGCCACCCTCGTCACATTGCGCTCGAGCATCAGTGCTTCGAAGACCACCATCAGGTTGATGTCGGCCTTGCGTAATTCATTGCGATTCATCGGCGCCTGCCCTTTCCCCACGACAAGCCGCAGTTTAGAAAGCTCGAGGAGCTGCGTCTATGCGCGCACTGTTCATCCTGGGGCTTTGGGACTATAAATCAGCAGTCCAGGGTCACAGGAATACTGTCGTGCTGTTCATTTTCGCCTTAAGCGTCCTGGTCAGCGGGGTTTTGCTGTGGGCCATCAAGTTCATCGCCCACCCCACTGCCAGGACATTGCTGCGCGTGTTCGTCGGTTTATGCCTGGCAGCCGTGGTGGCTTACCTGGTACTCGCTTCGGGGTTTCCGACCTCATTGCTCGTCTGATACACCTCCTGGCCCTGACGCAAACGCAGCGCAGCCAGCGCGGCGACCACCAGCACCACGGCGATCACCTTCAAACCGTTCATCGCGTTGCCGGTACTCATCTCGATCGCCCCCATCACCGAAGGCCCGACAAACCCGCCCAGCAGGCCACAGGCATTGACGAACCCGAGGCCACCGGCCAGCGCCACGCCCTTGAGCCGCGACGCCGGGTAGAGAAACACGATCGACTGCACCACGAAAAACATCACCGCCGACAGGCAGAAGCCCAACAGGCTGAAGACCGGCCCCGACACCGACGCAATGCCCAGGCCCAGCGCCATGGTCAGCAACCCCGTGACCAACAGTCGACGACAACGCCCCGGCGTGGTGGCAAACCGCGGGATCAGTACCGCGCCGAGTGCCGCCGCGATCCACGGCAACGAGGTCAGCAGGCCGACGCTCATGGTGCTCAGTTCACCGTATTTACTGATGATGCTCGGCAGGAAAAAGATCACGGTGTAGACGGTGATCTGATGGCAAAAATACACAAAGATCGCCAGCAGGATTTGTGGGGTCAGCCAGTTTTTCAACGAGTGCCCGCCTTCGCCGGCGCCCTCTTCCGTTTCTTGGGCAATACGCTGTTCGATCCCGCGCGCCTCGTCCGCCGTCAACCACGGGGCCTTGCTCGGACGGTCCGGCAACTTGCGCCATACCACCCAGGCAAATGCCACCGCCGGTAAGCCTTCGAGCAGGAACATCCACTGCCAGCCGTGCCAGCCGAGCAGGCCGTCCATGCGCATCAACGCCGCGCCCACCGGGCCGCCGATGATGTTGGCAAAGCACACGCCGAGCAGGAAATAGCCAGTGGCCCGCGCCCGCTGTTCACGGTTGAACCAGTACGTCAGATAGAGCATGACGCCGGGAAACAAACCGGCTTCGGCGATGCCCAGCAGCAGGCGCAACACGTAGAACGAGGTCTCGCCCTGCACAAACGCCATGGCCGCCGAGATCAGGCCCCAGGTCACCATGATGCGGGCGATCCAGAACCGCGCGCCGACTTTGTGCATGATCAGGTTGCTGGGGATTTCCGACAGGGCATACGTGAGGAAAAACAGCCCCGCCCCCAGCCCGTAGGCCGCGGCGGAAATGCCCAGGTCGACGTCCAGGTGGTGCTTGGCCAGGGCGATGTTGGTGCGGTCGAGGAAACTCAGGATGTAGGCGATGATCAGCAAGGGCATCAGCTTGGCGAACATCAGCTTGTTCAGCGCCTGCGGTTCGCGGGCCGGGGTGGCGGTAGTCATCGGGCAGTTCCTCCTGGCGCCCCGCCAGCCTGGCTGGGGGGCGCATCAATGTTGTTCTAGGGTTGAAGTTGCACGGCCATGGCCCGCGGGCGATGGGAAAACAGTTGCAGCACAGCACCGCCCAGGGCGCAGCCGGCCATCACGAAGAAACACACGGTGTAGCCATGCAAGGTGGTCCAGCCGCCGCCCATGGCGATCAGGCTGCCCATCAGCACCGGCGCCAGGCCACCGCCGATAAACATCGCCGTGGTGATGATGCCGTTGGCGGTGGAGGTTGCCGACGACTCGGCCGAGTCACAGGCCACTGCGTAGTAGATCGGCCACACCGCGTTGGCCACCAGGCCGAACAGCAGTTGCACGACGATGATCAGGGTCAGGGTGTTGGCGAAGTAAAACGCGCCGACACTCGCCGCCATCCACAGCCCGCAGATGATCAGGGTGGTACGGCGGCCGATGATGTCCGACAGCGACGGCCACACCAGTTGCCCGAGAATGCCGGTGAGCGTGAACACCACGCTCATCCCCGCCGACTCCGCCAGCGACAGCCCGGCGATGTTGTAGAGGTAGGCCGGCAGCACGATGTTGACGCCCATGTACACCACCTGCGTGAGCATCGTGTTACCCGCCGTCAGGGCGATGTTGCGATTGCGCAAGGTGGCGACAAAGGTGCGCCAGGCATCACCCTTGATCTGGCTGGCCGGGGTGTTGTCCGGTGGGGTCATGCCTTTGGCGGCGATGTCGACGTACAGCGCGGTGATGCGCTCGGCAGTGGAATATCGCGCCCAAAAGATCATCAGCGGCAGCGCGACCACGAAAGCGAAGAAGAACACGTAGCGCCAGTTGTCCTCGCCAAACACCGTGATGACAAAGCTGGCGACGATGCCACTGAGCATCGCGCCGATCGGGTAACCGGTGTGGTGCGCGCCCAGGGCAAACCCGCGCCGCTCCACCGGCCACCATTCGGCGGTGTTGCTCACGCCGACCGGCTCGCCCCAGCCGGCGCCAAGGTTGACGCCGACACGCAGGGCGATAAACGTCGCGAGGTTGCCGCTCAAGGCTTTGAAGCCCGACAGAAACGAAATCGCCGTGTAGCCGAGCACCAACGGCACCTGGAACCGCGCACGTTTCCAACCACCGCCGTAGCGGTCGCTCCACATCGAACCGGGGATATCCAGCAAGGCCAGCGCGAGCATGACCACCGTGGCCACGGTGCCCCACTGATCAGCCGACAAATCGAAATGCTTGGAGATGGTCGGCCCCAGCCGCAACACGATCTCACGGTCGTAGGCGTTGAGGATCCAGATCATCCAGCAGACCAGCAGCGACACCCAGGAATGCCGGTGAATGCTGCGCAGCGACGCTTTTTTTAAAGTTGCCATGGGCCTCTCCAGGCGCGCGAGGGCGCGCACTGACACAAGGTTGCGGAAGGAAGGTGCCTGGTTGAAAAAACGCGCTAGCTGGCGAACCTTCGCTCGGCTATTCCTTGCACGCCCAGCCCGCTGATCGCGAACAACGCACCGCGCTGCTGACCGTCGGCCGGAAAACGCGGCAGCGGCGGCCTGGCCATGGAGGTCACGAACAGGGTGTCCAGGTTCGGCCCGCCGAAGGTCAGGCTGGTGACCTTTTTCACCGGCATCGGGATCACCCGATCGACCTGCCCATCAGGGGTGTAGCGCACCAGTTGCCCGGCATAGACCAGCGCCTGCCACAGGCAGCCTTCGGCATCCACGGTGCAGCCGTCGGCCGCGCCGCCAGCGGCGGTATCGACCTTGGCGAAGGTGCGTCGGTTGCTCACGGCGCCGCTGGCGAGGTCGTAGTCATACGCCCAGATCTCGCCGGACCAGGTGTCGCAGAAGTAGAAGGTTTCGCCGGACGGGCTCCAGCACGGACCATTGGACACGATGATGCCCTCGTCCAGGGTGTGCAGGCTCAGGTCGGGGTCGAGGCGATAGAGCTTGGCGCTGGGGCTGTCTTCCAGGGTGTCCATGGAGCCGAAGACAAAGCGGCCCTGGCGGTCGACCTTGCCGTCGTTGAGGCGGTTGTTCGGCAGGTGCGGTTCCGGGTCCTGGATCAGGGCCAGTTCGCCACTGGCCAGGTCCAGGCTGTGCACGCCGTTTTGCAGGGCAACGATGGCCGCCTCGCCGGTATGGCGCAGGGCCATGGAGCCGATCTTCTGGCCCACGTCCCAGGCCCGCAGTTCGCGGCCGTCTTCGGTGCAGCGCAGGATGCGGCCGTCGGCGCTGTCGATCCAGTACAGCCGTTGTTGTTCGACGTCCCACACCGGGCCTTCGCCCAGGGTGGTCTTGACGTCCACAAGCACTTCGATACGCATGGTGTGATCCCCTTATTGTTGTTGTGCGGGATGCAGGCCACGCCCAGATGGGTAACCCCTTGTAGGAGCGAGCTTACTCGCGAAAAACGTCAACGATAACGCGTGCTGCCTGGTGTAACGCGGTGTCTTGGCGTTTTTCGCGAGCAAGCTCGCTCCTACAGTGGATCGGTGAATATCACCGGGGCGCGACCTCAGTTGTGGGTTAGAAGTTGACCTGGTCACGCCCCTTGAGCCCGAGGATTTCCCGTGCTTCATCCGGCGTGGCGACGCGATGGCCGAGGGCTTCGATCACCGTGCGAATGCGCCGCACCTGGTCGGCATTCGACGCCGCCAACTTGCCCGGGCCGTCCCACAACGAATCCTCCAGGCCGACACGGGCGTTACTGCCCATGGACAGGCCCATGGTCGCCAGCGGAATTTGCCCACGCCCGGCACCGAGGATCGACCACACGTAGTCATCGCCAAACAGGCGGTCGGCGGTGCGCCGCATGTGCGCCAGGTCTTCGGGGTGACCACCGATGCCGCCCCGCAGGCCGAACACCGACTGGATAAACAACGGCGGCTTGAGCAGGCCCCGCTCCAGGAAGTGCGCGGCGGTGTAGAGGTGGCCGATGTCGTAGCACTCGATCTCGAAACGGGTGCGGTTCTCGGCGCACGAATTGAGGATATGGGCGATGTCGCGGAAGGTATTGCGAAAGATCCGGTCGTCACTTTCTTCGAGGTACGGGCGTTCCCAGTCGTGCTTGAACTCGGTAAAGCGGTTGAGCATTTCGTACAGGCCGAAGTTCATCGAGCCCATGTTCAGCGAGGCCAGTTCCGGCTTGAACTGCATCACCGGTTGCAGGCGTTCTTCCACGCCCATGGTGGGCGCGCCACCCGTGGTGATGTTGATCACCACGTCGCTGGCGGCCTTGATGTGCGGCAGGAATTCAGCGAACAGCGCCGGGTCCTGGCTGGGGCGACCGTCAAGCGGGTCGCGGGCATGCAGGTGGACAATGGCCGCACCCGCTTGGGCGGCACCGATGGCGGCGGCGGCGATTTCCTGGGCAGTGATCGGCAAATGCGGCGACATCGACGGCGTATGAATGGCGCCGGTGACGGCGCAGGTAATGATCACAGGGCGATTTTTGGGCATGACGATTCTCCGACTTTTATTCTTATGAAAAAAAATCCCGGTGCAGCGGTGGGTTCTTCCTTGGCGAAGCGCGTGCGGCTTACAGGTACTCGACGTTACCGTCGACGCTGATCGCTTGGCCGGTCACGTTGCGGGCGGCGGGCGAACAGAGAAACAAGGCCATGGCCGCGACGTCTTCGGCGGTGACCATGCGCTTGAGGGAAATCTTGTTGAGGTACTCCTGGCGCATCTCGGCTTCCGGCACGCCGACCTGTTCGGCACGGGCGCGAATCACACCGTCCATGCGCGGGCCTTCGACGATGCCAGGCAGCAAGGCGTTGACGCGGATATCACTCTCGCCCAACTCCGAGGCCAGGGATTTCATCAGGCCGACAATCGCCCATTTGGTCGCCGCATACGGCGTGCGCCATGCGTAGCCCAGGCGCCCCGCCACCGAGGCGATATGCAACAGGTGGCCGTGGGAGGATTCCTTGAGCATCGGCACCGCGTGGTGGGCAAACCGATATTGCGCAGTCAGGTTGATGTTGATGGTGGCTTGCCATTCGGCGTCGCTGATCGCATCGATCCCGCCGGTGGGCCCGGCGATCCCGGCATTGTTGACCAGCACATCCAGGCCGCCGAATTGCTCGCGCTGCACCGTGAACACGGCTTCGATCTGCGCGGCCTCGCTGACGTCGGCACGCGTGGCGACGGTGCCTGGGTATTTATCGCGAAAGGCCGCCAGGGCCGGTTCGCTGACATCACACACATGCACCTGGGCGCCGGCTTCGAGGTACGCCGCCGCCACGACTTCACCGATGCCGGCAGCCCCGCCGGAAATCAACACACGTAACCCAGGATAGGGCTGCAACCGTTGTAGGACACTCATGCCCGTTTACCTCCTGAAGCAGACGACCGCGAACGGTCGTTCTTGACGAGCAGGCGCGCCAGGGAGTCGGCGGCCTGCATGATGTCATCGGTCACCGCCGCGCGGGCACCGGCGCCATCGCGGGCAGCCAGGGCCTCAACGATGCGCGTATGCGCCTCCATCGAGCGTTGCAGGTGAGCTTTATCGGGGGCGACCAGGGCAAAGCAGGGGCCCATGTGCAGCCAGAAGTTTTCCACGGCGGCCATGGTCAATTCGGCCTGGGCCACAGCGTAGATGCGCCGGTGGAACGCGAAGTTGGTCCACAGGTAGCGCGACACGTCGACTTCATCGGCGGCGTGCTGCATCTGCTCGCACAGGTCGGTGATTTCGTCGAGGTCAGCCTTTTGCAGGAGCAACACGGCCTTTTCCGCCAGCAGCCCTTCGAGGGCGACCCGCGCATCGCGAATTTCGCGCAGGCGTTCGACCGTCATCATGCGTACGCGCAGACGGGAGGTTTCCGTGACTTCAAAGGCGTTTTCGGCACTGAGGCGTTGCAGCGCTTCGCGCACTGGCATGGGGCTGGAGCCAAGCGCTTCGGCCAGGCCACGGATGGTGAGTTTCTGGCCAGGCTGGAAACGGCCACTCATCAAGGCTTCGCGGATCTGGCGATAGACCTGGTCTTGCAAGGTATCGCGGGACACCTGGCGCAGGGTGGGCAGGAGAAGCGGACCATCTGTCATGAGGCAAACCTGTGTTGTCGTTCTTATGGCGACAATATGTGATCACAAATCAAATATGTCAAATAATTTCCCAAACCCACGACAGCACACTTGTCACAGAGTTGGCCCCTGTTGATCATGAATACCCTCTGGAATGGACGCTGACCCCCTGATGAAAATCCACTGCGTTGTGCTCCCGCTGCTGTTGGCCGGATGCACGGCCATGGCGCCCTATAAGGCACCGCTCGACGGCCCCCGAGCACAGGTCAAAAGTGAATTGAGCACCCACGACAGCTACAACGAAGGGCTGTCTGTCAGCGTTTCGACGGATCATGAGTGCCTGGAAGGCAGGGTGGGAACGCCGAGTCAGGAAACCGCATTATTTGCCGTGCACGGCACCACTTCGCGCCCCGACGGTTACGTGGACATCGCCGCCAACCAAGCGCTGCACCTGATCGTGTCGGGCCTGGCGAGCGCCGGGCGGCGCTGTGTGATCGAGTTCAACACTGAGTTCGCCGTCCAGGGGCGTTACCTGCTCAAAGGCGGGATTGCGGACACCGACAGCGGCTGGTGTCGGGTTGAGGTGATTAATGCCGATACCGGTGCCTCGCTGGTTAAATTCGAGACCCCGACCCAGGTAACACCTGCCCCCACGGAGCGCTATTCGTGGAGGCAGTTCATGGCCCATCAAGGTTGCTTTTTGCCCTCGATCGAACATTGATCAGGGCTTGAGCGGACGCTCCTGATCGCGCTCGGGCAGCTCCGTTCCATCGTTCGGATGCTTCCAGGTCTGGGGTTTTTCCTCTTCGTATCGCCGGGGTTGCTCACGCTCCGGTTGCTCTTGACGCTTCGGTTCATTACCCATAGCCACCTCCCATCCGTAAGAATTGGACACACCTGCAAGCATAGAACACGGCAGTCATTTGGGGCGGGCTCGCGGATTGATAATCTGCACGCATCAATACATCCAAATAACTCACTTATCATTTCTAAATGTGTCAGCCACTATCCGCGGTCTTAAGCGAAACAAGCACTTTAAAAGAACGCTGGAGACACAAAACCATGAATAGCCCTTCTCGGCCTGACGCCGCTCGCTCGAAAATTGGTGCGGTTTTCCGCGTGACTTCGGGCAACTTCCTCGAACAGTTCGACTTCTTTCTGTTCGGCTTCTATGCCACCTACATTGCTGCCGCGTTCTTTCCCGCCGCTAATGAGTTTGCGTCATTAATGATGACCTTCGCCGTGTTCGGCGCAGGCTTCCTGATGCGGCCATTGGGCGCGATCATTCTGGGCGCCTACATTGACGACGTCGGTCGCCGCAAAGGGTTGATCGTGACCCTGTCGATCATGGCCAGCGGCACGCTGCTGATCGTGTTGGTGCCCGGTTATCACAGCATTGGCCTGTGGGCCCCGTTGCTGGTACTGGTCGGCCGCCTGCTGCAAGGTTTCTCGGCCGGCGCGGAACTGGGCGGTGTGTCGGTGTACCTGTCCGAAATGGCCACGCCCGGCCGCAAGGGCTTCTACACCAGCTGGCAATCGGGCAGCCAACAGATCTCCATCGTGGTGGCCGCCGCATTGGGTTATGGCCTGAATGTGTGGATGGAACCGGCCGTGGTGGCCGATTGGGGCTGGCGTATCCCGTTCGCCTTCGGTTGCGTGATCATCCCGTTCATCTTCGTGCTGCGCCGCAACCTGGAGGAAACCGAAGAGTTCGCCAACCGCAAACATCGCCCCACCATGCGCGAAGTGTTGGCGACCCTGGCGAAGAACTGGACTGTGGTCATCGGCGGCATGCTGATGGTCGCCATGACCACCACGGCGTTCTACCTGATCACCGTGTACGCGCCGACCTTCGGCAAGACCGTGCTGCAACTGAGCACCTCCGATGCACTGCTGGTGACCTTGCTGGTGGCCGTGTCGAACTTTGTCTGGCTGCCCATCGGCGGCACCTTGAGCGACCGCTTTGGCCGCAAGCCGGTACTGGTCGCCATGACCGTGCTGACGGTTCTCACTGCTTACCCGGCGTTGTCCTACGTGGTCAACGCGCCAAGCTTTGCGCATATGTTGGAAGTCCTGCTGTGGTTCTCCTTCCTCTATGGCATGTACAACGGCGCAATGATCCCGGCGCTGACCGAAATCATGCCGGTGGAAGTGCGCGTGGCGGGCTTCTCCCTGGCCTATAGCCTGGCGACCGCACTCTTTGGCGGTTTCACTCCGGCGATTTCCACCTGGTTCATCCACCTCACCGAAGACAAGGCCTCCCCGGCCTACTGGATGATGTTTGCCGCGCTGTGCGCCTTGTGCTCGACCCTGGCGCTGTATCGCCGGGCCAACACCCGTGGGCAAGTGATGCAGGAGGCCGTGTGATGAAGACGCTATTCAAGACCCTGACGACCCTGGCCCTCGGCACCCTGGCACTGACGGCCCAGGCCGAAGAACTCAAGGTCATGACCTCGGGTGGCTTCACTGCGGCGTATAAATTGCTGGGCCCGCAATACGCCAAACAGAGCGGCGATACCCTCGACACGATCCTCGGCCCCTCGATGGGCAAGGCGCCGGAAGCGATTCCCAACCGCCTGGCCCGTGGCGAACACGCCGACGTGGTGATTATGGTCGGCTACGCCCTGGATGAGTTGATCAAGCAAGGCAAAGTCGACCCGGCGTCCCGCGTGGAATTGGCGGATTCGCGCATCGGCCTGGTGGTGAAAGAAGGCGCGGCGAAACCGGCGATTGGCACCGACGCCGAGCTCAAGGCCGTGCTGCTCAAGGCCAAGTCCATAGCGTATTCGGACAGCGCCAGCGGTGTGTATGTCGAGAAGGAGCTGTTCAAGAAACTCGGCATGCCCGCCAAGGGCAGCATGATCGAACGCATCCCGGTGGCCGAGAAGGTTGCCAAGGGTGAATACGAGGTGGGCTTGCAACAGGTCGCGGAACTGTTGCCGGTGCCGGGGGTGACTTACGTGGGCAAGATCCCGGAAGACGTGCAGTCGGTGACACGCTTTGCGGCGGGCATTCCGGTTAACGCCGAACACCCGGCCCAGGCCAAGGCACTGTTGCAGTACCTGGCCTCGCCCGAGGCACAACCGCTGGTGCAATCCACCGGCCTGGACTCGGTGTCACGCTGACCGAAACGGCATCTCCCGCACCAACCGCTCCAACTCCAGCGCCGCGGGCGGCAATGTCCGCCCGCGACGCTTGATCAAGCCCACGTTGCGCATCACCGGCGGCTCGACCAGCGGCACACTCACCAGAATCGGGTGTTCGCCCGCCGGCATGGCGATCGACGGCACCATCGCCACCCCCAGCCCCGCCTCTACCAAGCCGATCATCGTGGTCACGTGGTGTGTCTCGCAGACGCTCGGTTTTTTCACCCGCACGCCGTGCAAGGCCTGGTCCAGCAGGGCGCGGTTGCCCGACGTCTTGTCCACCGTGATGTAGTCGTGCTCGTAGGCCTCGGCCCAGGTCACGCTGTCGCGTCCGGCCAACGGGTGGTCCCGACGACACGCCAGTACATAGCGCTCCTGCATCAGCAACTCGAATTCCACTTCATCGGCCAGGCTGCCGCTGAAACTCACGCCAAAATCCGCCTCGCCACTCCCCACTGCGCTGCACACCTCACCGGCACTGGCGTCCAGCACCCGCAGGCGAATCTTCGGGTACAGCTTGTGGAACTCGGAAATCACGTGGGGCATGAAGTAATACGCCGTAGACGGCACGCAGGCGATGGTGACGTCGCCCATGCGCGTGGACGCCACGTTACTGATGCCCATCAGGGCAATGTCGAGGTCGTCGAGCATGCGCTCGACCTGAGGCAGGAATGCACGCCCGACCATGGTCAGGCTGACCCGGCGCGTGGTGCGTTCGAACAGCTTCACATCGAGGGCGGATTCAAGCTTTTCGATACGGCGGCTGAGGGCCGGCTGCGAAATCCGGATGGCCTCGGCGGCGGCGCGAAAACTGCCCTTGTCTACCACGGCGCGGAAGGCTTGGAGGTCGTTGAGGTCGAAATTGATGATCACGGAGGATGGCCAGTGGGAATCGGAATGCCGGCATTATCGTATGGGCGACGACAGGGCGCCATGCGCGAGCGGACGGCCGCCCGAACACTGCGGGTCTTCAGCATGAAACTGCGCAGTATGGCGCGCTTTGACGGCCTGAAAACCTGTCAGAAATGACAGTACCGTTGGTCTCGCGCCGTGTTGACGACTGGCAGGCGCGGGGCTTTTATTAAGTATGTCGCGTTGCATCGGCGCGCATCAGGACACAAGGGTTTAGAGGGTACGAACAATGAGCAACAGACAGAACGGCACGGTGAAGTGGTTCAACGATGAAAAAGGCTATGGGTTTATCACTCCGGATGATGGGCCCGACCTGTTCGTACACTTCAGGGCGATTGAAGGCACTGGATTCAAGTCATTGAAAGAAGGACAGAAAGTCAGCTTCGAAGCGGTGCAAGGGCAAAAAGGCATGCAGGCCGACAAAGTCCAAGTGGTCGGTTGATAAACCGTTGGATGACCGCTTCACCCCGCCCACCACGGGCCATGTATTGCACTGAAAAAGGAGAACGGCCATGTCCAGAACAACTCCACAGACTGCAATTTTCATCAGCAGCGAAACTGCCGTCCATGATACGCAAGACGTGTTCTTTCGTAGCAGCACCGCCCAGGGCGGTCGAGTGCTGCGCGAGGGGCAAATCGTCAGCTACGAATTGGAACGGGGGCCGGGGGGTGAGTGGCAAGCGGTCAATATAAAGATCGAGGAAGAACCGACGCTGAATTAGCGCCTTCCTGCCCGCCGCCACTCACGGCGCACGTCACTACAGCTGAAAGCGTGCCACCGCCTCGTTGAGGGCGACCGCCAACTGCGCCAATTCACGGCTCGACCCATTGATCTGCCCGGCGCCGGAAGACGACTGGGCAGACAGGTCGCGAATATTAACGATGTTGCGATCGACCTCCTTGGCCACCTGGGCCTGCTCCTCGGCGGCGCTGGCGATCACCAGGTTGCGCTGGTGAATCTGGTCGATGGAGTCGGTGATCTGGCTCAATGCACCACCGGCTCCTTCAGCCAGGGCCAATGTGTCAGTGGCGCGCTGGGTACTCGACTGCATCGATGTCAGTGCCTGGTCGGAACCCGTGCGCATCGCGGTGACCATCTGGTCGATTTCCAGGGTCGATTGCTGGGTACGGTGGGCCAGTGCGCGCACTTCGTCCGCCACCACCGCAAAACCACGCCCGGACTCACCGGCCCGCGCCGCTTCGATAGCGGCATTGAGGGCCAGCAGGTTGGTCTGCTCGGCGATGGAGCGAATCACGTCGAGCACCTTGCCGATATCCCGCGATTGCTCGGCGAGGTTCTGTACCAGGGTCGAGGTTTCGCCGATGTTGGTGCTCAGGGCTTCAATGGCGCTGACGGTTTCGCCCACTCGGTGCTGGCCCTCGCGCGCCGTTTCATTGGACAGGCGTGTGGATTCGGAGGTGGACACCGCATTGCGCGCCACCTCATCTGCGGCCGAGGTCATCTCGTTGACCGCCGTGGCGGCCTGCTCGATTTCAGCGGTTTGTTTTTGCAGGCTGCGGCTGCTTTGGTCGGTGATGCCATTGAGGTCGGTGGCGGAAGACGCCAACTGACCGGCCGACTGGCGAATCAGTTGCAAGGTCCCGCGCAGGCTGGCTTGCATGCTCTGGAGTGCCACGAGCAGGCGGGTCACTTCATCGTCGCCGGTCACCGCCACCGTTTGGGTCAGGTCGCCTCGGGCAACGTTTTCTGCGGTCCGCACTGCATGGCTCAGGGGGCCGACGATGCTGCGCGTCAGCAACCACGCCAGCGCCACGGTGCTCAACGCGGCCAGCAGCACAAAACCGAAGACCATCGTACGCGAACGGCCGTACTGCGCCTCAGCCGCCTGGCCCTGCTGGTTGATCTGCGCGTTGTAGTAGTCGGCCAGGGCGTTGAGTTGGGCTCCGGAGCCATCCACCACGGTTTTCATGTCCACCAGCAGCAACTTGTTGAGCTCGGCGCCCTGCTGCTGGTCGGCCAGGACAAACGACTGGGCCAGCCCCTGCTGGTATTGGCGCAGCGAGGCCTGGAACTGCTCATACAACGCGCGCACCTCGGGGGTGTCGATCACCGCGTTGAGGTCGGCCAGCCGCTTGGCCAGGTCCTGGCTACGAGTGTCCATCTGGCTGCGGTATTGCGGGATGCTCGCGGGGTTCGGGTCCAGCGCCATGCGCAAAGAAATCGTACGAATGCGCAGCATGATTTCGCGAATGTCCGCCACCAGGCGCATCTTGGGCACCAGTCCGCTTTCCACCTGCACCGCACTGGCACGAATGCTGGCCATGTTCGAGAGCGCGAAAAAACCCAACAGGGCGACGAGCAAGGCAATCAGGGCAAAACCCAAGCCCGCGCGACGGGCGATGGACAGGCTGCGAAGGGACATGTTTGGCGGCTCTCTTTTTAGGGATATGACATCGTATGAGAGCGTTTCGGCCTGCCGGGGCAGTACTTTAGCCCCACGAAAAAAAGTGTTGCCAACGAGTTCCACGTTGGTTGGCAACCCCTTAACGCCGGCGGGGCATGGAGCCCAGCAGGCGTTTCAGTTTCAGCTCCTGAAAAGTTGCCTGATTACATGCTCCAAGCCTGTGGGCCGTCGAAAAACGCCTGGGCATTACTGTCCAGCGTCTCCAGGTGATACCCCCCTTCCTGCACGATCACACAGGGCAACCCCAGCCCACGGATGCAGGCTCCCAACTGCGCAAACCCCTGGCGCGTCACCGCGACTTTGCTTTGCGGGTCGAGTTCGTAGATATCGAAGCCCAGGGACAACACCAGCACCTGCGCCGAGAAGTCTTTGACCGTCTTGAGCGCCCGCTCCAGTTGTGCAAAAAACACCGCCTCGCTGGCACCGTGCGCCATAGGCAGGTTGAGGTTGAAGCCTTCACCGGCGGCGTTGCCACGCTCTTCGGCGAAGCCGGCGACGCCGGGGTAGAAGTTGGTGGGGTCGCCGTGGATCGACACGTAGAGCACGTCGTCGCGGTCGTAGAAAATCTCCTGGATGCCCTGGCCGTGGTGCATGTCGGTGTCGAGGATGGCGACGCGCTGGAAGCCTTCGCGCAACGCCTGTGCCGCGACGGCCGCGTTATTGATGTAGCAGAAACCGCCTGCCGCATCGAAGCGCGCGTGATGACCTGGCGGGCGACACAGTGCATAGGCTGCGGGCGCCCCGTCGAGGATGGCCCTGGCGGCGGCGACGGCGCTTTGGGCTGACCAATACGCCGAGCGCCAGGTGAGTTCACCCACCGGGCAACTGCCGTCGGCCAGGTAGCGCGCAGCCTGGGCCAGGACGCCGCGCAGGGCGTTGGGCTCGCGCACGAAGATATTGGACATGACTTCGTCGCCCCAGTCCTCGGGGATTTCTTTCCAGAGCGCGTGGGCTTGCTGGAGGAAAGTCAGGTAAGACGCGCCGTGGACGGCCAGCAGGGGCTCAAGTCCATAATCCTGCGGTTGTTGAATATCGAAGCCAAGGGTTTGCGCGGCCAGCAGCAGGTTGCGGGCACGCTCGGGGACTTCATGCGGCGTGCGCATCTGGCCGCGGGAATAGTAGCTGCGCGGATGGTGCAGCAGCTGTTCGGGGTGGAAAAACGTACGCATAAGAGGCTCCTGGATGAACACTGCGCCCCTGTTTGAGCGGGACGGCGCCAGTCTTCAGGTATGAGTGGTCATGTGGCCTGGCCGGCGCGAGCCAACACGGCGTTAAGCAATACATCGGTGCCCTGGCGCACGTCTTCGGGCAATACATCTTCGGCTTCGTTGTGGCTGAGGCCGCCGACGCAGGGGATGAAGACCATTGCGGTGGGGCAATAGCGTGCCAGGTGAATCGCGTCGTGACCGGCGCCGCTGACGATCCGCTGCTGGCTGTAGCCCAAGGCGTCCACCGCGGCTTGCACGCAGGCCACGCATTGCGCATCGAACGGTGTCGCCGGGCTGATCCAGTGGGGGCTGATGGTGACGTCCAGCCCACGTTGCGCGGCGATGGCCTGCAACTGTTTGTGCACCTGCTGTTCCATGGCATCAAGGTCGGTGTCGCGGTGATGGCGCAGATCGACGCTAAAATGCAGCAGCCCGGGGATGGTGTTACGGGAGGATTTGGCGATGCTCAATTCACCAACGGTCGTCAGGCCCTCGGGAGCGAAATCCTTGGCCAGGCTTTCCAGCGCCTGGATCATTTGCGCAGCGCCATACAGCGCGTCCTTGCGCAGCGGCATCGGCGTCGTGCCAGCGTGCGCCGCCATGCCGGTGACGCGCACATCGAGCCAGCGAATCGCCTGGCCACCAGTGACCACGCCGATGCTCTTGGCGTTGTCTTCCAGGATCGGGCCTTGCTCGATATGCGCTTCGAAATACGCATCCACCGCACCACCTGACGCGCGCTCACCGTGGTAGCCGATGGCGCGCAAGGCCTCGGCCACACTGATGCCATCCACGTCGACACTGGCCAGGGCCTTGTCCAACGCCAGGGCGCCAGTGAAGACCGCCGAGCCAAGCATCGCCGGGGTAAACCGGGCGCCCTCCTCGTTGGTCCATACGGCGATTTCCAACGGTTTACGCGTTTGAATACCGTGGTCGTCAAGGCTGCGGATCACTTCCAGGCCAGCCAGCACACCGTAGACACCGTCGAAACGCCCGCCCTCCGGCTGAGTGTCGAGGTGGCTGCCCATCATCACCGGGGCGGCGTCCTCCTCCGTCCCGGCGCGGCGGGCGAACAGGTTGCCGATGGCATCCACGCTCAAGGTCAGCCCCGCCGCAGTGCACCAGTGGCTGAACAGCTCGCGACCGGCCTGGTCCTCAGCGCTCAAGGCCAGGCGGCAACTGCCGCCGCGTGCGGTCGCACCCACTTCAGCCATGGCCATCAGGCTGGCCCACAGGCGCGGGCCATTAATCTTCAACATTACCCATCTCCCCTCAGACACTTGGGGCCATTTCGAGACGGTGGGCGGTGGCGTGGCGGCGCGATAACGCCAATACGCACACCAGCGAGACCGCCGCGATCAGGCTGTAAAACACCGCCATCGGCCACCATTGGCCCTGGTAGGCATGGGCCAGCCAGGTGCCAATCAATGGCGTCAGACCACCGGCCAGCGCACCGCACACCTGATAGGCCAGGGAAATCGCGGTATAGCGCACACGGGTTTCAAACAGGCCGCTGACAAAGCCGGCGATGACCGCATAAAACGAGGCCATGCACACCACGGCCAGGGCGATGCCGAGGATGATCAACGGCGCCTGGCCGCTGCTCACCAGCACGAACATCGGGTACGGCGAAGCCATCGCCAGTACCGTCATCGCGCAGAGAAACCGCGTGGCGCCGACCTTCTCCGCCACCCAGGCCGCCAGCGGCTGGACACAGAACTGGATGATGGCAACGAAGAACAAACACTCCAGAATCAACGAGCGCGGTAAGCCCAGTTGCTGAGTGCTGTAGGCAATCATGAACGTGTTGGTGAAATACACGCCGGCGATGCCCAGGGTGTTGGCGCCAATGCACAGCAACAACGGGCGCCACGCGGTTTTCAGCACTTCGATCACCGGGGCCTGGTCGGGCTTGATCGCCCGGGCCTTTTGCGCCAGCGCCTGGTCTTCGAGGAACTCAGGGGATTCGTTTACGCCCAGGCGAATCGCCAGGCCCACGATCAGCAGCAAGGCACTGGCCAGGAACGGCAGGCGCCAGCCCCAACTGAGCAGGTCTTCTTCCGGCAAACGCGTCACCGCGCTGAACGCCAGCAGCGACAGGATCAACCCTGCCGGGCTGCCCAGTTGGGCAAAGGACGCGAAGAAGTTCCGCCGCCCTTTGGGCGCATGCTCACCGGCCATCAGCACCGCACCGCCCCACTCGCCACCGACGGCAATACCTTGCACGATGCGCAGCAGGACCAGCATGACCGGCGCCGCGACGCCGATCTGCGCGTAAGTTGGCAGCAGCCCGATACACACGGTGACCACGCCCATCATGACCAGGGTGATCACCAGGGATTTCTTGCGGCCAATGCGGTCGCCGATATGCCCGAACACGATGCCGCCCAACGGCCGCGCGAAAAAGCCCACGGCAAAAGTGCCGAACGCAGCCATGGTGCTGAACAATTTGTCTTCGGAAGGGAAAAACAGCTGACCGAACACCAACGCCGCGGCGGTGGCATAGATGTAGAAGTCGTACCACTCGATCATGGTGCCGATAAAAGCGGCGGCCGCAGCACGGCGAGGCTGGGGCGAAGCGGAAGGCTTCATGGGGCGGGCTCCTTTGGTTATTTTTTTGGCAGGAGAAAGGTCGAACGCATGCGCTCTGATGGCGCTTGTCAGGGGTGATTTATCGTCGCGGGGCTATGATTAGTCAATTTTCTATTTATTATTCCAATTATAAATCCTGCTTATTATTGAGCCGCGCCATGTCCGAACCCCGTCGCGATATTCACCCCCTGCTCAACGACCGCCTGGACTGGAACCTGCTGCGCACCTTCCGCGTGATCGGCCAGGAACTGAGCATCAGCCGCGCCGCCGCCCGCCTGCATTTGACCCAACCGGCGATCAGCCAGGCCCTCAAGCGCCTGGAAGAACAACTCGACTGCCAACTCATCGCCCGCCGTGGCCCGCGCTTCGTACTGACCGAGGCCGGTGAACAGATCTTCGCCATTGCCGGCGAGATGTACGGCCAGGTCTCGCAGATGAGCAACGCCCTGCAGAAACCTGGCGATGAAGTGATCGGCAAGGTGCGTTTGCTGATGATCAGTCGGATCAACTCGGACCTTTTCGATGAGTTTCTCGCGGACTTTCATCGTGAACATCCACGGGTCGACCTGGAAGTCGAGGTGATGCGCAGCTCCGACATCGTCGCCGCCCTGCTGGAAAAAACCGCCACCCTGGGCCTGAGCCTCAACCGTCGACCACAGCCACGGCTGGAGCAGCATCTGTTCCTGCGCCAGCGCTACGCGTTCTTTTGCGGACAGCACCATGCCCTGTTCGGACGCAGCGGATTGGCAGAGGGGGATTTGCAGTCGGAGAACTTCGTGAGTTTCACCAGTGATCAAATCGGCGGGATGCTATCGCCGCTGACGATCTTTCGTGATCAGCAGGGCTTCAGCGGGCGGATCGTGGCGTCGTCGTCCAGCCTGGAAGAGGTACGCCGCCTGGTGATCGCCGGGTTTGGTTTGGGCTGCCTGCCGGTTCACGTGGTGGCGGAAGATGTGAAGAACGGGCTGCTGTGGCGGCTGCCGCCGGATGAGGGGATTGCCGATGTGGATATCCACTTGCTGTGGCATCGGGAGCAGAAGATGAGTCGAGCGGAAAGGGTGTTCATTGAGTCGCTGTTGGGGCGGTTGGCGAGTGCAGCAGACGATGCCGGCTCACCGGGTTCAAGCTATTAACGTCCGTTCGACGCGGCTGGCCATGTTCTGCAAATCCTCGAATGTGTTTCTCCCGATCAACATGAAGCCGTGGGACAGGCTGGCCCAATACACCACATTCATGCCTCGGCGCTGCTCGGTAGCGACGGGCTGCGCGCCCTTTTGGCTGGCGGTGATACACAGTGCCAATGGACCATGGCGCGGATCCAGGTAGGTCAATTGGCCGATCACTACGCCTTCATAGTCGAGGATCTGCGCACGCCGGAACTCGGCGCCGGGCAGAGTTACCGCCTCTGGAGATAACGGCAGCCCCAATTGTGCCCCCACGCCATTGAGTTGGGCGATGTGAGAGGCGCGATCAGCGCTGAGGTTTTCCAGGGTCTGCGGTGTGTACAGGGCCATGTATTCGGCAACCGAGGCACGCCAGCCTTGAGCGGATTGCGCGCGAGGCCAACTGATGAACAGGCGGTCGGCAACTGCGCCTGCCACGGCAAAACCGGCGGCTACGGCCAGGAAGCGACGTCGACTCAGCGCTGGGGCTTGTGCCGCTGGCAAGGCGTTGAGCATTGCCTGCATCCGCGCGGTAGGTGCTTGACCCAGCACCGAGTCGAAGGCGGCCTTGAAGGGTAAGTCAGCGCACTGCAAAGCCTCCAGGCGTGCGGCCAGCACCGGGTCCGTGCGGACCTGATCGGCGATGAACGCCCGCTGCTCCACCTCCAGCTCGCCATCCAGATAAGCCACCAACCACTCATCGGACGGTACGTTAGTCTGAGTCATCGCCGTTCTCCGCTGGATTTATCCTGCTGGGCCGTAGAGGGTGTGGTCTGCACCAGTTTCAAGCGGGCGGCGGCCAACCGGCTCATCACAGTCCCGACGGGAATATGCAGCACCTCGGCAATTTCCTTGTAGGAAAGCCCTTCGACGTACGCCAGAAACACTGTTTCCCGCTGTGCTTCAGGCAACCCGTTAACGAGCTTGATCACTTGCGCGGCCAATACCTGATCCTGAGCCTGGCTCTCGCCATCGAAGGACAACGCCTGTTCCCCCTCGACAAACCCCTGCCCCTGGCGTACCCGTTGCGAACGCACCTCGTTGAGCCAGATGGAATGCATGATCGACAGCAGCCAGCGGTCCAGGCGCGTGCCGGCCGCGAACTGCCCGGCACGCTCCAATGCTCGCACACAGGTCGCCTGCACCAAGTCTTCGGCCAGATGCTTTTGCCGCGACAACACCAACCCATATCGCCATAAACGCGGCAACAACAGGCCCAGCTCGCGACGAAACTCAGCCTCTCTGGTGATGGCTGCCCCCTGTCGGTTCACTCATCGGTTTCAAGCCTGTGGCGCGGCGGCGATAGCTTCGGCGAGGTCTTGGTACTCTTCGCAGGTGGTGCTGCACAAGGCTTTGATTTTCACCAGTTGCTCTTGCGCCAGGTCGACGCGCCCTTTGATCACATAGGCCTCGCCCAGGTACTCGCGAACCTGCGCGTAGTTGGGGTCGAGCGCGACGGACTTCAGGTAATAACCGATGCCTTCATCGGTGCGCCCCAGTTTGCGCGTGGCATAGCCGCGATAGTTGAGAGCCTTGGCGGTGTTCGGGTTTTGCAGGGTATCGAGCAATGCCAGGGCTTCGTCGTAGCGCCCATCTTTGGCCAGGCGGTAGGCGTAATCGGTACGGTCGGCGTCCGAAGTGGCTTTGCTGGTTTGCAGCACGCATTTTCCGCTCTTGGTATCCCAGACCTGGCCTTTCGGGCAGTTAGGCTTGGGCGGGGCCGATTCGTCACCGGAGGCGTGAGCTGGGCCTGCGAGTAAAGCGGCGGCCAGGCAAGCACTGAAGAACAGCGCGGTGCGGTAAGTGACGGGGTGTTCGTGGCGGTTTTTCATGGTTGTCATGCTCCGTAACGATGGGGAGGTGCAACAGCGAACATCACTTTTGAAGCGCATTACCTGACCCGGGCAACATACGGCGCAGCGTGTTGTCGCCGACGACAACGTGATGCCAGAGCGCAGCCGCGGCATGCAGGCCCGCCAGCAGGATGATCGCCCATGCCACATTGTCATGCAGACCACCCAGGGCGCCCCTCCATTCGTGATCAATCACAACGGGAGCAGGAATGGGGAACAGCCCGAAGAAATTGAACGGCTCGCCTTGAGCCCAGCGAAACATAAAGCCCAGGACGATCTGCGCCAACAGCAACAGGTACAGGCAACCATGCGCCATTTTCGCCAGCAGGTTAAGCGCCCGGGGACTGTCGGACTTCGGATGATGACCCGCAATCAATCGCCAGGCGATCCGCACGACAATCAACAGCGCCATCGCAATGCCGAGCGAGATATGCAGCGATTGCAGGCCCTTGCGCAGCGGCGTGCCCTTCTCCAGGTTTTCCCAGAGATGGGCACTGGCAAACATGAAGATCACCACGGCAGCGGTGAGCCAGTGGAAGATGCGGGTCCAACGGTCGTAGCGGTCGGTCGGTATGTTCATGGGCATTCCCTGATGGTGTGAGTAGTGAACACCGCAGCGGGGAAAGTTATTCGGTGAGGCGCAAAAAAAATAGATGTGCTTCAGCCGTTGCCAAGCGAATACCCGGAAACGAAAAAGCCCCGTAGCTTATTCAGCTACGGGGCTTTTTCTATGTAATGGCGGAGAGATAGGGATTCGAACCCTAGGTACCGGTGAAGGTACAACGGATTTCGAATCCGTCCCATTCGGCCACTCTGGCATCTCTCCAACGGCGCGCATCATAACAGCCTGTTTCGTGGAAGCAAAGCTCGAATAGAGATTTTTTTCCGTGCTATCAGATGCTTGCGTCGATTACAGCGGTACGCCGAGACGATGGGCGACTTCTTCGTAGGCTTCGATCACATCACCGAGGCCCTGGCGGAAGCGGTCTTTGTCCATCTTCTTCTTGGTGTCCTTGTCCCACAGGCGGCAGCCGTCCGGGCTGAATTCGTCGCCCAGGACGATAGAGCCGTCGTGGAACACACCGAATTCCAGCTTGAAGTCCACCAGCAACAGGCCCGCGTCGTCGAACAGCTTGCTCAGCACGTCGTTGACCTTGAGGGACAACTCCTTCATGCGCGCCAGTTGCTCAGCGGTGCCCCAACCGAACGCCACGACGTGGGATTCGTTGATGAACGGGTCGCCCTTGGCGTCGTCCTTCAGGAACAGCTCGAACGTGTAAGGGTTGAGCTTGAGGCCCTCTTCCACGCCCAGGCGCTTGACCAGGCTGCCGGCGGCGTAGTTACGCACGACGCATTCCACCGGGATCATGTCCAGCTTCTTGACCAGGCACTCGTTGTCGCTCAGCAGTTTGTCGAATTGGGTCGGGATGCCGGCCGCTTCGAGTTTCTGCATGATGAAGGCGTTGAACTTGTTGTTCACCATGCCCTTGCGATCCAGTTGCTCGATGCGCTTGCCGTCGAACGCCGAGGTGTCGTTGCGAAACAGCAGGATCAGGCGGTTGGCGTCGTCGGTCTTGTACACCGACTTGGCTTTGCCGCGGTAGAGTTCTTCACGTTTTTCCATGATGGGCTCCGCTTTGAGTGAGGTGGGCTAGGCGATGTGTCGCCAGTCGAGCCCTGAATCTTGATCGGCCAGTTGCAGCCAGTCCGGGTCGCACCCAAGGGTGTCGACAAAACATTGCCGGGCAAGCGTCGGCAGGTTGTTCTTGCTGCTCAAGTGGGCCAGGACCAGGTGTTGCAGGTCTTGCCAGCCCAACTCGTACACCAGGTACGCCGCCTGGTGGTTGTTCAAATGTCCCAGTTCGCCACCCACCCGCTGCTTGAGAAAGTACGGATAGTGACCGCGAGCCAGCAGGTCTCGGCAGTGGTTGGACTCGATCATCAAGGCATCGAGGTTCCGGTAACCGTCCAGCACCTTGGCACAGTAGGAGCCCAGGTCGGTGAGCACGCCGAAGCGCCGCTCCCCATCACTGAATACATACTGCGTAGGTTCCTGGGCGTCGTGCGCCACGGCAATCACATTGATGCTCAACGCGCCAATCTGCAGTTGCTCGCCACCCGCCAGGAAACCTGCGGGTTCAACGGGTTTGCGCATCCCGCGCAACGTACCGCGACTGAGGTACACCGGAAGATTGTAGCGCCGAGACAGCAAACCCACGCCATGCACGTGGTCGGCATGTTCGTGGGTCACCAGGATCGCGCTCAGCTGCGAGGGGTGAACCCCAAGGCGCAGCAGGCGCCGCTCGGTTTCCCGCAAGGAGAAACCACAATCAACCAGCACGTACGTGTCGTCGTGGGCGACCAGCGTACCGTTCCCTTGGCTACCGCTGCCGAGAACGGCAAAACGCACCGGATCAGCCCAGGTTGTCTTGAATCACGCCCAACACTTTGCGCGCTGTTTCAGCGGGCGCAACGGTGTTGATGTTTTTCTCGACGGTGACTTGTACGGTTTCGCCAACCTTGCTCAGGCGAACCTGATAACGCTCGGCGCGGGTTTCGATCTCTTCCTTGGTCGGCTTGCTGCCGAACAACTTGCCGAAGAAACCAGGCTCGTCGTCTTTCTTCTCGGCTTTTTCAGCCACGTTGATGTAGTACAGGCCGAGGCTGCGGTTGATGTCTTCAACGCGCCAAGGGCCTTGTTCCAAAGCACGACCCACACTGGCCCAGGCACGGTCCAGGTCTTCACCCAGGTTCAGCACCACGTTGCCGCTGCCGTCCTCGGTGAGACTGACGCGGCTAGGGGTGTCGTAATCACGCGCCGCGAGCAGAGAAACGGAACCGCCCTTCTCGGAAATACGGCTCATGCTGGCCAGCATCTCGTCGACCAAGGCGGCATCGACGCCGGTGTTGACCGAGCGGTTGGTGAACTCGACGTTGGACGTGCTGCCGGCAGGACGCTCGGCGCTGACCACATAGACTTCACTGGTATTGCGCTGTACGCCAGGCTCGATGCGCACACGCACACGGGCTTCGCTGTCAGCCGCGACGCCACCGGCCTGCAGGCGCTTGGCCATGTTGGCGGACAGCTCGCTGCCTTGCTGCCATGCGGTGGTGAACTCACCGGTCTGCGGGCGCTGCTCGTCGATGCGGAAACCGTTGTCCTGGAAGAACTGCACGGCCACCGGCCAGACTTCGGCAGGTGGGCGCTGCGCCACGATCCAACGCGAGTCACCGCTCTTCTGCAAGCTGTAGTCGCTGGCATCCGCCACGGCCGAGATCGGCTGTGGACGTGGCACTACGTACTCACCCTTAGTGGTGTCGTCGGCCACGTTACGCGGGATCGGCAGCAACGGGTCAAGGCGCTTGGCAACATTGACGTCCGGTGGCAATTGCATCGGTTTGGTTGCTTGTGCTTCCAGGTAATCGCTGCCGCGGTCACGGAAGTAGCCTTCCGGGCCCCAGATCCAACCGCAGCCACTGGTGCTGGAGATAATCAAGGCAAGTGCGGAAAGTCCGGCCAATCGCTTCATGCGTAGTGCTTCCTCAATTAAACCAGGACGCCGGACTGGCGCAGGGCCTGTCGCAGCGGTTCGTGAAAGGCTTCGCTCAGACGGGTGAGCGGCAGACGGATACCGTCCGGCATCATGCCCATCTCGAACAGCGCCCATTTCACGGGAATAGGGTTGGATTCGATAAACAGTGTCTTGTTGAGTGGCATCAGCTTCTCGTGGATCGCACGGGCAGTCACGGCATCGCCAGCAAGGGCGGCTGCGCACATGTCGCTCATGGCGCGGGGGGCCACGTTGGCGGTCACGGAAATGTTGCCCTTGCCGCCCAGCAGGATCAGCTCGACTGCAGTGGCGTCGTCACCGGAATACACCAGGAAGTCGCTGCGCACGCCGGCCAGGATGTCCTTGGCACGTTGCAGGTCGCCGGTGGCTTCCTTGATGCCGATGATGTTCGGCACGGTGGACAGGCGGATCACGGTCTCAGCCTTCATGTCGCACGCGGTGCGGCCCGGTACGTTGTAGAGGATCTGCGGAATATCGACGGCTTCGGCAATGGTGCGGAAGTGCTGGTACAGGCCTTCCTGGGTCGGCCTGTTGTAGTACGGGGTCACCAGCAGGCAGGCATCTGCGCCGGCTTTCTTGGCGTTCCTGGTCAGCTCGATGGCTTCACGCGTCGAGTTGGCGCCCGTACCGGCGATCACGGCGATACGGCCCGCGACACGCTTGACCACGAATTCGATCACCTGGATGTGTTCTTCCACATCGAGGGTGGCCGATTCACCCGTGGTGCCGACCGCCACGATGGCGTTGGTGCCTTCTTGCAGGTGGAAGTCCACCAGTTTGCCAAGGCTGTCCCAGTCGAGATGACCTTGTGCATCCATGGGTGTGACCAGTGCCACCATACTGCCCGCAATCATGCAACCGCTCCTGCCGGAAAAAGAGAGCCGTAATGGTACTGGCGCCAAGATGCTTGTACAAGCGAAGTACCGCCTGAGGATGCGTTCTGGATCAACTAAACGACGGGCAATGCCATCATTGCGCGAAAGTGGAGGTCGCGGTGGGGTAAAAACCCGCCGATCACGCAATGAAAACGCCACCTCCTATCCCTTGGCGACGCTTTTCGCTACCCTTCATGCTTTGATCGATACAGCCCTCACCGTATCGACCGCTCATCGTTTTAGGAAGGCTGCATGTCCACCCCCACAGTTCGCGAACAATTCCTTGTTATCAGTGCCCTCGGCGCCAACCCCATGGAGCTGACCAACGTCCTGTGCCGCGCCAGCCATGAAAACCGCTGCGCCGTCGTGACCTCGCGCCTGACCCGCCATGGCGAGTGCAGTGCGCTGGTGTTGCAGATCTCCGGCACCTGGGACGCCCTGGCGCGCCTTGAGACTGGCCTGCCGGGCCTGGCCAAGAAGCACGACTTCACCGTCAACGTGGTGCGCAGCGCCGCCCTGGAGAACCGTCCCCAGGCCCTGCCTTATGTCGCGTATGTCAGCTCGGCCTATCGCTCGGACATCGTCAATGAGCTGTGCCAGTTCTTTATCGACCATAACGTCGAACTGGAGAACCTGACCTGCGACACGTACCAGGCCCCGCAAACCGGCGGCACCATGCTCAATGCCACCTTCACCGTGACCTTGCCGGCCGGCGTGCAGATCAGCTGGTTGCGCGACCAGTTCCTGGACTTCGCCGATGCCTTGAACCTTGACGCGCTGATCGAGCCTTGGCGCCCACAGAACCCAATGTAAGGAACCCTCCATGGCGGTAGTCATCGACAAACCCGTAGCCGATTTCGAAGCCCCGGCCACCAGCGGCCAGACCTTCAGCATCAAAGCCCTCAAGGGCAAGCAAGTGGTGATCTACTTCTACCCGAAGGACAGCACCCCGGGCTGCACCACTGAAGGCCAGGGTTTCCGTGACCAGTACGCAGCGTTCAAGGCCGCCAACACCGAGGTGTTTGGCGTGTCGCGCGACAGCGTGAAGTCCCACGAGAACTTCAAGGGCAAGCAGGCATTCCCCTTTGAGCTGATCAGCGACAAGGACGAGGCGGTTTGCCAACTGTTCGATGTCATCAAGCTGAAGAAGCTATACGGCAAGGAATACCTGGGTGTGGATCGCAGCACGTTCCTGATCGATAGCGAAGGAGTACTGCGTCAGGAATGGCGCGGCGTGAAAGTGCCGGGGCATGTGGACGCTGTGTTGGCGGCGGCGCAGGCTTTGAACAAGGCCTGATCAGCAGCGCGAGCCACTGTAACGAGGGCGCTTGCTCCCGCTGGGCTGCGAAGCAGCTCCGATAAAAAGGCAGCAAGCGCCCTCGTCACAATTCGCCCTGCCGCTATAACAAAGGCGCCACCACCGGCTCCTGCCGCGGCCACGCGTCCAGCACCGCCTTGAACAGCGTTGCCAGGGGAATCGCAAAGAACACCCCCCAAAATCCCCACAACCCGCCGAACAACAATACCGCGCAGATGATTGCCACCGGGTGCAGGTTGACGGCTTCGGAGAACAGCAGCGGCACCAGCACGTTGCCGTCCAGGGTCTGGATAATCCCGTACACCGCCATCAGGTAGATGAACTGGTCGCTCCAGCCCCACTGGAACAGGGCGATCAATGTGACCGGTACCGTCACCACCACGGCGCCGACATACGGTACCACCACGGAAATGCCGACCAGCAAGGCCAACAGCGCTGCGTAGTTCAAGTCCAGGGCGATAAAGGCGATGTAGGTCACGCCCCCACAGATAATGATCTCAATGACCTTGCCCCGAATGTAGTTGGCAATCTGCCGGTTCATCTCCTCAGCCACCCGGGTAATCAGCGCCCGCTCGCGCGGCAGGTAGCCACTGACCCAGCGACCGATCATTGCGCGGTCTTTAAGGAAGAAGAACACCAGGATCGGCACCAGCACCAGGTAGATCATGATATTGACCAGCAGCGGCAGGCTGGACAGGGAAAAAGTAAGCGCCCATTGGCCGAATTTTCCGATCTCGCCACGGGCCACTTCGATGGCCTGTAGCACCTGCTCGTCCGATACCAGGTGCGGATAGCGCTCCGGCAACAGCAGCAACAGTGACTGCCATTTGGCGAGCATGCCCGGCAGCTCGTTGAACAGGGTGATCAATTGGTGCCACAACAGCGGTACCACGATCACGATAAAGACCAGCAGCAACCCCATGAACAAGGCAAACACCAAGCCCACCGCCGCCGCGCCCGGCAAGCGCAGACGCTCCAGGGTGGTAACCAGGCCTTGCATCAGGTAGGCCAGCACCATCCCCGCCAGCACCGGCGCGAGCATGCCGCCCAAGGTGAGTACGGCGGTGAACGCGAGGAAGAGCAGGACCGCCAGCACCACGGCTTCTTCATCGGAAAAGTAACGCTGAATCCAGTCTCGTAACACCTTGAACATCAATCAACCTCAGACAATGGGGGGCAAACGGCTCAGGCCTTGCGCAACCAGTAACAGTAGACGCCGGCTGCATCTTCTTCATGCAACAACGTGTGGCCTGCCAGTTTGGCAAAGGTGCGAAAGTCACGCTGGGAACCTGCGTCCGTGGCGATCACCTTGAGTATTGCGCCACTGGCCAAACGATTGAGTTCCAACTTGGCCTTGAGCAAGGGCAACGGGCAATTGAGGCCGCTGGCATCGAGTTCGGCATCAAAGGCTACAGCGTCGGTCATGGTTTTACTCCGGGCAGCGTTCGGGGTGCTTAGAATATCTGGTCCGAAGCTCAGTGTCCGGCTACAGTAAGCTCTTTGTCCAAAGGCTCTGTGCATGACTTTCTTGCGCCCCACCCTGCTGACGCTGGCTTGCCTGCTGGCCTCTCCAGGCTTCGCTGACGACCTGCCGTCACTTGGCGACGCCAGCTCTGCCATTGTCTCGCCACAACAGGAATACCAACTGGGTCGTGCCTGGCTGGCTTACCTGCGCGGCCAGGTCTCACAGCTTAACGACCCGCAGCTCAAGGATTACGTCGAAACCAGCGTGTACAAGCTGGTGGAGACCAGCCAGGTCAATGACCGGCGCCTGGAGTTCATCCTGATCGACAGCCCGCAGCTCAACGCCTTTGCCGCACCTGGCGGCATTGTGGGGGTCAACGGCGGCCTGTTCCTGAATGCGCAGACCGAAGGTGAGTACGCTTCAGTGCTGGCTCACGAATTGGCTCACTTGTCGCAACGCCATTTCGCCCGAGGCGTGGAAGCACAGCAACGCATGCAGATCCCGATGATGGCCGCCTTGCTTGGCGGCATCATTGCTGCAGCCGCAGGTGCCGGCGATGCCGGTATTGCCGCGATCGCCGGCACCCAGGCCGCTGCGATCCAGGAGCAACGAAGGTTCTCTCGCCAGAATGAGCAAGAGGCCGACCGTATCGGCATCCTCAACCTTGAAAAAGCCGGTTACGACCCGCGCTCCATGCCGACCATGTTCGAGCGCCTGATGCGCCAATACCGCTTCGACGCCAAGCCCCCTGAATTCCTGCTGACTCACCCGGTAACCGAATCGCGGATCGCCGACACCCGCAACCGCGCGGAGCAAGCCAAGCCCGGTGGCAAGGAAGACAGTCTGCGCTATCAGTTGATTCGCGCACGGGTGCAGTTGCAATACGAAGACACGCCTGGGCTGGCCGCCAAGCGCTTTCAGGCACAGTTGGACGAGAACCCGAAGAACGATGTGGCGCGCTATGGCCTGGCCATTGCCCAGATCAAGGGCACCCAGCTCAAGCAAGCCAGGGAAAACCTGGCCCCGTTGCTGGCCAAGGCCCCCAACGACATCACCTACAACCTCGCGCAAATCGAGCTGGACATCACCAGCAATCACTTGCCGGATGCCCAGCAACGGACCGACCGGATGCTTACCCAGTACCCCGGCAACTATCCGCTGAACCAGGTGCGGGTTGACTTGCTGCTCAAGCAGAACCGCACCGCCGATGCAGAAAAAGCCCTGGACGGCTTGCTCAAGTCCCGCCCGGACGATCCGGACGTGTGGTATCAGGTCGCGGAGACGCGCGGCTTGTCCGGCAACATCATCGGCCTGCATCAGGCTCGCGCCGAGTACTTTGCACTGGTGGGCGATTTCCAGCAGGCGATCCAGCAGCTGGACTTTGCCAAGCGCCGCGCCGGCAACAACTTCCCCCTGTCATCCCGCATCGATGCACGCCAGCGCGAGCTGATCGAACAGGAACGCCTGGTCAAAGGGATGATGAGTTAAACCCATCACCCACAAAAAAGCCCCGCCTTCGCTGAACGAAGGCGGGGCTTTTTTATTGGGCTGTGTTACTCAGCCAGCTTGAAGGTAATGAAGCTGGCACGGCCCTGACGCAATACCCGCATCGATACCGTACGGTTCTTCGGCAGCGCCTTGGCGATGTCGGTGAACTGCTTGGTGTTGTCGATCGCCTGATTGTTCAGGTGAGTAATCACGTCACCTGGCTGCAGGCCAATCAACGCCGCAGGGCCGTCCTGGACTTCCTTGATCACCACGCCGCTTTTCAGGTCGAAGGTCTTTTTCTGCTCATCGGTCAGCTCGGCCACGGCAATACCCAGGCGATTGCTGCTGCGTTCGGCGCCCGGCTTGGTGTTACCCAGGGCGTCGAGGGTCGCGCCTTCTTCAGGGATCGCGCCAACGGTCAGTTCAACGTTCTGGCGCTTGCCTTCACGGATCACTTCCAGCTTGGCCTTGCTACCTGCCTTGAGTGCGCCCACCAGGTGCGGCAGGTCTGCCGACATGATGATCGGCTGGCCATTCATGCTCAGGATCACGTCGCCCACTTGCAGGCCGCCTTTGGCAGCAGGGCCGTCATCCTGGATCTGCGCGACCAGGGCACCCGCCGGTTTGTCGAGGCCGAAGGATTCAGCCAGGTCTTTGTTCACTTCCTGAATCACTACGCCCAACCAGCCACGGCTGACCTTGCCACCGCTTTTCAGCTGGTTGGAAACATCCATGGCCACGTCGATCGGGATGGCGAACGACACGCCCATGAACCCACCGGAACGGGTGTAGATCTGCGAGTTGATCCCCACCACTTCGCCGTTCAGGTTGAACAGTGGACCACCGGAGTTGCCCGGGTTGATCGGCACGTCGGTCTGGATGAACGGTACATAGTTTTCGTTCGGCAGGCTGCGACCGATGGCGCTGACAATACCCTGGGTCACCGTATGGTCAAAGCCAAACGGCGAACCGATTGCCACTACCCATTGCCCTGCCTTCAGGTCCTGGGACTTGCCCAGTTTCAGCACCGGCAGGTCCTTGCCATCGATTTTCAGCAAGGCCACGTCGGAACGAGGATCGGTGCCGACCAGCTTGGCTTTCAACTCACTGCGGTCGGCCAGGCGCACCAGAATCTCGTCAGCGTCGGCAATCACATGGTTGTTGGTGAGGATGTAGCCATCCGGCGAAATGATGAAGCCAGAGCCCAGGGATTGCGCTTCACGCTGACCGCCACCACGGGGGGATCGCTGTTGCGGCGGCATGCCACGCTCGAAGAACTCGCGCAGCATCGGCGGCAAGCCCTCCAGGTCGGGCATCTGCTGGTTCGAGACTTTGCGATCCGGCAATTTCTGCGTGGTACTGATATTCACCACGGCAGGCGAGGCTTGCTCAACCAGTTGAGTGAAGTCAGGCAGCTCGACCGCTTGCGCGGACACGGCCTGACCCAGCACCAATACCGTGGCGACTATGGATAGGTAAGACTTCAAACGTGGTATCGACATACAGCTCCCGTTACGACGAGCAGGGTTGAGCGACAGGGTTCAAAAAACGCCGGAAACTGCGACCGACATCTTTGTTCCGCGAACAAAACAAGGCCAGAGCCGACATGCCCTGACCTATAAAAAACATGAGGGATTTTTGCAAGTGAAAATGCTGATCCGGACATTTCATGTCTCTCGGCAACCAACCTGGCAGGGACTTAGAGTGAAAGGTCAGGATGAACATAAGATTAACGACTCACGGCTTGGTCACTGGCTTTTTATCACCGCGTACCGACAGCGCGATGCGCTCGGCAGTGCCAATCGGGATTTCGCCGACGACCGTCACCATCATTTCTCCCTCCACCGTGTTCAGGCGGCGAGACACAGCAACCGTAGGGCCTAGCTGTGTACGAGTTTCCGACACGCTTACGTCGCTGATCGGCTCAAGAAACACCGAAAAACGCGCCAGCCCATCTTCGTACATCAGGCTATCGACGGTTGCTTTGGTCTGGGTGTCTTTACGGGTACTGCGACTGGTCAACTGAAATCCGGGAGGCAGCCATTCAAGGTGCCAGGCCTCCGTAGCCTCGACTTCAGGCGCCTTGCTGTTGACGACTGCAATAGGCGTGCATTCGCTGCTGGGCTGCAAGTCACGGTCATCTGGCAGGACCGCAGTGTTCAGTCGCGTGAACTGGAAGCGCTCGAGTAATTGACCCTGGTCATTGAGCAGCAGGGACTTGAGCGGCAAGGCAGTCTCACGGTCCAGATGCAACTCGAACCCATAACGGTATTGGTCGCGCGGGGTGATCGACACAATCACTGCATTACGACCGGCCACGCGAGATTTGCCGATAACGGCCAGTTCGTAGAATTGAGTGAGTTTTTGCGGATCAAGCGTACGCGAAGGCGCGTCACGCGAATTACCAAGACCTGCGACCAATGTGCCACTGACGCACTGTGTCCGGCCATCTACGCGCACGACTTCCTGAGCCGAACCGTCAAGCTGCAAAAGCCGCTCACGGACTTGGCCATCCTGGACACGATGCCAGATGTCATGGGTAGAGAAACTGCCGTTACGCTCGTAGACGAACGTCCCTTGAAAGCTTTGCTGCTGCTCTGCACGCCCAAGTCGAGTCAGCCAGTCTTGGGCTTCATCGGCGTGGGCGGGGAGTGCAAACCAGCCACTAAGCAAAAGCGTAAGGAGCGGTATGGCGCGCATAGGGCTCCTTAACGGTTCAGCGGTTTTCCAGGCTTGCTGCGCGAGCGTATGGCAAAGCGCTTTCAGTGCCTTTCAAGGCCGATTCCTGGGCGTGTTGGCGCAGGTAGCCTGGAAGACGCTGGTCCTGCCAGCCGGATTGCCCTTGAAGAACGCCATTGGCCATTGGGCCAGTGGTTTCGGAGCTTTCCTTGTAGCCGGCCAGTACAGCTGGGCCCTTGACTTGGGGACCGGCCATGACCGGCTGCTGGGTCTGCTGGGCCAGTTCGGCACCGGCGATCTCGTCCTGGTTGTACAGGCGAACACCGGCCAATACGGCAACAGTCACCGAAGCAGCCACTGCCAGACGACCCAGGCTACGCCACGGTCCACGCGCAGCTTTTGCCGGAACGGCTTCATCAGCCAGTGCAGCAGAAACGGCCGCAGCAATATCCAGACGAGGGATTAGGAGATCCTTGTGCATCACCGCCCGAGCAACTTGGTAACGAGACCAGGTGTCACGGGTTTCGGCATCATCAAATGCGTTGAGCACTCGACGAAGTTCCAGTTCATCCGCTTCGTTATCCATCACTGCGGACAGCGATTCCTGCAGGGCATCACGACTCATGGCGGTTCCTCTCTTGGCTGTCGCCGCTGTCTTTAGTTTTCCTGCAACAACGGTTGCAAGGCTTTATCGATGGCTTCCCGGGCCCGGAAAATCCGTGACCTTACAGTCCCCACCGGACACTGCATGACGCTCGCAATGTCTTCGTAACTCAGACCATCGAATTCACGTAAAGTTAACGCCGTACGCAAATCTTCTGGCAGTTGCTGAATTGTGCGATGAACGGTTCCTTCGATCTCGTCGCGCAGCAATGCACGCTCCGGCGACTCGAGATCTTTGAGGCCGTGATCACCATCGTAAAATTCTGCATCTTCTGAACTTACATCACTATCCGGTGGGCGGCGTCCGCGAGACACCAGATAGTTCTTCGCCGTGTTGATGGCGATGCGATATAGCCACGTGTAAAACGCACTATCACCGCGAAAATTGCCCAGTGCACGGTATGCCTTGATAAAGGCTTCCTGTGCAACGTCCTGCGCTTCATGGGTGTCGTGCACAAACCGCACGATCAACCCGAGAATTTTGTGCTGGTATTTCAGCACTAGCAGATCAAAAGCTCGCTTGTCGCCGCGTTGAACGCGCTCGACCAGCTGCTGATCCTCTTCCTGGGTTAGCATGAACACTCCTCGTTGTACTTGAAGGAGGCTTGCATAACTAAACGATCAGGCTTGCAAACATAGACTAGGACTTTTCGCAAAAGTTCTCCCCCTCCAAGCAAGTTTCCGGCATGCACTGATTTGGCACACACGAAAAACGCAGTACGGGCAACGCCGACTGCGCGAATAATCTTGTCGTCGGTTTTCTGACGCGTCCAATGCTCCCGACGGGCCAATAAACTCAACGTTTTCCCAGCTTCCGGGCAACCTGCTATTGAGTCGGAGCTTATGCAAAAAGTTCCCGTTTCAATAACTGGCCGATTTTACCCTGGCTGTGCACCGTAATCTCACATTGCCACGAATGCGCGGCTATTGTGCCGCTCCCCCCCTCTATATACTAGTAGCCCGTGTGCCCCTTTGATTCGCCGATCCAGGCGTCCTGTTTGCGCCAATCCTTCGGATCGCTTTTTGCGGAATCCTTCCAATGAGCCAACAGTTTCAACACGATGTCCTGGTGATCGGTAGCGGCGCGGCCGGCCTGAGCCTTGCACTGACCCTCCCCAGCCACCTGCGCATTGCCGTACTGAGCAAAGGCGACCTGGCCAACGGCTCGACATTCTGGGCCCAGGGCGGTGTCGCCGCGGTATTGGACGACACCGACACAGTGCAATCCCACGTCGAAGACACCCTCAACGCGGGCGCCGGCTTGTGCAACGAAGACGCGGTGCGGTTCACCGTCGAGCACAGCCGCGAAGCGATCCAATGGCTGATCGACCAGGGCGTGCCGTTCACCCGCGATGAACACGCGGGGAGCGACGACGGTGGTTTCGAATTCCACCTGACCCGCGAAGGCGGCCACAGCCATCGACGCATCATTCATGCGGCCGATGCCACCGGCGCTGCAATCTTCAAGACCCTGCTCGACCAGGCCCGCCAACGCCCCAACATCGAATTGCTCGAGCAACGCGTCGCCGTCGACCTGATCACCGAAAAACGCCTGGGCCTGGAAGGCGAACGCTGCCTCGGCGCCTACGTACTCAACCGCACCAGCGGCGAAGTCGATACCTACGGCGCGCGTTTCACCATCCTCGCCTCGGGTGGCGCGGCCAAGGTATACCTCTATACCAGCAACCCCGACGGGGCCTGCGGCGATGGCATTGCCATGGCCTGGCGCTCAGGCTGCCGGGTGGCCAACCTGGAATTCAACCAGTTCCACCCCACCTGCCTGTATCACCCGCAGGCCAAGAGTTTCCTGATCACCGAGGCTCTGCGCGGCGAAGGCGCCCACCTGAAACTGCCGAATGGCGAGCGCTTCATGCAACGCTTTGACCCGCGCGCCGAGCTGGCGCCGCGGGATATCGTCGCCCGCGCCATCGACCATGAAATGAAGCGCCTGGGCATCGACTGCGTCTATCTCGATATCAGCCACAAGCCCGAAGCCTTCATCAAGACCCACTTCCCAACGGTCTACGAGCGCTGCCTGGCCTTCAACATCGACATCACCAAGGGCCCGATCCCGGTAGTGCCGGCCGCGCACTACACCTGCGGCGGCGTGGTGGTCGACCAACATGGCCGCACCGACGTACCTGGCTTGTACGCGATCGGCGAAACCAGCTTCACCGGCCTGCACGGCGCCAACCGCATGGCCAGCAACTCGCTGCTCGAATGCTTCGTCTACGCACGCTCGGCCGCGGCGGACATTCTGGACCAACTGCCGCGCATTCCTGTGCCCGCCGCCCTGCCCCGTTGGGACGCCAGCCAGGTTACCGATTCGGATGAAGACGTGATCATCGCCCACAACTGGGACGAGCTGCGGCGCTTCATGTGGGACTACGTGGGGATCGTGCGCACCAACAAGCGCCTGCAAAGGGCTCAACACCGGGTGCGCCTGCTGCTGGATGAGATCGATGAGTTCTACAGCAACTATAAGGTCAGCCGTGACCTGATCGAATTGCGCAACCTGGCCCAGGTTGCGGAACTGATGATCCGCTCGGCCATGGAACGCAAGGAAAGCCGGGGCCTGCACTACACCCTCGACTACCCACAGATGCTGCCCGAGGCCCGCGACACTATCCTGGTGCCAACCACCTACGGCGGCTGAATTTCAAGCGAACGCGCAGGCGCCGGTGCACATCGGCGCCCTGCGAATCCCTCGGCACGCAGGTCGAACGGACTCGCCACTCCCCCTGCACGCGATAGCGCAACACCACGATCAGCGGTAAGGCCAGGCTGTCCGGGCGCAACTGTACGCTGTGCCAGCCTCGCGCCGCGCTCCACAACTGCCAGCCGTCTTCGTCGCGGCGCAGGCCACGAATCGACGAACGGTGTGTCAGCAGGATATGGCGCGGCACAACCCAAGCCCCATGCGCCAGGCACAGCAAGCCAGCCAGGCTGGAGAACGGTAGGTCGATAACGAGCAAGGCACCCAACGCGAACAGCTGGGCCAGGAGATACACCGCCAGCATCAGCCGTGAGGCCTGCCAGCGGCATTCAAAGCGATTACTTGGGCTGGACACGGTCCAGGATCATCCGAACCATGCGTTGCAGTTCCGGGTCTTCGGACTCTGCGCGCTCCATGAACCAGCCGAACATGTCCTGGTCTTCGCATTCCAGCAGCCGCACGTAACAGGCGCGATCCACCTCGTTGAGAGTGGCGTAAACCTCTTTGACGAATGGCACCAGCAACACATCCAGTTCAAGCATGCCGCGGCGGCTGTGCCAGTAGAGGCGATTGAGTTCTACATCTTCGACCATGGAGCGCTCCTCAAATAGAGCGCAAGTATACAGGCCCGACGGCACCGGAACAGTCGGCTTTGGTCGCCCTTACAGAAACTATCCATTTGCCGGGCGCCCCTCTATGATGCACCCATGACTTTTTGACCTGCGATGACCCATGGCTGACTCTGCTTTTTTCTGCCCCCTGTCCCACGAAGGCGTTCTCGCCGTCCGCGGCTCCGACGCTGCCAAGTTCCTGCAGGGACAACTGACCTGCAACCTCAATTACCTGAGCGACACCCAGGCCAGCCTCGGCGCGCGCTGCACCCAAAAAGGGCGCATGCAGTCGAGCTTCCGCATCCTGTTGCAAGGTGACGGGGTGTTGCTGGCCATGGCGACCGAGCTGCTGGAGCCGCAACTGGCGGACTTGAAAAAGTACGCGGTGTTCTCAAAATCCAAGCTCACCGACGAAAGTGCCGCCTGGGTACGGTTCGGCCTGTCGGATGCAGACGCGGCCCTCGCCAGCCTGGGCCTGGTGCTGCCCACCGAGACCGATAGCGTGGCGCGTACCGAAGCGCTGATCGCCATTCGCGTCTCACCCGGCCGCGCTGAGCTCTGGGTACCTGCCGAGCAGGCAGAAGCCGTGCGCAGCCAATTGAGCGCTCAATTGAAAGAATCAGCCTTGAATGAATGGCTGCTGGGCCAGGTCCGCGCCGGTATCGGCCAGGTGATGGCGCAAACCCGCGAACTGTTCATTCCACAGATGCTCAATCTGCAAGCCGTTGGCGGCGTCAGCTTCAAGAAAGGCTGCTACACCGGCCAGGAAATCGTCGCGCGCATGCAGTACCTGGGCAAGCTCAAGCGCCGCCTGTACCGCCTGAGCCTGGATGCCGCTGAACTGCCCGAGCCAGGCACTCCACTGTTTGCCCCCAGCCACACCAGTGCGATCGGCGAAGTGGTAATCGCAGCAAAAGCACACCAGGGGATTGAACTTCTGGCCGTGTTGCAAGCCGAAGCAGCCGAGAGTGGCGATGTTCATGTAGGCACACTGGAAGGCCCCGGTTTGCAACTGCTTGATCTGCCTTACCTACTCGACCGGGATCGAGAGATCCAGCGCTGATCGCCGTACCCTTTTGCAACACCCTAGAGAGCATGAATGAACAAGCTGGAGGAAAAAGTCCAACAGGCTTTGGTGAAGGCCATCGACAACGATGACCTGGTTCTGCCGACATTACCGGAAGTGGCCCTGAACATTCGTCAGGCCGCTGAAGACCCGGAAATCAGCATCAGCCACTTGAGCAAGGTGATCGGTCGCGACACCGCGCTGTCGGCACGCCTGATCAAAGTGGTCAACAGCCCGCTGCTGCGCGCGACCCAGGAAGTGACCGACCTTCACACAGCCATCACTCGGCTGGGCACCAACTACAGCAGCAACCTGGCTATCGGCCTGGTGATGGAACAGATCTTCCACGCCCGCTCCGATGTGGTTGAACAGAAAATGCGCGACGTATGGCGCCGCAGCCTGGAAGTGGCCGGTGTCAGCTATGCCTTGTGCCGCAACCACAGCCAGCTCAAGCCAGACCAGGCGGCCTTGGGTGGCCTGGTCCACCAGATCGGCGTGCTGCCGATCCTGACCTACGCCGAAGACCACTACGAGTTGCTCTCAGACCCGGTCAGCCTTAACCACGTGATTGACAGCATCCACCCGCAACTGGGGGACAAACTCCTCGGTCGGTGGGACTTCCCGGAGATGCTGGCAAAACTGCCCGGCCAATACCTGGACCTGGAGCGCGACTCTGCCCACCTCGATTACGTCGACATCGTCCAAGTCGCGGTGCTGTACTGCTACCGCGGTACCGATCATCCCCTGGCCGACGTTCCCATCTCCAGCGTACCGGCGATGAAAAAGCTGCAAGTCGATCCTTACAGCGATGCCTTGCGCGCCGAGCTCGATGAAGCGCGCTCGATGTTTGATTGATCAACCGGCGATAAAACTCACCCGCACCTTCAACCCTGCCTGCTCCCCGTCGTGCAAACTGATCTGCGCCAGGTGCGCCCGACAGATCTCGCCGACAATCGCCAGCCCCAGGCCGGACCCCATGCCCTGTTGGCTACGTCGATAGAAGCGTTCGAACACCCGATCCCGTTCATCCAGCGGGATGCCAGGGCCATCGTCTTCCACTTCCAGTACCGCCGGCGCCGTGACCCGCAGGATCACATTGCCGCCGGGAGGCGTATGGGCCAGGGCGTTATCCACCAGGTTGCTGAGCAGCTCATTGAGCAACGTCGGTTCACCGCGCAACCACACCGGCTCATCCGCCTCCAAGGCCAATGCAACCCCACGCGCATGGGCCAACGGCGCCATCGCCATACCCAGTTCACGGGCCAATTGGCTGAGGTCCAGCAACTGCGCGCCGCCTTCGGCAATCGCCCGCGCGCCGTTTTCAATACGGGCCAACGACAGCAATTGATTGGCCAGATGGGTCAGGCGGTCGGTGCCTTGGGCCGCGCTTTCCAGAGTGCTACGCCAGGTCGCAGGGGCGTCGCTGCGCAGGCCCAGTTCAAGGCGGGCCTTGAGCGCCGCCAAAGGGGTCCGCAGTTCATGGGCGGCGTCGGCAATAAACTGCGCCTGGCGCTCGAACTGCCCGCGCAAGCGTTCGGTGAAATGGTTGAGCGAGCGCACCAGCGGGCCAAACTCAAGCTGCACTTCCACCAACGGTAACGGCCGCAAATCATCGGGCTGGCGCTCTTCCACGGCCGTACGCAGGCGCTCCAACGGGCGCAGCGCCGCACTCACGGCAAACCACACCAGTAGCAACGCGCCAATGCCGAGCATGCCCAGGCGCAGCAAGGTGTCGGCCATCAGGCTGCGGGCCATGCTGACCCGGGCTTCATCGGTCTCGGCCACGCGAATTTCCGCCATGCCGTTCATGTTCGGCTCGGAGACAGCCTTGAGCAGGCTGACCACACGCACGGGCTGGCCCTGGTACGTGGCGTTATAGAAGCGCGCCAACGCCGGGTAATCGTCGGTACGCGGCGTGCCGGGTGGCGGGCCGGGGAGGTTTTCATAACCGGAGATCAGCTTCTGGTCGATGTCATTGACCTGGTAATAGATGCGACCGGCGCTGTCGTAGGCAAAGGTGTCCAGGGCCACATACGGCACATTGGCGCTGAGGGTGCCATCCACCTGGGTCAAGCCGGCGGCAATGGTGCGTGCCGAGGCCAGCAGCGTGCGGTCATAGGCGGTGTCGGCGGCTTCGCGACCGTTCCAGTAGGCACTCATGCCGCTGGCGAGCATCAACAGCACCATGAGCAGTGCCAGGTTCCACAGCAACCGCCAGCGCAGGCTGCTGGGCTTATGCATCGCGGGCTTCCAGCAGGTAGCCCAAGCCACGGAAGGTCACGATGGCGATGGGTTGGCCATCGAGTTTCTTGCGCAGGCGGTGTACGTAGATTTCGATGGCATCGGGGCTGGCCTCTTCGTCGAGGCCAAAAACCTGGGAGGCCAGTTGTTCCTTGCTCATGACTCGGCCGGGCCGCGCGATCAGCGCTTCAAGCACCGCTTGCTCGCGGGAGGTCAACGTCATCAGCTCGCCGCCTACCGTGAAGCGGCGGGTGTCGAGGTCATAGACCAGCACACCGCAGGTTTGCTGACGCTCGCCGCCCAGGACGCTGCGCCGCAACAACGCCTTGACCCGCGCTTCCAGCTCCGTCAGCTCAAATGGCTTGGCCAGATAATCATCGGCCCCCAGGTTCAGGCCATGCACGCGGTCCTTCACGTCACTGCGCGCAGTCAGCATCAACACCGGCAGATTTTTCCCACGCGCCCGCAAGCGCGCCAGCACCTCAAAACCGTCCATGCGCGGAAGGCCGACATCAAGGATGGCCACTGCGTATTCCTCACTGCTCAAGGCCAGGTCCGCAGCCACCCCATCGTGCAGCACATCGACAGTCAACCCCGTGCTCTTGAGCGCTTGGGCGACACTTTCGGCCAGTTGCAGATGGTCTTCAACCAGGAGGACACGCATGGATTTCTACCTCGTTCGGGGGTGGTCGGCGCCACGCTTTGCGGGGCAGTTTACAGGCGCGGCCTGGCCTGTGAAGCCCGAAAACATTGAAAGCCAACTGAAAGGTTAGTGAAAGCTTCGCCCTTTAGCATCCAGCCACGGTAGGTCATGCCTGCCGCGCTACCTGATCCGTAGCGACCGAAAAACGCCTCGAAGCGTTTTCGCCAAAATAAGAACAATAACGGAGTGCACAACGATGCTGTCGACACAGCCCCAGGCTTTCCCGCCTGTGCGTTTTTCCCGCCTGACCCACACCGCCCTTGCCAGTGCCGCTGCCTTTGCCGGCTTTTCGCCGCTTAGCCAGGCTGCCTTCTTCGAAGACAGCAGCGCGACCCTGGAAACCCGTAACATGTACTTCAACCGTGACTTTCGCGACGGCACCAGCGCCCAGCAATCCAAGCGCGACGAATGGGCCCAGGGCTTCATGCTCAACCTGCAATCGGGCTACACCGACGGCACCGTGGGCTTTGGCGTAGATGCGCTGGGCATGCTCGGGGTCAAGCTCGACTCCAGCCCCGACCGCACCGGCACCGGCCTGTTGCCCACCCACGACGACGGCCGCGCCGCCAACGAGTACGCCAAGCTGGGCCTGACCGGGAAAATGAAGATCTCCGCCACCGAGCTGAAGATCGGTGCACTGATGCCCGAGCTGCCGATCCTCAAGCCCAACGACGGCCGCATCCTGCCGCAGACCTTCAACGGTGGCCTGGTCACTTCCAAGGAATTCAAGAACCTGGTCTTCACCGGCGGCCGCCTGGACAAAGCCAAGGACCGCGACGATACCAACTACGAGGACATCGCCCTCAACAACAAGAACAGCCGCTTCCTCAGCGGCGCCACCGGCAAGCACTTCAACTTCGGCGGCGTGGACTACAAGTTCGCTGACAAGATCACCGGCAGCTACCACTTTGCCCAGCTCGACGATGTGTACCGCCAGCACTTCCTCGGCCTGGTTGCCGCGCGCCCGATGGGCCCCGGCACCTTCGGCGCCGACCTGCGCCTGGCCGTCAGCGATGACACCGGCAGCGCGCGTGGCGGCAAGATCGACAACACCTCCCTCAACGGCCTGTTCAGCTATGCCCTCAATGGCCATAAGCTCAGCGCCGGCTACCAGCACATGTCCGGCGACAGCGCGTTTCCCTATGTGGATGGCAGCGACCCGTACCTGGTCAACTTCGTGCAGATCAACGACTTTGCCGGCGCTGAAGAGCGCTCCTGGCAGGCACGCTACGACTATGACTTCGCCAAGCTGGGCATTCCCGGCCTGAGTTTCATGAGCCGTTACCTCTCGGGTGACAACATCAAGCTCAAGAACGGCGAGACCGGCAAGGAGTGGGAACGCAACAGCGAGATCAAGTACGTGGTGCAAAGCGGCACGTTCAAGGATGTGGCCGTGCGCCTGCGCAACGCGACTTATCGCTCCAACTATTCAGCCCGTGATGCGGATGAAATGCGCCTGCTGGTCAGCTACAGCGTCGCGCTTTGGTAAGTAGTGCCTGGTAATAGCCACTCATAACAACAACGACGGAGATAACCATGACCCTTTCATTGCGAAAACTCGCCCTCGCCGCCGGCTGCATGCTGTTCGCTGGCCAACTGCTGGCCGCTGACGAACCCAAGCGCCCGGAATGCATCGCCCCGGCCTCCCCCGGCGGCGGTTTTGACCTGACCTGCAAACTGGCGCAAAGCGCGCTGGTCAACGAAAAGCTGCTGAGCAAGCCGATGCGCGTGACCTACATGCCCGGCGGCGTGGGCGCGGTGGCGTACAACGCGGTGGTCGCCCAGCGCCCGGCGGATGGCGGCACCTTGGTGGCCTGGTCCAGCGGTTCGCTGTTGAACCTGGCGCAGGGCAAGTTCGGGCGTTTCGACGAGAGCGCCGTACGTTGGCTGGCGGCAGTCGGCACCAGCTACGGCGCCATCGCAGTAAAAGCCGATTCGCCCTACAAGACCCTCGATGATCTGGTAAAGGCCCTGAAGAAAGATCCAGGCAGCGTGGTCATCGGCTCCGGCGGCACCGTCGGCAGCCAGGACTGGATGCAAACCGCGCTGATCGCCAAGGCGGCCGGGATCAACCCGCGCGAGCTGCGCTACGTGGCGCTCGAAGGCGGCGGCGAAATCGCCACGGCCCTGCTCGGTGGGCATATCCAGGTGGGCAGCACCGACATCTCCGACTCCATGCCGCATATCCTCAGCGGTGACATGCGCCTGCTGGCGGTATTCTCCGAAGAGCGCCTGGACGAGCCGGAAATGAAGAATATTCCGACCGCCAAAGAGCAAGGCTACGACATCGTCTGGCCAGTGGTGCGTGGCTTCTACCTCGGGCCAAAGGTCAGCGATGCGGACTATGCCTGGTGGAAAGACGCGTTCGACAAACTGCTGGCCTCCGACGACTTTGCCAAGCTGCGTGACCAGCGCGAACTGTTCCCGTTCGCCATGACCGGCCCGGAACTGGACACCTACGTGAAGAAACAGGTGGCTGACTACAAAGTGCTGGCCAAAGAGTTCGGCCTGATCCAGTAATCGCGCCTCTGTGGGAGCGGGCTTGCTCGCGAAAAACTTCAACGATGACGCGTGCTACCTGGATACACGCGGCGTCCTTGCGTTCTTCGTGAGCAAGCTCGCGCCGACAAGAGTCTCCAAGGAGTTTCCAATGCTCTTACAACGCATTTTCGCCGCCATGCTGCTCGTGGCATGCGCCGCGCTGGCCTTGATGGCCTGGCCGTATCAGGCGTCTTTTTCCTACGAGCCCGTGGGACCTCGGGCCTACCCGCTGCTGATGCTCGGGCTGATGAGCCTGGCGCTGATCTACATGCTGTTCCGCCCGCAGCCAACCAAGCACACCGAGGAAGAACCGGCGCTGGACCGCGCAACCCTGATCAAGATCGGCGTGTGCGTGACACTGTTGATCGTGTTTGCCACCACCTTCGAATCGCTGGGTTTCATCCTCAGCAGCATGCTGATCGGTATTCCGATGGCGCGCCTGTATGGCGGCCGCTGGGTGCCCAGCATGGTGATCGTCAGCCTGATGGCCATCGGTCTTTATCTGCTGTTCGATAAAGCCATGGATGTTCCGCTGCCCCTCGGCCTGCTCGACGTTCTGGAGAACTGATATGGATACTTTTGGCTATTTGGGCCAGGGCTTCGGCGTTGCGCTGTCCCCCTACAACCTGGTGACCGCGTTGTGTGGCACCTTGATCGGCACTGTGGTCGGCCTGCTGCCGGGCCTGGGCCCGATCAACGGCGTGGCGCTGTTGATCCCCATCGCATTTGCCCTGGGCCTGCCGCCGGAATCGGCGTTGATCCTGCTGGCAGCCGTGTACCTGGGCTGTGAATACGGCGGCCGTATCAGCTCGATCCTGCTCAACATCCCAGGCGAAGCCTCCACCGTGATGACCACCCTCGACGGCTACCCGATGGCCCGCAAAGGCCTGGCCGGCGTCGCCCTGTCGTTGTCGGCGTGGAGTTCGTTCATCGGCGCGTTCATCGCCACCTGCGGCATGGTGCTGTTTGCGCCGCTGCTGGCCAAGTGGGCGATTGCCTTCGGCCCGGCGGAATATTTCGTGCTGATGGTGTTCGCGATTGTCTGCCTCGGTGGCATGGCCGGCGACAAGCCGCTGAAGACGTTTGTGGCGGCACTGATCGGCCTGTTCCTGTCAGCGGTGGGCATCGACGCCAACAGCGGCGTGTACCGATTTACCGGGGATAACATCCACCTCACCGACGGCATCCAGTTCGTGGTGTTGGTACTCGGCTTGTTCTCCATCAGCGAGATCCTGTTGCTGCTGGAAAAAACCCACCGTGGCCAGGAAGCAGTCAAAGCCACCGGACGGATGATGTTCAACCTGAAGGAAGCGGGTTCGGTGTTCGTAGTGAACATTCGTTGCGGCCTGCTGGGCTTCATCATGGGTGTACTGCCGGGTGCCGGTGCCACCTTGGCCTCGGCCGTGGCCTACATGACCGAAAAACGCCTGGCCGGTGCCAGTGGCAAGTTCGGCCAGGGTGACATGCGCGGCCTGGCAGCGCCGGAAACCGCCATCGGTGCGTCCGCCTGCGGTGCCCTGGTGCCGATGCTGACCCTCGGCGTTCCCGGCTCGGGCACCACGGCGGTGATGATCGGCGCGCTGTCGCTGTACAACATCACCCCAGGCCCACTGTTGTTCCAACAGCAACCAGACATCGTCTGGGGCCTGATCGCTTCGCTGTTCATCGCCAACATCATGCTGGTGATCCTCAACATCCCGATGATCCGCATCTTCACACGTATCCTCGCCGTGCCGAACTGGGCGCTGGTGCCAGTGATTGCCATCATCACCGCGATCGGGGTGTACGCGGTGCACGCCACCACCTTCGACCTGTTCCTGATGGTCGGTATCGGCATCTTCGGCTACATCCTGCGCAAGCTGGACTTCCCGCTGTCGCCGGTACTGCTCGGTTTTATCCTTGGCGGCCTGATGGAGCAGAACCTGCGCCGTGCGCTGTCGATCTCCAACGGCGCGCTGGAGATCCTCTGGTCGAGCCCGATCACCTTTGGCGTGTGGATACTGACCGCCATCATGCTGTTCATGCCGCTGCTGCGTATCTGGCGCAAACGGGCGCAACAGCGTCGTACCGTGGCCGATGTCTGAGGTCACCTTCAAGCAATGGTGGGGAACACCGCTGGTCGGCTTGGCCGGCGGTTACCTGGCCAGCCTGGTGGGCTGGCCTTTGCCGTATATGGTCGGCTCGCTGCTGGCGATTATCCTGGTGCGTTGCCTGACGCCGTGGCAGTTGGCGGAGATTCCCGGCGGGCGCAAATGCGGCCAATGGGTGGTGGGTATCGGCATCGGCCTGCACTTCACCCCACTGGTGATCGAACAGGTGATGAGCCACTTCGGCCTGATCTTCTTCGGCGCGTTGGTCACCAGCCTGTCGAGCGTGGTCAGCGTGTGGTTGATGCGCCGCAGCGGTGAAGACCGCGCCACCGCGTTTTTCTCCAGCATGCCGGGCGGTTCCGGTGAAATGGTCAACCTCGGCGCGCGCAATGGCGCGGTGCTCAGCCGGGTCGCGGCGGGGCAGAGTTTGCGCGTGCTGGTGGTGGTGCTGTGTGTGCCGGCGATCTTCAAGTATCTGCTCGACGGCGGCGCACCGCAGTTTCATCCGGCGCCCGTGAGCTGGGCATGGCTGGCGTTGTTGTTCCCCATCGGCGCACTGGTGGCGTGGGGCTGGCAACGTCTACACCAGCCCAACCCATGGCTGTTCGGCCCGTTGCTGGTGAGTGCGACGGCCAGTGTGGTGTGGGACCTGCATATCGGCTTGCCCGACGGCGGCAGCCAGATCGGCCAATGGCTGATTGGCAGCGGGTTGGGCTGCCACTTCAATCGGCAGTTCTTTCGCAGCGCTCCCTCATTCATGGGCCGCACCTTGATCGGCACGGCCCTGACCATGGCGCTGGCGACATTGGCGGCGCTGGGTTTGAGCGCCCTCACCCAGCTGGACCTGCGCTCGCTGACCCTGGGCATGATGCCCGGCGGGATTGCCGAAATGAGCCTTACGGCCGAGACCCTGCAACTGTCGGTGCCGTTGGTGACGGCCATGCAGGTGATGCGGTTGTTGTTTGTGCTGTTTTTGGCGGAGCCGTTGTTTCGGCATTGGAACCGTCAGCCGGAAACAACCTAAACCTTTAAATGTGGGAGGGGGCTTGCCCCCGATGGCGGAGTGTCAGTCACTGAATGTGTTTCTGATACACCGCCATCGGGGGCAAGCCCCCTCCCACATTTTCTGCATGTGCTTGGCCTTAGAGCGGCGGTAGACGCCACTCAATCGGGGCCTCGCCATTCTGCTCCAGGAACTTGTTGGTCCTGCTGAAATGCCCGCAACCCAGAAACCCGCGATACGCCGACAACGGCGACGGGTGCACCGAGGTCAGCACCAGGTGTTTGGTCGCATCGATCAGCTTCTGCTTGCTTTGTGCATGGGCGCCCCATAGCAGGAACACCAGGTGCGGCTGGTGCTCGCTGACCACCTCGATAATCCGATCTGTAAAGAACTGCCAGCCCTTGCCCGCATGGGCGTTGGCGTTGGCCCGCTCCACGGTCATGGTGGTGTTGAGCATCAGCACGCCCTGGTCGGCCCAACTTTGCAGGTAGCCGTGGTTGGGGATGTCGATGTTCAGGTCGCGCTTGAGCTCTTTATAGATATTGACCAGCGACGGCGGCGCCGGCACCCCCGGTTGCACCGAGAAGCACAGGCCGTGGGCCTGGCCGGGGCCGTGGTACGGGTCCTGGCCGAGGATTACCACTTTGACCTTGTCCAGCGGTGTGGAGTTGAGCGCGTTGAAGATCAGTGGGCCGGGCGGGTAAATCTCTTTGCCGGCGGCATGTTCCTGGCGCAGGAACTCGCGCAACTGGCCCATGTAGGGCTTATCGAACTCATCACGCAGGGCGTGTTTCCAGCTGGGTTCGAGTTTGATACGGTCGCCTTCAGTCATGTTCGAATTGTCTTGTAAAAAAGAATGAGGCGAACCCTAGGAAAGCCGGCCCTGCTTGTCAATTGATCTGACACACCACCGGCACTTTCCCACGAAGCGATCATACTGATCCTTCACCTTCTCGATTGAGGTCACGATGAACCTGCACTTCGAAGAACTGACCGGCAGCAACGGCGCCCGCGTCGGCATCGCCAGCCTTGACGCTGAAAAGTCCCTCAACGCGCTCTCCCTGCCGATGATCCTGGCCCTGACTGATCGCCTGGAGGCCTGGGCCAAAGACCCGAACATTGTCTGCGTGCTGCTGCGTGGCAACGGGCCCAAGGCGTTTTGCGCCGGCGGCGAAGTGCGCAGCCTGGCCCAGGCCTGCCGCGAGCAGCCGGGGGAAGTGCCCGCCCTGGCCGCACAGTTTTTTGCCGCAGAATATCGCCTCGACTACCGCTTGCACACTTACCCTAAACCGCTGATCTGCTGGGGCCACGGTTACGTGCTGGGCGGTGGCATGGGCCTGCTGCAAAGCGCGGCCATACGGATTGTCACGCCGAGCAGCCGCCTGGCCATGCCCGAGATCAGCATCGGCCTGTACCCGGATGTGGGCGCCAGTTGGTTCCTGGCGCGCCTGCCGGGCAAGCTGGGGTTGTTCCTTGGCCTTACCGGCGCGCACATCAATGGCCGTGACGCGCTGGACCTGGGCCTGGCCGACCGCTTTCTGCGCGATGACCAACAGGACGAGTTGATCGAAGGCCTGCTGCAACTGAATTGGCAGGAACAGACCGCGATGCAACTCAACAGCCTGCTCAAGGCCCTGGCCCAGGAAGCTGTCGGCCAGCAACCAGAAGCCCAATGGCTGCCGCGTCGGGCGCAGATCGACGCGTGGCTGGACGTCGGTGATGTACGCAGTGCCTGGCGCGCCTTGAGCCCGCTGCGCGACCACGCCGACCCGCTGTTCAACCGCGCCGGCAAGACATTGAGCGAAGGCTGCCCGCTGACTGCACACCTGGTGTGGGAACAGATCCAGCGTGCCCGTCACCTGTCCTTGGCCGAGGTGTTCCAGATGGAATACACCTTGAGCCTGAACTGCTGCCGCCACCCGGAATTCAGTGAAGGGGTACGTGCGCGATTGATCGACAAGGACCAGACACCCCATTGGCATTGGCCGGATATCAATACCATCCCGGACGCCGTGGTGCAGGCGCATTTCACCAAGGCGTGGGAAGGCCGGCATCCACTGGCGGACTTATCCGATTACTGACGCTTTGCACCCATAAAAAAGCGGCGCCTCATGCGCGAATGCCAAGATAGAACGAGCAAACAATAAGCCTGTGGCGAGCAGGCTTGTTGTGGTGAATGGGCTTGTTGTGGCGAGCGGGCTTGCCCCGCGTTGGGCTGCGCAGCAGCCCCAAAACCTGGCGATTTAATAGGCCTGGATAAACGCGGTGGCCTTATTGGGGCCGCTTCGCAGCCCAACGCGGGGCAAGCCCGCTCGCCACAGTTATGGTATGGGCCTGTCAACGGTGACCGCCGCGGCCACCTCCACGGTCATGATCGCCACCGCGTCCATGCCCGCCATTGTTCCAACGATCACCCCAGCCCTGGTTCGGGTAAGGCCGGTAACCCGCCCTTGGTCCTGACGGGTAATAACGAGGCGCTGGCTGGTAATAACGTGGCGCTGAGTAATAACGCGGTGCCGGCGCGTAGTAGCGAGGCGACGGATAATAGTCGCGCCGGTACACAGGGCCGCCGCCGTAGTAATAAACCGGCGCCGGCGAGGTGTAGACCTCGGAACGGTAGTAGCTTTGGCCTCCATCGTAGTAAGGCACACAAGCGGAAAGGGTCAGACCGAGTAAAGCGCTGATCAGCAGTCGTCGATACATGGCGGCCTCCTGGACCGCGAAAGAGCACCTCCAGCGACGCTGGGGGGCGGCATTCAGCTTTCACCGAATGACGAAACATCTGACATCAAAAACCGAATCTGGTGCGTTTTGGTTACAAGTTGATACATCAATGCCAAATGCGGCCACACCCCTTCAGACACGTTGCGGCATAGCGCTTACCGATCACCCAGATTTATCGATTCAGTAATTTTTTCTGGCCCGAAACTTTCCCGATTGCGATGATGTCACTATGACATTGCACAGGCCAGGGAGGCTCTAACGTGCATCCTTCGCCACTTTCGCCGGATCCGAGCCATGAAAATCTCAACCAAACTGCTGCTGTCATTTCTACTCTGTGCACTGGTCACCCTCGGGGTCGGGCTGCTGGGTATCAAAAGCGTGGTCCGCCTCGCCAATGCATTGGAACTGACGTTCTCCAATAACCTGGTGTCCGTCAGCGGCACGTCCGCTACCCTCAATGGCCTGGTGGCCCACAACCGCGGTTTGTACCGTTTGATGGATGCGAGCCAAGGCGACGTCTCCCAACAAGACCGCGACCGTGTGCGCCAGGACATCACTAACGAACTCAAACGCAGCCAGAGCGCCTACGCCACCTACCGCACCACGCCCCTGGAAGACGACGAGCGGGCGGCCGGCGACAAGCTCGACCAGATCTGGCCAACCTACACCAGCAGCTCCGAACACATTATGTCGATGCTCGACAGTGGCCAGATCGAGCAGGCCCGCGCACAGCTCAACAGCACCAACAATGAATTGTTCCGCCAGGCGCGCGATTTGATCCGCGTGATGGTCGATTCCAATAACCGCCAGATCAAGGAAGGCGCTGCCGCCGCCGACGAGCTGCGCGACAGCGCATTGACCTGGATGATCAGCGGCATTGTCCTGGCCTTCATCATTGCGATCATCACCGGTGTGCTGATCACGCGCCTGATCACCCGTCCTATCGCACAAGCGGTTGAGAACGCACAGCGCATCGCCAAGGGTGACCTGACCCAAGCCATCACGACCGACCGCACCGACGAAGCGGGGCAATTGCTGATGGCTTTATCCGATATGCAAGGCGGCCTGAAAAGTACGCTGACGGAAATCGCCAACGCCTCCGACCAGCTCGCTTCGGCAGCCGAAGAGCTGAGCGCGGTCACCGATGAAAGCACCCGTGGCCTGACCCGCCAGAATGACGAAATCCAACAAGCTGCCACCGCTGTCAACCAGATGACCGCAGCGGTCGACGAAGTGGCGAGCAACGCCGTATCGACCTCGGAAGCGTCGCGCCAGGCCACCACCGAAGCCGAGGACGGCCGCCAGCAAGTCGAGCAGGCCGTGTCCGGCATGAGCGCGATGGTGGTGGAGATCAACGATTCGACCCAATCGGTCGCCGACCTCGCCGGCCAGGTGCGCGAAATCGGCAAGGTGATTGATGTGATCCGCAGTATTGCCGACCAGACCAACCTGCTGGCCCTCAATGCCGCCATCGAAGCCGCCCGTGCCGGTGAGCAAGGTCGCGGTTTTGCGGTGGTGGCCGATGAGGTGCGGGCGCTGGCCCATCGCACCCAGACCTCCACGGTGGACATCGAGAAAATGATCGGTGAAGTCCAGGCAGGCGCCAATGGCGCCGTGGCCGCCATGAACAAGAGCCTGAGCTGGGCCAACAACACCCAGACCCTGGCGCAAAATGCCGGCCAGGCGCTGGAGCGCATCACTGCCAGCGTGGCCAGTATCAACGAGCGCAACCTGGTGATCGCCTCAGCGTCCGAGGAACAGGCCCAGGTGGCCCGTGAAGTGGATCGCAACCTGCTCAACATTCAGGACCTGTCGACCCAGACCGCCGCCGGTGCCAACCAGACCAACGCCTCCAGCCAGGACCTGTCGCGGCTGGCCACCTCGTTCAATATGCTGGTCAGCAAATTCCAGCTGTAAGCGCCTCATAGCAGTGCGCCGGCGCACCCGCGTGGCGCACACCCCCCGCTTCTACGCCCTCCTCTCCCGCCCGCCCGGCTGAACAGCCGGGCATCGAAGCCACTTGGCACGACTCTCGCTTTATCTCTTGCGTGCAGGATTGATACAGGTTCGCGGCACCACAATTTGCAATGGCCGACTAGGGTTCCGGCTCGCGAAAAGCGAGTGGCTGGTCCGAGAGTTGGCGACCTCCAGTTGAGGTTACACGGCGGGATAAAAGCCCGGGAGACAAGCCACCGTTCACGGTGCCGCGTTGCTCCTGCTCGCCCTTGATCAACTGGAGAAGCCCCAATGCCCTCGATCCGTTTACCCGCCCTGCTCGCCGCCGCCTTCGCCGCCGTGCTGAGCTTCCAGACCCAAGCCGCTGCCAAAGACCACTTCAGCGTGTGCTGGACGATCTATGCCGGCTGGATGCCATGGGAGTATGCCGGCAGCCAAGGCATCCTCGACAAGTGGGCCAAGAAGTACGGCATCACCATCGACATGGTGCAACTCAATGACTATGTCGAATCGATCAACCAGTACACCGCCGGCCAGTTCGACGGCTGCACCATGACCAACATGGACGCCCTGACCATCCCCGCCGCCGGTGGCGTAGACAGCACCGCGCTGGTGATCAGCGACTTTTCCAATGGTAACGACGGCGTGGTGATCAAGGGCACCGGCAAGACCGTGGCCGACCTCAAGGGCATGAACGTCAACCTGGTGGAACTTTCGGTATCTCACTACCTGCTGGCCCGCGCACTGGAGTCGGCGGACCTCAGCGAAAAAGACCTGAAAGTGGTCAACACTTCCGACGCCGATATTGCCGCCGCCTTCAACACCGACCAGGTCCAGGCCGTCACCACCTGGAACCCGATGCTCTCGCAGATCAAGGCCAAGCCTGGCGTGAGCCAAGTGTTCGACTCCAGCAAAGTGCCCGGCGAAATCATGGACATGATGGTGGTCAACACCCAGGTCCTCAAGGACAACCCCAAGCTGGGCAAAGCACTGACCGGCGCCTGGTTTGAAGTGGTCGCCCTGATGAATGCCAAGGGCGCCGCCAGCACCGAAGCCCTGGAACATATGGCCAAGGCTTCCGGCACCGACCTTGCGGGCTTCCAGTCGCAACTGGACACCACCAAGTTGTTCGCCACGCCCAAGGAAGCCCTGGCCTTCGCCACCAGTCCACAGTTGCCCGCCACCATGGGCAAAGTCGCCGAGTTCTCGTTCAAACACGGCTTGCTGGGTGAAGGCGCCAAGGACGCCAGCGCGGTGGGTATGCGCTTCGCCAACGGCGTGACCAGCGGTGACAAAGCCAACCTCAAGCTGCAATTCGACCCCAGCTACGTGCAGATGGCCGCCGACGGCAAGCTGTAAGAGGACCTGGCCATGCGCCTGATCAACCGTGTTCCGGAGCGCTCCAGCCGCCTGCTGTTGGTCGTGCTGCCGTTCGCCCTGCTGCTGTTCGCCTACTTCGTGGGCTCGGCCGAGCGCCTGGCGGAAAACCCCAACGACAAGCTGCTGCCCGGTGCCGGGCAAATGATTGACGCAGTCAAGCGCCTGGCGTTCAACGCCGACGCCCGTACCGGTGAGTACGTGCTCTGGCAGGACAGCGCATCGAGCCTGCGCCGCCTGGCGATCGGCCTGGGCATCAGCGCCCTCGCCGGCCTGTGCCTGGGGATTGCCGCCGGCACGTTGCCGCTGTTTGGCGCGCCGTTGTCACCGTTGCTGACCGTGCTGTCGATGGTGCCGCCGCTGGCGATCCTGCCGATTCTGTTCATCGTGTTCGGGCTGGGGGAATTGTCCAAAGTGATGCTGATCGTCATCGGCGTCACCCCCTGCCTGGCCCGTGACCTGGAACAGCGCGCGCGGGAAATACCGGTGGAACTGCTGGTCAAGGCACAAACCCTCGGCGCCTCCACCTGGACCCTGATGCTGCGCGTGGTGTTGCCGCAATTGCTGCCACGCCTGCTGATCTCACTGCGACTGATGCTCGGCTCGGCGTGGCTGTTTTTGATCGCCGCTGAAGCCATCGCCTCCACGGACGGCTTGGGCTACCGGATCTTCCTGGTACGTCGCTACCTGGCGATGGACGTGATCCTGCCTTACGTGGTGTGGATCACCCTGCTCGCCTGGTTGATGGATTGGGGCCTCAAGGCCCTGACCCGGCATGCGTTCCCTTGGTACGAAGGAGCGCGCGCATGAGCTTTATCAGCGTCAACAATGTGTGGCAGCGCTACGGTGATCAAGTGGTGCTGGAAGGCTTGAACCTGCAGGTCGCCGAGGGCGAGTTCTGCACGCTGGTCGGCACTTCGGGCTGCGGCAAGTCGACGTTCCTGCGCCTGCTGCTGGGCCAGGAAACCGCGAGCAAGGGCCAGATCCTGCTGGATGGCCAACCGCTCGCCGCCGAGCCGGATGCCAGCCGTGGTGTGGTGTTCCAACGCTACTCGGTGTTCCCGCATTTGACCGTGTTGGATAACGTCGTCCTCGGCCTGGAACTGCCACGTTCTCCCTTGCTGGGCCGGCTATTCGGGAAAGCCAAGAAGAACGCCCGCGAACAGGCTGCCGCGCTGTTGCAGAAGGTCGGCCTCGGCCACGCCCTGGACAAATACCCGGCGCAGCTCTCCGGCGGCATGCAACAACGCCTGGCCATCGCCCAGGCCCTGATCATGAAGCCCCGCGTATTGCTGCTGGACGAACCCTTCGGCGCCCTCGACCCGGGCATTCGCAAAGACATGCACCAGCTGCTGCTGGAACTGTGGCGCGAAACCCGGCTGACGGTGTTCATGGTCACCCATGACCTGAGCGAAGGCTTCAGCCTCGGCACGCGCCTGCTGGTGTTCGACAAGGTGCGCGTCGACCCCCACGCCCCCGGCGCCTATGGCGCGCGCATCACCTACGACATCCCTTTGAACAGCGAACGCCGCAAGGCGCTCGCCGCCGAACTTGGAGCCACTTCCAAATGACCGATTCCACCCTACTGTTCCCACCCTTCGCCGAAGAAATGCTGCCTGGCGGCGGCCACCGTTCGTTCGTGCTCAAGCGCGGCCAACTGCTGCGCCTTACCGATCTTCGCGGCGGCGCCAACGTCAGCCTGACCCTGCTCAACGCCAACGAAAAAACCGAGCGCCTGAACCTGCCCGACAGCCTCAAATGCCAACACACCGCCAAGCTCACCACCGGCCACTGCCTGTACTCGGACATGGGCCGCGTGCTGGCCGCGATCACCGCCGACACCTGCGGCTGGAGCGACAGCATCGGCGGCGTGCTGTGCGCCGCCGAAGTCGCCGAGAAGTACGGCCAGGGCCGTTATCAGGAACTGCGCAACGGCTTCTTCCGCAACGGCACCGACAACCTGTTGGTGGAGTTGGGCAAATGGGGGCTGGGCCTGTCCGACCTGCTGATGACCCTCAACCTGTTCAGCAAAGTCACCGTGGACAGCGACGGTGGCCTGCACTTTGTGCCGGGCAATTCCAAGGCCGGCGACTACATCGAACTCTACGCGCCGATGGACACCCTGGTGGTGCTCACCGCGCTGCAACACCCGATGGACCCCAACCCGCAATACGCCCCGCAACCGCTGAAACTCAGCTGGATGAACGCCGACAAAAGTGTCGCCGAACACTGCCGCACTTCGCGCCCGGAAAACGAGCGTGGCTTTATCAACACCGACCGCCTGTTCGCCTGAGGAACTGTCATGTCTATCGCAATGAAACAACCTGATGCGGCGGTGTACCGCGCAACCATTCCCGCCGGCGAGCCGTGGCTGATGGAGGTCAAGGCCGGGCAGACCCTGCGCATCCTCGATCTTGAGGGCAACCAGGCGGTCGACACCTTGTTCTACAGCGTGAAAAACCCGCGTGAACGCTACGACGTACAGCGCACCTTGCGTCGGCAGAACAGCGTGTACCTGGGCACCGGCAGCGTGCTGTATTCCAACCTCGGCCAACCGATGCTGACCATCGTCGAGGACACCTGCGGGCGCCACGACACCCTCGGCGGCGCCTGCGCCCAAGAGAGCAACACCGTGCGCTACGCCCTGGAAAAACGCTACATGCACAGTTGCCGCGACAACTACCTGCGCGCCTGCGCCCACGATGGTCGCTTGGGCAAAGGCGACATCGGGCCGAACATCAATTTCTTCATGAATGTGCCGGTGACGGCCGACGGCGGGCTGACCTTTGAAGACGGGATTTCCGCGCCCGGCAAGTACGTCGACCTGCGTGCGCAGATGGATGTGATCGTGCTGATTTCCAACTGCCCGCAGTTGAACAACCCGTGCAACGCCTACAACCCGACCCCGGCGGAGCTGCTGGTATGGAACTGAAACTCAAGCGCCTGCGTAAATGGTTGTTTGCCCTGTGCCAATCCCGAGCCGGGCAATGCCTGCAAAAACGCTAGAGATCCAATGTGGGAGGGAACTTGCCCTAATTCACTGTAGGAGCGAGCTTGCTCGCGAAGAACTCACAGGCACTGCATTTATCCAGAATGCACGCGTTACCGTTGACGTTTTTCGCGAGCAAGAACTAGGCGTCCCCCTCGCTCCTACAGGCATTGGGCTTGCCCCCGATAGCGGTGGCCCCCTCCCACACTAACCACACACTGCGGACGACCGCAGTGCTCCCTCACTTTGCGGGACGGCCCGCAGGGTTTTGCCATGTTCGAAAAACTGTTGATCGCCAACCGTGGCGCCATCGCCTGCCGCATCCTGCGCACCTTGCGCGAGTTGCAAGTCAAAGGCATCGCCGTGTACGCCGAAGCCGATGCGGCGAGCCTGCATATCCAGCAAGCCGACGAGGCCTACAGCCTCGGTGAAGGCGCCGCAGCCGCAACTTACCTGGCGGTGGAAAAAATCCTCGCCACAGCGAAGGCCTGCGGCGCCACGGCGATTCATCCCGGCTACGGCTTTCTTTCCGAAAACGCAGCCTTCGCCGAGGCCTGTGAACAGGCAGGCATCGCCTTTGTCGGGCCCACGCCTGAACAGCTGCGGGTGTTCGGTCTCAAACACACCGCTCGTGCCCTGGCCAGGCAACATCAGATCCCTTTGCTGGAAGGCACCGAGTTGCTCGACAGCCTTGAAGCCGCCTTGCTGGCCGCTGACACCGTGGGCTACCCGGTGATGCTCAAAAGCACGGCCGGCGGTGGCGGCATCGGCATGCGCGTATGCCGCAGTGCGCCGGAGTTGGGCGAGTCGTTCGAGGCGGTCAAGCGCTTGGGGCAGAACAATTTCAGCGACGCGGGCGTGTTTATCGAGAAGTACATCGAGCACGCGCGCCACCTGGAAGTGCAGGTGTTCGGCGACGGCGTGGGTGAAGTGATCGCCCTCGGCGTGCGCGACTGCTCGGTGCAACGGCGCAACCAGAAGGTCCTCGAAGAAACCCCGGCGCCAAACCTGCCCGACGGCATGGCAGAGGCCCTGTGCACAGCCGCCATCACCCTGGCCAAGGCCGTGAATTACCGCAGCGCCGGCACCGTGGAATTTATCTATGACAGTGCTGACGGGCGCTTCTACTTCCTCGAAGTGAACACGCGCTTGCAGGTGGAACACGGCGTCACCGAACAGGTGTGGGGTGTCGACCTGGTGCGCTGGATGGTGCAACTGGCGGCGGGTGAAATGCCGCCGTTGCAGACGCTGGTCTTGCAACCCCAAGGCCATGCGATCCAGGCGCGCCTGTATGCCGAAGACCCAGGGCGGGATTTCCAGCCGAGCCCCGGCTTGCTGACCTGTGTGGATTTCCCGGTGGCCGAGGGCTTGCGGATCGACACCTGGGTGGAGGCCGGTTGTGAGATCCCGCCCTACTTCGACCCGATGATCGCCAAGCTCATCACCTGGGCGCCCACCCGCGAACAGGCGCGCCTGGATCTGCATCAGGCGCTGAGCGATAGCCAGCTCTACGGCGTGGAAACCAACCGCGATTACCTGCGCCAGATCCTGCTCGCCGCGCCCTTCGCCAATGGCCAGCCGTGGACCCGTTGCCTGGAGGATCTGGTCTACGTGGCCAACACCGTTGAAGTCATCAGTGCAGGCACGCAAACCAGTGTGCAGGACTATCCCGGCCGCCTCGGCTACTGGGCCGTGGGCGTGCCGCCGTCGGGGCCGATGGACAGCCGCGCGCTGCGCCTGGGCAATCGCCTGCTGGGCAACGCCGAGGGGGCCGCGGCGCTGGAAATCACCATGAGCGGGCCGATATTGCGCTTCAATTGCGTGGCGGTTGTTGCGGTGACGGGAGCGCAAATCCCGCTGCTGTTGAATGATCGAGCAGTGCCAATGAACACCGCGCTGTTGATTGAAGCCGGATCGGTCCTGAGCCTGGGCACCCTCGCCGGCGCCGGTGCGCGCAGTTACCTGTGCCTGCGTGGTGGGCTGCAAGTGCCAGACTACCTGGGCAGCAAAAGCACCTTTACCCTCGGCCAGTTTGGCGGGCATGGTGGGCGCGCTTTACGGGCGGGCGATGTGTTGCATCTGTTGCCGTTGGAAGACCTGAGCGCCGGGCAACAACGGGTCGCGCAAGCGCTGCCCGAGGTCCGCACGCTGCGGGTGATCTATGGCCCCCACGGCGCGCCGGAATACTTCCTGCCGGCGTACATCGACACCTTCTTCGCCACGCAGTGGGAAGTGCATTTCAACTCCAGCCGCACCGGTGTTCGGCTGATCGGGCCAAAGCCTCTTTGGGCACGTACGGATGGCGGCGAAGCGGGGCTGCATCCCTCAAACATCCATGACAACCCCTATGCCATCGGCGCGGTGGACTTCACCGGAGACATGCCGGTGATCCTGGGGCCGGATGGGCCGAGCCTGGGCGGTTTTGTGTGCCCGGTAACGGTGATCGAGGCAGACCTCTGGCAGCTCGGCCAGCTCAAGGCGGGAGACAAGATTCGCTTTGAACCGGTGGACCTCAAGACCGCCCGCGACCTTGCCCTGAAATGGGATCAAACGTGGGAGCCGGGCTTGCCCGCGACGCAGGCGACTCAGTCTCACTGTGCGATTGAATCACCGGTGGTATTGGACATCGGCCAAGCCGACACCCGCCTGGTCGCCCGCCTCGCCGGCGACACCCACCTGCTCCTGGAAATCGGCGCGCCCGAACTGGACCTGGTGCTGCGCTTTCGCGGTCATGCCCTGATGCAAGCCTTGGAAGCCCGCGCACTGGCGGGTGTGATCGACCTGACCCCGGGCATCCGCTCGTTGCAGATCCACTACCAGCCGGAACAACTGCCCCTGGCCGACCTGCTGACACTGATCGGCCGCGAATGGACCGCGGTGTGCACCCGGCAAAACCTGCAAGTGCCGTCGCGCATCGTCCACCTGCCGCTGTCCTGGGACGACCCGGCGTGCCAGCTGGCCATCGACAAATACATGACCACTGTGCGCAAGGACGCGCCCTGGTGCCCGAGCAACCTGGAGTTCATCCGCCGCATCAACGACCTGGCCAACCTCGACGAGGTGCGCCACACCGTGTTCGATGCCAGCTACCTGGTGATGGGCCTGGGCGACGTCTACCTCGGCGCGCCGGTGGCTACGCCGCTGGACCCGCGCCACCGGCTGGTGACCACCAAGTACAACCCGGCCCGCACCTGGACCGCCGAAAATTCGGTGGGCATCGGCGGCGCGTATTTGTGCGTGTACGGCATGGAAGGCCCCGGCGGTTATCAGTTTGTCGGGCGCACGTTGCAGATGTGGAACCGTTATCGCGAAGTGGCGGCGTTTGACGGCAAACCCTGGCTGCTGCGCTTCTTCGATCAAATTCGGTTCTATCCCGTGAGCGCGGATGAGCTGGTGCGGATTCGCCGGGATTTCCCCCTGGGACGCTTCGAGCTGAGCATCGAACAAAGCACGCTGAACCTGGCGGATTACCAAGCGTTTCTCGCACGGGAAGCTGCCAGCATCGGCGCGTTTCGTGAGCACCAGCAGCACGCCTTCAATGCCGAACGCGAACGCTGGATTGCCAGCGGCCAGGCGCATTTCGACAGCGAGGAGCTCGCGGCGCCAGCGGCACAAGACACGCCGCTCAAGACCAATGAACACAGCATCGACAGCCCTATCGCCGGCAATCTCTGGCAGGTGCAGGTGAGCGTGGGCGCGCGGGTGGCGGCCGGTGATGTGTTGGTGATTCTGGAGTCGATGAAAATGGAGATCCCCGTGCTGGCGCCCTTTGCCGGAGCGGTGCGGGAAATCCCGGTGCAACCGGGCAGCGGCATTGGCGCCGGGCAACGGGTCGTGGTGCTGGAACGGGACTGACCGGCGCTGTATCGTGCAGGGACTTCCGAGACCCTGCCCCCACCGACCATGACCACGCCAACCCTTTGCCCCGCCTGTGGTGCCCGCAACGATTGCACCCTGGCCGACCCACGCACCGCCGACCAGCCTTGCTGGTGCTACAGCGTCACCATCGACCCGGCGGTGCTTGAAGCGCTGCCCGATGACGTGCGCAACCAGGCCTGCCTGTGCCCGCGCTGCGCTCAGGTGGATGAGCAGCTTCGCCATGCGCGTTGACCGTTTCCTCAGCAACCTGCCGCGTTTCAATCGCCAGCAAGTGCGCGTGTTACTGGTCGAGCGGCGGGTGACGGTAGATGGCGTGGCAGTCAGTGACCCTCACCATGAAGTGCGCGAATTCAGCCGCGTGTGTGTTGACGATGAGGTGCTGCAGGCAGGCAAACCGGCGCGCTATTTCATGCTGCACAAACCCCAGGGCTGTGTCAGCGCCACCTCGGACCCGCAACACCCGACGGTCCTCGACTTGCTGGATGAACCGGACAAAAGCGAGCTGCATATCGCCGGTCGTCTGGATTTCAACACCACCGGCCTGATGCTGATCACCAATGACGGCCAGTGGTCGCGGCGCCTGACGCAACCGCAGACCAAGCTGCCCAAGGTCTATCGGGTAGAGACGGAGCAGGCCATCGGCCCCGAATACGCGGCAACCTTTGCGGCAGGCGTGTATTTCGCGTTTGAAGACCTGACGACTCAACCGGCCGAGCTGGAGCTGTTGGGGCCACGCCTGGCACGATTGAGCATCATCGAAGGCCGCTACCACCAGGTGAAGCGCATGTTCGGCCACTTCAACAACAAAGTGGTCGGCCTGCACCGTGAGCGAATGGGCCCATTGGTACTGGATGCAGCCCTGGCGCCAGGCGAGTATCGGACGCTGTCCGAGGAAGAAATCCGACAGGTCTGACGACCGTTCGGCCGGTGATGGCAAAAACCCATTTGTGTGACTTGCGGCATCCCCGGTCTACTGCTTGAATCAAATCGTCAGCCAAATTATGACTGACGAGTCGCCTATAACCTCCAAGAAACACCTTGCCCCGCCCGCGCTTGATCTACGGGCCTCCCAGGCAAACAGCCCGCCATAACAACACCCGTCGGCCAGCCGTCATCGGATCGACATGGGCCCTCATCTTCCAGGCGTATGCCTACCTGTCACAAAGCTCGTGCAGAGTGATCTGTGCGCCCTACCCGCTTGCCAGGAGTCTTACGACATGAGGCCAGAAATCGCTGTGTTGGATATACAGGGTCAGTATCGGGTTTACACGGAGTTCTATCGCGCGGATGCTGCTGAAAAGACCATCATCCTGGTCAACGGCTCGATGGCCACCACGGCATCCTTCGCCCAAACCGTGAAAAGCCTGTACCCGCAGTTCAATGTAGTTTTGTACGACCAGCCCTACGCCGGCCGTTCCAAAATCCATAACCGTCATGAGCAGATGCTGACGAAGGAAGTTGAAGGCCAGATCCTCCTGGAACTCATCGACCACTTCGCCGCCGAACACGTGCTGTCGTTTTCCTGGGGCGGAGCCGCCACCCTGGTCGCCCTCGCCGCCCGCCCGCGCCACGTGGAAAAGGCCGTGATCAGCTCGTTCTCGCCGGTGATCAACGCACCGATGCGCGACTACCTCGAGCGTGGCGTGGACTACCTCGGCAGCCTCGACCGCGACCGCGTGGGTCACCTGGTCAACAGCACCATCGGTAAACACCTGCCGTCGCTGTTCAAGCGTTTCAACTACAAGCATGTCAGCAGCCTGGCCGAGCACGAATATGGGCAGATGCACTTTCACATCAGCCAGGTGCTGCACAGCGATCGCCTGTGCTACCTCAAGGCCGCGCGGCAAATCGACGTACCGGTGTTGTTCCTGAACGGCGAATGGGACGAATACACCAGCGCCGAGGATGCCACACAGTTCGGCCAATACGTGGCCAAGAGCAGCTTCAGCACCATCCAGGCCACCGGGCACTTCCTGGACATGGAGCACAAGGCGGCGTGCCGGGACACTCGGGAGGCGGTGGTGGGCTTCCTGAAACCTGAACGCAAGGTCGGCCGATTGCGTTATCACCAAGGCCAGACGCAGCATGCCTTTGCTCTCTGAAATACCGTGCAGGAGCGAGCTTGCTCGCGAAGATCGCCAACGATGACGTGCGCTCCCTGGTTGAACGCGGCGCTCTTGAGTTATTCGCGAGCAAGCTCGCTCCTACATCGGCTCCGTTCGTCGCCAGGGCAAGTGCCTGCAACTTGCACATTTTTCGAAGAAAAACTTCAAATCCAGGCGCACATCTGGTACAAAGTCAGCCGCTCTGAGCGGGTGTCGTATAATGGCATTACTCCAGCTTCCCAAGCTGATAACGAGGGTTCGATTCCCTTCACCCGCTCCACTCAGACATAGATTCCACGCCAGCAGGGTTTTGGCGGGGAATGCATAAAAAAACCGGTCCTTGGTGGCCGGTTTTTTTATGGGTTTTCCAGAATCAGCTTTTTATTGGGGAACGCCCCTGCTTATTCTTCCTGCTCACCAGCAGCTCAAGCCAGAGCTCGGAATCCTTTTATCAGAGTTGCCGTGGACAATATCAGACGCCTGGGGTTATTCGTTGACGCCACGAAACCCAACTTAGCCTGGTAATAACTCGCAGCCCTCTGATCTTTCGCATCGACGACGACAAATGCTACGCCCGACTGTTTGGACACCGTGTAAACCCGCCTGAAGAAGTCAGACATGAGCCGCTGGCCCAGCCCCACGCCCTGCCTGCTTTTATCAATCGCCAAGCGACTCAAAAGCACCGCCGGCATGGGGTATCCGGGCATTCTTCTTTTTTGGTCTTCATTCAATTCGTCAACTGCAACAGATGCATTGGCCAAAGCGTAGTAGCCCAGCAAAATACCCTTTTCGATATACATGAAGGTTCGAGAAACGTTGCGTTTTTCGTCTTGCCCTGCATGTTGGGCGATATAAGTGTTTAGCGCTGGGTGAATTTCACAATCGAAAGCAGAACGGTCAATCGACTTGTTGAAATCAACGGTAATAAAATCCATTGAGCGGCCTTAGCGCAAGGCGAGCAATTTTTGAAGAGCCTCTGTCGGCTCCGGTGGTGTATCCAACAGTTGGTGTGCGGTACCCGCATCAAGCACAGTGACGCCGTAATGGTCCAAATCAAAAGCCATTTCTTCATGGACGACAGAGCGCACAGCCAGTGCTGCTACAACTTTCTTGAGTTCTGCCAACTCGCGTTCCACATTCGAAAGATGCATAGCACGCATTGAACGAGTCCTAAGCCCACTCGTGCGACTGAGCGCACTACTTGCCAGGCTTTTCGAGGCATGTCGCTCAACCACCGCGTCGGCGTCTGACAAAGCAGCCGACACCTTGTCGGCGGTCAGCTGCGCGCTTTTTGGTTGAACCGGTTTGTTCACGATGCATCCCTCTGTATCAGTGAATCCTAGCACATCCGACTTGACGCCTATCCTCAGGCCTCGTCTCCCGGACTTGCCCCTATTGAGTGAGGTAGAACGCGATACGCACCCATGTTCACTTCGAACGACTTCGCCCATCTGCCACAGACTTTGCACCAAACGATCACATAAGACTTTTTCCACCACTCCTCTCCCCTCTGGTGCTTTGTAAGGCCTGCTCCACCCATTCTCATTTGATCCATGGGGTTAGCAACTGCACGCAGGTGGGCAAGCGGGGTGGCTTTTTTCCGGATACCAGCACGTTCCAGATGCCCTGCATACAGCCGCGGTCAAGCGCAGGTAGTCGCTGGCAAACCATAAGTACCTCGTCCAACACGCACAACACCGACGCTTCCGATGATTGCGTAGGCAATGCCCGAAACTTCAATATCCCTCTCGCACTCAAAAACATGTACAAGCAATAAAATATGTACAAGTATCAGACCTGGGCGTTGGCATCGCGCCTCGCACGTTCAAGGAGCCTGGTCATGACGCGTCTATGGGTTTCACTGTTGCTGGCATTGAGTGTGAGCAGTTGCAGCAACGTTGAGGTCGACCACTACGCCGACCAGCAACCGAAACTGGATCTGGAGCGTTTCTTCAGTAAACCCGTGAAAGCCTGGGGCATCTTCCAGAAGCGTTCCGGGGAAGTGGCCAAGCGCTTTGAGGTGAATATTGCCAGCCGGCACGAGGGCAACGCGTTGATTCTGGATGAGCGCTTCCTGTACAGCGATGGCACACGCCAGCAACGGGTGTGGACGCTGACGCCGGACGGCCCAGGGCGCTGGCGCGGACGAGCTGGGGATGTGGTGGGCGAGGCCATCGGCGAAGTAGCGGGTAATGCGCTGCGTTGGCGCTACCGGCTCAATCTGCCGGTGGATGGCTCGGTGTATGAAGTCAGCTTTGACGATTGGATGTACCTGATGGACGAGGACACCTTGATCAACCGCTCGAGCATGTCCAAGTTCGGTGTCGAGTGGGGCCAGGTCACGTTGTTCTTTCGTCGCCAATGAACCCCGAGCGAGGGTAAATCATGAATATGCAAATGCTCACCGAGCTGGCCGAGAAAGGCGAAATACGTGAGCTGGAGTTGCTGTCCCTGGAGGGCGGTTTCTATATCGCTCGCATCAGGCTGGAGCACGTCGAGGCGACGTTACTGGACGATCACGGCAAGCCGATGCGCATTGGGTCCACCACGCATTTACGCGACCTGTTGCAGCGGGTTCCGCCGTTTCCTTGCGTACTGGTGCAACACTGCGTTCACGATGAAATGTGCGGCACGCGTGAAGGGCCTATCGGTGCGTTGCGCGTTCCGTTTTCGCTGGCGGCGACACTCTAAATGCTGGCTCCCCTCCCCCGTGGTATGGGCGGCCTGGGAAGGCAAGCCGTTTACACCGTACGGGTGACCTACGCGGCTCGGTCCACGCGGTCCTGAACAGCCTCGACCAGCAGCAGGCCCAGTTCAATCATTTGCTCAATGGCCAGGGCCAGGTAGCGCTGTTGAGAGGGCAGGCTTTCGACGAACTCGTGGGTCATGGCACCTGCACCGGCGATGGTTTCGTAGGCGTTGGCGAGCAGCGCTTGAGTGTCGATTTCGGGACGGACGCTGAACAGTTTTACGGCAGGGTTGCATGAATCAGTACACATCTGTTGATCCTCGTTAGGGACCGCATACCAGAGCTACTAAACAATGGGTGGCGGCTGTACGCAGGTTAGTAGACCGGCGAATCAACGAAACCGGCGCGCCCGAAGACGCCCTGCGTGCAGCCACCATAAGAGCAGCTGTACGCCGTTGATCGTATCGGGCTACTAAACCCGACCGCTGATGGGCAGCGGCTGACGAACCTTAAAGAGGTCGCCCAAGGCGCACAACTCGGACGAGTCTGATCGTTATGTAGGCAATGCCGCAAGGTTAAAACCCATGCTCAAAGCGTGAAGAAATTGAAGCTTTTGGCAACAAATAGCCGTTGAAGACCGTTTGAATTCAATCTACCACCCACATCATTCTCGATAGCCCCACCCCACCAAAAATGCATACGCAGGTTTAATCATGACTCAGCCATTGACCGCTTTCGATCTTGTTGACCTGCTCGACAGCGAGGAAGCCATCCACGAATACCTTTCTCAGGTTATTGCAGAGGGTGATAAATCAGAGCGCCTAAGGGCTGCCGGTTTTGCGGCCAAAGCCCGTGAGAAAATTCGGGCAGAACTGGCGATGGGTGAGTCCAGTCGAGAACCTCAGCCGTTCGACTCCGTGGCATTTAAGCAAAAAATGCCAAGTACTGGAGAGTGAGCCTTTTAAACCTCAACACCGCCCCTCTGCACCACCCACGCCAACGGCAACGTCACACACAACATCCCCGCCAACACCATCACCGCCACCGGCACGCCCAGCGCATCCCCCACTGCGCCAAACACCACCGGCGCCAGCGCGCCACCCCCAATCGTGCCGGTGTAGAACAGCGCAAACGCATGTTCGCGCTGGCCCGCGCCGGCAAGGTCGGGCACGGCGCCGTACAGCACCGAGGAGGTGCCATTCAGTACCAACCCCAGCAGCGGCAACATCACCATCAACCCGCTCAGCGGCAGATACACCGCCGCGACAATCAGCAGCGCGGTGCTGGCTTCGGTGATCCACACGGTCGTCATCATGCCGATGCGTGCGCCGAGGTAGCCGCAGAGCAGTTTGCCGAAGGCGCCGCCGATGAACAGCAGGGTCAGGGCCAGGCCGATGCCGGCGGTACCGGCGCCTTTGGCTTGCAGCAGAAACGGCAGGAAGGTGAGGAAACCCATGCGCACAGCGCTGTCGAGGGTGCCCATGAGGATCAGCGCGCGCAGGCCGGTGGCAGAGCCGTTGCCGCTGAGGGGCTTGGCTTTTTTCGTGACCGTGGACGCGGATACCTGGGTGGGGATAAGCCACCACAGCAGTCCCGCGGCCGCCAGGCCGAGCAGCCCCAGAGCGGTGGCGCTGGCCTGCCAACTGACCACGGTGAGCAGTAAGCCTACCAGGCCGGGGATCAGGGTTTTGCCGATATCGCCAGAGAAGTTGTACTGCGACAGGGCCTGCTTGACCCCGCCGCCCTCTTCATAGGCATCAGTGATCATCGAGGAAGCCAATGGATGTTGAGTACTGGCGCCGAGCCCACCGAGGAGCAGCGCGAGCAACAAGAGCGTCAACCCGGTGGCTTGGCCCACCAGCAAATAAGCGACGCCCGCGAGCGCGGTACCGCCGATCAGCATCGGTAACCGCCCCCAACGTTTGGCGGCGCGGCTGGCCATGAGTTGACACACGGCCATCGCCCCGGAGTAGGCACCGCGTAACAGGCCGACCTGAGCATAGGACAAGGCAAATTGCGCCTGCCAGATCGGCAACAGGACGTAGATGACATCGGTCAGGCCATCATGCACGGCGTGGGCGCTGCAACCGGCGATCAACGCACGGCGGCGGCGGGACGTTTCGCAAGCAGGCAAAGCGACAGTGTCGTTCATGGTGTAGGAATCAGCTCAGGTTTAAGGGGCTTCCAGCCGGTCAAGGCGATCAACAAGGTCAGCAATTGGAAAGCGATGATCAGCACCACGCAGCCGCCCCAGCCCCAGCGATCCCAGATCAGCGCCGGGACGATGGCGCCGCAACTGCCGCCCAGGTAATAACAGGTGAGATACACCCCGACAGCGCCCGTCTTGTTATCGCGCGCGGTGGCGGTGATAAACGCATTGGCGGCAGCCTGGGCCAAGAACACGCCGGTGGAACTGAGCGCCAGGCCCACTACGATGCACCACAGGGACGGCAGCAGGGTCAGGGCCGAGCCACTGACACCCAGCATGGCAGCGACACTGAGCAGTTCGGCGTGAGGGCGAGCTTTGCTGAGGCGCCCGGCGATGGGGATCACGAACAGGGCCAGCAGAAAGACCATGTAAAGCGTCCCCAACGCCGCCGGCCCAAGGTTGAATGGCGGCAGGCCCAAGTACAAACCTGCGTAGGTAAACGCCGCGACTTGCGAAAACAACACGCAGAAACCTACGGCATAAGCGGCCAGCAACGGCCGGCGAAACCCACCTGACGAAGAGCCTTTAGCCTGCTCGGTGCGTGGGCGGTTGTTGGCCGGCAACAAAAACTGGATAAAACCGCCGACCATCAAGCTCAGCACCGCGAGCAACTCAAAGGCTTCGCGCCAGCCTACATATTCGGTCATCACGCCGGTGACGAAGCGCCCGGCGAACCCACCCAATACGGTGCCTGCAACATACAAGCTGGTGACTTCAGTCACCGTGCCGCCCTGCCAGCGATCGCCGATGTAGGCCACGCTTGTGGCGAACACCACCGGAATCAACATGCCTTCGATCAAGCGCCACACCAGCACTTCGGCGAAGCTGTCTGCATAGGCCGTCATCAACGCCGGCACCGCCAACAGCAGCGCAGCCACGGCGATCACCGTGCGCTGTTCGAAGCGCCCGGTCAGACGGCTGACAAACGGCGCCGTGACGGCCACCGCCAGGGTGGTGACGGTAATGCTCCAGCCCGCGACCTTGGCGCTGATATGAAAGTACTCGGCAAACGTCTGGAGAATGCTCTGGGTCGCATAGAGGTTGAGAAACGCCGCGCAGCCACACAGGAACAGGGCAAGGCGGGCACAATGCAGGCGCGGTTTCATGAAAGCTCTCGTTTTATTTTGTGACGCTTTTATAGAATGAGCGGCATGATCGTGACCAATACCGTTTTCCGACCGATCAATACCCAAGGACCAGGATGCTCGACCTACGCAAGCTGCGTTACTTTCTGACGCTCGCCGAAGAATTGCACTTCGGCCGCGCCGCCCTGCGCCTGCACCTCGCCCAGCCGCCGTTGACCCGGCAGATTTCAGCGCTGGAGGCAGAGTTGGGCTTCAAGCTGTTCGATCGCACCAGCCGCACGGTGACGCTCACCGCCCAGGGCCGCTCGTTCCTGCCCTACGCCCGTGGCGTGTTGGAACAGGTTGAGTTGGCACAGGTGATCGCCACTAAATTGGCTGCGGGCACGGCCGGGCAACTGGCGTTGGGCTATGTGAGTTCAATCGCCCTGTCGGACCTGTTCAGCCAAGCGATCCAGGCCTTTGCCCAGCGCTTTCCCGATGTGCAACTGACCCTGGTGGAATGCGCCTCCGGCAGCCTTGGTGCGCAAGTGGCCGACGGGCGGCTGGATATCGGCTTGAGCCGGCTGTTGCCGCAAAACGACGCGGTGCAAGCGCTGTCGTTGGGCGAGGAACGCTTGGTGGCAGCGGTGTCGAGTGACAGCCCGTTGGCCAGCCAGGCCGAAATCAGCCTGGCGCGGCTCAGCGCATTTCCGTTGATTCTGTTCCCGGCCGATTACGGCTCGGGGCTGAACCAGTCCATCGAGCAGTTGTACCGCCACCACGGCGTGCCCCTGTACGCGGGGCCGACCGGGCGGCAGATCACCTCGATCATTGCGCTGGTGGCAGCCGGGCAAGGAGTGGCGCTGGTGCCGGCCTGTACGCAAAGCTTGATGAACAAGGGGGTGACGTATCGGCCACTGGTGGAGGTGGATGCCTGTGCAAAGTTATTGGTGCTGACGCGCAAGGAGGAGTCGAACCTGTCGGTCCAGGCCTTTATGGCGGTGATCGATGAGGTAGCTGCAACGCCAGCAAAGTCTGAATGCACCCACAAATGAGCACCGTAATACTGTCAACCCGTTAGCCGTGAGAGTGAGATACCCGCAATGCTTGAGCCTGAACAATCCACCCCCAAACCCGTACTGCGCCAGGTGGTCGGTTGGGTGCTGGTTCTGCCCTTCCTGGTCTCATGGGTGAGGCTGCCATTTCCCTTTGGCCTGTTCCTGGCGCTGGGAGTGATTGCAGCGTCGGCCTATGGCGTAAGGTTTGCCTGGCACCACGCCAGTCGACGCGTGACGATGTTCGCGCTGATAGTCACTCTGCTCAATGCCGTTTCATGGGTCATGCTGAGCACCGCCTCAGTACTCATGGCGCTCTACATGCTCGCGCGGCTCTACTGGTGGCCGTATTTCGCCAACTGGCTTTACTGGAATTTTTAGTCTCAAGGCGAATTTGACCGCAAGAAGCGCAGTTTCCAGACACGCCGATGGCGCTACAGTAGCGCTGAACCTTTTAACGCCGCCTGTCGAGGAGCCCACTCATGCGCTACGAATACACACTCATGCCCTCCCCCGTCGGCGAGCTCACCCTGGTGGCGCGCAATGGCAAGCTCAGCGCCATCCTGTGGGAATGCGAGCGCGCCAACCGCGTACGCCTGGGTGAATTGCATGAGGCCAATCACAACCCGGTGTTGCTGGAAACCAAGCGCCAATTGCACGAATACTTCGCCGGCAGCCGTCACCGGTTCGAGCTGGAACTGGACTTCACCGGCACCGATTTTCAGAAATCGGTGTGGCAGGCATTGCTGACGATCCCTTTTGGCGAAACCCGCAGCTACAGCCAGATCGCCCAGCAGATTGGCAACCCGAAAGCCGTGCGTGCCGTGGGAGCCGCCAATGGTCGCAACCCGATCTCGATCATTGCTCCGTGCCATCGGGTGATCGGCGCGTCAGGCGGGCTGACCGGATTCGCTGGCGGGCTGGAGGCCAAGCAATACTTGCTCGCGCTGGAAGGCGGCGGCCAGGCCGAACTGGTGTTCTGAAACGCGCCGCGGCAAAAACGTCCCCTTTGTTCAGGAGACCAGTTGTAAAAAGAAATTTCAGCACTGCGCTGCGGTCCATCACTTCATCACCTCCCCTTAAGGAAACCGGTCATGAAATTCTCCGCAGTCTCACAATCCCTGTCCCGCTGGGCTGGCAGTGCCCGGACGTTCTACGCGGCCGTCGCGCTGATTTTCCTGTGGAGCCTGAGCGGGCCGTATTTCCACTACAACGACACCTGGCAACTGATCATCAATACCTCGACCACCATCATCACCTTCCTGATGGTGTTCCTGATCCAAAACACGCAAAACCGCGATAACGACATCCTGCACATCAAGATCGATGAACTGCTGCGCGTGTCCAAGGACGCGCAAAATGCCGTGTTGAGCCTGGACGGCCTGGACCGCAAAGAACTGGAAAAGCTACGCCAGGAATACCGCAGCATTGGCAAAACCGGCAGCGTCAGCCTGAACAGCAGCTGCGGTCACGCTGCCGACGATGCGGCCCCCACCAAGACCGATTTGAACCAGGCATGAAAAACGGCGGTTGGATCAGCTCCAACCGCCGTTTTTCCTAAGCAGTAAAGGCCTCAACCATCGCCTTGATGACCTTTGCCGTAGGTGGATGCCAGGGCACGAGCCTTTTGCAGGCGCTCTTCCAGCTTGGGCAGCGTTTCATCCACCAGCGCTTTTATTTCCGGGACATCGGAAGCGGCGCCTTCGCGCTTGAACAGGGCGATGGCCTCTTCGTTTTCCTTGACCTGTTGTGCGGTGTAGGCGGCGTCGAAGGAGTCACCCTCCTTGAGTTCGGGCATCAGGGTTTCAGCTTTGTCGACGATCTTCTCCCGTGGGGCCACCGGCAAGTCGAGCTTCTTGGCAATCGCCGCCAAATGTTGGTTGGCCAGGGTGCGCTCGTTGATCACCTCGATGGTGTAGTCCTTGATTTCCTGGGACGAGGTTTTGGCGTGGGCCATGCGACTGGTCTCGATATCGGCCATACCTTTGGCCGAAGCCTGCTCGATGAACTCAGCAGGCGACTGGGCGAAAGCATTGCTGGCGCCGAGGCCCAGCAGCATCGCGAAACTGGCGGTGCGTAACCGGATAGCCATGCGGCTCATGATGGGTTCCTCCAGGGCAAAAATAGGTGCGGGGGGAATACACCCCACCCTGGATTCGAATTTTCCGGGCGGCAAAGGTTTAGAAAAAACTTGCCGTTGCGACGAACGGTCGTCGCCACCTCAAGCCGGTTTGCTGCCAAACAGCCCCGGTAACGCATGGGCCAGGGCGTTTATAGCAAAGCCGATGAACATCACGCCGCACAGTCGGGTGATCAGGATTTCATGGCGTTGATACACCGTGCGCACCCGTTGGGCACCCACCACACCGATCAGAATGGCATAGGCCAGCAGGCCACCGACGAAGCTCAGGAAGATCAACGACGGCAGCATCGACCACGTCAGCAACTCGGCACGACTGGAGAGCAGCGCAGTGAACGTGGCCACGGCCACCGGGTAAGCCTTGGGGTTGGTCAGGCCGAACACAATACCGTGCCAGAACGGATGGCGCGCCGCGCCCTGGGGGGCATCGCCGTTGCGACGCTGGGTCCGAATCGCGCGCCAGCCGAGCCAGAACAGGTACAGGCCGCTGAGCACGCCCAGCACATCGAACGCGCTGCTGCCGACTTCCCGCGCGCCGACAATCGCCACCAGCGCGGTGCTGCACCACAGCACATCGCCCAGCAGGTGCCCGCAGAGGAACCCCGCCCCGGCCCGGCGACCACGGGCGGCGCCGATGCCGAATACGGCCAGTACCCCCGGCCCCGGCGTAATCCCGTAGATAAAACCCGAAGCGAGCACAGCGAACAGCAAGGAAAGGGTCATGGGCGCGACTCTGACAGAGGATGTGGAGGTGGCTGGATTCTGCACGTTCCAGTACTAAGGGTAAAACTTCATGCCGACATAGGGTTTGTCGCGGCAGGCTTGCAGGCGCGAGGCCAGGTCGCCCACATGGGCTTCAAGCTTGTGGCCGTCGGGGTCGAGAAAATAGAACGAGGCGCCTTCGCTGCGGTTGTCGCGCCACGCCTGTACGTTGGCGGCGCACAGGCGCTCGACCAGTGCGGTGAAATTTGACGCTGCGACGGTAAACGCAGCGTGGGTGTAGTCGGCCGCCGGATTCGAGTCGCGTAAAGGATCGAGGGACAAACAGAGCCATAGGCCCGGCAATGACAAATAGGCGCCGCTGTCCCAGGTGGCCTCCAGCTTCAGTTGCAACAGCCCATGGTAGAAGCTGACGCTGCGAGGCAGATCGGTGACGGCCAGGGTCAGGTGGTTGAGGCCGGTGAGCATGTTGTTTCGTCCCTGTTAGCGGTGGTTTTCGGACAATACACCCTGCATTTGGTCTTTCAACCACTGCAACCCCGAATCCCCGCCCCGCCGCCCATGCCACACCAGCTCAAAGGCAAACGAGGGAATAGGAAACGGCGGCGGCACGGTCAGCAGGTGCTGATGGTCGATGTTGAGCAACCCCCGCGATGACACCGTCAGGATCAAGTCCGTGCCGCGAATCAACTGCGGTGCCACGCCCCAGTGCGGCAGGCTGATCGCCACATGCCGCCGCTCACGAATCGCCGTCAATGCGCGCTCGATTTCCGGCGTGCCGCTGCCCCGCATTTCCAGCAACACATGGGGCCGCGACAGGTAGGTAGGCAAGTCGAGGATGCCGCTCTCCGGCAGGCTGTCGCGGTCCACCAGGCAGGTGTAATGCTCTTCGAACAACGGCGAGCTGCGCAGTTCGGCGGGCATGTCGGGGAACACGCCAGCGGCCAGGTCGAGGTCGCCATTGAGCACGCCCTCCACCATGCCTTCGCGGCTGGCCTGGACAATCTGCAGGTCGATACCCGGCGCTTCGTGACGCAAGGTTCGCACCAGCCCCGGTAGGAAAATCGCCGCGCTGTAGTCCGACATCGCCACGCGAAACCGACGCTTGGCCGAGGCTGGGTCAAACTGATTCGGTGCCAGCAGTGCCTGCACCTGGGCCAGGGCCTCGGCCAACGGAGTCGCCAATTCCAGCGCGCGGGCAGTCGGCACCAACGTGCCTCCCTGGCGCACCAGCAAGGGATCACCGAGCACATCACGCAAGCGCGCCAACGCATGGCTGACCGCCGGCTGGCTCAGGTGCAGGCGCGCCGCCGCACGGGTGACGTGCTGCTCGGCAAGCAAGGCGTCGAGGATCACCAACAGGTTGAGGTCGATGCGCCGTAGATCATTCATCAGCTGCATGTCTGGCATAAGGAATTGGAATTTAAATTTGCATGACGAATAGCCTAGAGTCCAGCAAAACCTCTGGGAGATTCGACATGACGACGTTGCATTGGGCTGGTTTGTTGCTATTGGCGGTGATCGCCGGGGCGGTGGTGCCGTTTCAAAGTGCGATCAATGCCAACCTCGGTCGCGGTCTCGGCCACCCGCTGTGGGCGACGCTGGCGTCGTTGCTGGTGAGCATTATCGTGCTGCTGCCGGTGATCGTCGCACTGCGCCTGCCGTTGCCGAACCTGGCGTTTATCAGCAAGGCACCGCTGTGGATGTGGGCCGGTGGCGCATTGGGTGTGTGCTTTATCTCGCTGGCACTGATACTGCTGCCCAAGCTGGGTGCATCGGGGTTTATCGCCCTGGCCATGGCCGGGCAGATTCTAGCGTCGCTGCTGCTGGATCACTTCGGCCTGTTTGGCCTGGTAGAACGGCAACTGACCACGCCCCGGGTGCTGGGAGCGCTCTTGTTGATAGGCGGCGTGGCGTTGATCCAGTTCAGTGCCACACCCGCCCGCACACTGGCGACGGCAGGCTGATCCGCACGGGTGCACAGGGCTCAGGGTGTATCGCGAGCCAGTCGATTGATCTCGGCCTGTTCCACCACCGCTTGCGGCGCGCCGTTACGCACCGCCGCCAGCATCGCCCGCCCCACGGTCTCGGTGCTGACCACCCAGCCCGGCTTGATCCCACGCACCACCGACAGCAACGGCCCGAGCACCGTGTAGAACAACTGGTACAACGGCGTCTTCGAGCGCACGCCATGCAAGGGTTGGATCACCCCCGGCCGGAACAGGTACACCGCCTTGAACGGCAGGCGCAGCAAGGCGTTCTCGGTCTTGCCCTTGACCCGCGCCCACATCGACTTGCCCGCCTCGGAACTGTCGGTACCCGCGCCGGACACGTAGATAAAGGTCATCTGCGGATTAAGCCGAGCCAGGGTACTGGCGGCGACAAGGGTGAGGTCATAGGTGAGGTGGGTGTACTTGGTTTCATTCATGCCAGCCGACGAAACGCCGAGGCAGAAGAAGCAAGCATCAAAACCTTGCAACAGGTTTTCCAGGGGTTGGAAATCCAGCATGTCGCTGTGCAACACCTGATGCAGCTTGCCGTGCTCCTGGGCCAGCGGCGTGCGGCCGACGGCCACGACTTCCTGCACATCCGCGGCCAGCAGGCACTCACGGAGGACGCCCCGGCCGACCATGCCGGTGGCACCGAATAATAAGACTCTCATAAGGTTTTACCTTCAATGGCCTGCCATCAACGGCACGCTAAAGACAAATACACTAACAGCTTGTAGCGTGCTGCCAGTAGCTTAGCGCCCAAATAGGAATCGTCCGTTCTTGAAACGCACCACCACCCCGCCCGAGCTTGCAGCGCGGCCCTCCTTGCCCAAGTCGGCATCAGCCGCTATTTGCACGCGGCATCGGCGCAAGGCTCAGGCGATGGGGCGATCATGGTGTTCAACACCCGCGCACCGTTGATTTTGCAGGGGCGTATCGGGTAGAGACGTTGATGCTCAATCACTTCGTCGCGCCCACGGGGCGGCTGAAGACGATGAGTGGGGGCATGGCGAGCCTGCTGGTGACAGTTAAGAGATAGAACGAGCAAACAGTGACCTGTGGCGAGCGGGCTTGCCCTAATGCCGTTCAGTTAAGGTTTTTTTGTAGGAGCGAGGGGGACGCCTAGTTCTTGCTCGCGAAGAACTCACAGACGCCGCGTTCATTCAGGAAACACGCGTTATCGTTGACGTTTTTCGCGAGCAAGCCCCCAAAACCAGGCACCGCGGTGTGTCAGTTAAAAACACATCGCCTGTAATGGGGCCGCTTCGCGCCCCAACGCGGGGCAAGCCCGCTCGCCACAAGAGGTGGGCTTGCCATACCAAGCCCGCTCGCCACAGCAGCGTCGCTTGCAATGTTTGATTTGTGTCAGCCGGCCCGCCCGGGCCTTCTGCATAATGGCCCAAGTGTTTATCATGGCCGGCTGCTACGTCTGGTTTCCCGTTGACGGGAGGTTGCTGGCCAGGCGCTTATTTCCAGGAGTTGCTGCATGACCTTTTCTTTGGCCGCCAAACTGTCGGTGTTGCTGGTGTTTATCGGCAGCACGCTGTATGTGCATCTGCGCGGCAAGGCCCGTTTGCCGATGTTGCGTCAGTTCGTCAACCATTCGGCGCTGTTCGCCCCGTATAACGCCTTGATGTACCTGTTCTCGGCGGTGCCGTCCAAGCCGTACCTGGACCGTAGCAAGTTCCCGGAACTGGACGTGCTCAAGGACAACTGGGAAGTGATCCGCGAAGAGGCCATGCACCTGTTCGACGAGGGTTACATTCGCGCCGCTGAAAAGAACAATGACGCCGGTTTCGGTTCGTTCTTCAAGAAGGGCTGGAAGCGTTTCTACCTCAAGTGGTACGACAAACCGCTGCCATCGGCCGAGGCGCTGTGCCCGAAGACCGTGGCATTGGTCAGCAGCATTCCCAACGTCAAGGGCGCAATGTTTGCGCTGTTGCCCGGCGGCAGCCACTTGAACCCGCACCGCGATCCGTTTGCCGGGTCCCTGCGTTATCACTTGGGGCTGTCCACGCCGAACTCCGACGACTGCCGCATCTTTGTCGACGGCCAGGTCTATGCCTGGCGCGACGGTGAGGACGTGATGTTCGACGAAACCTACGTGCACTGGGTCAAGAACGAGACCGAGAAGACTCGCGTGATCCTGTTCTGCGATATCGAGCGGCCGTTGAGCAACCGCCTGATGACCCGCATCAACCGTTGGGTCAGCCAGCAACTTGGGCGCGCCACGGCACCGCAGAACCTGGATGATGAACGCGTCGGCGGCATCAACCAGGCCTACGCCTGGAGCAAGTCCTTCAGCGACAAGTTCAGCGGTGTGGTCAAGCAGTGGAAGCGCAAGCACCCGAAGGCTTACCGCATTGCGCGGCCGGTGCTGGCGGTGGTCGTCCTGGTACTGCTGTGGAAATGGCTGTTCGGCTGATCTGATGTGGGAGGGGGCTTGCCCCCGATGGCGGTGTGTCAGGCTAAATATTTTTGCCTGATCCACCGCTATCGGGGGCAAGCCCCCTCCCACATTTGATCTCCTGTGTTCTTAGTTCTTAGGACGCGATCAACTGGCGCAGCACATAGTGCAGGATGCCCCCGGCCTTGAAGTATTCCACTTCATTGAGGGTATCGATCCGGCACAACACCTCGACCTTCTCGCTGCTGCCATCCTCCCGGGTAATCACCAGCGTCAGGTTCATCCGCGGCACGATCTCCACGTTTGTGAGCCCCAGGATGTCGATCTTCTCCTTGCCGGTCAGCTTCAGCGCCTTGCGGTTCTGATCCAGCTTGAACTGCAGCGGCAGCACGCCCATGCCCACCAGGTTGGAACGGTGAATCCGTTCGAAACTCTCGGCGATCACCGCCTTGACGCCCAGCAGGTTGGTGCCCTTGGCGGCCCAGTCGCGGCTTGACCCGGTGCCGTATTCCTGGCCGGCGATCACCACCAGTGGCGTGCCGCTGGCCTGGTACTGCATGGCGGCGTCGTAGATCGACATTTTCTCGCCCGTGGGGATATACAGCGTGTTGCCGCCTTCTTCGCCACCGAGCATTTCATTGCGGATACGGATATTGGCGAACGTGCCGCGCATCATCACTTCGTGGTTGCCCCGGCGTGAGCCGTAGGAGTTGAAGTCGCGCGGTTCCACACCCTGTTCACGCAGGTAGCGGCCGGCAGGGCTGTCGGCCTTGATATTGCCGGCCGGGGAGATGTGGTCTGTGGTCACCGAGTCGCCCAGCAGCGCCAGCACGTTGGCGCTCTTGATGTCTTTGATCACCGGCAGTGGCCCGCCAATGTCATCGAAGAACGGTGGGTGCTGGATGTAGGTGGAGTCCTTCTGCCACACGTAGGTCGCGGCTTGCGGCACTTCGATTGCTTGCCACTGCTCGTCACCGGCAAACACTTCGGCGTATTCCTTGTGGAACATGACGGTGCTGACCTGGGCCACGGCGTCGGCGATTTCCTGGCTGCTCGGCCAGATGTCCTTGAGGTACACCGGATTGCCATCCTGGTCGTTACCCAAAGGCTCGCTGCTGATATCGATGCGTACCGTGCCGGCCAGGGCATAGGCCACCACCAGGGGCGGGGAGGCCAGCCAGTTGGTTTTCACCAGCGGGTGCACGCGGCCTTCGAAGTTACGGTTGCCGGACAGCACCGAAGCGACGGCGAGGTCGGCTTTCTGGATGGCTTTTTCAATCGGCTCGGGCAACGGCCCGGAGTTGCCGATACAGGTGGTGCAACCGTAGCCCACCAGGTCGAAGCCGAGCTTGTCGAGGTATTGGGTAAGACCGGCGGCCTTGTAGTAGTCGGTGACCACCTTGGAACCCGGCGCCAACGAGGTTTTTACCCAGGGCTTGCGGGTGAGACCTTTCTCCACGGCCTTTTTTGCCACCAGCCCGGCAGCCATCATCACGCTGGGGTTGGAGGTGTTGGTGCAAGAGGTGATGGCGGCGATCACCACGGCGCCGTTTTTCAGGCGATAGGTGTGGCCGTCGTCCTCATAGTCGGTTTCGCCGACCAGATCGGCATTGCCCACGGCGACACCACCGCCGCCTTCACTTTCCAGGCGGCCTTCTTCCTTGTTGGTGGGTTTGAATTGCAGGTCGAGGAAGTCACTGAAGGCTTGGCCGACATTGGGCAGCGATACCCGGTCCTGCGGGCGTTTTGGCCCCGCCAGGCTGGCCTCGACGCTGCCCATGTCCAAGGCCAGGCTGTCGGTGAACACTGGCTCCTGGCCGGCGTTGCGCCACAGCCCCTGGGCCTTGGTGTAAGCCTCGACCAATTTGACGGTTTCAGCCGGGCGACCGGATAGACGCAGGTAGTCCAACGTCACGTCGTCCACCGGGAAAAAGCCGCAGGTGGCGCCATATTCCGGGGCCATATTGGCGATGGTGGCGCGGTCCGCCAGGGGCAGGTCGGCCAGGCCGTCGCCGTAGAATTCGACGAATTTGCCCACCACGCCTTTTTTACGCAGCATCTGGGTAACGGTCAGCACCAGGTCGGTGGCGGTAATGCCTTCTTTCAGCTTGCCAGTGAGCTTGAAGCCGATCACTTCCGGGATCAGCATCGATACCGGCTGCCCGAGCATCGCGGCTTCCGCTTCGATACCGCCCACGCCCCAGCCCAATACGCCAAGGCCGTTGATCATGGTGGTGTGGGAGTCAGTCCCGACCAGGGTGTCGGGGAACGCATAGGTACGGCCGTCTTCGTCCTTGGTCCACACGGTGCGGCCAAGGTATTCGAGGTTGACCTGATGGCAGATGCCGGTGCCCGGCGGCACCACGCTGAAGTTGTCGAAGGCGCTCTGGCCCCAGCGCAGGAAGGCATAGCGTTCGCCGTTGCGCTGCATTTCGATGTCGACGTTCTGTTCGAAGGCACGGGTAGTGCCAAACTTGTCGACCATCACCGAGTGGTCGATGACCAGGTCCACGGGGGAGAGCGGGTTGATACGTTGCGGGTCGCCACCGGCCTTGGCCACGGCAGCACGCATGGCGGCGAGGTCGACCACGGCGGGTACGCCGGTAAAGTCTTGCATCAATACCCGGGCCGGGCGGTACTGGATCTCTCGGTCGGACTGGCGCTCTTTGAGCCAGGCAGCGATGGCCTTGAGGTCGGTGCCGGTGACGGTCTTGTCGTCTTCCCAGCGCAGCAGGTTTTCCAGCAGCACTTTGAGGGACATCGGCAGCTTATCCAGGTCGCCCAGGCTCTTGGCGGCTTCGGGCAGGCTGAAATAGTGATAAGTCTTATCGTCGATTTGCAGGGTTTTAAGGGTTCTCAGGCTATCAAGGGATGACATTACATGACTCCTTATGGTCCGCACGGCTACGGACCTGACGGGACTAACAGAGCTATCAAACTAGCCCTGTTTTCAGTAGCTGGCTAATTACTGGACTCTATGGACAGAACCAAGGTTCCGAACTCGGCTATCATGCGCGCGTTTTCATGACAGGCATTGCGATAGCGCAAGTCAGTTGATTCACCAGGAGAGTCGATGAACACCCTTTTTATGCACTGCCGTCCGGGGTTTGAGGGCGAAGTCTGTTCCGAGATCGCGGAGCACGCCGCACGCCTGAATGTTTCGGGCTACGCCAAGGCCAAGACCGGCAGCGCCTGCGCCGAATTTGTCTGCACCGAAGAAGACGGCGCCCAGCGCCTGATGCACGGCCAGCGTTTTGCCGAGCTGATCTTCCCCAGGCAGTGGGCGCGCGGGGTATTTATCGATTTGCCGGAAACCGATCGCATCAGCGTGATCCTCACGCACCTGCGCGATTTCCCGGTGTGCGGCAGTGTGTGGCTGGAGATGGTCGATACCAACGATGGCAAGGAACTCTCGAACTTCTGCAAGAAATTCGAAGTGCACCTGCGCAAAGCCCTGTTGGGGGCCGGCAAGCTGGTGGACGACCCGAGCAAGCCGCGCCTGCTGCTGACCTTCAAGAGCGGCCGCGAAGTGTTCATGGGCCTGGCCGAGTCGAACAACTCGGCAATGTGGCCGATGGGCATCCCGCGCCTGAAATTCCCGCGTGACGCGCCCAGCCGCTCGACCCTGAAGCTGGAAGAGGCCTGGCACCACTTTATCCCCCGCGACCAGTGGGATGAGCGCCTGCATGGCGACATGACCGGTGTCGACCTCGGTGCCGCCCCCGGTGGCTGGACCTGGCAACTGGTGAACCGTGGCATGCTGGTGACCGCCATCGACAACGGCCCCATGGCCGAAAGCCTGATGGACACCGGCCTGGTGCAACACCTGATGGCTGACGGCTTCACTTTCGTGCCCAAGCAGCCCGTGGATTGGATGGTGTGCGACATCGTCGAGAAGCCGGCGCGCAACGCCGCGCTGCTGGAAACCTGGATCGGCGAAGGCTATTGCCGTGAGGCCGTGGTGAACCTGAAGTTGCCGATGAAGCAGCGTTACGCCGAGGTGAAGCGCCTGCTCGAACGCATCGAAGAGGGCTTCAAGGCGCGTGGTATTCGGGTGGAGATCGGCTGCAAGCAGCTGTACCACGACCGTGAAGAAGTGACCTGCCACCTGCGTCGGTTGGTGGATGTGAAGAAAACCAAGGCCCGCTAAACTGAGCGCCGGTTTCAGGAGTAGACAATGAGCGATATTTTCGACACCGCCGTTGATGGCACCCTCGACGCAACGGGCCTCAACTGCCCGGAGCCAGTGATGATGCTGCACCAGCACATCCGCGACCTGCCGCCTGGCGGCTTGCTCAAGGTGATCGCCACCGACCCGTCGACCCGCCGCGATATTCCCAAGTTCTGCGTATTTCTCGACCATGAACTGGTGGAGCAGCAGGAACGGGCCGGGACCTACCTGTACTGGATTCGCAAAAAGGTTGATTAAGCCCGTGCCTTGTCCAGGCGAATGCGCCGCCGCGCGCTGCGGGCCAGGCGCACCACCAGCATCCCCGCCGCGCAGCTGAGGCCGACGATCAGCCCCTGCCACAAGCCGCTGGGGCCGTTGGGCGCGCCCAGCCATTCGGTCAGCCCGAGGGCATAGCCGACCGGCAGGCCCACGCCCCAATAGGCAAACAACGTCAGCACCATGGTCACCCGCGTGTCCTGATACCCACGCAGGGCACCGGCGGCGGTGACCTGGATCGCATCGGAAAACTGGAACAGCGCGGCAAACACGATCAGCATCGATGCCACCTGTACCACCCGTGGGTCCGCTGTATAGATCGTGGCGATCTGCTCGCGAAACAGCAGCATCAGGCTGCACGACAGGCAGGCATAGGCCAGCGCAGTGCCCATGCCGACCCCGGCCGCGAAGCGTGCCTCTCGCGGTTCCCCGCGCCCCAGGGCCTGGCCGACGCGCACGGTGACCGCCATGCTCAGGGAGTAGGGGATCATGAACACCAGCGAACTGAAGTTCAGCGCGATCTGGTGCCCGGCCACCACGGTGGCGCCGAGGCTACCGATCAACAGGGCGATCACCGCGAAGATGCTCGATTCGGCAAAGATCGCAATACCGATCGGCAGGCCGATGGCCAGTACGCGCTTGATCACCGCCCACTGCGGCCAGTCGAAACGCTTGAACAACTCGCTGCTCTGATAGGCCGGCGCCCAACGGGTCCAGGCCGCCATGCCGAGCATCATTACCCACATCACGATTGCCGTGGCCCAGCCACAGCCGACGCCACCCATGGCCGGCACGCCAAAATGGCCGTAGATGAACACGTAGTTCAGCGGAATATTCAGCGCCAGCCCGCACAGGCCCATGACCATGCTGGGGCGCGTTCGGCCCAGGCCATCGCTGAAGCAGCGCAGCACGTAGTACAGTGCGACCGCTGGCATGCCCGAGGCGATGCCATGCAGGTACCCCATGCACGGCTTGATCAGCGCGGGGTCGACGTTCATCGCGTGCAGGATCGGTTCGGCGCTGATCAGCATCAGCAACGCGGTCAAGCCGACGATCAGCCCCAGCCACAATGATTGGCGCACCAGCGGGCCGATTTCGCGGAACGTGCCCGCGCCGAAGCGCTGGGCGACTTTGGGCGTGGTGGCCAGCAGGGTGCCGGTCATCAGCAGGAACACCGGAATCCAGATCGAGTTACCCAGGGCCACGGCCGCCAGGTCCATCGGGCTGACACGCCCGGCCATTACCGCATCGACAAAGCCCATGGCAGTGGTTGCCAGTTGGCCGATCATGATCGGCAGGGCCAGGGTCAGCAGGCTGCGCACCTCGCGGTTGATGCGGGCGGGGCGGGTGAGGGGGGCGGTGATGGCAGCGTTCACGTACGGGGTGTCCAGGAAAGAGCACAGGACGGCGGATTCTACGCCTTGACGCGATAGTCAGGAAAAAACCTGTGTTAGGGATTTGTAAACGATCCTCCAGGCACTCTTCACTCCTGGGATCCACGGTGTGACACCGAGCGCATCCCTGTACACTGCTGATCCGCGAAAGGAGCCTGCCATGCTGATTGTTGCCGACGAAAATATCCCGCTGCTCGATGCCTTCTTCGAAGGGTTTGGCGAAATTCGCCGGGTACCCGGGCGCTCCATTGACCGTGCCACGGTCGAGCAGGCCGATGTGCTGCTGGTACGTTCGGTCACCAACGTCAACCGCGCCCTGCTCGAAGGTTCGGCGGTGCGTTTTGTCGGCACCTGCACCATCGGCACCGACCACCTGGACCTCGATTACTTCAAGCAGGCCGCGATCCAGTGGTCCAGCGCCCCCGGCTGCAATGCTCGCGGCGTGGTGGACTACGTCCTTGGCAGCCTGCAAACCCTGGCCGAGATCGAAGGCGCCGACCTCAATCAACGCACCTACGGTGTGGTGGGTGCCGGTGAAGTCGGCGGTCGCCTGGTCAAGGTGCTCAAGGGCCTGGGCTGGAACGTGCTGGTGTGCGATCCGCCGCGGCAGATCGCCGAGGACGGTGACTACGTCAGCCTGGAACAGATCATCGAACAGTGCGACGTGATCAGCCTGCACACGCCACTGACCAAGTCCGGCAACGGTTCCACCTGGCACCTGCTGGACCGCCAGCGGCTCAACCGCCTCAAGCCTGGCACCTGGCTGATCAATGCCAGCCGTGGCCCGGTGGTCGACAACGCAGCCCTGCGCGACGTGCTGCTTGAACGCGAGGACCTGCAAGCGGTGCTGGATGTATGGGAGGGCGAGCCGGAAGTGGACGTCGACCTGGCTGACCTGTGCGTGCTGGCTACGCCGCATATCGCCGGCTACAGCCTGGATGGCAAGCAGCGTGGCACGGCGCAGATCTACCAGGCGTTCTGTGCGCATCTGGGCCAGGAAGCGAGCATTCAACTCAGCGATTTGCTGCCGCCGCCCTGGCTGGCCGAGGTGCACTTGAATGCATCGACCGATCCCGCCTGGGCTTTGGCGACGTTATGCCGCAGCGTGTATGACCCGCGTCGGGACGACGCAGATTTCCGGCGTAGCCTCGTAGGAACCGTCGAGGAGCAGCGCAAGGCATTTGACCTGTTGCGCAAGCACTACCCTGAGCGTCGCGAGATTGACGGCTTGAAGGTGCGCATCAACGGGGAGTCGGCGGTGTTGGCGAATATCGTCCAGGCATTGGGCGCAAGCGCCCTGTAGGAACACTGTTACTGTGGCGAGGGCGCCACCTCCCGTTGGACTGCGCAGCCGTCCCATTGTTTGGGGCCACTTCGCGGCTCAATGGGAGCCAGCAGCCTGGCCACAAAAAAACCGGCCACCAGGACCGGTTTTGAAAGAGTTCAGGCGCTTCAGCCTTGCTGCGCAGGCTTGACCAGGCGTTGTTCCAACTCGCGGCACGCTTGCTGGATCATCTCTTCGGTAATCTGCACTTCGTGGCCCTTGGCGTCGATGTACGAGCAAGGCAACTGCTGCGGTTGGCGGATCACTTCAATCTTGGCATCGCTGCTATTTTGCAAGGTCATAGCCTGTCTCCTCATCAGGTTGTGTACCTACTGTAAAACCCCCGCGTGACCGCGCTGTTACAACTCCTTGCACAATCATCGGTTCGAGCCCCCAGTCCAGCAGAAACCTCCGCGGATTTCCAGCGGGACGTTAGACCGATAGCCTCTAGGCATCAGTATCGGTGGGCATAATTAATCTGACTCATTGCTGTTACGAAAGTTGTTATTTGCCCAAGTTCCCCCCATGTGGTGTACACGTTCCTCAACGGTGATGCCCTCCATGTTCTCAGTCCGACAGCGCCGCGCGATTCGCCTGGCCAGCCGCTTTATCGCGCCCTACCGCTGGCAGGCCCTCGGTGCCCTGTTGGCGCTGATCGTTACCGCCGGCATCACTTTGTCCATGGGGCAGGGCATTCGCCTGCTGGTGGATCAGGGCTTCATGACCCAGTCGCCACACCTGCTCAACCAGTCCATCGGGCTGTTCATGATTCTGGTGCTGGGCCTGGCGATGGGTACGTTTGCACGCTTCTACCTGGTGTCGTGGATCGGCGAGCGGGTGGTGGCCGATATTCGTCGCCAGGTGTTCAATCACTTGATCTACCTGCACCCCGGCTTCTATGAAAACAACCGCAGTTCGGAAATACAGTCGCGACTCACCACCGACACCACCTTACTGCAATCGGTGATCGGCTCGTCGCTGTCACTGTTCCTGCGCAATGGGTTGATGGTCATCGGCGGCATCGTGTTGTTGTTCATCACCAACCCCAAGCTCACCAGCATCGTTGTGGTCGCACTGCCGTTGGTGCTGGCGCCGATCCTGATCTTTGGCCGCCGCGTACGCAGCCTCTCGCGCCTGAGCCAGGACCGCATCGCCGATGTAGGCAGTTATGTGTCCGAGACCCTCGGCCAGATCAAGACCGTACAGGCCTATAACCACCAGGTGCAGGACGAACGACGCTTTGCCGTGACCGTCGAGGAAGCGTTCAACACCGCACGCAAACGCATCGCCCAACGCGCCTGGTTGATCACCCTGGTGATCATGCTGGTGCTGGGGGCCGTGGGCGTGATGTTGTGGGTCGGCGGCATGGACGTGATCAGTGGGCGCATTTCCGGCGGCGAGCTGGCGGCGTTCGTGTTCTACAGCCTGATTGTGGGCAGCGCCGTCGGCACCCTCAGCGAAGTGCTCGGCGAACTGCAGCGCGCTGCCGGTGCGGCGGAGCGAATCGGCGAGTTGTTGCAGTCGAGCAACGATATCCGGGCTCCCGCCACCGGCACGGTGCAGTTGCCGGCGCGGGTCAGCGGCCGCATGGAACTGCAAGACCTGCGCTTTTCCTACCCCTCGCGGCCGGACAGCTACGCCATCGACGGGTTGAGCCTGACCATCAACCCCGGTGAAACCCTGGCGCTGGTGGGGCCGTCCGGTGCCGGCAAGTCGACGATTTTCGATCTGTTGCTGCGCTTTTACGACCCCCAACAAGGCCGCATCCTGCTCGAAGGCCACCCCTTGACCGAGCTGGACCCGCTGGACCTGCGCCGCCACTTCGCCCTGGTGTCGCAAAGCCCGGCGCTGTTCTTCGGCAGCGTCGAGGAGAACATCCGCTACGGCAACCCGGCGGCGACCCGTGAGCAGGTCGAAGCCGCGGCCCGTATTGCCCACGCCCATGATTTCATCCTGCAAATGCCCGACGGCTACCAGACCCACCTCGGCGACGGCGGCATGGGCCTTTCCGGCGGCCAACGACAACGCCTGGCCATCGCCCGCGCATTGCTGGTGGACGCGCCGATCCTGCTGCTGGACGAAGCCACCAGCGCCCTCGATGCGCAGAGTGAACACCTGATCCAGCAGGCGTTGCCGCAATTGATGCAGGGCCGTACCACGCTGGTGATCGCGCATCGCCTGGCCACGGTGAAGAACGCCGATCGGATTGCGGTGATGGACCAGGGCAAGCTGGTAGCGGTGGGTACGCATCAGCAGTTGATTGCGAACAATCCGCTGTATACGCGGTTGGCGGCGTTGCAGTTCAGTGACGCCGTAGATGTCGCAAAAAACCAGGCCTAGCGTGATTGTTGTGGACAGGGGGGGCAGGCCTGTTGTGGCAACCGGGCTTGTTGTGGCGAGCGTGCGTGTTGTGGCGAGCGGGCTTGCCCCGCGTTGGGCTGCGAAGCAGCCCCAAAACCTGGCGATTTAATATGCCTGGATAAACGCGGTGGCCTTATTGGGGCCGCTTCGCAGCCCAACGCGGGGCAAGCCCGCTCGCCACAACAAGCCCGCTCGCCAAGCCCCAAACAGACGCCGGATAGATTTAAGCAAGCCAACCACATCGCCCGTTAATCAGTATTGCAAAAATGGGGGGACCATAGATTTTTTAAGCGTTACCTGATATCAGGCGTTGCTTACAGCGCCAGGTCAGACGCTGGCTTGCTCGGCGCGGCCGCAGGCTTGGCAGCCTCGGTGGCTTTTGGAGCAGTCAGTTGCGGAATCGCAGGCGGTGGGGTCAGTTGCAGGATACCGGCGGTGTAGGCCCATTCCTTGGCAACAGCCTCAGGACTGTCGTTCAGCTTGGTGCCGTAGCTTGGCACGATCTGGTGCAGTTTTGTCTGCCACTCAGGGGTCGCAACCTTGTCCTTGAACACTTTCTGCAGCACGGTCAGCATGATCGGCGCCGCAGTCGATGCGCCTGGCGATGCACCCAACAGGCCGGCAATGGTGTTGTCGGCGGAGCTGACCACTTCGGTACCGAGTTTCAGGACGCCGCCCTGCTCTTCGTCACGCTTGATGATCTGCACGCGCTGACCGGCTTGCCACAGGCGCCAGTCTTCTTTCTTGGCGTTCGGGAAGTACTCTTTCAGGGCGTTGTAGCGGTCGTCATCCGACAGCATCAGTTGGCCGGCAAGGTACTCGACCAGCGGGTATTCACGAATACCGACTTTGGTCATTGGCCAGATGTTGTGGGTGGTGGTGCTGGTCAGCAGGTCCAGGTACGAGCCTTCTTTCAAGAACTTGGTCGAGAAGGTTGCGAATGGGCCAAACAGGATCACGCGCTTGCCATCCAGCACGCGGGTGTCCAGGTGCGGAACCGACATCGGTGGCGCGCCAACCGAAGCTTTACCGTAGGCCTTGGCCAGGTGCTGCTCGGCAATGGCCGGGTTATCGGTGACCAGGAACGAGCCGCCAACCGGGAAGCCCGCGTATTCCTTGGCTTCCGGAATGCCCGACTTCTGCAGCAGGTGCAGGGCACCGCCGCCAGCGCCGATGAACACGAACTTGGCGTCGGTTTCAGTCTTGGTGCCGTCTTTCAGGTTTTTGTAGCTGACACGCCACGAGCCGTCGGCGTTCTTGGTGATGTCCTGCACTTCGCTCGACAGCTTCAGGTCGAACTTCGGCGTGGTTTGCAGGTGAGCGACGAACTGGCGGGTGATCTCGCCGAAGTTCACGTCAGTGCCGATCGGGGTCCAGGTGGCCGCGATTTTCTGGTTCGGGTCACGCCCTTCCATCATCAACGGAACCCATTTGGCGATCTGCGCCGGGTCTTCGGAGTACTGCATGCCGGCGAACAGCGGGCTCGCCTGCAGGGCTTCGTAGCGCTTCTTGAGGAACTTGATGTTGTCATCGCCCCACACAAAGCTCATGTGCGGTGTGGAGTTGATGAACGAACGCGGGTTCTTCAGCACGCCCTGCTGGACCTGCCAGGACCAGAACTGACGGGAAATCTGGAACGCTTCGTTGATCTCGACCGCTTTCGGGATCTCAACGTTGCCGTTCTTGTCTTCCGGGGTGTAGTTCAGCTCGGCCAGGGCCGAGTGACCGGTACCAGCATTGTTCCAGCCGTTGGAGCTTTCTTCGGCGACGCCGTCGAGGCGCTCGACCATTTCCATCGACCAGCCTGGTTCCAGCTCATTGAGCCATACACCCAGGGTCGCACTCATGATGCCGCCGCCGATCAGCAGCACATCGACTTTCTTTGCCTCTTCCGCGTGGACGGACGTGATCCCCATCGACAAAGCCAGCCCCAGCAGGGCCGTGTTTACTTTCTTAAACATCGGTAGCACCTATGATAAAACGCCATCCGCCCCACTGCCCCTGATGATGGGCAACCCTCGTTCACGCTGCGCCAGGCAACGCAACGTGGGGTTTGCGCATTCACTTCGAGACCGCAGGGTGGGCACACAAGGCCGACGTATCGACCTCACTTTTATGTCCCTTCTGCGCTGACTTCTTATCATTATTGGCTTCAGCTACCTGGGCGACAGCCGACCGCCGGGACGTATACGGGTGTACGTACCGGGGAAAGACCAGACCAAGATGGCGCGCAGAATATCACGCTAAACGGCGTTTATGCGTCGTTTGGCCAATTGACAGCTCTAAATCGCGGGTTTTGCCGCGCCGCTGTCAAGCGTGGCAAGCGCGACGTGGGGTCACAGGGTGTTTAATCAAACTGAACTCTGTCAAAAAAGGCTGTTCTAGACACCTTCGTCGCTGCTTGCGTAGCATCGGCGGCTGTCCTTCGTGCCGTTCATCCAAATAGAGTTACCCATGACTATCCAGCAAACACCCGGGCACGTGCTGCCCGCGCGCAGTGCCGCCAAAATGGAAGCTGCCATGGCCGTGGGCGCCTTCGCGATCGGTACTGGCGAATTCGCCATCATGGGCCTGATGCCCGACATCGCCCGCAACTTGAACCTGAGTGAACCCCAGGTCGGTCACGCCATCAGCGCCTACGCCCTGGGCGTGATGGTCGGCGCACCGCTGCTGGCCATCCTCGGCGCCAAGCTGTTGCGTAAACATATGCTGTTGTTGCTGATGGGCCTGTACGCCCTGGGCAACCTCGCCACCGCCTTCACCCCGACCTTCGGCTCGCTGGTCGCCTTCCGCTTCATCAGCGGCCTGCCCCACGGCGCCTACTTCGGCATCGCCGCCGTGGTCGCCTCCAGCATGGTGCCCAACCACAAACGCGCCGGCGCCGTGGCGCGGGTCATGATGGGCCTGACCCTGGCCATGCTGCTCGGCAACCCCATCGCGACCTTCCTCGGCCAACACCTGGGCTGGCGTTCTGCATTTGCCTTGGTCAGCGTGATAGCCCTCCTCACCATCGCCCTGGTCTGGCAATTCGTCCCCCACCGCCACGACGAACAACGCAGCGACCCGCGCAAGGAACTGCGCGCCTTCACCAAACCCCAGGTGTGGATGGCGCTGTCGATTGGCGCCATCGGTTTTGCCGGGATGTTCTGCGTATTCAGCTACCTGGCGCCGACCATGCTGGAAGTGACCAAAGTCTCGCCACAATGGATTCCATTTGGCCTGGCGGCGTTTGGCGTCGGTGGAATTATCGGCAACATCGCCGGCGGCAAGCTGTTTGATCGCATGCAGTTTCGCGCGGTGGGCTGGATTCTGGTGTGGTCGATGGCGGTGTTGTTGTTCTTCCCCTTCGCGGCCTCATCGCTATGGGGCGTGCTGCTGAGCATGGGCCTGGTGGGCACCATGGTGTCGCTGGCCGCACCGTTGCAGATCCGCCTGATGGATATTGCCCATGAGGCACCGAGCCTGGCTGCCGCGTCGAACCACGCGGCGTTCAACCTGGCGAATGCACTGGGGCCGTGGTTTGGCGGGATGGCGATTACAGCAGGGTTGGGCTGGACCAGCACTGGCTACATCGGCGCGGCTACGGCACTGGTCGGCCTGGGTATCTACCTGGTCGCGCGGCGCATGCAGGGCGGGCACTAAAACCCACAATTCTGCCCCCACCACAGATCGAATGTGGGAGGGGGCTTGCCCCCGATAGCAGTGGGTCAGTCAACACACCAACGCCTGACCCACCACCCCATCAATCATCATGCAACAACCCCGACCCATACTCCCCATAACTACTCCCCAGCCCACTGCCGCCAAAATTCATCTTCGCGGCCTTGCTGGGGCTGTGGTCACCAAACGCCTGGCACCCGCCCGAAAAGCAAGGGTCACTGCTCACGCCAGACGAACCCGAAGAGCAAGCGCCCAACAGCAACGTGCCAGCAATCATCACGACTTTGACAAGGTTCGAGATCATGTTTTCAGTTCCCTGTGGACTGGAGGCGCGGGGGGCCTCTCTTGGGGACGATCGTAGACCTCAAAGGCGAAGGGAATTATGAAACTTTACCGGGTGACAGGGAGGGTTCAGGTTGCCGCCTTGGGGTAAGGCGGCGGGGTTGGGTGTCAGGCTGTGGCCGTGCTGGCGGTAGGCGCGACGTGCTCCTGGGCTCGGCTGACGAGTAGAGCGCTCAGGTCGATTAGCTGCTGGATGCCCAGGGCGATGGCGCGATGGGGTTCATCAAGGTCGAAAGCCAGGGTTGCGGCCATTTGGTTGGCGGACGCAAGGTTTTCGGCGGCGTTGGCCAGGAGCGTTTCGGAGTCGATGTTGGGGCTGACGAGGAAGACGTTGCCAGTGGGTTGCTCGGCTGGTGCAGCGTTTGAAGCATGTGGCGGGTTAGGTGTGACCTTGTACATGGCGGAGCTCCTTTAGCGTTTAAGGAACTGCCTATCTCACTTCCACATGAGGGTGGCAGCTGTACGCAGGTGTGGAAGACCAGGGCTAAAGGACCCGGCGCACCGAAGTGCCCCGCGCACAGCCGCCATAACGCAATCATACAGACGTAAAAAAACGCCGGTAGATGTTTATGGACGATTGAGCGCCTTCAGCTTGGTCGGACTTCCACATCCGGCCGCTGGGTTGTCAGCGGCTTGAGGAGGTTAGCTATGGGTGGTCTGAGGGGCAAGCCGAGAAAAGTGTGGGACATTTCCTAGAGATTTTGGTTTGGTCCCGAAGATAACTTTATTGCTTATCTGTCGTACCGGGGATGGATTGGAGCTATTAAACCTGTAGGCCTGACACCACGGTCACCACAGCCCCACCATCAACTATCCGTACCACTTTCGTACCAACACCGATTCTAAACACTGGAAACCGACCCTTTTCTTTGCAGTCGGTGACAGACCTTGGCACTGCTATGCTTGGTTTTTTTCGAAACGAGTCGTCCACAATGGCAAGCGAATATTCACTGGCAGACGTACTGGAACGTTTTTATCAAAATCAACTGGTGTTGGAGGCAGCAGTGATGGAATTGACTCTTTGGGCTGAGCAGCAAAACGCTTTAGAGCTCGGTGAGAATGTTCGCGGAGCGCTTCATACGATTGGTGAAAACGCAGGACATATGAAGCAAGGTTTGGCTCGATTGAAGGGTTTGGATTCGCTGTAGGCACACGAAGAAATCCGTCCCGCTCTCTCACAATGCGACAGGATAACTTATTAGCTTTTATCAGTACTTCTCATGATTTATAAGATAACGAATGTGCCGTGCTTCGTTTGCGTAGCTCCTTGCCCTTCTTACGTCTACGTCCAGCCTCTCAATCGCCTCCTGCGTCTCAGGCTCTGCCGAAGACTTTTCAACCAGACGCACGAGCCTGAAAAGCGTCCATGTGGAGACTAGAACTAGGTCCTGAAAAGGTTCATCAATGTAGGCATCTCCGACAGGCTTGTTCCGCAGTTCCTGATGCCATGCAGGATTCTTCATAAACGATGGAGTGCCTCCCCCTTCAATCGCCAGAAGATAACCGTGAACAAGGCTATTGCGGTATTCATTTAGATCTTCAGCTGTCAGTGCCGCGACTTGCAGTACCGCGTTGCACTTATCGCTAAGCTTGGAGCTCCCCTGACCAAGGCGTTTGAACTGATCCTCAGATTTCATCTTTTCGGTAAAGGGTCGTACTCCAGCTACAGAACTATCTGAAAGCGTCCAGAGTGCACGCTCCAACGTCGTTTCGAATAGACCATATGCCACGATAAAGGCCCCAATCATCATTAGGTTATTTGGCATAAGGCCCAGTTGATAAAGCCGAGCTTGTATTTTTAATGACTCAGAGGGGTAGTCGTGTGGCATTTGGTTCATCCAAACTTTTAGAGAGCACACGCTTGCCAATTTAACAGGTAGCAAGAATGTCCTCCCTGGCTGCGGGAGAAATTAGCATAGCAGCGAATATAGAAACACTTCTCAATTTACTCATACACCCAGCTTACCTATGCGCAGACAACAAACTCATTTCCGGTTAGAACCCGAAAAATTTAGGATCGGTCCGGCTCATACCCATGCAAAAAAATGGCTATGAGCTATCATTCAATCTCAAACCGCTGCCAATGAGATCGAATATGGAAATCATAATTTCTAACTGCAACAATATAGATAGCGGGACTCTGCATATCGCCCCAAACAAGTTAAATATTAAATATGCGACAAACGGCAGTGGTAAAAGTACAATCGCAAAGGCGTTAGCATACTCCATCACTGACAGGCTCTCGGGCACAAGAAGACTATTAGAGCTCACATCATTTAAAAACAATCAAAACAAGGAGGCCACCCCTAAAATACAAGGAGCAGAAGATATAACAAAGCTACGAATATTTGACGAAGCTTACATTAACGACTTTGTATTCCAAGCCGATGAACTAGTAAAAGGCAGCTTTGATATATTCATACGAGACAAGGACTACGAGTCCGGCATGGAGGAAATAAAATCTTTAACCAACGACATGAAAGACCTTTTAGTTGGCGACCCTGAAATCGAAGTATTAATATCAGACCTGACAGAGCTTTCAAGCGCATTTGGCAAGCCGGTAAAAACGGGATTCCATGCTTCAAGCGGTATTTCCAAAGCACTAAAATCAGGTAACAAAGTAGCCTCAATACCGAAAGGACTGGAGAGATTCTCCAACCTAATCCAACACGAGCAAAATTATAAATGGGTAAAATGGCAACAAGAGGGCCTTCCTTTTTTAGAAATATCATCTGATTGCCCCTACTGTACGCACGATGTAAAAGACACAATCGAAATTATTAACACTGTTACTAAGACCTACGATTCCAAATCCATCGAAAGCCTCAATAAGACCGTAGCAATATTTTCAAAACTAAATAAATACTTTGCAGACAACACACGCACAAACATTGATAGCTTTATAAAAAACATCGATGGCTATACGGATGTGCAAGCAGAATACATTCGCGAGGTATGGAGCCAAATTGACCGTCTTTCTGAGAGTTTAAAAAAAGCACAAAACCTAGGGTTCTCCTCATTTAAAAATGTGGATGTGATTATTGAAGAGTTGAGAAACCATAAGATAGATCTCAATCTATTCGTTCACCTTAACTCTCAGAGCACTCAAGATAAAATTCAGCTTGTAAACAAAGGGATTGATGGCTTACTGGAAAAGGCTGGAAAACTACAGGGCAGCATAACAAAGCAAAAGAAACTTATAGAGAAACTAGTTAAAATAAACGGTACCGGAATTAACGACTTTTTGCGTAACGCCGGATACAGCTATTCAGTGAAGCTTATCGAGGACGGTGAAAACTACAAGCTCAAGTTACTGCACAACTCTACTGAGGGGGAGATTGACAACGTTCGATCCCACCTGAGCTATGGCGAGAGAAACGCGTTTTCACTAGTGCTATTCATGTATGACTGCTTAAAGACTGAAGCTGAATTAATTATACTTGACGATCCTATCTCATCATTTGACAAAAATAAAAAATACGCCATAGTCGATGCTCTATTTCGTAAAGAGAACTCTTTCCGGGAAAAAACCGTTCTACTTCTTACTCACGACTTTGAACCTGTAGTAGACATGATGCTGCATCACCCTGACCGCTTTATAAAACCTGCCGTTTACTTCTTAGAAAACAACTCTGGCCAATTAAACGAAAAAAACATAGACCGATCTGATATCAAAACCTTCATAGAGATCGCTATTAGTAACTCTAAAACTGACTGCCACGACATAAACCGCCTAGTTTACCTACGCCGATACTACGAAATCATTCAAAACAAAAAAAACAGCTTCGACATTTTGTCTAGCCTTTTCCACAAGAGAGCGACCCCCTCAAAAAAATCTGTGGATGGCACTTTTACAGAGCTGACTGAGGAAGAAATAAATGATGGAACTAAACACATCAACTTATTCGTTGAAAACTTTGAATACAAGAGATTGATCAAGCTAGTACAAGACGATGCCCAGATGAAAATACTGTACTTCTCATCAAAAAATAACTACGAAAAACTTCATATATACAGAATGTTGTTTGACGGAAAAGAGAAAGACATTGAATCTGACGTGATACGTAAATTTATCAATGAAGCTTTCCACATCGAAAATAATTACATCTATCAACTCAACCCATCTCAGTTCCAGCTCGTGCCGCAGTACGTTATAGATGAATGTGACACATTTATAGCCGGCTTATAGGTAGGTTTAATGTGTGCGGCGCACTGAACTGCCAGCGCCGCATACCGCCGCGTAAGATCTACGCGTAAGAGTAAGGAAAGCACAACGGCGCATGGACCGCTGCCCAGACCGGTGACATCGATCCCGATGTACGTCACCCAGTAGCGGTCGCAGACGGCTTTGATCACACTGGCCTGCGCCGCGAAGTCCATGCCTCGGAACTGGTGACGCTCAAGCACCCGGAACTTGCCACCTGGCACCAGCGGCAGAGCGACCACCATCAGGCCAGAACACTCGCTGAACAACCGCATGGCAAACGGCTTGTAGTGCTCGGTCAGCTCGCCTAGGTACGCCTCACCGATAGCATTGAGTGTCGCACTTGGTCTTCCCCAGTCGCCGGGCTTTCTCAACCGCTACCAGGTGGCGATTGATCATGTCTTTGAGCACGGTGCCCTTGCGAGTCGCCCGCTCGATCACACCAGGCTCATCCAGCCCCGACTCACGATTAAGCGTCCAGGCCTAGGTGGCCTGTTTTCAGGCGAAGGTCTGGCTCTCTTGGTAGACTTGCACTCCGTCGCGCTGGATGCGGATCTGAGCCGTGTAGCTCGCAGTCCCATCCGCCAGTTTTCTTGCCCTGATAGTCGCCATCGAAAGTGGTACGCGTCAGTTTTTGGGTGGTACATCTTACCAACGAGCCCTAAAACGGCCTGAAAACGCCCTAAACCCTGCCGAAAAACACGTTGAGTAAAATGGTTCAAAAACAGAGCTTTAGCCCAGCAGAATCAAGCCCCGCACTGTCTCGGCGCTTTAGCGTTGCCCCCATGATGGACTGGACCGACCGTCACTGCCGGTTCTTCCTGCGCCTGCTCTCCAAGCACGCCCTGCTCTACACCGAGATGGTCACCACCGGCGCGATCCTCCATGGCGACCACGACCGCTTCCTGCGCCATAACGAAGCCGAGCACCCTCTGGCGCTCCAGCTTGGCGGCAGTGTCCCCGCTGACCTGGCCGCTTGTGCCCGTATGGCCGAGGCCGCTGGCTACGACGAAGTGAACCTGAATGTCGGCTGCCCGAGCGATCGGGTGCAGAACAATATGATCGGCGCGATCCTGATGGCTCACCCGGCCTTGGTGGCCGATTGTGTGAAGGCGATGCGCGATGCGGTGTCGATTCCGGTGACGGTCAAGCACCGTATCGGGATCAATGGGCGGGACAGTTATGCCGAGTTGTGTGACTTTGTCGGGACGGTGAAGGACGCGGGCTGCAGCAGTTTTACGGTGCATGCTCGGATTGCGATTCTGGAAGGGTTGTCGCCAAAGGAGAACCGCGACATTCCACCCTTGCGCTATGACGTGGCGGCGCAGTTGAAGCAGGACTTCGCTGAGTTGGAGATTATTCTCAACGGCGGCATCAAGACGCTGGAGCAGTGCCATGAACATTTGCAGACGTTTGATGGGGTGATGCTGGGCCGGGAGGCTTATCACAATCCGTATCTGCTGGCGGAGGTGGATCAGCAGTTGTTTGGCAGTGAAGCGCCGGTGATCAGCCGGGCGGAGGCGTTGGCGCAGTTGCGGCCTTATATCGCTGAGCATTTGGCGGCGGGTGGGGCGATGCATCATGTGACGCGGCATGTGTTGGGGTTGGGCACCGGTTTCCCTGGGGCGCGCAGATTCAGGCAGTTGTTGTCGGTGGATATTCATAAGGCTGCGGATCCGTTGGCATTGTTGGATCAGGCTGGGGCGTTGTTGGAAGGGCGTTGATTGGATAGCTTGCAGGGCGTCGGTTGGTTATTGATGAACTGACACACTGCCATCGGGGGCAAGCCTCCTCCCACATTGGGTGCGGTGCATACCAGGGAAGGCGTCAGTTGGCATGAAGGCGCTATCCAAGTGTCATCGGGCAATTGGGTTGAACCTGTGGGCCGTTCTGGCCTCCTATTCAGCAGCAAGGCCCGTCATTCAAACGGCTGTTTTCAGGTTGTTGCCCTCGCAAACGATCGAACGCATTTGCGCCCTTGAGCGCCTGTCGGCGCTCGGGTAATGTCATCAGACCCATAGGACAGAGCACGCCCATGACTTCCAAGCTGGAACAACTCAAGCAGTTCACCACCGTCGTAGCCGATACCGGCGATTTTTCCACCCTCGCCAAGCTCAAGCCGCAAGACGCCACCACCAACCCTTCCCTGCTGCTCAAAGCCGCGTCGATTCCGGGCTATGCCAAGCTGCTGGATGAGTGTGTGCAGGACTGCAACGGTGATGTCGGCCTGGCCAGCGACCGGTTTGCGGTAGCGGTGGGTCAAGAGATTCTCAAAGTGGTACCAGGCCGTATTTCCACCGAAGTGGATGCCCGCCTGTCGTTCGACACTGACGCCGTACTCAAGCGCGCGCACCGTCTGATCGACCTGTATGACAAGGCCGGCGTCGGCCGCGACCGCGTATTGATCAAGATCGCCTCCACCTGGGAAGGCATCCGCGCGGCGGAGAAGCTCGAAAAAGAAGGCATCCAGACCAACCTGACCCTGCTGTTCTCGTTTGCCCAGGCTGTGGCTTGCGCGGAAGCGGGTGTGTTCCTGATTTCGCCATTCGTAGGCCGGATCTACGATTGGTACAAGAAAGCCAATGGCAACGACTACACCGGCTCGGATGATCCTGGCGTGCAGTCGGTGACACGCATCTACAACTACTACAAGGCCAACGGCTACAAGACCGTGGTGATGGGGGCGAGCTTCCGTAACCTGAGTCAGATCGAAGAGTTGGCTGGGTGTGATCGCCTGACGATCAGCCCGGACCTGTTGGAGAAGCTGGCGGCGGATGAAGGCAAGCTGGAGCGCAAGTTGTCGCCTGGCCATGCCGGAGAGGCGCGGGTACATTTGACTGAAGCGCAGTTCCGTTGGGAGTCCAACGAGGATGCAATGGCGACTGAGAAGCTGGCAGAGGGTATTCGTCAGTTTGCTCGGGACCAGGAGAAGCTTGAGGCGCTGTTGTCCGCCAAGCTGTAAACGGACAGAGACGGCAAAAAGGGCGGTACCCGTGAGGGTACCGCCCTTTTTTGTATCGATCGCAAGCCGATCTCAGTTCAACTGTGGGAGGGGGGGCTCCCGATGGCGGTGGGTCAGCGAGGAATACATGGCCTTACACTGTGCTATCGGGGGCAAGCCCCCTCTCACCTACAGAGGGATCAGTGACGCTCGAGGGCGTTGACGAGGTCGTGGAAGGCTTCGCGGTTGGACTCGTTGAGGCCCATCAGGATTTTGTGCGCTTCCAGTACCTTGACCCGCACAACCTCCTCGGACTGGTCCTGGACCGGCAGGTCGGTGAGGCATTCCGGGCAAGGGATCGGGCGGTCAACGATGTTGAACACCTGGTCGAAGCCCATGGACTGCAGCAGCCGGGTGATGTCTTCGTGGGTGGTGACGACGGTGGGCAACAGGCCGACCTTCTGCCGAGACAGAATGGACAACTTGGCCAACAGCCCAAGGGTGGTGCTATCGATACTGCGGGTTTCGGTCAGATCGATCACGATCGCCGAGAAGTTCAGCGCTGTGAAAATCCGCTCAATCGTCGCATCCAGCGCCGAACACAAGGTCAGGCGCACTTCACCGACAAACTTCAGGACAAAGGTCCCGTCTTGCTCGGCGAATTGGATTCTTCCGGTACTCATCAAAGATTCCTGCTCAACACCAATAGGGCGATATCATCCGGCATCTCCCCTAGCGTGGCCAATCCAAAAACCTGCCGCAGGCCATCCAGGCTGCCGCCCGCCGACTTGACCCGTTGGGGCAAGGCGGCTTCTTTCTCTTTGAGTGTAGGCTCTGGAAGAAGGTCCAGGATGCCATCGGACATCAGCGTCAGGCTGAAGGTCGGTGGCAGCTCCAGGATGTGGTCTTCATAGGTGGCTTCATTGAACAAGCCAACGGGCAGACCCCGTCCTTCCAGGTAGCGCACACTGTCAGGTGTGTACAAAACCGGCATCGGCAGGTGACCACCAATGCTGTAGGTCAAAAGACCGGTTTCTTCATCGATCACGCCGCCCACCATCGTCACGTGCTTGCCCAGCTTGCAGCTGATCAAGCCTCGGTTGATGTGGCCCAGCACCTCGGAGGGAGTGAACTCCGGCAAGGTGCCATTGCGCTTGGATTCAAACAACAGCCGTGTGGTCATGAATTTCAACAACACGGTCACAAAAGCGGAGGAAGCACCGTGGCCAGAGACATCGGCCAGGTAGAACGCCACGCGGCGCTCGTCGACACGGAAATAGTCGACAAAATCACCCGACAGGTACAACGACGGAATGATCTGGTGCGCAAACTTGAACTCGTCGATGGTCCAGGGGTTGACCGGCAGCATGTTCATCTGCACCTGGCGACCGGCGTTCTGGTCCTCCTGGAGCAGGTTCAGGCTGGCTTCGAGTTCACGGTTGGCGGTTTCGAGCTTTTCGCGGTAACGCTGGTTTTCCAGCAGCAGGCGTGCACGATCCAGGGCACGACGCACCGAGTGCTCCAGCACCGCCAGGTCTTCCAGGGGCTTGATCAGGTAATCGGCGGCGCCCAGGCGCAAGGCCTCGACAGCATCGTTCATGACCCCGGCGCCGGACACGACAATCACCGGCGTCTGCGGGGCGCGCTCGGTCACCTGGCGGATCAGCTCGAGGCCGCCCATCTGGGGCATGCGCAGGTCGCAGATCACGAGGTCGGGCTGGTCGCTCTCGAATACCTGGAGACCCTGTTGGCCATTGCTGGCCTGCAGGACGCTGAAGCCACTGTCTTCCAAATAGGCCGCAAGGCTTGCGCGCACTACTTCGTCGTCATCGATTATCAGCAGCGTGGCACTGGTTTTTTGCATGTGGGCAAACGGCGCCAGAATTAGGTTGGCGTAGGCGACTCGGCAAAGGCCGGGCTCACTCTACTGGATTCGCTTTCTAGCCTCTCTGTCCTACAAAGCATAGGCTTTTTGCCCACGCACAACTGTAAAGCAGAGGTGCCCTTCTAAGGCGCAGACGGTACTCCCATCCGCCTGGTGTTTCAAGCTCATGCCGATGGTCGCCGGGCGTCTTTACATCGCAAATCACCGGGAGTTATAAGAACCCTTAAAACCACAACACAATGTAAGGATGGAAGCTGTGAGCGAATACGAGCGCGACTACGCTGAAAAACGCGACTTCATCCGCATGCGAGTGGATGCCGACGTGGCGTTGATCCACGCGGGGCAAGAGATTGCCGGGGTTTGCGTGGACCTTTCCAGCTCCGGGATGCAGGTGCAGGCACCGCGCCAGTTCAACGTGGGAGACCTGCTCACGGTGCGCATTGATTCAGAGCACGCGGCTCTCAAGGGCCTGGAGGCTGACACCGAAGTGGTATGGACCAAAACGGCAGGCGAAGAGCAACAACTGGGGCTTAAGATCTTGAAAATGCGCTGAAACCGCACATAAAAAAGGCGACCGCCAGGGTCGCCTTTTTTTCATTTCAAAATATCACAGCTTAAAAGTCGTCGACGACCTTGCCGTCCTTGACCTTGAACTCGCGGTTCTGCAGGTAGGCGTTACGAATAAAGGTGTACTTGTCGCCGGTGATCAGCTTCTCGCTCTCGAGCAGGCTGGCGCGGGTATCGACGATATTCAGGCCCATGGTGCTGTTGCGCCAACCGATATCGTTCATATAGCGATATGGCTGGGTGTAGGTGTCCACATACTTGGACGGCGCATCGCGCAGGGTGCTTGGACCCAGCAACGGCAGCATCACGTATGGGCCACTGCCCACGCCCCAGTAACCCAGGGTCTGGCCGAAGTCTTCATCGCTGCGCTTGAGCCCCATTTTGGTGCCGACATCGATAAAGCCCAGCACGCCGAAGGTGGTGTTCATCAGCAAGCGAGCGGTGTCCACGCCAGCGGCGTGCGGCTTGAGCTGCAACACGTTGTTGGCCAGGTTGCCGACATCGCCGATGTTGCGGAAGAAATTGTGCACGCCGTCTTGCATGAATTGCGGGGTCACAAACTGATAGCCCTGGGCCAATGGCTTGAGGGCGTAGGTATCAACGGTGTCGTTGAAAGTGAAGATCGGGCGGTTGACGCTTTCCCATGGGTCATCTTCCGACGCTGCCTGTGCGGCGAATGGCACCAGCAGGACAGTGGCACACACCGACAACTGAGCGAAGTAGTGGCTCCAGCGCATAGCTTTTGCTCCTTGAATGGTCTGTCATGGGCGCTATGCCCTGAATAAGGCCGTCAGTATATGACGGAAGTGTGGATTTAGGCAGCTGCCAAGAAACGACAGGCTCTGAAATGGACAATTTTCCTACAATTAACGCCAATGTCATCGACTTGTCATCCCACCCCGATAGCGTTGGAGCTATTTCAGGGATGTAGAAATGCCTCACGCCGAAATTGCCGTCGCCACCGCTCCCGCCTTGACTGCCGTGTTATTTGGCCTGAGTGGCTGCCTGGTGGATTTCGGTTCCCAGGCACGCACCGATTCGTTCTCCCCGCATTCCGAAGCTACGCCCGGCGCGCTGAAGATTCTGCGCAGCCTGAAAGAGCAAGGCGTGCCCTGCGCCTGGCTGGATGAATTGCCACCCTCGGTGACCACCCCGCTGGCTGCGGCCCTGCCCGATTGGGTCAAGGCCGCATCCCCCTCCTCCATCCGCTGGCCGGCGCCCCATGCGTGCTGGCAAGCGCTGATGGAATTGAATATCCCACGCCTGGAAGGCTGCGTGCTGGTCAGCGGCGAGCCGCGCTTGCTGCAATCGGGCCTGAATGCCGGGTTGTGGACCATCGGCCTGGCGTCCTGCGGTTCACTGTGCGGCCTGGCGCCCGAGCAATGGCAGGCGCTGACCGAGCAGCAGCGCGAATACAAGCGCGGCAAGGCTACCGTGGCACTGTATGGGTTGGGGGTGCATTCGGTGATCGATCATCTCGGCGAGCTCGGCACCTGCCTGGCGGACATCAGCCTGCGCCAGCTCAAAGGCGAGAAGCCCTGATCGAGATCATGCACATTCGGCCCCGGTGGATTAATCTACCGATCAGTCCGTAGACCTTTCTCGGCGTGCCGTGGTCTATGCCAGTGCCTATCGATAAAAGGAAGAACGCCATGCCTGCCCGCGAAAAATTGCAAGAACAGGTCAATATCCTGCGCGAGCAACTGGAACAGGAACCGCCGCTGCCAGCCGAAAAACGTGAAGCGCTGGAAGCCTTGCTCGCCAAGTTCGAAGTACAACTGGAGCTGGAACCGGCCACCCAGCCACCCAGCATCGCTGACGATGTGAACCGTGCAGTGGAAGGTTTCGAGTTGGACCATCCAGGCATCGCGGGTACGTTGCGCAATATCGTGATCACCTTGGGCAACATCGGCATTTAAACCGGCCCAAAGCCACACGTAGAACCAAAATGTGGGAGGGGGCTTGCTCCCGATAGCGGAGTGTCAGTCACAGTCTCTGTGCCTGACCCACTGCTATCGGGAGCAAGCCCCCTCCCACACTTGTTTACTGTGAAGGTTACTGGCGCGCCAGGCGCACGTTCTGGAACGCCACATCCTCAGTACTGCGGTACGGATTGATATCCAACCCACCCCGCCGCACATAGCGCGCATACACCGTCAGCTTCTCTGGCTTGAGCAAACGCTGCAGGTCGAGAAAGATCCGCTCCACGCACTGCTCATGGAAATCTGAGTGTTGGCGAAAGCTCACCAGATATTCCAACAGGCTGGCGTGATCCAGCGCCGCCCCCCGATATTCCACCGCCACGCTGCCCCAATCGGGCTGGCTGGTGACCGGGCAGTTGGATTTGAGCAAGTGGCTGTGCACACTTTCCTCCACCACACGCGAATCGTCGCAACGCAGCAGTTCCGGGCGCGGGTGCTCGTAGTTGCTGACGCTGATATCCAGATCATCGATGCAAGTGCCCGGCAGGGCCACCACGCCTTCGGCTTCCACCTCGCCCAGGCTGCGGATGCGCACGCCCACCGGTTTGCCGGCTGCGGCGCTGAGATCGGTGCGCAACGTGGCTTCCAGGCTCTGCGTGTCGGCAAACGCGGTCTGGTTCAGCGAGTTGAGGTACAGCTTGAAGGACTTGGACTCGATGATATTCGGCGAGTCAGCCGGAATACTGAATTCACCGATGGCCACCACCGGCTTGCCCGAGGGCAGCAGCCAGGACAATTCGAAGCAGTTCCAGAAGTCCACGCCTTTGTACGGCAGGGTCTCGGCGCTCAGGCCCAGTTCGGCCCACTTGGCGGCGCGCGGAATCGGGAACAGCAACGAAGGGGTGTAGGTGGAGATGTATTCACTGGACTTGCCCAGCGGCGAATGTTCGGCAGCGGGATGCATGGCGGAAACCTGGCTAAATAAACCGCGCCAGTCTACCAGCCTTTGCCCCCGCCCTTAACAAGCGCTCATTCGACGTTGAGCTTGCCGACCATGCCCGCCTGGTAATGCCCGGGTATGTTGCAGGCGAACTCCAGGCCAGTGGCCTTGGTGAACGTCCAGGTCAGCTCGGCGGTTTTGCCGGGCTCGACCAGCACGCTGTTAGGGTCATCGTGCTTCATGCCCCCCATACCACTCATGCCGCCCATATCACCGTGCCCCATGGCGCTGTGATCCATCTTGCCCATACCGGTGGCATTCAGCATGCCGCTGGCCTGCATCTGTAGCATTTCCTTCTGATGCTCGGCATGCATCGCTGCATCACCCAGGTTGAATTCGTGGAGCAACTGGCCCTTGTTGACCAGCACAAAGCGCACGGTCTCACCGGCCTTTACGTCCAACGACTTGGGCGAAAAGGAAATATCCTGCAATGTAACTTCCACGGTGCGCGTGGCCTTGTCGGCAGCCGCTGGCTGGCCAAATGCATAGGTGTGAGCCGTTTCAGCCGCCGCCCCGAAACTCAAAGCCAACAGGCAGCCCGCTAACAACAGGGGGTTACGCAATACCATCTCAATTCTCCAAAGGTGTGGGATCAGCCTGGATAGCACTCTAAGATGACCTCGCTGCCAGCCAGCTGACTGCTAGATTACAACTTTGTCAGGTTGCGCCCCTGCCCTGCCAAGCGCGGTATAAAGCCCGTCGTGACCCGCTGCCAAGAGCTGCCCATGAAACTGCTGATCGTCGAAGACCAACCCAAGACCGGCCAATACCTGCGCCAAGGCCTGGCCGAGGCCGGTTTTACCACCGAGTTGGTGGCCGACGGCACCAGCGGCCAGCACCTGGCACTGACGGGCGACTACGACCTGTTGATCCTCGATGTGATGCTGCCCGGTCGCGATGGCTGGCAGATCCTGCAGGCGGTACGCAGCGCCGGCCTGGATATCCCGGTGCTGTTCCTCACCGCCCGCGACACGGTGGAAGACCGGGTACACGGCCTGGAACTGGGCGCTGACGACTACCTGGTCAAGCCATTCGCCTTCTCCGAACTGCTGGCGCGGGTGCGCAGCCTGTTACGCCGTGGCAGCAGCGCCCCCCAGGACACCGCACTGCAACTGGCCGACCTGCGCCTGGACCTGATCCGCCGCCGGGTTGAGCGAAGCGGCCAGCGCATCGACCTCACCGCCAAGGAATTCGCCCTGCTCGAACTGCTGCTGCGCCGTCAGGGCGAAGTGCTGCCCAAGTCGCTGATCGCTTCCCAGGTGTGGGACATGAACTTCGACAGCGACACCAACATCATCGAAGTCGCGATCCGCCGCTTGCGCCTGAAAATCGACGACAACTTCCCCACCAAGCTGATCCACACCGTGCGCGGCATGGGTTATGTACTGGAAGAACGATGCAGTTGATCAAGCGCCTGTCCCTGGCCAGTCGGCTGGCCCTGCTGTTTGCCGCCTGCACCGCCGTGGTCTCGTTGATTGCCGGGGTGCTGTTCAACCAGGCCAGCGAAGCGCACTTCGTCGAGCTGGACCAGCAACTGCTCGACAGCAAGTTGGTCGCGCTGCGCAGCACCTTGCAGGGCGTCGACTCCGTGCAGTCATTCGTACAACGCGAAGCGCAACTGCGCGCCGAACTCAACCGCCAACCCGACCTCGCCTTGCGTATCAGTGCCACTGGCCAGCGCTGGTTTGACGGCACGCCTAACATCCCCCTGCCCGAGAAGCCTGGCCTGTACAGCCTGCAAAACGCCGGAACCGACTACCGTGTGTACAACGCGCCACTGAGCCCGGGCCAACCCGACTCACCGCAACTGAGCCTGATGCTCGACATCACCCACCACCAGCACTTCCTGCAACGCATGCAACATTTGATCTGGCTCACCGTCAGCCTCTCGGCCCTGGCCACCGCACTGCTCGGCGCCTGGGCCGCGCGCAGTGGCTTGCGCCCCTTGCGGCGCATGAGTGAAGTGGCCGCCGGCGTGTCGGCCCACTCCCTGACCCAACGCCTGCCCCAGCAGCAGATGCCGGTGGAACTGGCGGAACTGGCCCAGGCCTTCAACGCCATGCTCGGCCGCCTGGACGATGCATTCCAACGCCTCTCGGCCTTCTCCGCCGACATTGCCCATGAACTGCGCACGCCCCTGTCGAACCTGTTGACCCAGACCCAAGTCATCCTGACCCAGCCGCGCCCGCTGGAGGACTACCGCGAAGCGCTGCACAGCAATCTGGAAGAGCTGCAATGGATGGCGCAGCTGGTGAATGACATGCTGTACCTGGCCAAGGCTGATCATGGGTTGCTGACGCCCAAGCGCGAGCCGTTGAGGTTGGCGGACGAAGTGGATGCGCTGCTGGAGTTCTTCGTCTTGCTGGCGGAAGACGCGCAGGTCAGCCTGGTGCGCGAGGGAACGGCCCACACCACCGGCGATCGCGGCATGCTGCGCCGGGCATTGTCGAATCTGTTGGATAACGCGCTGCGCTTTACGCCGGCGGGCGGCGAGGTGCGGGTGCATCTGGAGGAAGGTGCACAAGGCGTGACGCTGACAGTGGAGAACAGCGGCGAAGGCATACCGGCGGACGTATTACCGCGGTTGTTCGACCGGTTCTACCGAGCGGACCCGGCGCGGCATGAAGGCAGCAGCGAACATGCGGGGCTGGGGCTGGCGCTTACCCAGTCGATTGTGCGGGCGCATGGGGGGAGGATTTATTGTGAGTCTGAGGCGGGGTGGACAAGGTTTGTGATTGAGTTGCCTGCCGGAGATTGATGCACGCTGTACCGACGTTATCGGGGGCAAGCCCCCGATAGCAGTCTTGAATATTACGAATACCTCAGGGCATGCGCCGGCTCAATCTTCGCCGCCCGATACGCCGGGTAAATCGTCGCCAAAAAGCTCAACACAAACCCTGCCGAGCAAATCAACAACACATCCCCACCTTGCAGTTCTGAAGGCAGGTTACTGACGAAATACACGTCTGAACTGAAGATATGCTGCCCGGTTACCCGCTCCAGCCAGCCCACCAGCTCACTGACGTTCAGTGCCGCAATCACCCCCAACACGCCACCGATCAAGGTACCCACGATCCCGATCACGGTACCCTGCACCATGAAAATCGCCATGATCTGCCCTGGCGTGGCGCCGATGGTGCGCAGGATCGCGATGTCCGCGCCCTTATCGTTCACCACCATGATCAGCGTGGCGATGATATTGAACGCGGCCACGGCGACGATCATCAGCAACAGCAGGCCGATCATGGTCTTTTCCATTTTCATCGCACTGAACAGGCTGCCCTGGGTGTGGGTCCAGTCGTCAGCCTTGTAGGCCGCGCCCAGGCTGCTGGCAATGTCCGCCGACACCTTGGGCGCTGCGTACAAGTCCTTCACCGCCAGGCGCACGCTCTGCACCTGGTTCGGCTGCCAATGCTGGATTTCCGCGGCGTCGGCCATATGGATCAAGGCCATGGAGCCATCCAGCTCGGCGCCGACCTTGAAGATGCCGACCACATTCAAACGCTGCATGCGCGGCGTGATGCCACCTGGCGCGCTGCTGATTTCCGGAACGATCAGGGTCAGCTTGTCACCCACGTTCAGGCGAAAACGCCGCGCGGTGATCTCCCCCACCACCACGCCAAACTCGCCGGGCTTCAGGTCTTCCAGTTTGCCCTTGACGATATGCTGGGCCACGATCGACACCTTGCCTTCCTGGGCCGGGTCGACGCCACTGATCTCGATCGGCTGCATCGCCCCCTTGTAGGAAAACATACCATCCATCTGTGTGAACGGTACGGCGGCAGTCACTTCGGGATTCTTCATCGCGGCGGCGGCCACCGGCTGCCAATCGTCGATCGGGTTCACGCCGACGATAGTCGCGTGGGGCACCATGCCGAGGATGCGCGAGCTCATTTCACGCTGGAAGCCATTCATCACCGACAACACCACGATCATCGCCAGCACGCCCAAGGCGAGGCCGATCATCGAGGTCATCGAGATAAACGAAACAAAACGGTTGCGGCGCTTGGCGCGGGTATAGCGCGTGCCGATGAAAATCGATAACGGTCTGAACATTCGCTTGCACCGCCTGAAAAAATGAAAAAGCCCGGCGCCCGGCGCCAGGCTTGAAACAGGTCAGATGGCGACCAGATGACCTTCCTGCAGGTGCAATACGCGGTCCATCTGCCGGGCCATGCTCATGTCATGGGTCACCACCAGGAACGCGGTGCGCATCTGGGTGCTCAGCTCCAGCATCAAGTCCTTGATGCCCTGGGCGGTGTGGGAGTCGAGGTTGCCGGTGGGCTCGTCGAGCATCACCAGGCCTGGGTTGTTCACCAGGGCACGGGCAATCGCCACACGCTGACGCTCGCCACCGGACAATTCGGCCGGTTTGTGCTCCAGGCGGTGGCCAAGGCCGACGCGCTCCAACAGGGCCTTGGCCCGCTGGCGTGCTTCCGGGATCGCGGTCTTGCCGATCAACAACGGCATGCACACGTTTTCCAGGGCGGTGAATTCCGGCAGCAGGTGGTGGAACTGGTACACAAAGCCCAGGGAGCGATTGCGCAGTTGGCCACGGGCCTTTTCATTCAAGGCAGACAACTCTTCGCCGGCCAGCCATACGCTGCCCTGGGACGGCGTATCGAGGCCGCCCAACAGGTTAAGCAAGGTACTTTTGCCGGAACCGGAACTGCCGACGATTGCCACGCGCTCGCCGGGGTGCAGTTCAAGTTGCAGGTTGGACAGCACCACAACCGATTCCGGGCCTTCCTCGTAGGATTTGCCCAGGTTGCGGCAGCTCAGGATTGCTTTTTCACTCATGCCCGATTCACTCATAACGTAAGGCCTGTGCTGGCTGGGTACGTGCCGCGCGCCAGGCTGGATACAGGGTGGCAAGGAAACTCAGGACCAACGCGGCGCCGCCGACCATCAGCACGTCCGGGGCCTGAACCTGGGACGGCAAGTAGTCGATGAAGTAGACGTCAGCGTTGAGAAACTTGTGGCCGATCAGGGTTTCCAGACCGGCGATGGCGGCGCTGACATTCAGCGCGGCCAAGATCCCGACGACGGTACCGATCAAGGTGCCGACCACGCCGATCACCGTGCCCTGAACCATGAAGATCGCCATGATCTGCCCCGGCGTGGCACCCAGCGTCCGCAAGATAGCGATATCGCCCTTCTTGTCGTTCACCACCATCACCAGGGTGGAGATGATGTTGAAGGCCGCAACAGCGACGATCAGCAGCAGCAGCAGGCCGATCATGGCTTTTTCCATGCGGATGGCCTGGTACAGGTTGCCGTGGGTACGGGTCCAGTCGCGGGCGTAGTACTGGCTTTCGCCCAGGTGCTGGGCGATTTCCCAGGCGCCGCGCGGTGCGTCGAACAGGTCGTTGAACTTCAGGCGCAGGCCCTGCACCTGGTCTGGCTGCCAACGTTGCAGGCGAGCCAGGTCGGTGAGGTTGGTCAGGCCGAGATAACCGTCAATCTCGCCGGCGCCGACGTGGAAGGTGCCCACCACGGTAAAGCGCTTCATGCGCGGGAACATGCCGGCGGGAGTCACGGTGACTTCCGGGGCGACGAAGGTCAGCTTGTCGCCAATGCCCACGCCCAGCTTGGCCGCAGCCTTGTCACCGATCACGATGCCAAAGCTGCCGGGCGACAAGTCGTCCAGTTTGCCCTGCAACATGAACTTGTCGATGATCGAGACCTTGCGTTCCTGGACCGGATCGATGCCATTGAGCAGGATCTTCTGCACCTTGCCGTCGTTGGTCAGCAGCCCCTGCATCTGGGTGAACGGCGCAACCGCCAGCACCTCGGGGTTCTGCTTGACCTTGTCGGCCAGGCTTTGCCAGTCGCTGATCGGTTCACCCGACTCGATGGTGGCGTGGGGCACCATGCCCAGCACGCGGGTACGCATCTCATGATCGAAGCCGTTCATCACCGACAGCACCACGATCATCACGACCACGCCGAGGGCGAGACCGATCATCGAGGTCAAGGAAATAAACGACACAAAATGATTGCGACGCTTTGCACGGGTATAACGCGTGCCGATAAATACGAAGAGAGGTCTGAACATGTCGGGGCTTGTTCGGAGGAAAAGAAGACGTCCCGGTGGCGGGGTCTGGTAAGCAGCTTTACACTCAGACCATTACCGTTACCTGGGGTTCGCCATGTCGACATTAGATGAAGAAGAGCGCCGCGAATACTACCGTATCGACGACATGATCGCACTTCAAATCAAAAGCCTGTCTGCCCCGGAAGCGGCGAGCAAGGAAGTGTTGCTGGATGCTTCCCCACTATTCAATCTGCTCAGTGAACTGCACCTGAGCGAATTCGAAGCCCAGCACCTGTTACGTCAGCTCAGTGATAAAGATCGTACCCTCGCGGCCTTCCTCAAAGTCCAGAACAAACGCCTGGACCTGCTTAGCCAAATCATGGCGCAAAGCTTGCGCGATGAAGTCGGCGCCCCACAGCCGGTGATCATTTCCGAAGGCGGGATCGACTTCCAGCACCCCACGCCCCTCGCCATCGGCGCTCACCTGGCAGTCAAGCTGGTGCTGATGCCCCAGGCACTCGGCCTGCTGCTGCGCGCGCGCGTTACCCATTGCGACCCCAAGGGCGACGGTTTTGACGTGGGCACGGAATTCGAATCCATGACCGATGCCCAACGCCAATTGCTGGCGCGCTATATCCTGCAGAAGCAGGCACAGGAACGCCGCCTGGCGCGGGAACAAAGCGACGCCAAAGACACCTGAATTCGTATGACCCTGCCAGAAAACCTGGCGTAAAGGAGCAACTGTGACCCTGATCTACGGCCACCGCGGAGCCAAAGGCGAAGCACCGGAAAATACCCTGACCAGCTTCCAGCAGTGCCTCAAGCACGGTGTACGCCGCTGCGAACTGGATTTGCACCTGTCCATGGACGGTGAGCTGATGGTCATCCACGACCCAACCCTCAAGCGCACCACCGACCGGCGTGGCAAAGTCGTCGAGTATTCGGCGGCAGACCTTACGAAGATGGACGCGCGCAAAGGCGGCCCCGGCTGGGTCAACCCGTGCCCGATCCCGCGCCTGGAGGAGCTATTTGAAAAGTGCGACTTCGATCACTGGCAACTGGAAGTCAAAAGTGCCTCGCGCACCCGCGCCGCGACCACCGTGCTGGCGATTCGAGAAATGGCCGTGCGTTTCGGCATCATGGACAAGGTCACCGTGACCTCAAGCTCGCGGGAAGTATTAAAAGCGGCGGTTGAACTCACCCCAGACCTGTCACGCGGGCTGGTGGCGGAGTACGCCTGGCTCGATCCTTTGAAGGTCGCGCAAAACTACGGCTGTGAGTTTCTGGCATTGAACTGGACGTTGTGCACCCCCGAACGCCTGGAAAAAGCCCAGCGCCAGGGTTTGCACGTGTCCGTGTGGACAGTCAACGAACCTGCGCTGATGCGCAGGCTCGCCGACTTCGGCGTAGATAGCCTGATTACAGACTTTCCCGGTTTGGCCACTGCCACCCTCGAGAATTACTGAAATCGGTCTCCCCGGCCGGCTCAGGCCACCGGCCGGAGCCGCTCAAAAAAGCCGGTTGAGGCCATCATAGGCCGCTACCCGATAGGCTTCGGCCATGGTCGGGTAGTTGAAGGTGGTGTTGACGAAATACTTGAGGGTATTTTGCTCGCCCGGCTGGTTCATGATGGCCTGGCCGATGTGCACGATCTCCGAAGCCTGGTAGCCGAAGCAATGCACGCCGAGGACTTCCAGGGTCTCGCGGTGAAACAGGATCTTCAGCATGCCTTGCGGCTCACCAGCGATCTGCGCACGCGCCATGCTCTTGAAGAACGCCTTGCCCACTTCGTAAGGCACCTTGGCCTTGGTCAGTTCGTGTTCGTTCTTACCGATCGAGCTGATCTCCGGAATCGTGTAGATCCCGGTCGGTACGTCGTTCACATAACGCCAGCTGCCGTTGTCGACGATGCTGCCGGCGGCCGAACGGCCCTGGTCATGGGCGGCACTGGCCAGGCTTGGCCAGCCGATCACGTCACCGGCACCGTAGATGTTGGTCACACAGGTGCGATAATTTTCGTCCACCTCGATCTGGCCACGGCTGTTGACCTTGACCCCGATGTTTTCCATGCCCAGCTTGTCGGTGTTACCGGTACGGCCGTTGCACCACAGCAAGGCGTCGGCCTTGATCTTCTTGCCGGACTTGAGGTGCAGGATCACCCCGTTGTCCAGGCCTTCGACCCGCTCGTACTCTTCGTTGTGGCGCACAGTGATGTTGTTGTTGCTGAAGTGGTAGCTCAACGCCTGGGAGATTTCCGAGTCGAGGAAGCTCAGCAACTGGTCGCGGTTGTCGACCAGCTCGACCAGCACACCCAGGCCGCTGAAGATCGAGGCGTATTCACAGCCAATGACGCCGGCGCCATAGATGATCAGTTTGCGTGGGGTGTGACCCAGGCTGAGGATGGTGTCGCTATCGTAGATACGTGGGTGGTGGAAATCGATATCCGCCGGGCGATACGGGCGCGAGCCGGTGGCAATGATGATGTGCTTGGCCACCAGTTTCTCGACCACGCCATTGGCGCAGACCACTTCGACGGTTTGCTCGTCGGCGAAGCTGCCGGTACCGAAGAACAGGTCGACGCGGTTACGGGCGTAGTAGCCGGTACGCGAGGCGACTTGCTTGGAGATGACTTTTTCAGCGCTTTTCAACACATCCGGGAACGAGAACCAGCGCGGCTCGCCAATGGCCCGGAACATCGGGTTGGTGTTGAACTGCATGATCTGGCGAACGGAGTGACGCAACGCCTTGGACGGGATGGTACCCAGGTGGGTGCAGTTACCGCCGACCTGGCGACGGCTATCGACCATCGCCACCTTGCGCCCTGCCTTCGCGGCGTTCATCGCCGCACCTTCTCCAGCCGGGCCGGAACCCAGTACCACCACGTCGTAGTTGTAGACAGCCATGCGTACTCCTCAGAACAGGCCAGGCGTACGGTTGGACGCCTGGCTAAATCATGCCGCGGCCAGCGGTCATGAAGGACAATTTGGCTCAAGTGTGTGAACCGGGGCACAGTCTATATAAGGCTCAACGCCGCGCACATTAACCCTTGGTCGCGTCGTAGGCCAGTTTTGCCTTTACTACACAGCACTCGTTACGGTTTCACCGCCGTCAACTGCTCGAATGCGCTGTTACTGCGTGTGACGAAGCCATCCCCCTCGCGCATCACAAAAAATGCTGCCACCTGGTGCTGCTCGGCGTAGTCCCAGCCTTGCTGCGGCCCGAGGATCAGCAGCAGCGTGGACAGCCCGTCGGCCATCAGCGCCGATGGGTGCAACACGGTCACCGACGCCAGTTGATGAGTGATCGGTGCGCCGGTGCGCGCATCGAGGGTGTGGGAATAACGCCGACCATCCTGCTGGAAATAATTACGATAGTCACCCGATGTGGACACACCGAAGCCGTCAACGTTGATGATTTTTTCCGCGACCTGCAGGTCATCCCGCGGCTCTTCAAGCGCAATGCGCCACGCCGAACCATCAGGTTTTCGCCCGGCCGCCTTGAGTTCGCCGGTGGCCTCGGCCAGGTAGCTGCGGATGCCCAGGGCAGCCAGGCGCTCGGCAATGCGGTCCACCGCATAGCCGGCGGCGATACTGTTGAAGTCAATTTCGACGGCGGCGTCCTTGCACAACTGCTGGCCATCGATACGCAGGTGTTGGTAGCCGACCTGCTCGCGGGCCTGGGCCAGGGTCGCGGCGTCGGGGACTTTGACCTGGCGAGCCTGGGGGCCGAAGCCCCACAGGTTGATCAGCGGCTCGACGGTCAGGTCAAAGGCACCGTCACTGGCCTGGGACAATTGCTCGCCGGTGCGCACCAGTTGCAGGATCGATGCGGGCATGGGCTGGCAACTGTGGGCCGGCAATTGATTGAAACGCTCGATATCGGAGTCACTGCGGTAGGTCGACATCTGCCGGTCGACGGTTTGCAGGATGCTTTCCACCTCGCGCTGGACCGCCTCCGGCCCCGGGGTAGCGGATGTCCTGACGTACTGGATTGAATACGTACTGCCCATGGTCGGGCCGCCAAAGTGCTCCAGCGCGTCGCCGCCACACCCTGCCAGCAGCACACATCCCCAAAAAATCGCCAGTTGCCTCAGGTTGTCCATAAAGCGCTTCGTCGTCCAAAATTGAATTAACCTGCAGGCAGTCACCCCTTCAGGACGGGCCATTATGCGGCATGTGTTGATCTGTTTATTGTTGATGCTCACGGTCCCGGCCCAGGCCAATGAGGCAGATCGTCTCACCCTGGCAAACTTCCCCGCGCACTCCCCGACGCTGGTGCTGAAAAACCAGACGGTGCTGACGTATCTCTGGGCGGATGTCTACGCGGCCGCGCTGTATGCCCCGGCCAATGCAAGCGCCAAGCAGGCCTGGGACCAGCAACAGGACCTGCGCCTGGCGCTGTACTACTTCCGCGATATCGACCGCAACGATGTAATCAAGGCCGCCACGACCACCCTGACGCGCCAGCAGCCCCCAGACGCCCTCGCCCGCCTGAAGCCTGAGGTGGACAAGCTGCACGGCACCTTCCGCGATATCCGCAACGGTGACCGTTACGCGCTGGAGCTGCATCGAGGGCGTGGCTTGAGCCTGGAGATCAACGGCCAGGTGGTGTTCAGCAGTCGCAATGACGAGTTGGCCAAGGCTTACCTGGGCATATGGCTCGCACCAAACGGCCTGTCCGACAGTGTGCGCAACACCCTTCTCAATTGAACCCACACTGATCTCTTTCCAGCGCGACGCCTGCGGCAATTAGCCCGCTTGCCAACGGTTTCTGTTGCCTGTAGGGGCCGATACACATATTGTTACAAAACTGCTCAATATTACAGCCAGGACGAGTAGCGACCCAGGACTACCCATAAGAAAGCCAGATGAGTGAATGACCATGGCCACGACCACGGGCAAAGGCAAAGCGATCTTTCGCGTTGTCAGCGGTAACTTCCTTGAAATGTTCGACTTCATGGTCTACGGCTTCTACGCCACGGCCATCGCCAAGACCTTCTTCCCCACCGACAGCGCCTTCGCCTCGCTGATGCTGTCCCTGGCCACCTTCGGCGCCGGCTTCCTGATGCGCCCGTTGGGCGCCATCTTCCTCGGCGCCTACATCGACCGCCACGGCCGCAAGAAAGGCCTGGTGATCACCCTGGCGCTGATGGCCGCCGGTACCATCCTGATTGCCTGCGTCCCCGGGTATGCCACCCTGGGCGTCGCCGCACCCTTGGTGGTGTTGCTGGGCCGACTGCTGCAAGGTTTCTCGGCGGGTGTCGAGCTCGGCGGTGTGTCGGTGTACCTGGCGGAAATCGCCACGCCCGGCCGCAAGGGCTTTTTCGTCAGTTGGCAGTCCGCGAGCCAACAAGCGGCGGTGGTCTTCGCCGGCCTGTTGGGCGTCGGCCTGAACCACTGGCTCAGCCCGGAACAAATGGGTGACTGGGGCTGGCGCGTACCGTTCCTGATCGGCTGCCTGATTGTGCCGGTGATCTTTGTGATCCGCCGCTCGCTGGAAGAAACCCCGGAATTCCAGGCGCGTAAACACCGCCCGACCCTGCAGGAAATTGTGCGCTCGATTGGTCAGAACTTCGGCATCGTCATCGCCGGCATGGCGCTGGTGGTGATGACCACCGTGTCGTTTTACCTGATCACCGCCTACACCCCGACCTTCGGCAAGGCCGAACTGCACCTGTCAGACTTCGATGCATTGCTGGTGACGGTGTGCGTGGGCATCTCCAACTTTATCTGGCTGCCGGTGATGGGCGCGGTGTCCGACAAGATCGGGCGCAAACCGCTGCTGCTGGCGGCGACCATCCTGGCCATCCTCACGGCTTATCCAGCGCTGTCGTGGCTGGTGGCCAACCCGAGCTTCAGCCATCTGCTGATTGTGCTGCTGTGGTTGTCGTTCCTGTATGGCTCGTACAACGGCGCCATGGTGGTGGCGCTGACCGAGATCATGCCGATCGAGGTGCGCACCACCGGATTCTCCCTGGCCTACAGCCTGGCAACGGCCACCTTTGGTGGGTTTACGCCGGCAGCCTGCACTTACTTGATCCACGTGCTGGATAACAAGGCGGCGCCGGGGATCTGGCTGAGTGGCGCGGCAGTGCTGGGGTTGATTGCGACCCTGGTGCTGTTCAAGGGCAATCGGCATGAACTGCGCACGGCGCAGGCTTCGGTGGCTGGCGGCGCCTGAGCAAGAGGCCCAACCGGCTACCACAGAACCTGCAGACATGAAAAAGCCCCGAACCAGTCGGGGCTTTTTCATATTCTGCTGATGCTTAGCGCGGGAATGCCGGCGGGTTGACCCCAGCCATGTCTTCCATCACGCGAACCACCTGGCAGCTGTAGCCGAACTCGTTGTCGTACCACACGTACAGCACAACGCGGTTGTCCTGGCTGATGGTCGCTTCGGCGTCGACTACACCCGCGTGACGCGAGCCAACGAAGTCGGTCGATACCACTTCCTGCGAATTAACAAAGTCGATTTGCTTATGCAGATCGGAGTGCAGCGCCATGTAGCGCAGGTACTCGTTCATTTCTTCACGGGTAGCGGCCTTCTCAAGGTTCAGGTTGAGAATGGCCATCGACACGTTCGGCGTCGGCACACGGATCGCGTTACCGGTCAGCTTGCCAGCCAGCTCAGGCAGGGCCTTGGCAGCAGCGGTGGCAGCACCGGTCTCGGTGATCACCATGTTCAACGCGGCGCTACGGCCACGGCGATCGCCCTTGTGGAAGTTGTCGATCAGGTTCTGGTCGTTGGTGTACGAGTGAACAGTTTCGACGTGGCCGTTAACGATGCCGAACTTGTCATTCACTGCCTTCAGCACCGGCACGATGGCGTTGGTGGTGCAGGAAGCGGCGGACACGATCTTGTCGTCAGCAGTGATTTCAGTGTGGTTGATGCCGTGAACGATGTTCTTGAGCTTGCCTTTGCCAGGCGCGGTCAACACGACACGGGCGATACCCGGGCAGGTCAGGTGCTGGCCCAGGCCCTCGGCATCACGCCAAACACCGGTGTTGTCCACCAGCAGGGCGTCCTTGATGCCGTACTGGGTGTAGTCCACCTCAGTCGGGTTCTTCGCGTAGATCACCTGGATCAGGTTACCGTTGGCGGTGATGGTGTTGTTTTCTTCGTCGATGACGATGGTGCCGTTGAACGGGCCGTGTACCGAATCGCGACGCAGCAGGCTGGCGCGCTTGGTCAGGTCGTTCTCGGCGCCTTTGCGCACCACGATGGCCCGCAGGCGCAGGCCGTCGCCGCCACCGGTTTTTTCGATCAGGATGCGCGCCAGCAGGCGGCCGATACGACCGAAGCCGTACAGCACCACGTCGGTGCCTTTGCGGGCCGAGGCGTTTTGCTGGCCAACCACGTCGGCCAATTCTTCGCGGACGAACTGCTCGGCGGTACGGCCATTGCCTTCGTTGCGGAATTTATAGGCCAGCTTGCCCAGGTCCACCGAAGCCGCGCCGAGCTTGAGCTCGCTCATGGCCTTGAGCAGGGGGAATGTTTCGTGGACGGAGAGTTCGCTGTCGTCGGCAGAACGATGGCGAGCAAAGCGATGCGCCTTGAGAATCGCGATGACTGACTGGTTGATCAGGCTGCGGCCATAGATCGAGCTCACCACATTGTTATTGCGGTACAGCTGACCGATAAGCGGGATCATCGCTTCTGCGAGTGCTTCACGGTCGATCCATTCACCAAGACACTGGTCGGGCTTCTGAGTCACGGGAACCTTCCACATGTAGGGGCTGAAAAAAGGGGCTACATTATGCCGCCCGACCGCCCCCGGAGCAATGCGCCTCCTACAACAAAAAGCCCCACCCTGAAAAAGCCACCTCGCTGCAGCCCAGTAAATACGCGGGTTCCAGAAGGCCACTAGTGGAGCGAGTCAGGCGACTTGTCCGTAACCCTCCGAAAACCACGTACATTTTGGCACTACATATTGAGTCAAAACCCGGCATTGTTTGTCTTAGCCACCACATTTCCTACAAACCGTAATAGGCACAGTCAGCAACTGACAGGCGGCACCTTGGGCCGTTACAATTACCGACTTTGTCGCAACGCTTGGAGCTCAACCTTCCGTGCCCGTTCTGCGTCTACCGCTACTCCCTGCCGCGGCAGGTAAACAGCACTGGGGCAACCTGCCCGGTGCCGCCCTGAGCCTGGCCATTGCCGAGGCTGCCAGCGCAGCCAAGCGCTTTACCCTGCTGCTCACCGCCGACAGCCAAAGCGCCGAACGGTTGGAGCAGGAGCTGAGCTTCTTCGCCCCCGATTTGCCGGTGCTGCATTTTCCTGACTGGGAAACCCTGCCCTACGATCTGTTCTCGCCGCACCAGGACATCATCTCCCAGCGCATCGCCAGCCTGTACCGCCTGCCGGAACTGGCCCACGGCGTGCTGGTGGTGCCGATCACCACCGCCCTGCACCGCCTGGCGCCGACCAAGTTCCTGCTGGGCAGCAGCCTGGTGCTGGATATCGGCCAGAAGCTCGATGTGGAACAGATGCGCACGCGCCTGGAAGCCAGCGGCTACCGTTGCGTCGACACGGTGTACGAACACGGTGAGTTCGCGGTACGCGGTGCGCTGATCGACCTGTTCCCGATGGGCAGCAAGTTGCCGTACCGCATCGACCTGTTCGATGACGAAATCGAGACCCTGCGCACCTTCGACCCAGAGAACCAGCGCTCCATTGATAAAGTCGAGTCGATCAAGCTGCTGCCGGCACGGGAATTCCCGCTGCAAAAGGACGCGGTGACCCGCTTCAAGGCGCGCTTTCGTGAACGCTTCGACGTCGACTTCCGTCGCTGCCCGATCTTCCAGGACCTGAGCAGCGGGATTACCCCGGCCGGTATCGAGTACTACCTGCCGCTGTTCTTCGACGAAACATCCACCCTCTTCGATTACCTGCCTCAGGACACTCAGGTGTTCTCGCTGCCAGGCATCGAGCAAGCGGCAGAAAACTTCTGGAACGATGTGCGCAACCGCTATGAAGAACGCCGCGTCGATCCATCCCGTCCTTTATTACCGCCCGCCGAGCTGTTCCTGCCGGTGGAAGACTGCTTCGCCCGCCTGAAAAACTGGCCGCGCGTGGTCGCCAGCCAACAGGACGTGGAGCCCGGCGTCGGCCGCGAGCGCTTCCCCGCGCACGTGCTGCCGGACCTGGCGATCCAGGCCAAGGCCAACCAGCCCCTGGAAGCACTGTCCAACTTCCTTGGCGACTTCTCTGGCCGCGTGCTGTTTACCGCCGAATCCGCCGGCCGTCGCGAAGTCCTGCTTGAACTGCTCGAACGCCTGAAGCTGCGTCCGAAAACCGTCGACAGCTGGCCGGACTTCGTCGCCAGCAAGGACCGCCTGGCGATCACTATCGCGCCACTGGATGAAGGTTTGCTGCTGGACGATCCGGCCCTGGCGCTGATCGCCGAAAGCCCCCTGTTCGGCCAGCGCGTGATGCAACGTCGCCGTCGCGAAAAACGCGCCGACGCCAACAACGACGCGGTAATCAAGAACCTCACCGAGCTGCGCGAAGGCGCGCCGGTGGTGCATATCGACCACGGTGTCGGTCGCTACCTGGGCCTGCAGACCCTGGAAATCGACAACCAGGCCGCCGAATTCCTCACCATGGAGTACGCCGAAGGCGCCAAGCTCTATGTACCGGTGGCCAACCTGCACCTGATCGCGCGCTACACCGGCAGCGACGACGCCCTGGCGCCATTGCACCGCCTGGGCTCCGAAACCTGGCAGAAAGCCAAGCGCAAGGCCGCCGAACAGGTGCGCGACGTCGCCGCTGAGTTGCTCGACATCTATGCGCGGCGTGCGGCGCGCGAAGGCTACGCGTTCGCCGACCCGAAAGCCGACTACGCCACCTTCAGCGCCGGCTTCGCTTTTGAAGAAACCCCAGACCAGCAAACCACCATCGAAGCTGTGCGCGCCGACATGCTCGCGCCCAAGCCGATGGACCGCCTGGTGTGCGGCGACGTGGGCTTTGGCAAGACCGAAGTGGCCATGCGCGCAGCCTTCATCGCGGTGCACGGCGGCAAACAAGTGGCGATCCTGGTGCCCACCACCCTGCTCGCCCAGCAGCACTACAACAGCTTCCGCGACCGCTTTGCCGACTGGCCGGTGACCGTGGAAGTGATGAGCCGCTTCAAGTCGACCAAGGAAGTGAATGCCGCCGTCGCCGACCTGGCGGAAGGCAAGATCGACATCGTGATCGGTACGCACAAGCTGTTGTCGGACGATGTGAAGATCAAGAACCTGGGCCTGGTGATCATCGACGAAGAACACCGCTTCGGGGTGCGCCAGAAAGAACAGCTCAAGGCCCTGCGCAGCGAGGTGGACATTCTCACCCTCACCGCCACACCGATTCCGCGCACGCTGAACATGGCGGTGTCGGGCATGCGCGACCTGTCGATCATCGCCACGCCGCCGGCACGCCGACTGTCGGTGCGCACCTTCGTGATGGAGCAGAACAAAAGCACGGTCAAGGAAGCCCTCCTGCGCGAATTGCTGCGCGGCGGCCAGGTGTACTACCTGCACAACGACGTGAAGACCATCGAGAAATGCGCGGCCGAACTCGCCGAACTGGTGCCGGAAGCACGCATTGCCATCGGCCACGGGCAGATGCGCGAACGCGATCTCGAACAGGTGATGAGCGACTTTTATCACAAGCGCTTCAACGTGCTGATCGCCTCGACCATCATCGAGACCGGCATCGACGTGCCGAGCGCCAACACCATCATCATCGAACGCGCGGACAAGTTCGGCCTGGCACAACTTCATCAGTTGCGCGGCCGGGTCGGGCGCAGTCACCACCAGGCGTATGCCTACCTGCTGACACCACCGCGCCAACAAATTACCGGCGACGCCGAAAAGCGCCTGGAAGCCATCGCCAACACCCAGGACCTCGGTGCCGGTTTTGTGCTGGCCACCAACGACCTGGAAATCCGCGGCGCCGGCGAACTGCTCGGCGACGGCCAGAGCGGGCAGATCCAGGCCGTGGGTTTCACCCTGTATATGGAGATGCTCGAACGCGCGGTGAAAGCCATCCGCAAGGGCGAGCAGCCGAACCTCGACCAACCCCTGGGCGGTGGCCCGGAGATCAACCTGCGCCTGCCGGCGTTGATTCCCGAGGACTACCTGCCGGACGTGCATGCGCGGTTGATCCTGTACAAGCGCATCGCCTCGGCCACCGACGAAGAAGGCCTCAAGGACCTGCAGGTGGAAATGATCGACCGCTTCGGCCTGTTGCCCGAGCCGACCAAGAACCTGGTGCGCCTGACCTTGCTCAAATTGCAGGCCGAGCAACTGGGGATCAAGAAGGTCGACGCGGGGCCGCAAGGCGGGCGCATCGAGTTCGAAGCGCAGACGCCGGTGGACCCGTTGGTACTGATCAAGTTGATCCAGGGCCAGCCCAACCGCTACAAGTTCGAAGGGGCTACGCTGTTCAAGTTCATGGTGCCGATGGAGCGCGCCGAAGAACGCTTCAATACCCTGGAGGCGCTGTTCGAGCGCCTCATCCCGAAATCTGCTTGAAGGACGCCCCAATGCGCGTGTTCCGCATTCTGAGCCTGTTGTTAGTGGTACTTGCACCCTCGGCATTTGCCGACAGCCTGTACCAGGTTGAAATGATCCTGATACGCCAGAACGCGGAGCCAGAGATGAGCAACCGCGCCGCACCGGAAGATTGGGATGCCGGCGCGGTGCGCCTGGGCGACAGAATGAGCCCGCCGCGCCTGGCCAACATCGCCGACAAACTGCGCGCCGACGCCAACTACACCGTGCTCGCCCATAAAGCCTGGGAACAGAACCTGGGTGAGCAGCCGGTAAAAATCGCGATCGCCGAGGGGGCGGAACAGTTTGGCCAATTCCCCATCGAAGGGGTATTGAGCCTGCAACTGGGGCGCTTTACCGATATCGATGCCGACTTCTGGGTCAACCAGTTCGACAGCAACGGCAGCGTGATCGCCAGCGAACACCTGAGCCAGAAGGACGTGCGCACCAAGAACAACCAGCTCAACTACCTGGACGGCGGCCGCCTGGCGCTGCTGATCAAGATCACCTCGTTGACCGTCAAACAACCCAGCGCACCACCGCCCGATATTCAGGACTGATCCAGCGCCATGCCCCTGACGTCGTCGCTGACCAAACCCCTGGCCCCTTCGTGGGCCAATCGCTTCAAAGAGCAAAGCCTGGAGCGTGGGCGGCGCTACGCCCTGGAGAACCGCGTACGTATCGTCGAGTCCGGTGACAGCACGATCATCGCCAGTTGCGAAGGCTCGGGCAGCAACGTCTATCGGCAGACCATTTCACTGCGCGAGTCCGCCAAGGGCATGCTGATCCTGGTGGACAGCCGCTGCACCTGCCCGGTCCATACCAACTGCAAACATATCGCGGCGGTGTTGCTCAAGGTCCAGGAAACCCTGGCCTACCCCGCCGCCGCCCAGGATGCCGAACTGCTGGGAAAACTCCAGGCGGTGCTGGATAACCGCGTGGTACTGCCGCAGGTGGTGATGGAGGACGTGCTGCCAGTACCACGGCTGTGGCTGGCCAGCGTCGAATTCAGCGCGTTCGAGCCGCGCAACGGCAAGATGCAGCGCTATATCCAGCACCGTGCGGCACTGTCGTTCAACTATCTGGGCAACTATGTCAGCGGGCAAAAGAACGCCGACATCATCGTGCGCCAGGAAACCCAAAGCCTGCGTATCAAGCGTCATCCCGAGCTGGAACAGCCCTATCGCGAACAACTGCGCCTGCTCGGTTTCAAGATCGCCACGCGCCAGAGCAAGGCCCTGCCGGAAAGCGCCGGCGAACTGTTCGAGATGGTCAATGACAGCGCCTGGCTGAACTTCACGCTCAACTCGTCGCCGACGCTGCGCGCCGAAGGCTGGGAGTTGCAGATCGACGAGGACTTCGGCTTCGACCTCAGCCCGGTGGACGACTGGTACGCCACCGTCGATGAAGCGCCGGAACGCGACTGGTTCGACCTGGAACTGGGGATCATCGTCAATGGCGAGCGGCTGAGCCTGCTGCCGATCCTGCTCAACCTGATGCGCTCGCACACCGAGCTTCTCAACCCGGAGAAACTCGCACGGCGCCGCGACGAAGAGTTGATCCTGGTGAATATCCCCGGCCTGCCCAATGGCGGCCATGGCCCGCTGCAAGTGGCATTGCCCTATGGCCGCTTGAAACCCGTGCTGGCCACCTTGGGCGAGTTCTACCTGCAGGACCCCGGCACCACCACCCTGCGCCTGGCCAAGGCCGATGCGATTCGCCTGAACCCGCTGGAAGACCTGCCCCTGCAATGGGAAGGCGGCGAAAAAATCCGCAACTTCGCCCAGCGTCTGCGGGATATCAAGGACTTCACCTGTGTCGCGCCCGAAGGCTTGAACGCGACGTTGCGCCCCTATCAGCTGGAAGGCTTGAGCTGGATGCAGTCACTGCGCCAACTGGACGTCGGCGGGATTCTTGCCGATGACATGGGCCTGGGCAAAACCCTGCAAACCCTGGCGCATATTCTCAGCGAGAAAATCGCCGGGCGCCTGGACCGGCCTTGCATGGTGGTGATGCCCACCAGCCTCATACCCAATTGGCTCGATGAAGCCGCGCACTTCACCCCGCAACTCAAGGTGCTGGCGCTGTACGGTGCCGCGCGCAAAAAGCACTTCGCCACATTGCAGGACTATGACCTGCTGCTGACCACCTATGCGCTGTTGCCCAAGGACATCGAGCACCTCGCCACCCAGCCCCTGCATGTGCTGATCCTCGATGAAGCCCAGTACATCAAGAACCCTTCGAGCAAGGCGGCCCAGGCAGCACGTCAGCTCAATGCACGGCAGCGCCTGTGCCTGAGCGGCACGCCGCTGGAAAACCACCTGGGTGAGTTGTGGTCGCTGTTCCACTTCCTGCTGCCGGGCTGGCTGGGTGACGTTAAAAGCTTCAACCGCGATTACCGCGCGCCCATCGAAAAGCGCGGCAGCGATGTGCGACTGCAACACCTCAACGGCCGGATCAAACCCTTCCTGTTGCGCCGCACCAAGGAGCAGGTGGCGACGGAGTTGCCGCCCAAGACCGAGATCATCCACTGGGTCGACCTCAACGAAGCCCAGCGCGACGTGTACGAAACCATGCGCCTGGCCATGGATAAAAAGGTCCGCGACGAAATTACCCGCAAGGGTGTGGCACGCAGCCAGATCATCATTCTCGAAGCCCTGCTCAAGTTACGCCAAGTGTGCTGCGACCTGCGACTGATCAACGACGCCAGCCTGCCCGCCCGTGGCAGCAGTTCGGGCAAGCTCGATAGCTTGATGGAGATGCTCGAAGAGTTGTTTGCCGAGGGGCGCCGGATCCTGCTGTTTTCCCAGTTCACCTCGATGCTGGGCCTGATCGAAGCCGAACTGAAAAAGCGCGGTGTCGCCTATGCGCTGCTCACCGGCCAGACCCGTGATCGGCGCACTCCGGTGAAGGACTTCCAGAGCGGCAAGCTGCAGATTTTCCTGATCAGCCTGAAAGCCGGTGGTGTGGGCCTGAACCTGACAGAAGCGGACACGGTGATTCACTACGACCCGTGGTGGAACCCCGCCACGGAAAACCAGGCCACCGACCGGGCGTATCGCATCGGTCAGGAAAAGCCGGTGTTTGTGTACAAGATGATTGCCCGCGGCACGGTGGAAGAGAAAATTCAGCATCTGCAGAAGGAAAAGTCCGACCTGGCGGCGGGCGTGCTGGACGGTCGGACGACCGGGGATTGGCAGTTGGGCAATGACGATATCGAGGCGCTCTTTGCACCGCTGCCTAATAAGCAAGAGAAGCGCTGACGGCAAGAGCGCCATCGCGAGCACGCCCGCGATGGACGCGACACTTAATCGATCAACTGCGCATCCCGCAGCGCACCGAGCGCCACCAGCCAACGCGGGTCCTGCTTATACTCCGTCGAAGCCATCGCCTGCCCGCGCATCCGTGCAATCCGCGGCGATGGCGTGACTTTCATCCGCTGGGCCGCACTCAGCGCCAGTTCAGCCGCCGCACGATCATTACACACCAGGCCCATATCGCAGCCCGCCGTCAGCGCGGCCTCGATACGGCTGGCAGCGTCTCCCACCACATGGGCGCCGGCCATAGACAAGTCATCGCTGAAAATCACCCCGTCAAACTGCAACTCACCGCGCAGGATGTCCTGCAACCAGCGACGCGAGAAGCCGGCGGGCTGAGCGTCAACCTGCGGGTAGATAACATGGGCGGGCATCACGGCCGCCAATTGCTGGCTCAGGCGCGCGAAGGGCACCAGGTCATGGCTGCGAATCTGCTCCAGGCTGCGCTCGTCAGTAGGAATGGCGACATGGGAATCGGCTTCAGCCCAGCCGTGACCGGGGAAGTGCTTGCCGGTGGCGGCCATGCCGGCGCTGTTCATACCGCGGATAAAGGCACCGGCAAGCACCGCGGCACGCGCTGGGTCACCCTCGAAGGCGCGCGTGCCGACCACGGCACTGCGCTGGTAGTCCAGGTCCAGCACAGGGGCGAAGCTGAGATCAAGACCGACAGCCAGCACTTCAGTGGCCATGATCCAGCCACATTGTTCGGCCAGGTACTCGGCGTTGGGGTTATCCGCCAGGGCACGCATGGCCGGCAGGCGCACGAAGCCTTGGCGCAGGCGCTGCACGCGCCCCCCTTCCTGGTCGACCGCCAGCAGCAGGTCCGGGCGCACGGCACGGATCGCCGCGCTCAGCTCTCGCACCTGGCGTGGATGCTCGATATTGCGCGCGAAAATGATCAACCCGCCCACCTCCGGCTGGCGCAGCAGGTGGCGATCCTCGGCCGTCAGCCAGGTGCCGGCTACGTCGACCATCAAAGAACCTTGCAGGGCAGCAGTCATAAACCTTCCTTAAATAACGCACACAACCCGCTACCCTCACGCGGCGCGATCAACGCGGCGGGAGCAACGGGTTGTGTGTAAATAGCTGAATTCGGCATGGGCGGCTAGCTTAGCGGATGCTAGCGGCCACGCACACCCAGGGCGGTCAAACCTTGGCGGGGATGGGAATGGATTTGCTGCGCGGGCGCAATTGAGCGGCGACCATGGCAGGATCGGTGACACCGCTTTCGGCGCGCATGCCCGCGGCGAGAAAAGGCACCATCAGGCGCATCACCTGCTCGATCGAGGTGTTCACGCCAAAGTCGGTCTCGGCAATCGCACGCAACGCCTTGATCCCGGACATGCTGAACGCCGCCGCACCGAGCATGAAATGTACGCGCCAGAACAGCTCGATCGGCGGGATGCGCGGTGCGGCCTCGTTGACCAGCAACATATAGCGACGAAACACCTTGCCGTACATGTCTTCAAGGTAGCGGCGCAGGTGGCCCTGGCTCTGACTGAACGCCAGGCCCAACAGGCGCATGAAGATCGACAAGTCGTTGCCACTGCGTGGTTGAACCACCAAGGCTTGTTCGACGAGGATTTCCAGCAGGTCTTCCAGGCTTGGCTTAGGATCGGCCTTGGCCTGGCGTCGTTCGAGCTCACGGTCCAGGCTGGCGCAGAACGGCCCGAGGAAACGCGAGAACACCGCCTGGATCAGGGCCTTTTTCGAGCCGAAATGGTAGTTCACTGCGGCGAGGTTGACCCCGGCCTTGCTGGTGATCAGCCGCAATGAAGTTTCAGCAAATCCTTTTTCCGCGAACAACTGCTCGGCAGCATCGAGAATGCGTTCAACGGTTTCCGACTGGGCCATGGCTACTCCGCCTGACAAACACTTGTTTGAAACATACGTTTCAAGTTGTGTCTTGTCAAGCCTGCAGGTTCGCTTTCCGGCCGGGCAGTCATCTGTTTCGGCGCTATTTAATCACATCCTTCCAGGTCTGTAGGCAGCGCTACCTATGCCTTGTAGGACGGCTGACGAATGACCGTCCGGCGCCATGGCAGAAAAGGATGATTGCCAAGCGCAGTTCACTGTATATAATCCCAGTCACTGTATAAAAAGACAGAGCGATCAACATGCTAAAACTGACGCCACGCCAAGCTGAGATTCTGGCTTTTATCAAGCGCTGCCTCGATGACAACGGCTACCCGCCGACGCGAGCGGAGATTGCGCTGGAACTGGGATTCAAATCCCCCAACGCCGCCGAAGAGCATCTCAAGGCCCTTGCTCGCAAGGGCGCGATCGAGATGACCCCAGGCGCTTCGCGCGGCATTCGCATCCCTGGCTTCGAAGCCAAGGCCGACGAATCGACACTGCCGATCATCGGTCGCGTCGCCGCCGGTGCGCCGATCCTGGCGCAGCAGCACGTCGAGGAATCCTGCAACATCAACCCGACCTTCTTCCATCCTCGCGCCGACTACCTGTTGCGGGTCCATGGCATGAGCATGAAGGACGTGGGCATTTTCGACGGTGACCTGCTGGCCGTCCACACCACCCGCGAAGCGCGTAACGGCCAGATCGTGGTGGCCCGCATCGGCGATGAAGTCACCGTCAAACGCTTCAAGCGCGAAGGCAGCAAGGTCTGGCTGTTAGCCGAGAACCCTGAGTTCGCCCCGATTGAAGTGAACCTGAAAGACCAGGACCTGGTGATCGAAGGCCTGAGCGTCGGCGTCATTCGCCGCTAAAGGAGGCATCATGCAGCTCGTGCACACCCCACAACACACACAACTGTCGCTGTTCGAGGCCTTCATGGCCCAACCCCTTGCGCCCCTCCTCAAGGAAACGGTCGAGGCGCCCTGGAGCGCCGAGCCTGAGGCGTTCAGTGAATTGTCGTTGCGCGGTGCTGCCGGGAGCTGCCTGAGCCTGCTGGCGCCAATCCTGCGCGAACTGAGCGAGGAACAGGACGCGCGCTGGCTGACACTGATCGCCCCGCCTGCCAGCCTGACCCAGGCCTGGCTGCGGGACGCCGGCCTGAACCGCGAGCGCATCCTGCTGCTGCAACCGCGCGGCGCGCAAAGCGCCCAGCAGTTGACCTGCGAAGCCTTGCGCCTGGGTCGTAGCCATACAGTGGTGAGCTGGCTGAACCCATTGAATGCCAGCGCCAAGCAGCAGCTGATCAGTGCTGCGCGCACAGGTGATGCTCAGAGCTTGAATATTCGATTGGGATAATGCGATGAGCCTGCGGAGGGGCTCGTTGTGGCAGGCGGACTCGTTGTGGCAGGCGGGCTTGCTGTGGCAGGTGGGTTTGCTGTGGCGAGCGGGCTTGCTGTGGCGAGCGGGCTTGCCCCGCGTTGGGCTGCGAAGCGGCCCCAAAACCAGACACCGTGGAATACCTGATATACCGCATTGATCTATTTAGGACTGCTTCGCAGCCCAACGCGGGGCAAGCCCGCTCGCCACAGCAAACCCACCTGCCACAGCAAGTCCGCTCACCACGACAAACCAACCTGCCCTAGCAAGCCCGACCCTCACAGGACTCAGTGAAGAACCCGTGGGCCGTCTTCCTTCTCAGGTTCGCCTTCTGCCAAGCGGCCTGCCATCTGAACACCGACGCTCAACATGGCTTTTGCCACTTCCACGTGCTGGCCTTGCAGGAACACCTTGGCATCCTCGGAAAAATCCAGAATAACCAGAGAACCCTCGTCCTCCGCCCGGCGCAGCTCGATTCGGCCGTCAGGCAATTCAACAATTTCCAGAAAGGACGTTGGCATAAAAGTCTGTTCTCCACGAAAGGCCGGGATTATATCAGTCATCCGCCCGGCTTCGTTGAGGTTCTGAAGAGGTTTCTTTACGGCTTGATGAACGGTGTCATACGAATCCGACCAACGTTCAGCACTCGTTCAAACCTTCACGAAAGCGCAACGCCATCTTTTTCAGCTCCTGACGCCAGCCTTCCAACTCTTCACGACTCAGAGGCTTGGGCTCTTCCTCCTCCAACGCAACCGCCACGATCAAGGGCTGGGTCACATCGCCCTTGGGCACATGGGGAACACGGGGCGGCTGAAACATATCCGCATGGGCCTTGAGCAGACGCGCGACCCAGCTGTCGGGGCTCTGGGCCATTTCCACCAACTCGGCCAGTTCAGGGATCGCCATGCTTTCCAGCACTTCACGATTCATGATCATTTCCGCACGGGGCGAACCGGCCTGGGGCAAGCGGTAGAACCCCGCGATCTCATGACACAAGCCCAGTAACGCACCATACAAGTGGAACAACGCGGCTTCACGCCCAGCCTGAACCAGCGCAATCGCGTTCATCTCCTTGCCTTGCTCGGCACGGCCAAGGGCTTCCAGGGACAAACCCGCAAAGTAAATTTTCTGGTTGGTACGGGTATAGAGTTCGTTGGCCATAACGGCAATCTCCACAACGAATAAGCGTGATGCTGGCTATGTAGGAGCGAGCTTGCTCGCGAAAAACTTCAGAGCGCCGTTCGGCATCAGGTTTTTCGCGTAATCATCAACAACCTTCGCGAGTAAGGACCAAGCACCCTCCTCGATCCCGCAGCAAGCAAAAGCCGTCTATACAGACGGCTTTTAGCGTTAGCAGAGTATAGGATCAAGCGCCCTGGCGCTTGTCCTCAACCTTCCACTTACCGCCGTCGTAGAACGCCTTCCAACCGGTCGGCTTACCGTCCACTTCGGACTGCACGTACTGCTCCTTGGTCTTGCGGCTGTATCGGATCACGGCTGGGCGACCATCCGGGTCCTTCTTCGGCGCCTCACACAGGAAGTGGTACTTAGGATCAATCTCGTCCTTGTGCGGCACGATTTCCAGCACCAATGGTGCGCGGGTCTCGCGGTTTTTCGGGAACTGGCTGGCGGCCAGGAACAGGCCCGAAGCACCATCACGCAGGATGTAGGTGTCGTTGACCTTCTCGCACTTGAGTTCGGGCATCTTCACCGGGTCCATCTTCGGCGGCGCCGCATCACCGCTTTTCAGCAGTTTGCGGGTGTTCTTGCACGTCGGGTTGGTGCAACCGAAGAACTTGCCGAAGCGGCCGGTCTTGAGCTGCATCTCACTGCCGCACTTGTCGCATTCCAGGCTCGGGCCTTCGTAGCCCTTGATGCGGTAGCTGCCCTCTTCGATCTCATAGCCGTCACAATCCGGGTTGTTACCGCAGATATGCAGCTTGTGCTTCTCATCGAGCAGATAGGCATCCATCGCCGTGTTGCAGATCGGGCAGCGGTGCTTGCCACGCAGTACCAGCGATTCGGACTCCCCCTCGTCGTCGGCGGCGATTTCATCTCCCGGCACCAGGTTGACGGTGGCCTTGCAGCGCTCTTTCGGTGGCAGGCTGTAACCCGAGCAACCGAGGAAAACGCCGGTGGAAGCGGTACGGATCTGCATCGGACGGCCGCAGGTCAGGCACGGGATGTCGGTCATCACCGGCTGGTTCGCGCGCATGCCGCTCTCGGGGCTTTCGGCCACTTCGAGTTTCTTCTTGAAGTCGCCGTAGAACTCGTCCAGCACGTTTTTCCAGTCGCGCTCGCCCTGGGCCACGTCATCGAGGTTCTCTTCCATGCCGGCGGTGAAGCCGTAGTCCATCAGGTTGGAGAAACTCTCGGACAGACGCTCGGTGACGATATCGCCCATCTTTTCCGAATAGAAACGACGGTTGTGCAGGGCAACGTAGCCACGGTCCTGGATCGTCGAGATGATCGCGGCGTAGGTCGAAGGACGACCGATACCGCGTTTTTCCATCTCTTTCACCAGGCTGGCTTCCGAATAACGCGCCGGCGGCTTGGTGAAGTGCTGGGACGGGTCGAGCTTGATCAGCTTCAGCGTATCGCCCTGGGCCATGTCCGGCAGTACATCGTCGTCGCCCGGCTTGGCGATCTGCGGCATCACGCGGGTATAGCCGTCGAACTTGAGGATACGGCCCTTGGCGCGCAGCTCGAAGTCGCCAGCGCCCACACTGACGGTGGTGGACAGGTATTGCGCCGGCAGCATCTGGCAGGCCAGGAACTGGCGCCAGATCAGCTCGTAGAGGCGCTCAGCGTCGCGTTCCATGCCGCTCAGCTTGCTTGGCTCGGTGTTGGCGTCGGAAGGACGAATCGCTTCGTGAGCCTCCTGGGCGCCCTCTTTGCTGCTGTAGACGTTCGGCTTCTCCGGCAGGTACTTCTTGCCGAACTCACTTTCAATATAAGTGCGCGCCATGGCCACCGCGTCTTGCGACAGGTTGGTGGAGTCGGTACGCATATAGGTGATGTAGCCAGCTTCGTACAGACGCTGGGCCATCATCATGGTCTTCTTCACCCCGAAGCCCAGGCGGTTGCTCGCGGCCTGTTGCAAGGTAGAGGTAATGAACGGTGCCGACGGCTTGCTGCTGGTCGGTTTGTCTTCACGCTTGACGATGCTGTAGCTGGAAGCCTTGAGCTTTTCCAGCGCGGCCATGGCCTGGGCTTCGTTCAGCGGCTTGAACGCCTCGCCTTTCTCACGGGCCACTTCAAAGCGCACGTTGGCGCCCTTGGCAGTGCCCAGGTCGGCGTGGACTTCCCAGTATTCTTCGGGGTTGAACGCACGGATCTCACGCTCACGCTCCACCACCAGCTTGACCGCTACCGATTGCACACGGCCGGCGGACAGGCCGCGGGCGATCTTGGCCCACAGCAGTGGCGAGACCATGTAGCCCACGACGCGGTCGAGGAAACGACGGGCCTGCTGGGCGTTGACGCGGTCAATGTCCAGCTCGCCCGGCTTGGAGAAGGCTTCCTGGATGGCTTTCTTGGTGATTTCGTTGAACACCACACGCTTGTAGCGGCTGTCATCACCGCCGATGGCTTCCCGCAGGTGCCAGGCAATGGCTTCCCCTTCGCGGTCCAAGTCCGTTGCGAGATAGATGGTGTCAGCATCCTTGGCGAGCCGACGCAGCTCTTCGATGACCTTTTCCTTGCCCGGAAGGATTTCGTACTTGGCCTTCCAGCCATGTTCCGGATCCACCCCCATGCGCGAGACCAGCTGCTTGCGCGCTTTCTCTTTAGGGCTGAGCACCGGACCTTCGCCCGCGGCCGCCTTGCCGCGCTTGGCGGCAGGCTCCTTGCTGGCGCTAGCCGAACCGCTGGTGGGCAGGTCTCGGATATGGCCGATACTCGACTTCACCACGTACTCGTTGCCCAAGTACTTGTTGATGGTCTTGGCCTTAGCCGGGGATTCCACAATGACCAGCGATTTGCCCATGGATCGGAAAATTCCTGAATTCGAGAAGTGAAAGGCAGTTGGCGCCTGACGCGGCAACGCTATATATAGTGGCAACAAGGTGAGGTCAAGCGCAGCATTCTGCGCGGCCTGCCGTTATTGCCCTGAAAAAAGACTGGGTTCGGCCTGGACCAAAGCAAAGCGCGGGACCTGCTCGCCGTCAACTTCGACGGTCTCGAGGAACATGCTCAAGGGGCGCACCCAAAAGCCGTAATCGCCATACAGTGCTTGGTAGAACACCACTTCTTCTTCGGTCTCGGAATGCCGTGCCACGCTGAAAACGCGGTACTGCGGACCTTTATAATGTTGGTAGAGCCCTGGTTCGACTTTCATGCTCTGGCCCCCTTACAAAATTTGTTGAAAAAAAATATTAAAAATTCCAAAAAACAAAAACCGGGGCACTGGGCCCCGGCTTCCGTCAACTCAACGCTTAGACGCGTTCGAAGACGGTGGAAATGCCTTGGCCAAGACCAATGCACATGGTTGCAACCCCGAGGTTACCGCCATTTTGCTTCATCACGTTAAGCAAAGTGCCGGAAATACGCGCACCGGAGCAACCGAATGGGTGGCCCAGGGCAATCGCACCGCCGTGCAGGTTAACCTTCTCGTTCATCTTGTCGAGCACTTTCAAATCTTTCAGCACCGGCAGGGCCTGTGCAGCGAAAGCTTCGTTGAGTTCGAAGAAGTCGATATCGGAGATGGTCAGGCCCGCACGCTTCAAGGCTTTTTGTGTCGCCGGTACTGGACCATAGCCCATGATTGCGGGGTCCACACCCGCCACGGCCATCGAACGAATCACCGCCAGCGGCTGGATACCCAGGTCCTGGGCACGCTGCGCCGACATCACGATCATGCACGAGGCACCATCGGTGATTTGCGACGAAGTACCCGCCGTCACGGTGCCGCCCTTCGGATTGAAGGCAGGCTTGAGGGCCGCCAGGCTTTCCAGGGTGGTGTCCGGACGAATGGTTTCGTCGTAGTCGAACAGTTTCAGGAAACCGTTCTCGTCGTAGCCGTTCATCGGGATGATTTCATCCTTGAACTTGCCTTCCACCGTTGCCTTGTGGGCCAACTGGTGGGAGCGCAGGCCGAACGCGTCCTGGGCTTCACGGGTAATGCCGTGCATCTTGCCGAGCATTTCCGCGGTCAGGCCCATCATGCCCGAGGCTTTTGCCGCGTACAGCGACATGTGTGGGTTGGGATCGACGCCGTGCATCATGCTGACGTGGCCCATGTGCTCCACGCCACCGACCACGAACACATCCCCGTTACCCGTCATGATCGCCTGGGCGGCCGTGTGCAGGGCGCTCATCGAGGAGCCACACAAACGGCTGACGGTCTGGCCGGCGGCCGTGTGCGGGATCTGGGTCATCAGCGACGCCATGCGCGCGATGTTCCAGCCCTGCTCCAGGGTCTGGTTGACGCAGCCCCAGATCACGTCTTCGACTTCGTTCGGGTCGACCTTGACGTTGCGCTCCAGCAATTTGCTGATCAGGTGCGCCGACATATCTTCAGCGCGGGTGTTGCGGTGCATGCCGCCCTTGGAGCGGCCCATCGGTGTGCGACCGAAGTCGACAATCACGACGTCTCTTGGATTCAAGCTCATAAATATTCTCGCTCTAGTCGTCTGGGCACTTAACCGAAGAAGCTCTGGCCATTCCTGGCCATCTCACGCAGCTTCGCGGTCGGGTGGTACAGCGGGCCCAAATCAGCGTATTGATCAGCCAGGGCAACGAATTCGGCTACACCGATCGAGTCGATGTAACGCAGCGCACCACCACGGAATGGAGGGAAACCAATACCGTATACCAGGCCCATATCGGCTTCGGCAGCGGTCTCGACGATGCCGTCTTCCAGGCAACGCACGGTCTCCAGGCACAGGGCGATCATCATCCAGTTGACGATGTCCTCGTCGGACACCTCACGCTGTTCATAGATGACCGGCGCAAGCACCTCGTGGACCGACGGGTCAGCGACCTTCTTCTGCTTGCCCTTCTTGTCGGTCTCGTAGGCGTAGAAGCCCTTGCCGTTTTTCTGACCCAGGCGCTTGGCCTCGTAGAGCGCGTCGATCGCCGAGCGCCGGTCGTCTTTCATACGGTCCGGGAAGCCTTCAGCCATCACGTCGCGGCCGTGGTGGCCGGTATCGATGCCGACAACGTCCATCAGGTACGCCGGGCCCATGGGCCAGCCGAATTTTTCCATGACCTTGTCGATGCGCACGAAGTCCACACCGGCGCTGACCAGCTTGGCGAAACCGCCGAAGTACGGGAACAGCACGCGGTTGACCAGGAAGCCCGGGCAATCATTGACCACGATCGGGTTCTTGCCCATTTTCTTGGCGTAGGCAACGGTGGTGGCGATGGCCAACTCGCTGGACTTCTCGCCACGGATCACTTCCACCAGCGGCATCATGTGCACCGGGTTAAAGAAGTGCATGCCGACGAAGTTTTCCGGACGCTTGAGCGCCTTGGCCAGCAGCGAGATGGAGATCGTCGAGGTGTTGGACGCCAGGATGGTGTCGTCTTTGACCTGCGCTTCCACTTCAGCCAGTACGGCTTGCTTGACCTTCGGGTTCTCGACAACCGCTTCGACCACCAGGTCGACATGGCCGAAATCGCCGTAGGACAGCGTAGGACGAATGCCGTTAAGCACTTCAGCCATTTTCGCAGCGGTCATGCGACCTTTATCAACGCGGCCCACCAGCAGCTTGGCGGCTTCCGCCAGGCCCTGCTCGATACCGTGTTCGTTGATGTCTTTCATCAGGATCGGCGTGCCTTTGGACGCCGACTGATAGGCGATACCGCCACCCATGATGCCGGCACCGAGTACGGCTGCCTGTTTCACGTCCTTGGCGACTTCGTCGTAGGCCTTGGCCTTTTTCTTCAGTTCCTGATCGTTCAGGAACAGGCCGATCAGGCTCTGGGCAGCAGAGGTCTTGGCCAGTTTGACGAAACCCGCCGCTTCCACTTCCAGGGCTTTGTCGCGACCGAAGTTCGCGGCCTTCTGGATGGTCTTGATCGCTTCAACCGGCGCCGGATAGTTCGGACCGGCCTGGCCGGCCACGAAACCCTTGGCGGTTTCGAACGACATCATTTGTTCGATGGCGTTGAGCTTGAGTTTTTCCAGCTTTGGCTGACGCTTGGCCTTGTAGTCAAATTCGCCGCTGATGGCGCCTTTGATCAGGTTCAGTGCAGCTTCGGCCAGTTTGTCCGGGGCAACCACAGCGTCGACGGCACCGACTTTCAGCGCGTCTTCAGCTTTATTTTCCTTACCCGCGGCGATCCACTCGATGGCGTTGTCGGCACCGATCAGGCGCGGCAGACGCACGGTACCGCCGAAGCCTGGGTAGATGCCCAGCTTGACTTCAGGCAGACCGATCTTGGCAGTAGCCGACATGACGCGGAAGTCTGCGGCCAGGCACATTTCCAAGCCGCCGCCCAAGGCGATGCCATTGATGGCGGCAACGGTCGGCACGTTGAGGTCTTCGAAATCGCTGAAAATCTTGTTGGCTTCGAGGTTGCCAGCCACCAGCTCGGCATCGGGCAGCTTGAAGTTGTCGACGAATTCGGTGATGTCAGCGCCGACGATAAACACGTCCTTGCCGCTGGAGACGATCACGCCCTTGACCGAAGCATCTGCTTTGATGGTGTCTACGGCCTGACGCAGTTCGTTCAGGGTTAGACGGTTGAACTTGTTGACGGACTCACCCTTGAGGTCGAATTTCAATTCGACGATGCCACTTTCAAGAGCCTTAACCGTGATGGCTTTACCTTCGTAAATCATCAACTGATCTCCACGATATGGAAGCTGAACAGTACACACCGGACGCTGGCCTCTGGTTAGACATTGATCATTTCGTCAATGCTCACCCCAATGCGCCAGGCACACCCGCCAATGCGATAGTCGGGATTCTGTATGAGACGTCTGACAGACAAACGCTCAATTCATACGCCCGTTTGATTTGGGTACGTCACCTTCATCCAATTCCAGGCAATTGTCAATCGCTCGAAAGGCTAGGAAAAACGCGACTTTCCAGTCATTTCAGAACCCCCGCCCCAGGCCTGCGCCTCGTCAATATTTCAATATTCACGAAATCAATAATCAAAAAAGTGCGGGAAAACGCTGTACAGATCGGGATATGCCGCTAGGCTAGCGACAACCGTAACGCGCCTGGATGAACATCCGACGCATGAAACACAGATTTACCGGCCTGCCTGGCCAACTCCAGCCCGATGATGATGTCGGGCTTTTTATTGCCTATGGTTTACCCGAAGGCCTCATGCCAGGGCCTTGAGCACTTTATCAATGGCCTGCAAGTCACTCGCCTCGCCCTTCTCACCCCAGTACAAAGTGACCATCTGACGATCCGCCTCGACTTTATAGACGTTGGCCGGCAGCGTTGCGAAATGCGGCAACAGCTTCTCATCGACGCACACCTCCTGCCACTGATTGACCCACACACCCGGCTCCAGCTGCCAGTAACTCCAGGTGTCTGGCGTACGGCCACGTCGTGGCCGGTGGTACTGCGCGCAAGGGCTCGGCGGCTCCTGCTTGAGCCAGTGCGGCCACTCCTGAGGTGCCAGTTGCATGGCCAGGCCGATGCGTCGCGCCTCCATGCGCAGGGCCATGCGCCCGCTCTGGTGGCGCGACGGGCGCAGCCATGCCAGGGGGCTCAGAACCACCACAAGGATTGACACCACTATCCAGACCGTCATATGTGTACTCCCGAATTTCTAGATGAGCGGATTTGATCTCACGCAACCCTATCCGCTTGAAAGCAGCCATACTGAATCTATTGCAGTCCCCCTAGAGGAACGCCTCATGCCCTACCAACATATTCTGGTCGCTGTCGATCTGACCGAAGAGTGCGATCCAGTGATCAAGCGCGCGCAGGAATCCGCATTGGCCAATGGTGCCGTACTGTCGCTGGTGCATATCGTCGAGCCCATGGCCATGGCCTTTGGCGGTGACGTGCCGATGGACCTTTCCCAATTGCAGCAACAACAATTCGACCAGGCCAAGGAGCGTCTGGACCGTTTGATTCTCAAGTACCCGCACCTGAAAAAGGAAGACTGCCACCTGACCTACGGCCAACCTCGCCAGGAAATCCACCACCTGGCCAAAGAAAAGGGTTGTGACCTGATCGTGGTCGGTAGCCATGGCCGTCATGGTTTGGCGCTGTTGCTGGGCTCCACGGCCAATGACGTGCTGCATGGCGCGCCGTGCGACGTCCTGGCGGTAAGGCTGGTCAAAAGCTCGTAAGCCCCCTCCCACATTTTGAATCGCATTTCATATGAAAAACCCGGTGTTCATCCAAATGAACACCGGGTTTTTTTATGCATCTGGATCAATCAGGCATCCAACTCAGCCCAACGCTCAACCAGCGCTTCCAGCTCCTGGTTCAACGTCTCCAGGGAAGCGATGACCTTGGCGGTTTCCGCCGCCGGGCGCAGGTAGAAACCCGCGTCGGCCATTTGCGCTTCCACAGCCGCGATCTGTTGCTCCTTGGCCTCGATATCACCCGGCAAGGCTTCCAGCTCACGCTGAAGCTTGTAGCTGAGCTTCTTCTTGGCCGCCGGGGCAGCTTCCTGGGCCGGGGCAGCGGCCACCGGGGCGACAACGGCGGAGGTCAGGTCGGCCTTGCCGGACTTGCTCTCGGTCACGCCCAGCAGGCGCGGTGAACCACCCTGACGCAGCCAGTCCTGGTAACCACCGACGTACTCACGCACCTTGCCTTCCCCTTCGAAGACCAGGGTACTGGTGACCACGTTGTCGAGGAATGCCCGGTCGTGGCTGACCATCAGCACAGTGCCGTTGAAGGTCAGCAAGACCTCTTCCAGCAGTTCGAGGGTTTCCACATCGAGGTCGTTGGTCGGTTCGTCGAGTACCAGCAGGTTGGCCGGCTTGCTGAACAGCTTGGCCAGCAGCAGGCGCGCGCGCTCACCACCGGACAAGGCCTTGACGGGTGTGCGGGCACGCTGCGGGCTGAACAGGAAGTCGCCCAGGTAGCTCAGCACGTGGCGACTCTGGCCGTCGATGTCGATAAAGTCGCGACCTTCGGCAACGTTGTCGATCACGGTCTTTTCCAGGTCCAGCTGGTGACGCAACTGATCGAAGTAGGCCACGTCGATGCGGGTGCCCTCTTCCACGGTGCCGCTGGTCGGTTGCAGGCCGTTGAGCATCAGCTTGAGCAAGGTGGTCTTGCCGGTACCGTTGGCGCCCAGCAGGCCGATACGGTCGCCGCGTTGCAGGACCATGGAGAAGTCCTTGATCAGGAACGGACCGTCCGGGTGATGGAAGCTGACGTTTTCCAGCACCATCACTTGCTTGCCCGACTTGTCGGCGGTATCCAGCTGGATATTGGCCTTGCCGGTGCGCTCGCGACGTTCGCTGCGCTCGACGCGCAGGGCTTTCAGGGCACGTACGCGGCCTTCGTTACGGGTACGGCGCGCCTTGATGCCCTGGCGGATCCAGACTTCTTCCTGGGCCAGTTTCTTGTCGAACAGGGCGTTGGCGGTTTCTTCGGCGGACAGTGCGGCTTCCTTGTGCACCAGGAAGCTGGCGTAGTCGCCGTTCCAGTCGATCAGGCCACCACGGTCCAGTTCGAGGATGCGCGTGGCGAGGTTTTGCAGGAAGGAACGGTCGTGCGTGATGAACAGCACGGCACCCTGGAAATCCTTGAGGGCTTCTTCCAGCCAGGCGATGGCGCCGATGTCCAGGTGGTTGGTGGGTTCGTCGAGCAGCAGCAGGTCCGGCTCGGACACCAGCGCCTGGGCCAGCAACACCCGGCGACGCCAGCCGCCGGACAATTCGGCGAGGGTCTTGTCGGCCGGCAGTTGCAGGCGGCTCAGGGTACTGTCCACCAGTTGCTGCAGGCGCCAGCCGTCGCGGGCTTCGAGGTCTTGCTGGACGTGCATAAGCTTGTCCAGGTCTTCTTCGGTGACGCAGTTCTGCGCCAGGTGGTGGTACTGCGCAAGCAACTCACCAACGCCGTCCAGGCCTTCGGCAACCACGTCGAACACGGTCCGTCCGTCGGCCACCGGCAATTCTTGCGGCAATTCGCCGATCTTGAGGCCCGGGGCACGCCACACAGAGCCGTCGTCGGGCTTCTGGTCGCCTTTTACCAGCTTCATCATGCTGGACTTGCCGGTGCCGTTGCGGCCGATGATGCACACCCGCTCACCACGGGCGATCTGCCAGGACACCTTGTCCAACAACGGCATAGCGCCGAAAGCAAGGGACACATCGCTGAATTTGAGCAGGGTCATACGCTTCTCCAAAAACTGGGCGCGCATTCTACCTGACTTGAGGGCTGGATGCGGTCGCCATTTTCTCTGCTGATACGTTCTGTAGGACATTTCCGGCGATCTTCAACCAACCGGCCGGCAAAGCTTTCACCGGCCGCTGGCAAAAGGCTAAGCTAGGGGCAATCAGTGTCGGCGGTGCCGGCGCTAGTCGTGATTTCTCTGCACGGACGTCTCATGCGCAGTCGCCTTTTCAACTTTTTATCTTGTCTGCTTCTTTCCGCCACTGCCGTTCAATCCGCGCAGGCCGTGGACCTCACCACTCAACGTCAATATTACGATGAAGCCAAGCGTGCACTGGCCAAGGGCGATACCGGCCCCTACATGCAATACAGCCAGGCCCTGGCCGACTACCCGCTGACGCCCTACCTGGCGTACGACGAGCTGACCGCCCGCCTGAAGACCGCCAGCAACGAGGAAATCGAACAGTTCCTTGCGAAAAACGGCGACCTGCCCCAGGCCAACTGGATGAAACTGCGCTGGTTGCGCTGGCTGGCCGATCGTGGTGATTGGCAGACCTTTGAAAAGTACTACGATGCCAAGCTCAATTTCGTTGAATTGGACTGCCTGCATGGCCAGTTCCAGCTCACCCACAATTTGAAAGCCGAAGGCTACAAGACCACCGAAAAACTGTGGATGACCGGCAAATCCCAGCCCGCCGCGTGCGATGCCACCTTTAGTCAATGGGCCGCCGACGGCCAGCTCACCGAGCAAAAAATCTGGGACCGCGCCAAGCTCGCTGCCGAAGCGCGCAACTACGCGCTGGCCAACAGCCTGGTGAAAACCCTGCCGACCCTCGGCGCCCAAGGCCGCCTGATGGTCGACGTGGCGCAAAAGCCCGACATGCTCAGTGATCCTTCGCGCTTCCTGCCGGCCACCGAAGCCATGTCTGACGCCGTGGGCCTGGGCCTGCGCCGCCTGGCTCGCCAGGACCCGGACAAGGCCATGGCCCTGCTCGACGGCTATGCCAGCAGCATGCACTTCTCCCGTGACGAAAAAGTGGCGATCGCTCGTGAAATCGGCCTGACCCTGGCCAAGCGCTTCGATCCACGCGCCCTTGAGGTGATGACCAAGTACGACCCCGAACTGCGCGACAACACCGTGTCCGAATGGCGCCTGCGCCTGCTGCTGCGCCTGGCCCGCTGGGAAGATGCCTATCAGTTGACGCGAAAACTCCCACAAGACTTGGCCACCACCAATCGCTGGCGCTACTGGCAGGCCCGCAGCCTGGAACTGGCCGAGCCGAAAAACCCGCAAGCCCTGGTGCTGTACAAGAACCTGGCGAGGGAGCGGGATTTCTACGGTTTCCTCGCCGCTGACCGCTCCAAGGCGCCGTACCAGTTGATCAACAAGCCGCTGTTGATGAGCCAGGCGCTGATCAACAAGGTGCGCAACACCCCCGGCGTGCGCCGTGCCCTCGAGTTCTATGCCCGTGGCCAGGTGGTGGACGGTCGCCGCGAGTGGTACCACGTCAGCCGTCACTTTGACCGTGACGAAATGGTCGCCCAGGCCAAGCTGGCCTATGACATGAAGTGGTACTTCCCGGCGATTCGCACCATCAGCCAGGCTCAGTACTGGGACGACCTGGACATCCGCTTCCCGATGGCCCACCGCGACACCCTGGTGCGCGAAGCCAAGGTACGCGGCCTGCATTCGAGCTGGGTGTTCGCTATCACCCGCCAGGAAAGCGCCTTCATGGACGACGCCCGCTCCGGCGTCGGTGCCAGCGGCCTGATGCAACTGATGCCCGGCACCGCCAAGGACACCGCGCGCAAGTTCAGTATCCCCCTGGCCTCACCCGCCCAGGTACTGGACCCGGATAAAAACATCCAGCTCGGCGCCGCCTACCTCAGCCAGGTACACAGCCAGTTCAACGGCAACCGCGTGCTCGCCTCCGCCGCCTACAACGCCGGCCCCGGCCGCGTGCGTCAATGGCTGCGCGGCGCCGACCACCTGAGTTTCGACGTGTGGGTGGAAAGCATTCCGTTCGATGAAACCCGTCAATATGTACAGAACGTGCTGTCTTATTCGGTGATCTACGGACAGAAGCTCAACTCACCACAGCCGCTGGTGGATTGGCATGAGCGGTATTTTGATGATCAGTGACAATGGCTGACGAAAAGCCTGTTGTGGCGAGCGGGCTTGTTGTGGCGAGCGGGCTTGCCCCGCGTTGGGCTGCGAAGCGGCCCCAATAAGGCCACCGCGTTTCCCCCCATTTTTGCAATACTGATTAACGGGCGATGTGGTTGGCTTGCTTAAATCTATCCGGCGTCTGTTTGGGGCTTGCCCCAGCGCCACGATGAGAGTCGCGCCTGACGATCCTTAAAAGCCCGTCGGCTTCTGAAGCCGATTTTTATGTCAGGATCTTCGCCAGGCCGGTAGGCCGTTCACGTCATCCGTTGTTCAGCTATCGCAAAACCTGAAGGGTGAATTGTGGTACTGCAACAACCGCAGGGTCAGGCGTTCAAGGCGTCTGGCCCTGCTTCATATTGCGCATGGTGAGCCGCTATCGCCCAAGCGATACGCGCCAGTTTGTTGGCCAGGGCACAGGCCACCACATTCGAGTGTCGTCGGCGCAGCAGCGCTCGCACCCAGTCGGCCAAAGCCCCCTTCTGATGATCCAGCCTCTGCATGTAAACCCTGGAGCATTGCACCAGCAGTTGCCGCAGGTGCTTGTCACCCCGCTTGCTGATCCCCAACAAATTGGCTTTGCCGCCCGTGCTGTACTGTCGCGGCACCAAGCCCACTGAAGCCGCAAAATCGCGACTGCATCGGTATTGCTTGCCATCGCCCATTTCTACAGCCAGAAGGCTGGCGGTGATCGGACCGACACACGGCATGCTAAGCAAACGGCTCCCCAGATCATCGTCGGCCAGCTGGCAAGCCAGTTGTTTGTCCAGTTCCTTGATCTGTTCATCCAGGTAAACGAAGTGATCGTGCAGGCGTTGCAACAGCACTGTCAGCCGCACAGGCAGCTCATGCTCGGCCAAAACAGCTGCCAAACGCTTCATGATGGCTGAGCCTTTGGGCAGGCTGATGCCAAATTCCAGCAGGAAACCGTGCATCTGATTGGCTGTCTTGGTGCGGTCATGCACCAACGACTCGCGCATGCGATGCAGGACAGACAGGGTTTGCTGAGACTCGGTTTTAGGCGTAACGAAGCGCATGGACGGACGGGAAGCCGCCTCGCAAATGGCCTCTGCGTCGATAAAGTCATTTTTGTTGCCCTTGACGAAAGGGCGGACAAACTGCGGTGAAATCAACTTGGTCGTATGCCCCATCGCCGCAAGCTGACGGGCGATGAAGTGAGAGCCGGCACAGGCTTCCGTTACCACGACGCAGCTCGGCAAGTTGCCGAAGAACCGCATCATCTGCGCTCGCGAGAGCTTTTTGCGAAACACCTCGCGGCCCGATTTGTCTTGGCCCAGAAGGTGGAAATTATGTTTGCCGAGATCGATCCCGATCAGCGCTGACTCGCTCATGATGATGGCCTCCAAAAACAAAACACCCTGCGAAAGCGTAGCCCTCGCAGGGTGTGGGGGTGACCATCTCATTAGCCCGCTGAACCGGTAACGGTCAGCGGGCTTTTTGTGCGCGGCTGTTTAACTGTGGGTGTGCTCCCGGCTGACCGGAGGCAGTTCAACCGTGCGCTCGGCCGCGGCCAGGGCCGCCCTCAACCCGGCCTGGTCCAGCGGCACGCAATACGCCGGTTTGGCGCGCTCGAACCGCCAGCTTTCATCCAGGTTGCCGGCGTCCACGGCATCGAAGCCCAGCTCGTCGAGTAAGCCGATCACCTGGGCTTTCGCGCCAGCATCATCGGCGGCCACCGGCAATGCGCGGCGGTCAGGGGCACCGTGGGGGCGGGCGTGCTCGGTCAGGTCGGTCGCGAAGATCGCATTGAACACCTTGACCACCTTCGAATGGGAAAAATGCTCGGCGAGCAGCCGGCTGGTGGTGGTTTCAAAACGGTCGAGCGCGGGGAAATGCCCGTCACGCTCGGGGTAGTAGTTGTTGGGATCCAGTATTGTCTTGCCCTCCAGCCACTGCGCGGGAATGCTGCGGTAATGCTCAAACGGAATCGCCACCAGCACCACGTCACCGAACTGCGCGGCATCTTGCGCACTGCCCACTTTGACGCCGCGAATACCGCTGAGCACGCTGCTCATGGTCTGCGGGCCACGGGAGTTGCTCAGCATCACCTCATGGCCGGCAGCTAAAGCCAGCTGGGCCACGGCACGCCCGATAAAGCCCGCGCCAATCACGCCAATCTTCATGGTCTTGCTCCTTTTGAACAGGGGAGCCGTTATGATGATTGGCAACTGTTTGGCGATAAATAATTGTTATGGCGTGGGTGTTGTTACTGGGAGTAGGGAATGATGGACCGTCTATCCAGCATGAATGCCTTTGTGGTCGCCGCCGAGTTGGGCTCATACGCCCGCGCTGCCGAGCGCTTGAACATGTCGGCGCAGATGGTGGCCAAACACGTTGCCGCGCTGGAGCAGCGCCTGGGCGCGCGCTTGCTCAATCGCACCACGCGTCGACAAAGCCTCACCGAGTTGGGCAGCGCGTATTACGAGCGGTGCAAACATATCCTGACAGAGGCCGAGGCGGCTGATTCCCTGGCGCAGATCATGAATGACACGCCGCGTGGCAAGCTGAAAATCACCGCGCCGGTCACTTTCGGCTCCTACAGCCTGATGCCGCTGATTACCGCTTTTTTGCGCGATAACCCCCAGGTGCAAATCGACCTGCACCTCACGGATCGTTTCGTCGATTTGGTGGAGGAGGGCTATGAAGCGGCGTTTCGCATCGGCCCGCTGGCCACCACCGGTTTGACCGCGCGGCCACTGGCGCCTTACCGCCTGGTGGCCTGCGCGGCGCCGGCGTACTTGGCGGCCCGCGGCATGCCGCTGGCGCCGGCCGATCTGGAGCACCATGAATGCCTGGGCTACGCCTTCTGGTCACGCCCCGCGGATCGCGAATGGGTGTTTTACCAAGGCTCGACACCGCACACAGTGAAGGTCGCCAGCCGGTTGCAGATCAATGAAAGCCGGGCATTGATGACAGCCGCGCTGGACGGTTTTGGCATCGTCCTGGGCCCGGAAGACTTTCTGCACGCGGCGTTGGCCAGGGGTGAGTTGGTGCAGGTGCTGCCGGACTTCGAGGCTCCCAGCCGGCCAATGCATCTGGTCTACACCGCCCACCGCCAGCGTACCGCCAAGTTGCGAGGGTTTGTCGAGGCGGTGCTGGAGCGTTTCGGCCCGGCATGAGGGCGAAGAGGTGCAAACGCCGGGGTGTTGCGGGTACGCCTGAAGCGACCGGCCGTCGCGTGCGCTTTTTGAGGCGAGTGGGTTCAGCAACCTGACAGACACCACCTGTTAAAAAAGAACCCAGGCCATGCAGGAGCGCGGCTGGAACCAGGGGGCATTTTTTACTGATACAGGTGTTGGGTGTTAGCGCCCGAGGGGTTTGTATGTTGTTACGTTATGCAGCATTGGCGGCCATGGTTGTCGCCGCATCCGGGTGTGTGCAAGAGCGTGTCGTGCATGAGCGGCGCCCGGTGCAACGTGAGTATGTCGAGGTGGTCGCGCCACAGCCGCCGCCGGTTCAAGTGATTGAAGTCGAGCCTGCGCCACGCTACGGCTATATATGGTCGCGCGGTTACTGGCGTTGGGACGGTGGGCGCTACGTCGCGGTGCATGGCCATTGGGAGCCTGTGCGCGAAGGCTATCGCTACGTGCATCCGCACTGGGTGCAACGCAATGACGGTTTCCACTGGCAGGTGGGTGGCTGGGTTCGCTGAAGCCCTGCCTAGGTCGGCTTCTTCGTACCCAGGAGCCGAACCTCCCGCAACAGTGCCGCCCCCAGTTGGTCGGTGCCCAGTTCCCGATAGCCCACGGCCTTGACCTCACCGTTTTCCTCGGCCTGGATGAGGATCACCGGGGTTTCCTTGCCGGTCGTTTCATCCACATGCATGGCGTACTGGGGAATATCCACTTTGATCGGGGTGCCCGCCGCCTGGCCTTTGACATTGATCAGGAAGGCGGCACACCCGCTGTCGACATCCGCACTCGTGGCGGAGCGGCCGCTGACAAAGCAGGTGGGCGGCAAGTCGGGCCAGGCGATGGTGTCAGCCAGGACGAGGGTCGGCGTCATGACCAGGGCTGCGAGAAGAAGCGTGCGCACGTGAGGCGTTCTCTGGATCAAGGGAAGATGCGGTTTTACCAAAGCCTGCTCGCTGCCGCAACGCGGCGATCGCGGGTGGGCCGCAGGGTCTCCAGTACCCGCCCCCACTCCACGATTGCCTGGGCCGCTTTCTGGATGTGGGTGAGTCCGAACAGGTCAAACCCTGGACCGAACTTCACTCACACCCTTCCATCGGGTTCCCAGCGATACAAACCATGGCCGAGCGCAGTGCCGGTTTATTGCACCACGCGGTAGCACGGCACATAGGCCGCGCCGCCTGGCAGCTTCATGCGGTGCTGGGCGACGAAGGCCTGTAGCAGCTCGTCCAGCGGTTGCATGATGGCCGGGTCGCCGTGGATCTCGTACGGGCCGTTCTGTTCGATCAGGCGAATGCCCTTGTCCTTGACGTTACCCGCCACGATCCCCGAAAACGCACGACGCAGGTTGGCCGCCAGCTCATGGGGCGGCAGCGCGTGGCTCAGTTGCAGGCTGGCCATGTTTTCGTGGGTCGGGTCGAACGGGCGCTGGAAGCCTTCGTCGATCTTCAACAGCCAATTGAAGTGAAACGCGTCGTTGCGCTCGCGCCGGAACTGCTTCACCGCCTTGAGCCCGGCGGTCATCTGGCGAGCCACTTCGGCCGGGTCATCGATGATGATCTGGTAGTGCGCCTGCGCTGCTTCGCCCAGGGTTGCGCCGACGAAGGCGTGCAGTTGCTGCAGGTACGGCGCGGCGTGTTTCGGCCCGGTGAGGATGACCGGAAATGGCAGGCCACGGTTGTCCGGGTGCATCAAAATACCCAGCAGGTACAGGAACTCTTCGGCCGTGCCGGCACCGCCTGGGAAGATGATGATGCCGTGGCCGACGCGCACGAAGGCTTCCAGGCGCTTCTCGATATCCGGCAGGATCACCAGCTCGTTGACGATCGGGTTCGGCGCTTCGGCGGCGATGATGCCGGGCTCGGTCAGGCCCAGGTAGCGCCCGCCGGTGATGCGTTGCTTGGCGTGGGAAATGGTCGCGCCCTTCATCGGCCCTTTCATTACGCCGGGACCGCAGCCGGTGCACACGTCGAGGCTGCGCAGGCCCAGTTCGTGGCCAACCTTCTTGGTGTATTTGTATTCTTCGGTGTTGATCGAGTGCCCGCCCCAGCACACCACGATCTTCGGCTCGACACCCGGGCGCAGCGTGCGCGCATTGCGCAGCAGGTGGAACACGTAGTCGGTGATGCCCTGTGAGTTGCTCAGGTCGATGCGCTGGCTGTCCAGTTCGTTCTCGGTGTAGACGATGTCACGCAAGGCGCTGAACAGCATCTCGCGGGTGCTGGCGATCATTTCGCCATCGACGAACGCATCGGCCGGCGCGTTCAACAGTTCCAGGCGTACGCCACGATCCTGCTGATGAATGCGCACTTCAAAGTCTTTATAGGCGTCGAGGATGGTTTTGGCGTTGTCGATATGCGCGCCGGTATTGAGGATGGCCAGGGCGCATTGACGGAACAGGGTATAGATGCTGCCGGAGCCGGCTTCGCTCAGTTGCTGGACTTCACGTTGGGAGAGTGTTTCGAGGCTGCCCTTGGGGCTGACGGAGGCGTTGATGACTTGACGTTGGGGCATTCTGGTTCCTTGAAAGCGCAGCCACCGCGCCCTTCAGCGGGGCGATGGCTTGAGAATGGTGGGCGCCGAATTCGGTCGCACGAGACGGTTATTCTGGCCGCCTCGCGGGCAGGGCGCAAACACCGTCCAGCACCATCATGCCGCAGAACTTACTGAATCAGCTTCCAGTTTTTGTAGAAAACCCGACGCAGGGTGAATACCAGGCCGGCAAAACCCGCGATCACGGCGTTGAGGACCGAGGGCAGCAAGGTCGGCCGCACGATATCAATGAACAGGCAGTAACGTTTTGCGTCGTTCTTGTTGAAGGACGCATGCATCAACGTGTCATCGAAAATAAACAGCGGGTCGTCGTGCCAGTAATGCTTGTGCTTGCCGACCTGGATATACACGCCGTCATGGTGAGGCGCCGGCGCCATGTTGTAGAGCACCCGGAACATCATGCGCAGGGGCCCGAAGTGAAAGGACGTCGAGCGGTTTTCGTTGAACACCGAAACCCCGATGGTCTTCACGAACGGCAGCTTTTTACGCAGTTCCGGGATGTCCAGGGTGGTTTCGATCGGGCGGCCATACCACTGGAAAAACAGCATGCCGCGTTTCTTCTCGGCCATGCGCTCGTCCAGGTAGCCGATGATTTCATCCTTGTGGGCCATGGCATCGTTGATCACCTGTTGCAGGTCTTCACGCCAGGCGGGCGGCAGGTCGCGCATCGTGTAGACATGGCGATTGCGGCTGCTCAGCAGGTCGAACAGGGTGTTGAACGGCGCCAGTAGCCAGGTATTGCGGCCGCTGCCGATGAAGTATTTCTTGAAGGTATCGCGGTCATACAAGCCGTTACGCAGGAAGTCATAGACACCGCAGACCAGTACCAGGCCGAGGAAGACCGCCGTGGTCAGGGGGAACAGGAAAATAAACAGCAGCACGCCGAACACCCAGGCGATCGACACTGCTTTCTTGCGTAACGCGGACTTGCTCATGAAACTCAGCTCCAGCTGGACGCCATTCGACAGGTACGGTTCCGTGGCTGCGAGTGGTGGGGTTTTGAAACATATTGAAACAACCCCGCCATGATAAGGCGTTATCAGTCGGTTGGGCGTTTTAAATATTGCAAAATTGTGAAGGGATTGAACAAATTTTCACGAATAGCGTTTGCTGCGAAAACGGCGCAGGACGCGTGGCGATACCCCGAACGTTAGCAGGGATGCGCAGAAAAGCGCGGCGCCGATTGGATTTTGTAAACAGAAGATTTGCGACTATCGTGACGCTTCGGTTTTTTGGACGTCATAGACCGGTACGATTGAAGTTGAATGGCCACCATTGGCCTTCGGCACCTTGGAAGAGGCAGAAATTTTATGATCATCAAACCGCGGGTTCGTGGCTTCATCTGTGTGACCGCTCACCCTGTTGGCTGTGAAGCGAACGTCAAGGAACAGATCGACTACGTGACTCAACACGGCGTCATCGAAGGCGGCCCGAAAAAGGTGCTGGTCCTCGGTGCTTCCACCGGTTATGGCCTGGCCGCGCGCATCAGTGCCGCGTTTGGCTGCGGTGCCGACACCCTGGGCGTGTTTTTTGAGAAAGAAGGCGAAGAGGGCAAGTTGAGCTCCGCCGGCTGGTACAACAGCGCCGCGTTCGAGAAGTTTGCCGTCGAAAAAGGCCTGTACGCCAAGAGCATCAACGGTGATGCGTTCTCCGACGAGATCAAGCGCCTGACCATCGACACCATCAAGAAAGACCTGGGCAAGATCGACCTGGTGGTCTACAGCCTGGCCGCGCCACGCCGTACCGACCCGCAGGGCGTGGTGCACAACTCCACCCTCAAGCCGATCGGCAAAGCCGTGACCCTGCGTGGGATCAACACCGACAAGGGCGTCGTGGTCGACACCACCCTGGAACCGGCGACCCAGGAAGAAATCGACGGCACCGTGAAAGTCATGGGTGGCGAAGACTGGCAGCTGTGGATCGACGCCCTGCGTGACGCCGATGTACTGGCCGAAGGCGCCAAGACCACTGCGTTCACCTACCTGGGTGAGAAGCTGACCCAGGACATCTACTGGAACGGTTCCATCGGCGAAGCCAAGAAGGACCTGGACAAGAAAGTCCTGACCCTGCGCGACAACCTGGCTGCGCTGAAGGGCGACGCTCGTGTGTCGGTACTCAAGGCCGTGGTGACCCAGGCCAGCTCGGCGATCCCGATCATGCCGCTGTACCTGTCGTTGCTGTTCAAGGTGATGAAAGAGCAGGGCACCCACGAAGGTTGCATCGAGCAGGTCTACGGCCTGTTCAAGGACAGCTTGTACGGCAGCCAGCCGAAGCTCGACGCCGACGGCCGCCTGCGCGCCGACCTGGCCGAACTGGAGCCGAAGGTCCAGGACGCCGTGGCAGCACTGTGGAACCAGGTGACCGACGACAACGTCAACGAGATCAGCGATTTTGCCGGCTACAAGGCTGAGTTCCTGCGCTTGTTCGGCTTTGAGATCGATGGCGTGGACTACGAGGCTGACGTGAATCCGACCGTTAAGATCAACGGCCTGGTCCAAGCCTAAACACGCTCGAAAAAAATGTGGGAGCGGGCTTGCCCGCGATCGCGGTTTGTCAGTGCTGGATGTTTCGGCTGACACCCTGCAATCGTGGGCAAGCCCGCTCCCACATTCGTTGTGTGTTAAGCCTTTGCCGCTGCCGCCATCGATCTGCCAGACTCCATCGGCTATCAACTCACGCTAACGGAGGATCTGATGACGATTCGTGCAGTCGTTTTTGATTTTGGCGGTGTCCTGTTCGATTGGAACCCGCACCACCTGTACCGCAAGCTGATTGCCGACGATCACGAACGGCAGTGGTTCCTCGACACCATCTGTACCCAGGCCTGGAACACCGAGCAGGACGCGGGTCGTACCCTGGCCGAGGCTACGCGCAGCCTGATCGCGCAATACCCCCAGCACGAAACCTTGATCTCGGCCTATTACGACCGCTGGCATGAAATGCTGCGCGGCCCGTTACCGGAGGGCGTGGCCATTCTCGAGGCGTTGCATCACGCCGACATGCCGCTGTTCGGGCTCACCAACTGGTCGGCCGAGACGTTCCCCTATGCGCGGGCCAACTACCCGTTCCTGCAGTGTTTTCGCGACATCGTGGTCTCCGGCGAGTTGAAGCTGATCAAGCCGGATGCCGCGATCTATCACGCCAGCCTCGCCCAGGTGCGTGCTCATCTGCCGGATATCCAGCCGAGCGAAGTGGTGTTCATCGACGACGTCGCCGGCAATATCGAGGCGGCTGTCGCCTTGGGTTGGCAGGGCATTCATCATGTGTCCGCCGAACGCACGGCCGCCCGCTTGCGGGAATTGGGCGTGGGCTTCTAGCGCGCCCACTGTTCCATGACGAAATCCACAAAGGCGCGCAACTTGGGCAGGCGATAGCGGTCCTGGGGGTACAGCAGGTGCATGGGGCGGCTGGGCAGTTGGTAGGTGGTCAATAGGGCCACCAGCTTGCCGGTTTGCAGGTCGGGCTGCACCAGGGCATCCGGCAGCATAACGATGCCCATGCCTTGCACTGCGGCCTGGCGCAGGGCTTGCGAGCTGTTGATGGTCAACGAGCCCGATACTGGAATCTCCACCTCGCCCTCATCCCCGGTCATGCGCCACAGTTTGTCGGCGTTGCGCCAATCGTCGGTCGACGGGTAGGCGAATGCCAGGCAGTCATGCTGTTGCAGATGCTCGGGCACCTGTGGCATGCCGTGTCGCGCCAGGTAATCCGGCGAGGCGCACAGGGTCATGGTGTAATCCTGCATGGGCCGTGCGATCAAGCTTGAGGGTTCCAGTTCACCCAGGCGGATCGCCACGTCGAAACCGCTGTCGACCAGGTCCATGCGCTGGTTGCTGAGCACCACGTACAGCTTGATCTGCGGGTAGCGCCGGGAGAACTCGCTCAAGGCCGGTGCCAGGCGTTCGGTGCCGAAGGCGGGGGGCGCCGTGATGCGCAGGGTGCCGCGGGGGACGTCGCTGTGGGCCTGTTCGGCCAATTGCTCGGAGTCGGCCACCAACCCCAGCACTTCCAGGCAACGCTGGTAATACTGCCCACCGAACTCCGTCAGGCTTTGCTTGCGCGTGGTGCGCTTGAGCAGGCTGACTCCCAGCCGTTGCTCGAGCGCGCGCAGGTGGTTGCCGACCATGGTGGTCGACATTCCGCAGGCGTGGGCGGCGGCGGTCATGCTGCCGCTCTCGACCACTTTCACATACACCGACATCGCCTGGAATAAATCCATTATCAAGCCCTGGTTCAAAGTCATTGCAGGAAAGTGCAGTTTATCCAGCTCAGGTGGCTAACGATACTGGGATCGTCCCCACGATGCCCTGGAGCTTGCCACCATGACCGCCGCCTGCCTGATGACCACCTACCAACCCCTGGCCCTGAGCTTTACCCGTGGCTTGGGCACGCGCCTGTGGGACCAGCAGGGGCGTGAATACCTGGACGCGGTGGCGGGCGTGGCGGTGACCAACGTTGGGCACTCCCACCCAAAACTGGTAGCAGCCATCAGCGAACAGGCCGGCTTGCTGTTGCACACCTCCAACCTCTACAGCATCGACTGGCAACAACGACTGGCCCTGCGCCTGACCCGGCTGTCCGGCCTGGACCGCGCCTTCTTCAACAATTCCGGTGCCGAAGCCAACGAGACGGCACTGAAGCTGGCGCGCCTGCATGGCTGGAAAAAGGGCATCGAGCAGCCGTTGGTGGTGGTGATGGAAAACGCCTTCCACGGCCGCACCCTCGGCACCATGGCTGCCAGTGACGGACCGTCGGTACGCCTGGGCTTCCAGCGTTTGCCGGGGGATTTTCTCAAGGTGGGTTTTGGCGACCTGGCAGCCCTGGAGGCGCTGACTCAGCAGTTCGGCCCGCGTATTGCCGCTGTCCTGTTGGAGCCTATCCAGGGCGAAAGCGGCGTGATGGTCGCGCCGCCGGGTTATCTGAAAGCCTTGCGCGATCACTGCTCGCGCCATGGCTGGCTGATGATGCTCGATGAAATCCAGACCGGCATCGGACGTACTGGCGCTTGGTTTGCCTTCCAGCATGAAGGCATTGTTCCGGACGTGATGACCTTGGCCAAAGGCCTCGGCAACGGCGTACCTATCGGCGCGTGCCTGGCTCGGGCTCACGTGGCCGAGCTGTTCACGCCGGGCAGTCACGGCAGTACCTTTGGCGGCAATCCGCTGGCGTGTCGCGTCGGCTGCACCGTGCTCGACATTATCGAAGAGCAGGGGCTGTTGCAGAACGCCGCGCAACAGGGGGAGCGCCTGCTGGCGCGGTTACGGGTGGAATTGAATGAGCACCCGCAAGTGCTGGCGATTCGCGGGCAAGGCCTGATGATCGGGATCGAGTTGGCCAGCCCTTATCGCGACCTGGCCCAGCGTGCCGCCCAGGAGCATGGGCTGCTGATCAATGTGACGCGGGGCAAAGTCATTCGGCTGCTGCCGCCGCTAACCCTGGAGGCCAAGGAGGTCGAGATGATCGTGCGCGCCATCACGCGTTTACTGGATTGAAATGGGATCTGATGCCCGTCAGTTAAGCGTACATCGCCAGCGGGCTTGCTCGCGAAAAACGTCAACGATAGCGCGTGCTTCCTGAATGGACGCGGCGCCTATGAGTTTTTCGCGAGCAAGCTCGCTCCTACAAAAAACCTTGACGGACTGGCCCCCCCACACAACGGATCCCGGTGATCTTCAACGGTCACTCCCATTCAACCACTCCTGGTTCATCGTCTCGGTGTCGCCCAAGTACTCCAGCAACCAACGCATGGCGGGGGACACCTTGTTCTGCGCCCACGCCACGCACGACGGGCTGGCGGGGAAGGGGCGGCTCAATTGCAGGGCCACCAGCTCACCGCGTTCGATCCAGGGCAGCACTTGATGCGCTGGCGCCATGCCAACGCACAGGCCATCGCGCAGGCAGTCGATCGCCGAGGCCCAGTTAGGCACCACCAGGCGGCGCTGGTTGTCCAGGGTCCAGGTGTCGCGCTTGGGCAGGTTGCGTGACGTATCGGTCATGCACAGCGAGGCGAAGGGGCGCAGTTGGTCGTCATTGAGCAAGCCTTTGATGCCGGCGAGCGGATGCTGGCTGCTGACCACGCACAGCCAGTTCAACAGCCCCATGTCGCGAAAGGTGAAGTGACTGGCCACCGGCACCGCGCTGGTGGCGCCGATCACAATGTCGGTACGTTCATCGGCCAGGGCGTCCCACACGCCGTTGTACACCTCGTATTCCAGCAGCAATTCCACCTCGGGAAACTGTCGATAGAAATCCAGCACCAATTGCCGGCAACGCTGGGGTTTGACGATGGAATCCACCGCGACCTTCAACTGGCCGCTCCAGCCATTGGCCACCTGCTGGCACAAGCGCCGTGTACCGAGCATTTTTTTCATCACGCCCCGCGCTTCATCTATAAATAGACGGCCAGCGGGGGTGAGTTCGACATCGCGATGGCGCCGCACAAACAACGGCACGGCCAGCCACTCTTCCAGTTGGCGCACCGTATAGCTGATGGCCGATGGCACGCGGTGCAGTTCCTGGGCCGCAGCGCTGAAGCTGCCGTGACGCGCGACCGCATCAACCACATCCAGGGAGTATTCGGACCACATACACACTGCCTTCAAAAATATTGATAGATGTGTCCAATTATTATCGCTTCACAGGGATGTTACCAGCTTCATAATGGGCAGTAGTCAGCAAATAGTTTGATGGCAGGATCTATAAGGCTTCAATGAAAAACTCTTTTGGTTTCACCTGGTATCTGGCGGGGCTGAGCATGCTCGGTTACCTCGCCATGGACATGTACTTGCCGGCGTTTGGCGCCATGGGCGAGCAATTGCAGATCGGCGCCGGCGCGGTGGGCGCCAGCCTGAGTATTTTCCTCGCCGGCTTTGCGGTGGGGCAGTTGCTGTGGGGGCCGTTGTCTGACCGACTCGGGCGCAAACCGATCCTGGTCACCGGCCTGAGCCTGTTCGTGCTGGGCTGCGCGGGGATGTTCTGGGTCGAGACGGCGCCGCAGCTGCTGGCCTTGCGTTTTATCCAGGCGATTGGCGTGTGTTCCGCCGCGGTCAGTTGGCAGGCCTTGGTGATTGACCGTTATCCGGCTGACAAAGCCCACCGTGTATTCGCCAGTATCATGCCGCTGATGTCATTGTCGCCCGCCCTGGCCCCGCTGTTGGGCGCGATGGTGTTGAATCACTTTGGCTGGCAGGCGATTTTCGCGGTGTTATTGGGCGTCTCGCTGCTGTTGCTGCTGCCTACGTTATTCCTACGTGCCTTGCCCAAACGCCCTGCCGCAGAGGGCGAGCCTGCGCGCCTGGGCTACGGGCAGTTGCTCGGCTCTCGGGTATTCACCGGCAACGTCATGATCTTTGCGGCGTGCTCGGCCAGTTTTTTCGCCTGGCTGACCGCGTCGCCCTTCATCCTCGGTGACATGGGCTACAGCCCCAATGACATCGGCTTGAGCTATGTGCTGCCGACCCTCGCCTTCCTGGTCGGTGGCTACAGTTGCCGCAGCGCCTTGCAGCGTTTCCAGGGCAAGACACTGTTGCCGTGGTTGTTGGTGGCCTATTGCATCAGCATGGTGGCGTTGTACCTGGTCGCCACCTTGACCGTGCCGACCCTGACCACCTTGCTGATCCCGTTCTGCCTGATGGCCCTGGTCAATGGCGCCAGCTATCCGATCGTGGTGGCGAATGCGCTGATGCCCTTCGCAGAAAATTCCGGCAAGGCCGCAGCGCTGCAAAACACCCTGCAATTGGGGCTGTGCTTTCTCAGCAGCCTGGTGGTGTCGTCGATGCTCGAGCAGCCGCTGTTGATCACGGCGCTGGTGATGCTGGCGACTGCGCCGTTGGCGGTGCTGGGTTACTGGCTGGCGCGGCCGAAAGCGGGCCGCTCGGAACTGGTAACGGATCTGAAACTGGAGTGACACTGCGTTTCAGTCTGTGGGAGGGAGCGAGCCCCCTCCTGCATTTGACTCCCCCTAGAAGGTCACTTCCATATTCACCGTCGGCGTCGATGTGCGGCTGCCCCGGCCGCCATCCACACCGAATTTGTTATGCCAGTACTCGTAGCCCACCCCAAGGTACAGGTTCGGCTTAACACTTTTACCCGGCCGCACCGCCACCATCAGCGCGGTGCGCAGCAAGGTTTCGGCTGCGGTATCGCGGCCGTGGAAGTCCTCGCCCTTGTCTCCGACGTGGTTGATGAACCCCTGGAACCTGGCCCCGTGGTTGCCGATCTCGAACGGGCGCATCCAGGTCAGGTTGAGCAGGTAAGTGTCGTCAAACGTGTGGTTCGACTCTTTCGCGCCGGGAATGCCGGTGTGGTTCCGTTCCTTGTAGTACATCAGGCTCAGGTCCAGCACGCCGAAGGTGTTGAACTTCAAGGTCGGGCCGAGCACCAGTGCGCGTTTCCTGGCTGAGGCGAAGTTGTTGTTGCGGTTGGCATCGAAGCCCAGGGTGAAGGCGTAATCCTTGATCAACCCGGTACCCAGCGGCGTATCGAAGACGCGAGAGGCATACAACTGGTGCCGATACACCGCGTACACCTCACTGCCGCCGTGGTCGGTGCCCTTGCGCGGGTCGCGGTTGTCGGACAGGAACACATCCAGGTTCAGGAAGTGACTGCCGTACTGGTAGCCGCTGGCGTGGGTAAAGCTGTAGATGCGTTTACTGAATGCATCGGGGTTGTTCGGATTGGTGAACTGCTGGCCGTAGCGAAATCCTACGCTGTTGTTCATCCATTCCATCGCGACGGCCTCCCCACCGCCGAGGAGCGTCAATGCCACGGTTGCGCCCTGTAGTGCCTTTTTCATGGTTTTAGTGTCCTTTGGCGTTCTGGCTCATGTCGGCCGGATTGTTTTTGTAACGCCGATGGAGGGTATCTTGTTCGATTGATTGTATACAACTCTATGGACATCCAGTCCTTACATTGCATACAGTGGCCGCACAACAAAAAACAGAGAACCCCTCACCATGACTATCCCGAAGGCGTCACCGCAGCGGCCGGAAGATGAGAATCTTGGCGTCGCCGCCAACCTGGCTTACGGCCTGCAGCATGTGCTCACCATGTACGGCGGCATCGTTGCCGTACCGTTGATCGTCGGCCAGGCGGCTGGGTTGTCGCCGGCGGATATCGGCCTGTTGATCGCCGCGTCGTTGTTTGCCGGTGGCCTGGCCACCTTGCTGCAAACCCTTGGCCTGCCGTTTTTTGGCTGCCAGTTGCCGCTGGTACAGGGCGTGTCGTTTGCCGGTGTGGCAACCATGGTGGCGATTGTCGGCAGTGATGGCGCTGGCGGGGTGCCAGCGATTCTGGGGGCGGTGATGGCGGCGTCGTTGATCGGGCTATTGATTACCCCGGTGTTCTCGCGGATCACCCAGTTTTTCCCACCGCTGGTGACCGGTATCGTGATCACCACCATCGGCCTGACCCTGATGCCCGTCGCGGCGCGGTGGGCCATGGGCGGCAACAGCCGCGCAGCCGACTTCGGCAGCATGCCGAACATCGGCCTGGCGGCGCTGACCCTGGTGCTGGTGTTGCTGCTGAGCAAGATCGGCAGTGCGACTATCTCGCGGTTGTCGATCCTGCTGGCGATGGTGATCGGCACGCTCATTGCGGTATTGCTGGGCATGGCCGACTTCTCCGGTGTCACCCAGGGGCCGATGTTCGGTTTCCCCGCGCCATTCCATTTCGGCATGCCGACCTTTCATGTGGCGGCGATCATTTCCATGTGTATCGTGGTGATGGTGACCCTGGTGGAAACCTCGGCAGATATCCTGGCGGTGGGTGAGATCATCGACACCAAGGTCGACTCCAAACGTCTCGGTAATGGCCTGCGTGCCGATATGCTGTCGAGCATGTTCGCGCCGATCTTCGGTTCGTTCACCCAAAGTGCATTCGCCCAGAACGTCGGCCTGGTGGCGGTGACGGGGGTGAAGAGTCGGTTTGTGGTGGCGACCGGTGGGCTGTTCCTGGTGATTCTCGGCCTGCTGCCCTTCATGGGGCGTGTCATTGCGGCCGTACCGACCTCGGTACTGGGCGGTGCCGGGATCGTGCTGTTCGGCACCGTGGCGGCCAGTGGTATTCGCACGCTGTCCAAGGTGGATTACCGCAACAACATGAACCTGATCATCGTCGCCACGTCCATCGGTTTCGGCATGATCCCCATCGCTGCGCCGAGTTTCTACGATCATTTTCCCAGCTGGTTCGCGACCATTTTCCACTCGGGCATCAGCTCGTCGGCGATCATGGCGATCCTGCTGAACCTGGCGTTCAACCACATCACCGCCGGTAACTCAGACCAGCAATCAGTGTTCGTGGCAGGGACGGAGCGCAGTTTGTGCTTCCAGGATGTGGCGGCCTTGCGCGAGGGGGATTACTTCAGCGGCGGCAAGTTGTTTGATGCACAGGGTCAGGAGATTCCACTGGTGGCGCAGGTGTCGAACAAAGCCGCGAGGCCGGAGACCAGCGACGTCTAGACGGTAGGAGGGGGGGCGAGCTGCAGTGGCCAGTGGGCTTGTTCAGGCAAGTTGGCTGATTGTGGCGAGCGGGCATGTTGTGGCCAGCGGACTTGCTGTGGCGAGCGGGCTTGCCCTAATGCCGTTCAGTTAAGAGTACATCGCCTTCTGTAGGAGCGAGCTTGCTCGCGAAAAACGTCAACGATAACGGGCGCCTGTGAGTTTTTCGCGAGCAAGCTCGCTCCTACAAAAAAGCCTTAACTGAACGGCATTAGGGCAAGCCCGCTCGCCACAGGGATATTCCAATTTACTGAGCGACAGCGCTAAGTGGCCCTGCACATTTTTACCTCAGCCAGCCTTGAGGGCTGTGTGCGGCGTCGAGCACGCCTCATCCAGGAACTTCACCACCGTGCCCATGCACGCCTGGCGCTCTTCCACATGGGGCATGTGGCTGGAGTCTTCAAACAGTGCCCAGCGCACATCCGCGATTTCGTCCAGGAACGGCTTGACCACCAGCGGCGTCGCCTCGTCATGCCGGCCGGAAATCACCAGGGTCGGCACCTTGATCGCCGACAGGCGGCCGATCACGTTCCAGTCCTTCAGGCTGCCAATCACGTGGAACTCGGTAGGGCCGCTCATGGCGTGGTACACCGTCGGGTCGGCATCGACCGCGGCGAAGGTGCGGGCTACCTCTTCAGGCCAGGGGTTGACCCGGCACACGTGCTGGTCATAGAAAATCCGCGAGGCGGCGAGGTATTCCGGGTCTTGGTAGGTGCCGGCGGCTTCATGCTTGAGCAGGGTTTCATGCACGCCTTCGGGCAGCAGTTTGCGCAGGCGGTTGGCTTCGCTGACCCAGGTGCGCATGCAGGTGGGCGAGTTGGCCGGGATGAAGGCGCGCAGGCCCTTGGGTTGCAGGATCGCATGCTCACTGCCGAGCATGCCGCCCCAGGATTGCCCGAGGATCGCGTAGTCATCGCTGATTTGCAGGTGGTCCAGCAGGTTGTTCAGCTCATCGAGGAACAGGCTGACGGTCCAGAAGGAGGGGTCTTTGTCGGGCAAGTGGGTGGAGCGCCCATTGCCCAGTTGATCGTAGTGGATCACGGCATGACCGCTGGCGGCGACGTCCTTGAAGGCGTCGACGTAGTCATGGGTGCAGCCGGGGCCCCCATGGATGATCACCAACGGTGTGCGGCCGGTGGTCAGGTCGCCAGTGATGCGGTACCAGGTCTGGTAAGCGCCAAAGGCCGCATACCCTTCGCGGATTTTTTCGATGAATTCCATTTCGTACCCTGCTCTGAAAAAAAGGATCAGGGACACGATAATCGGCACGCGATGTTTAGGTAACTAGCAAAACAGCTAGGTTTTGCCGAAGGTTCAGTCTTCCAGCAAGCGATAGTGGGTTGCGCGAACCACTGCCTGGACCCGGTTCTTTGCCCCTAATTTGTGCATCGCCGACGCCAGGTGCAGGGTGACCACTGCCAGGGAACGGCTCAATTGGGTGGCGATTTCGGCGGCGGTCAGGCCATCGGCGGCCCATTTCAGGCACTCGCGCTCACGTTTGGTCAGGCGAATATGCGGGTAGGCACGTAGCTCCTTGCTGAATAATGGGTAGGCCGCTTCCTGCAAGGCATGGGTAATCAGGGCGAAATCCGACAGAGTCTGCTGCGCATCCCGCAGCACCACGCTCGCCTTGCCGGTGCGCAGGCCGGTCAGCGAGGCAAAGCCGCCGCGGGGCAGGTGGATCGGCACGCTGACGCCGCAGGTCAGCTGGCGGTCATGCAGGTAAGAAGACACGGGCGCGTGGCAGGGGTCGATGATCTGCTGCAGGGCGGTCTGGGCTTTGGCGTCATAGGACCAGACAAACGGCGAAACCGTGCTCAAGGCCAAGTGCTGCACGGGGTCGATCTGGTAGAACCCTTCGCTGCACCACAAGGCATGCCAGTCGGGCGGGGTGTTGCGCAATTCCAGCACCGAGGGGGTGATGAGCTCGCCATTGAGGTCGATGGGCACCGGGGTGTAGTCATACACCAGCGCATCGAAGCCCAACTGCTGGGCGAGGTCGAACGTATTGTCCATCTGTTCATCCAGGCTCCTGCCCGGCATCAGACGGTTATTGAACGCAGTTAGCTTGGCCAGCATCCGTTCTGCTCCCGAATTCATTTGAATCTCGACTTGCGGCAAGTAGAATGCCACGCCCCGGCGAAGGACTGCCAGGCCAAACCTATAAGAAATACTAGGTTATGGACACACGGCATCCTCGGTAGTGTTGGCCTGATTAACGGCCGCTACCCGCCAGGCCGATACAACACAAGGAATGTATGCATGTGGCGTGAAATTGCCCCCGACCAGCAGTACAACGTGCAAGTCGACGGCCATAACCTCGTGGCCTACAGCTTTGGTGACGGCGATGAGGTGCTGCTGTGCCTCAACGGCGGTCCTGGCCTGCCGTGTGACTACTTGCGTGACGCCCATGGCTGGCTCAAAGACCATAACCTGCGAGTGGTTGCATTCGATCAGCTTGGCACTGGCGCTTCAGCCAGACCGACCGATGTTTCCCTGTGGGAAATCCGCCGTTATGTCGAAGAAGTCGAAACCGTGCGCCAGGCCCTGGGCCTGGGCCGTGTGCATTTGCTCGGCCATTCCTGGGGCGGCTGGCTGGCGATCGAATACGCTATCCATTACCCCGCCGCCCTGAAAAGCCTGATCCTGGAAAACACCGTCGGCGACATCCCGCACCTGTCCCAGGAACTGGAACGCCTGCGCGGCGCCCTGGGCAGCGAAACCGTGGCGATGATGCAACGCCATGAAGCCATGGGCACCCTGGACCACCCGCAGTACCAGGCGGCGATCACCTTGCTCAACTACCGTCACGTGTGTCGTCTGGACGAGTGGCCGGCACCGGTCAAGCGCTCCCTGGATGACTGGAACATGGGGCCCTACGAAACCATGCAGGGGCCGAATGAATTTCTCTATATTGGCAACCTCAAGGACTGGAACCGCATCCCCGAGATGGCCGATTTCAAGATGCCGATGCTGATCACCACCGGTCAGCATGATGAACTGACCCCGGCCTGCGCCATGCGCATGAAGCTGGCGGCTCGCCACGCCGAGCTGCATGTGTTCCCCAACAGCAGCCATATGCCCTTTTATGAAGAGCCTCACGCGTACTTCCCGGTGCTGCTGGACTTTCTTGCTCGCCATCGAGGCTGACGAATGAACCTGGCGCGCTACCGTTTTGTACTGTCCCGGCCCCTGCAATTGTTGCCGGTGCTGTTTGGCATCAGCCTGATCACCTTTGTGCTGGTACGCTCGATTCCCGGCGACCCCGCCCGCGCGCTGCTGGGCTCGCGCAGCACCCCGGACGCCTTGCTGAAAATCCGCGCGCAGTTCGGCCTCGACCAGCCGTTGTGGCTGCAATATTTCTACTTTCTCAAAAACCTGCTCAAGGGCGACCTCGGCCAATCGCTGCTGTACAAGGTCGATGCCCTGAAGCTGATCGTCACCCGCATCGAGCCGACGTTGGTGCTGGTCCTTGGCAGCGTGGTGCTGGCGCTGTTGATCGCGATACCGCTGGCGACCTTGGCGGCGCGGCATAAAGGTGGCTGGGCCGACAACCTGATCCGCGTATTCACCACGGTCGGCCTGGGCATGCCGGCATTCTGGCTGGGCTTGATGCTGATCCTGTTGCTCAGCGTGCAATGGGGCTTGTTCCCGGTGTCGGGCTACGGCCGCACCTGGCTGGACAAGGCGCACCATATGGTCCTGCCATGCCTGACCATCGCCCTGGCGTTGTCCGCGGTGCTGGTGCGCAACCTGCGGGCGAGCATGTTGATGGAGTTGCAGGCCGACCATGTCACCGCCGCCCGCGCCCGGGGGTTGTCGGAGGCTGCGGTGTTTCGCCGGCATGTGTTGCCCAATTCCCTGGTGCCGGCGGTCAACCTGCTGGCGGTGAACATCGGTTGGTTGATCAGCGGCACGGTGGTGATCGAAAGCCTGTTCGCCATTCCCGGCATCGGCCAGTTGCTGGTCCGTGGCATCTTTACCCGCGACTACATGGTGGTGCAGGGGGTGGCCATGGTGCTGGCCTGTGCGACGGTGGTGGTCAACTTTGTGGCGGATGTCGTGACCGTCGCCCTCGACCCACGGGTGAAAATGCAATGAACAGCCGCTCGTTGATTGTGCCCTGGCGCTTGCGCTTGCGGTTTGGCTTTCGCAATGGCCGGCTGACCGCCGCGTGGGGCCTGGCGATTCTGTTGGCGTGGTTTGCCTTGGCGCTGTTCGCGCCGTGGGTCGCGCCCTATGACCCGATTGCGCAGAACACGGATCTGAGCCTGCTGGGGCCAAGCCTTGCCCATCCGTTTGGCACGGACAATTATGGTCGTGACATCCTTTCGCGGGTGATCTGGGGCGCGCGCATTGACCTGCAATTGGCCATTGTCGGGGTGATTTTCCCGTTCATGATCGGCACCTTTGTCGGTGCGGTTTCCGGCTACATCGGCGGGCGTTTCGACAATTTCTGCATGCGCGTGATCGACGTGGTCCTGGCGTTCCCGTTCCTGGTATTGATGTTGGCGATCATGGCCATCCTCGGCCCGGGCTTGAAGAGTTTTTATATCGCCATGGCACTGGTGGGCTGGGTGTCGTATGCGCGGTTGATCCGCTCGCAGATCCTGGTGCTCAAGGAAAGCGACTTTGCCCTGGCGGCCAAGAGCCTGGGCTTTGGCCACGGGCGCATCCTGTTTCGGCATTTGCTGCCCAACGCCCTGTTTGGCTCGATTGTGTTTTCCATGTCTGACGCCGTGCTGGTGCTGCTCAATGGGGCGGCGGTGAGCTACCTCGGCCTGGGTGTACAACCGCCGACCGCCGAATGGGGCACCATGGTGGCCGAAGGGCAGGCCTTTATCACCACGGCCTGGTGGCTCTGCACCTTCCCGGGCCTGGCCATCGTGACCCTGGCCATGGGCTTCAGCCTGTTGGCCGACGGTGTGGCGCAAGTGCTGGGGGATCGAACATGAGCCTGCTTCAGGTACAGGACTTGAGTGTGATCGCCCATAACGCCGGGCGTGATGTCACCCTGGTCGATCGTGTGTCCTTTGACCTGGCCGAAGGTGAAATCCTCGGCCTGGTGGGTGAAAGCGGCTCGGGCAAGACGATGGCCTGTCGCGGGCTGATGCGCTTGTTGCCGTCGCCCAACCTGCGGGTGCAAGGCGGGGCCGTGCGCCTGGCCGGTCGCGATTTGTTGCAGCTGGATGACGCCGGCATGCGCGCAGTGCGTGGCGGGCAACTGGGCATGATCTTCCAGAACCCCAGCAGCCACCTCGACCCGCTGATGCGCATTGGCGAGCAGATCGCCGAGGGGATTCGCCTGCATCAAGGTGCGTCGAAGAAAGACGCGCGCCTGCAAGCCATCGACGTGCTGCGCCAGGTGGGGATTCCCGATCCCCAGGCGCGGGTCGACAACTATCCCCATGAGTTTTCCGGCGGCATGCGCCAGCGCGCGATGATCGCCGTGGCCCTGGGCTGCAACCCGCAGGTGTTGATCGCCGATGAGCCGACCACGGCCCTCGATGTGACCGTGCAGGCGCAAATCCTGCGCCTGTTGCTGGACCTGCGCGACCAGCGTGGCCTGTCGATCATCATGATCACCCACGACCTCGGCGTGGTGGCGCAGACCTGCGACTCCATCGCCGTGATGTACGCCGGTCGTCTGTGCGAGCATGGCAGCAAATACGACCTGCTGGCCCACCCCCGGCATCCTTACACCGCTGGGCTGATCGACTGCCAGCCTGCCCACAGCAGCGGGCATGCGTTGCTGCGCACCATCCCAGGCCAGCCGCCGCTGCTGGATGCGTTGCCCGCCGGGTGTCGCTTCAACCCACGCTGCCCGCAGGTCGGCGACCTATGCACCCAGCAGCAGCCTGAAGGCTCGCGTGTGGCCTGTCACTATCCTTTGGGAGATCGGCCATGAGCCTGTTGCAGGTCAAAGACCTGGAGGTGCGCTTTGCCGCGTCTGGCACTGGCGTGTTGGGTTTGAACAAGCAGTGGGTGAGGGCGGTGAACGGGGTATCGCTGAACCTGGCGGCGGGCGAGACCCTCGGCCTGGTGGGCGAATCCGGCAGCGGCAAGAGCACTCTGGGCCGTGCGATTCTGCACCTCAACCCGATCAGCGCCGGCCAAGTGTTGTTCGACGGTATTGATATGGCCCACGGCAGCGCCATCGATATCGCCCGGCTGCGCCATGAAACCGCGATGATTTTCCAGGACCCGTATGCCGCGCTGAACCCGCGCCACACCATTGGCGAAACCATTGCCGAGGTGCTGCGGGTGCAACGCAAGGTCCCCGCGCAACAGATTCCGGCTCGCGTCAACGAACTGCTCGACCTGGTCGGCCTGCGTCCCGAACTCGCCGAGCGCAAACCCGGCGCGCTCAGCGGCGGCCAGTGCCAGCGCGTGGGCATCGCCCGGGCGCTGGCGGTGGAGCCGCGCTTGATCATCGCTGATGAGTGTGTGGCGGCGCTGGATGTGTCGATCCAGGGCCAGATCATCAACCTGTTGCTGGAGCTGCAACAGCGCATGAACCTGGCGATCCTGTTCATCGCCCATGACCTGGCCATCGTGCGCCGCCTGTGCGACCGCGTGGCGGTGATGTACCTGGGCAAGATCGTCGAGGAGGGCCCGGTGGAGGCGGTGTTCACCTCGCCGCGCCATCCGTATACGGCGGCGCTGATCCAGGCGATCCCGGAGATCGATCCGCATCGGCCCTTGCCTACGGAACCCTTGCCGGGTGAGCCACCCAGCCCATTGAACGTGCCCACCGGCTGTGCGTTTCACCCGCGTTGCCGGTATGCCAAGGCCCTGTGTTCCATGGTGTTGCCGCCGACCCATTTCCTGCACGAGCATCGGTACAGTTGCGTGCTTGAAGAACCGTTGACCCTTTCTGCCGTCCATAAACAAGGAGTTATGACATGCAATCCCGCCACTTGAAGTTGCTCGCTGCTGCGACGTTAACCGCCTGGTCCCTCACTGCCGGGCTGGCCCAGGCCGCCGGCGTACTGACCATCGGTTGCCGTGAAGACAGCACCACGTTTGACCCGATCAAAAGTGCGCAGAACCGCGACACCTGGGTATTCGCCAACGTCTACGACACCCTGGTGCGTGTCGATAACCTGGGGACCAAGATGGAACCGGGGCTGGCCGAAAGCTGGGATATCTCCAAGGACGGCCTGACCTACACCTTCAAACTGCGCGAGGCGAAGTTCTCCGACGGCTCGCCGATCACCGCTGAGGATGCGGCGTTCAGCCTGTTGCGTATCCGCGACAACAAGGCTTCGCTGTGGAGCGACCCGTTCAGCCTGATCAATACGGCCAAGGCCACCGACCCCAAAACCCTGGTCGTGACGCTGAAAACCCCTGCGGTCGCCTTCCTCTCGCAACTCGCGTCGCCGACGGTATCGATCCTGTCGGAAAAAGCCATGACCAAGATGGGCGAAGACGCCTACGCGGAAAACCCGGTGACTTCCGGTGCGTTTACCGTGGACGAATGGCGCAAGGGCGATCGGGTGATCCTGAAAAAGAACCCGAACTTCTGGCAGGCCAAGAACGTGAGCCTGGATGGCGTGGAGTGGGTGTCGGTCACTGACGACAACACGCGCATGCGCATGGTGCAGAACAACGAGCTGGACACGGCGATCTTTGTACCGTTCTCCCGGGTGGAAGAGCTGAAAAAAGACAAGAACGTGGTGATCCACTCCGACCCGTCGACCCGTGAAGACCACCTGCTGATCAACCACGAGCACGGCCTGTTGGCCAAGCCGGAAGTGCGTCAGGCACTGGACATGGCCATCGATAAACAATCGCTAGTGAAGACCGCCACTTACGGTCAAGGCACCGTGGCCTATTCCTACATTCCAAAAGGCTCGCTGTACCACTACGCCAACAACCTGCAGCGCCCGTATGACCCCGCCGCCGCCAAGAAGCTGCTGGCCGATGCCGGCGCCAAGGACTTGAAGCTCAACTATGTGGTCAACGCCGGCAACGAGGCCGACGAGCAGATTGCGGTGATCATCAAGGATCAACTGGCCAAGGTCGGCGTCACCGCCAACCTACAGAAAGTCGACCCGACTCAAAGCTGGCAGATGCTGGTGGACGGTACTTACGATATTTCAGTGATGTACTGGACCAACGACATCCTCGACCCGGACCAGAAGACCACCTTCGTACTGGGCCACGACACCAACCAGAACTACATGACCCGCTACAAGAACGACCAGGTCAAGGCGCTGGTGGCCGCGGCCCGCATCGAGGCCGACCCGGCCAAGCGTGAGCAGATGTATATCGACCTGCAGAAACTGGCGAAACAGGATGTGAACTGGATCGACCTGTACTACAGCCCGTACATCAACATCTCGCGCAAGAATGTGAGCAACTTCCTGCAAAACCCACTGGGACGCTTCACCCTTGAGGAAGTGGTGAAAAACTAAGGCCCAGGGAACACCGCAATAGAAATGTGGGAGGGGGCTTGCCCCCGATGGCAGGGTGTCAGTCACTGTATCTGTGGCTTCACACCGCCATCGGGAGCAAGCCCCCTCCCACATTTGGTTTTACTGCGCGTCGAACGCCTGCCCATTGATCCCGGTACTGTCCGGCCCCATCAGGTACAGGTACACCGGCATGATTGCTTCCGGTGCCGGGTTATCCGCCGGGTTTTCCCCTGGGTACGCCTGGGCCCGCATGCTGGTGCGCGTGGCGCCTGGGTTGATGCTGTTGGCCCGTACGGGCGCAACTGTGTCGAGCTCGTCGGCCAGGGTTTGCATCAGGCCTTCAGTGGCGAATTTCGACACGCCGTAAGCCCCCCAATACGCACGGCCCTTACGCCCGACGCTGCTGGAGGTGAACACCACCGACGCATCCTGGGACAGCTTGAGCAGTGGCAGCAGCGTACTGGTCAACATGAACATGGCATTCACGTTGATGTGCATCACCCGCATGAAGTTCTCGCCGGACAACTGCTCGATCGGCGTGCGTGGGCCGATGATCGAGGCGTTGTGCAGCAGGCCGTCGAGGTGGCCGAATTCTTTTTCGATCATCGCGGCCAGCTCATCGTATTGATGGGGCAGGGCGGTCTCCAGGTTGAACGGGATGACCACCGGTTGTGGGTGGCCGGCGGCTTCGATCTCGTCATACACCTGGGCCAGGTTGGCTTCGGTCTTGCCCAGCAACAGCACGGTGGCGCCATGGGCCGCGTAGGTTTTCGCTGCCGCCGCGCCAATCCCGCGACCCGCACCGGTCACCAGGATGACCCGGCCTTTGAGCAGTTCTGGACGTGCAGAGTAATCAAACATAAAAAGCCTCGACAGAATTCAGTAGGTTGCAAACACCCACATTGGATCTTCCTTAGTCAGTAGAGCGAGTGAGCCATCAGCAACTGCACAGCGCGTTATCCAGCACCTTGCGCAGTTCCAGCGGGTGATCCACTACCACGTCCGCGCCCCAGTGACGTGGGTTGTCGTCCGGGTGGATATAGCCATAGGTCACCGCTGCAGTGCGGGTGCCGGCATCGCGGCCGGATTCGATGTCGCGCAGGTCATCGCCCACGAACAGCACGCTGGCCGGGTCCAGGTCGAGCATCTTGCACGCCAGGATCAGCGGCTCGGGGTGCGGCTTGCTGTTCGTCACGTGGTCCGGGCAGATCAGCAACGCCGACCGCTCGGCCAGGCCCAGTTGCTGCATGATCGGTTCGGCAAAGCGCACCGGCTTGTTGGTGACCACGCCCCAGATCAGCTTGGACTTCTCGATGTCTTCCAGCAGCTCGGCCATGCCGTCGAACAACGCGCTGTGAATCGCGCAGCCCTTGAGGTAGCGCTCCAGGAATTCCTGGCGCAGCTCTTCAAAGCCTGGGGATTCCGGGTCCATGGAGAAGGTCACGGCGACCATCGCCCGTGCACCGCCGGAAATTTCATCGCGGATGTGCTGGTCGTTGACCGGCGCGAGGCCGCGGTCAGCGCGCATGGCCTGGCAGATGGCGATAAAGTCTGGCGCGGTGTCCAGCAAGGTACCGTCCATATCGAAGAGAACCGCTCGCAACTTCACAGGCTCACTCCTCGCGCAGGGTCTGGATCATGTAGTTGACGTCGACGTCGCTGGCCAGCTTGTAGTGCTTGGTCAGCGGGTTGTAGGTCAGGCCGATGATGTCCTTGACGGTCAGCCCGGCCTGGCGGCTCCACGCGCCCAGTTCGGATGGGCGGATAAATTTCTTGAAGTCATGGGTGCCGCGCGGCAGCAGCTTCATGATGTATTCAGCGCCAATGATCGCGAACAGGTAAGCCTTGGGATTGCGGTTGATGGTGGAGAAGAACACCTGGCCGCCCGGCTTGACCATGCGGAAGCAGGCGCGGATCACCGAGGACGGGTCCGGCACGTGTTCCAGCATCTCAAGGCAAGTGACCACGTCGAACTGCTCGGGCAACTCGTCGGCCAGGGCTTCGGCAGTGATCTGGCGGTATTCCACGCTCACCCCGGACTCCAGCTGGTGCAACTGGGCCACGGCCAGCGGCGCTTCGCCCATGTCGATACCCATCACGGTCGCGCCGCGCTGGGCCATGGCTTCACTGAGGATGCCGCCACCGCAACCGACATCCAGCACCTTCTTGCCGGCCAGGTTGACGCGCTCGTCAATCCAGTTGACCCGCAGGGGGTTGATGTCGTGCAGGGGCTTGAACTCGCTTTCGCGGTCCCACCAGCGGTGCGCCAAGGCTTCGAATTTGGCGATTTCGGCGTGGTCAACGTTGCTCATGGTGCATCCTCTAAAACGGATAAATCGGTTTGTCGGTGCTGAACGCACGGGTTCAGCACCGGCGTTATGCTTAGTGCCCGCTGATGCGTCTACCCCAGGCAATGGCCGTGGCGGTCAACTGTTGTTCATCCATGCGGGTCAATTGCCGGTCGTCGAGCAACTGCTTGCCGGCGACCCAAAGGTGTTTCACGCAATCGCGTCCGGTGGCATATATAAGTTGTGAGACCGGATCGTAGATCGGTTGTTGCGCCAACCCTGAAAGATCGAAGGCCACGATATCCGCTGCCTTGCCGACTTCCAGCGAACCTATCTCGCTCTCCAGGCCCAGGGCCCGGGCGCCGTTGAGGGTCGCCATGCGCAGGGCGCGATGGGCGTCCAGCGCGGTGGCCGAGCCGGCAACGGCCTTGGCCAGCATTGCAGCCGTGCGGGTTTCGCCCAACAGGTCCAGGTCATTGTTGCTGGCGGCGCCATCGGTGCCGATGGCCACGTTGACGCCAGCCTGCCACAGACGCTCCACCGGGCAGAAGCCGCTGGCCAGTTTCAGGTTCGATTCCGGGCAATGGATCACGCTGGTGTTGCTTTCTACCAGCAAAGCCAGGTCATCCTCGCTGATTTGGGTCATGTGAACGGCCTGGAAGCGCGGGCCCAGCAGGCCGAGGCGGCCTAGGCGTGCCAGCGGGCGTTCGCCGGTCTGCTCCACCGCCTGTTGCACCTCATGCGCGGTTTCGTGCACATGCATATGGATTGCGGCGTCCAGCTCCTCGGCGATCACCCGGATCTTTTCCAGGTTGGCATCGCTCACGGTGTAGGGGGCGTGGGGGCCGAAGGTGATCCTGATGCGTGGGTGATGCTTGAGGTCGCCGAACAGCTCGATGCCCTGGCGCAGAGCTTCATCGGCGGTGCTGGCGCCGGGAATCGGGAAGTCGAGGATCGGAACCGCGATCTGTGCGCGCATGCCGCTGTTGTGCACGCACTCGCTGGCGACCTTGGGGTAGAAGTACATGTCCGAGAAACACGTAATGCCGCCCTTGAGCTGTTCGGCGATGGCCAGGTCGGTGCCGTCGCGCACGAAGGCTTCGTCGACCCACTTGGCTTCGGCGGGCCAGATGTGTTTTTCCAGCCAGGTCATCAGTGGCAAGTCGTCGGCCAGGCCGCGAAACAGGCTCATCGCCGCATGCCCGTGGGCGTTGACCAGGCCCGGGCTGAGCAGCATGCCCGGCAGCTCGCGGACTTCACGGGCCGAAAGCTTCAAGGCCGTCGCCCGTGGCCCGATAAAGGCAATGCGCCCATCGCGGATGCCCAGGGCATGCTCCTTGAGCACCACGCCGGCAGGTTCGACAGGTACCAGCCAGGTCGGCAGTAGCAATAAGTCGAGCGGGGCGGCAGTGGGGGTCATCGAAGGCTTCTTCCTGGGCAGCTATAAAAGAAGCGCGAAGTATACCCGAGCGTCCTGGCTGGCGGATCGCTATAATCGGCGGCTTTTGTTCATGAGAGCGGGGTGAGGGATGCGCGATCGACTGTTGGCCGCGGAGAAAGTGAAGGCCATCGATTGGCGTGATGGCGCACTGCACCTGCTCGATCAGCGTGTGTTGCCCTCGCGGGAAAGCTGGGTGAGCTGCTCCACGGTGGAGGAGGTGGCTGCGGCCATTCGCGCCATGGTGGTGCGCGGCGCCTCGGCCATCGGCATCAGCGCCGCCTATGGCCTGGTGCTCGCCGCCCGCGAACGCATCGCAGAAGGCGGCGACTGGCAGGCCGCGTGGGAAGAAGACTACGCACTACTGGCCGCGACTCGCTCGACCGCCTCGAACCTGTTCTGGGCCCTCAAGCGCATGCGCGACCGCCTGGACCGCGTCAAAAAGCACGCCGACCCGCTGGCGATGCTGGAAGCCGAGGCTATTGCAATCCATGAAAGCGATCGTGAAGCCAACCTTGTCATGGCCCAACTGGGCGTCGAACGGATTCGCAAGCACCAAGGCAATGCCCAGGCGATCCTGACCCATGGCAACGCCGGCGCGTTGGCCACGGGAGGCTTCGGCACGGCCCTCGGCGTGATTCGCGCGGCCTTCCTGGAGGGGTTGGTCGAACAGGTCTACGCCAACGAAACCCGGCCCTGGTTGCAAGGCTCGCGCCTGACCGCCTGGGAATTGGCGGGCGATGGTGTTCCGGTGATGGTCAATGCGGATTCGGCGGGCGCGCATATTCTCAAGACCAAGGGCGTCACCTGGGTCGTTGTCGGCGCCGACTGTATCGCGGCCAATGGCGATGTGATCGGCAAGATCGGTACCTATCAACTGGCGGTGTGCGCCATGCACCACGGCGTACGGTTTATGGTGGTGGCGCCGAGCTCGACCCTCGACCTGATGATGGCGACCGGCGATGACGTGGCGCTGGAAGAGCGTGATGCCGATGAATTGCTGGAAGTCGCGGGCCAGCGCTTCGCCGCCGATGTGAGTGCCTATAACCCGGTGTTTGACGTGACCCCGGCCGACCTGATCGATGTGATCGTGACCGAAAAAGGCATCGTCGAGCGTCCTGACACGGTCAAGCTGGCCAAGTTGATGTGTCGTAAACGCCTGCATTGATGGCTGCGGTGTTTGTGAAAATGGCTATCGGGGGCAAGCCCCTCCCACACTTGAATGGTGAACACAGTCAAAATGTGGGAGGGGGGCTTGCCCCCGATTGGCCCTGAAAGTCAATAAAACCCTCCGATCCGCCCTCAAAAAAAAGCACCACCCCATCTCTGAGCCCCTCTCGTCCTCTTCAAGCCTGTCATCCGTCAAATTACTAGTCTCCATGCGCATCAGGGGGATAGGTGCGTGGCGGCGATTGTGATAACATCCGGCGGTTTCCAGGGTCGCCCCGAGGGGGGATCCTTAACGCGCAGATCCGTGTCATAACTCGTTGATTTGTCGTAAGTCGTTGTCAGGCACCATGCCGGCAGCGACGAGCTTCGTTCGTCCCATATGGATGTGACGAGGTTTCACCCGAAAAAGGAATCAGGCTTCTCATGGGCGAACTGGCCAAAGAAATCCTCCCGGTCAATATCGAAGACGAGCTGAAACAGTCCTACCTCGACTACGCGATGAGCGTAATTGTCGGTCGGGCACTGCCTGATGCGCGCGATGGCTTGAAGCCCGTGCACCGGCGTGTGCTGTTCGCGATGAGCGAGCTGGGTAACGACTGGAACAAGCCGTACAAGAAATCTGCCCGTGTTGTCGGTGACGTGATCGGTAAGTATCACCCTCACGGCGACACCGCGGTGTACGACACCATCGTTCGGATGGCCCAGCCGTTTTCCCTGCGCTACCTGCTGGTAGACGGCCAGGGCAACTTCGGTTCGGTCGACGGCGACAACGCCGCGGCCATGCGATACACCGAAGTGCGCATGACCAAGCTGGCGCACGAGCTGCTGGCCGACCTGCATAAAGAAACCGTGGACTGGGTGCCGAACTACGACGGCACCGAAATGATCCCGGCGGTCATGCCGACCCGTATTCCCAACCTGCTGGTCAACGGCTCCAGCGGTATAGCCGTGGGCATGGCCACCAACATCCCGCCGCACAACCTCGGTGAAGTCATCGACGGTTGCCTGGCCCTCATCGACAACCCTGAGCTGACCGTCGATGAGCTGATGCAATACATTCCCGGTCCGGACTTCCCGACCGCCGCGATCATCAACGGTCGCGCCGGCATCATCGAAGCCTACCGCACCGGTCGCGGCCGCATTTACATGCGTGCCCGCTCGATCATCGAAGACATCGACAAGGTCGGTGGCCGCCAGCAGATCGTTATCACTGAGCTGCCTTACCAACTGAACAAGGCGCGCCTGATCGAGAAGATCGCCGAGCTGGTCAAAGAGAAAAAACTCGAAGGCATCACCGAGCTGCGCGACGAGTCCGACAAAGACGGTATGCGCGTGGTGATCGAGCTGCGTCGCGGCGAAGTGCCCGAGGTGATCCTCAACAACCTCTATGCCCAGACCCAGCTGCAAAGCGTGTTTGGTATCAACGTGGTTGCACTGATCGACGGCCGCCCACGCATCCTGAACCTCAAGGACCTGCTGGAAGCCTTCGTGCGTCACCGCCGCGAAGTGGTCACCCGCCGTACCGTGTTCGAACTGCGCAAGGCTCGCGAACGCGGCCACATCCTGGAAGGCCAGGCGGTTGCGCTGTCGAACATCGACCCGGTGATCGCCCTGATCAAGGCTTCGCCGACGCCGTCGGAAGCTAAAGAAGCGCTGATCAAGATGCCGTGGGAATCCAGCGCCGTAGTGGCCATGGTTGAACGCGCGGGTGCCGACTCTTGCCGTCCAGAGACCCTGGACCCGCAATACGGTCTGCGTGACGGCAAGTACTTCCTGTCGCCGGAACAGGCCCAGGCCATCCTTGAGCTGCGCTTGCACCGCCTGACTGGCCTGGAGCACGAGAAGCTGCTGGCCGAGTACCAGGAGATCCTCAACCAGATCGGCGAGCTGATCCGTATCCTCAACAGCGCCGTGCGCCTGATGGAAGTGATCCGCGAAGAACTGGAAGTGATCCGTGCCGAATACGGCGATGTGCGCCGCACCGAAATCCTCGATGCGCGCCTCGACCTGACCCTGGGTGACATGATCCCGGAAGAAGAGCGCGTCGTGACCATCTCCCACGGCGGCTATGCCAAGACCCAGCCATTGGCTGCGTACCAGGCCCAGCGTCGTGGCGGTAAAGGTAAGTCGGCTACCGGCGTGAAGGATGAGGACTACATCGCTCACCTGCTGGTCGCCAACAGCCACACCACGCTGCTGCTGTTCTCCAGCAAGGGCAAGGTGTACTGGCTGAAAACCTACGAAATCCCGGAAGCCTCCCGTGCTGCCCGTGGTCGTCCGTTGGTCAACCTGCTGCCGCTGGACAGTGATGAATACATCACCACCATGTTGCCGGTCGAGGAATACACCGAAGGTCATTTCATCTTCATGGCCACCGCCAAAGGCACCGTGAAGAAGACCCCGCTGGAATCCTTCAGCCGTCAACGCAGCGTGGGCCTGATCGCCCTGGAGCTGGACGAAGGCGACGTATTGATCAGCGCGGCCATCACCGATGGCGAGCGTGAAGTCATGCTGTTCTCCGACGGTGGCAAGGTGACGCGCTTCAAGGAATCCGACGTTCGCGCCATGGGCCGTACCGCCCGCGGTGTGCGTGGTATGCGCCTGCCGGAAGGGCAGAAGCTGATTTCGATGTTGATCCCGGAAGAAGGCAGCCAGATCCTCACCGCTTCCGAGCGTGGTTATGGCAAGCGTACGGCCATCAGCGAGTTCCCGGAGTACAAGCGTGGCGGCCAGGGCGTGATCGCCATGGTCAGCAACGATCGCAACGGCCGTCTGGTCGGCGCGGTCCAGGTGCTCGATGGCGAGGAAATCATGCTGATTTCCGACCAGGGCACCCTGGTGCGTACCCGCGTAGCTGAAGTCTCGAGCCTGGGCCGTAACACCCAGGGCGTGACGCTGATCAAGCTGGCCAAGGACGAAAAACTGGTCGGCCTGGAGCGTGTCCAGGAGCCGTCGGAAGTCGAAGGTGAAGAGCTGGAAGGTGAAGAGTTCGAAGGCGAGGTGATCGCAAGCGGCGATGACAACGTCGACGAGCCAACCCTCGAGGCTGCCGCAGACGAAGAAGAACCGCAGGAATAAGCGGACATACAGGGGGCGGATGAAGATTCGCCCCCTTGTTGTTTGTCCCCTTTGAAATAACAACGCCGCCCCCTGTAGGAGCGAGCCTGCTCGCGAAAATCGTCAACGATAACGCGGGCTGCCTGATACGCCCTTGCGCTCTCGGGTTTTTCGCGAGCAAGCTCACGCCTACAGTGTTTGATTTCAGTCCCACCAGATCAGAGAGATTGGATGTGAGCAAGAGAGCCTATAACTTCTGTGCCGGTCCCGCGGCGCTTCCTGAAGCAGTCCTGCAGCGTGCGCAGGGTGAACTCCTCGACTGGCATGGAAAAGGCCTCTCCGTGATGGAAATGAGCCATCGCAGTGATGAGTTCGTGTCCATTGCCACCAAGGCCGAGCAGGACCTGCGCGACTTGCTGGACATCCCTTCCGACTACAAAGTGCTGTTCCTGCAAGGCGGCGCGAGCCAGCAGTTCGCCCAGTTGCCGCTGAACCTGCTGCCGGAAGACGGCACTGCCGACTATATCGACACCGGTATCTGGTCGCAGAAAGCCATTGAAGAGGCTTCGCGCTACGGCCATGTCAACGTTGCCGGCACCGCCAAGCCCTACGACTACTTCGCGATTCCAGGTCAGAACGAATGGAAGTTGTCGAAGGACGCGGCCTACGTGCACTACGTGCAAAACGAAACCATCGGTGGCCTGGAGTTTGACTGGGTGCCTGAAGTGGGGGATGTCCCGCTGGTGTGCGACATGTCTTCGGACATTCTTTCGCGCCCTATCGATGTGTCCAAGTACGGCATGATCTACGCCGGCGCGCAGAAGAACATCGGCCCGAGCGGCATCCTGGTCAACATCATCCGTGAAGACCTGCTGGGGCGTGCCCGCTCGGTGTGCCCGACCATGCTCAACTACAAGGTCGCGGCTGATAACGGCTCGATGTACAACACCCCGCCGGCGTTCGCCTGGTACCTGTCGGGCCTGGTGTTCGAGTGGCTGAAAGAGCAGGGCGGCGTGGCTGCCATGGGCAAGCTCAACGAAGAGAAGAAGCGCGTCCTGTACAACTTCATCGACGCCAGCGGCCTGTACAGCAACCCGATCAACCTGACCGACCGCTCGTGGATGAACGTGCCGTTCCGCCTGGCCGATGACCGCCTGGACAAGCCGTTCCTGGCCGGTGCCGATGCGCGTGGCCTGTTGAACCTCAAGGGCCATCGCTCAGTGGGCGGCATGCGCGCCTCCATCTACAACGCTGTCGACATCAACGCGATCAACGCGCTGGTGGCCTACATGGCAGAGTTCGAAAAGGAACACGGCTAATGTCTGAGCAAGAACTCAAGGCCCTGCGCGTGCGCATTGACAGCCTGGACGAGAAAGTCCTGGAGCTGATCAGTGAGCGCGCGCGGTGCGCCCAGGAAGTGGCACGGGTGAAGATGGCGTCCCTGGCTGAAGGCGAAGTGCCGGTGTTCTACCGGCCTGAGCGCGAGGCCCAGGTACTCAAGCGCGTGATGGAGCGTAACAAGGGGCCGCTGGGCAACGAAGAGATGGCGCGGCTGTTCCGCGAAATCATGTCGTCGTGCCTGGCCCTGGAGCAGCCGCTGAAGGTGGCGTACCTCGGTCCCGAGGGCACGTTCACCCAGGCCGCCGCCATGAAGCACTTCGGTCACGCGGTGATCAGCAAGCCGATGGCCGCCATCGACGAAGTGTTCCGCGAAGTGGCCGCCGGCGCGGTGAACTTTGGCGTGGTGCCGGTGGAAAACTCCACCGAAGGCGCGGTCAACCACACGCTGGACAGCTTCCTCGAGCACGACATGGTGATCTGCGGCGAAGTCGAGCTGCGCATCCACCACCACCTGCTGGTGGGCGAAAACACCAAGACCGACAGCATCAGCCGTATCTATTCCCACGCCCAGTCCCTGGCCCAGTGCCGCAAGTGGCTGGACGCCCATTACCCGAATGTCGAGCGCGTGGCGGTGTCCAGCAACGCCGAAGCGGCCAAGCGGGTCAAGGGCGAGTGGAATTCGGCGGCGATTGCCGGTGATATGGCCGCTGGCCTGTACGGCTTGACGCGCCTGGCCGAGAAAATTGAAGACCGTCCGGACAACTCCACGCGCTTCCTGATGATCGGCAGCCAGGAAGTACCGCCGACCGGCGACGACAAGACGTCGATCATCGTCTCCATGAGCAACAAGCCCGGCGCGCTGCATGAGCTGCTGGTGCCGTTCCACGACAACGGGATTGACCTGACGCGCATCGAGACCCGTCCTTCGCGCAGCGGTAAATGGACGTATGTGTTCTTTATCGACTTCATCGGCCACCACCGTGATCCGCTGGTCAAAGGCGTGCTGGAGAAGATCAGTCAGGAAGCCGTGGCACTCAAGGTGCTGGGCTCTTACCCGAAAGCGGTTTTGTGAGGCTTTAACATGAGTGGCAACTTCCTCGCCCTGGCGCAGCCGGGCGTGCAACAACTGTCGCCTTACGTTCCGGGCAAGCCTGTGGACGAGTTGGCGCGTGAGTTGAACCTGGACCCGGCGAAGATCGTCAAGCTGGCGAGTAACGAGAACCCACTGGGTCCGAGCCCCAAGGTATTGGCGGCGATTCGTGAAGAACTGGCCGAACTGACCCGTTATCCGGATGGCAATGGGTTTGCCCTCAAGTCCTTGCTGGCGCAAAAGTGCCGGGTCGAGCTGAACCAGGTCACCCTGGGCAATGGTTCCAACGACATCCTTGAGCTGGTGGGGCGTGCCTATCTGGCACCTGGCTTGAACGCGGTGTTCAGCGAACACGCATTTGCGGTCTATCCGATCGTCACTCAGGCCGTCGGTGCCGAGGCGCGCGTGATTCCTGCCAAGGATTGGGGTCACGACCTGCCGGCGATGCTGGCAGCCATCGATGCCCAGACTCGCGTGGTTTTTATCGCCAACCCGAACAACCCGACCGGTACCTGGTTCGACGCGCAGGCGTTGAATGACTTCCTGCAAGACGTGCCTGAGCACGTGCTGGTTGTTCTGGACGAAGCCTATATCGAGTACGCCGAGGGCAGTGACCTGCCGGATGGCCTGGATTTCCTGGCGGCCTACCCGAACCTGCTGGTGTCGCGCACCTTCTCCAAGGCTTACGGCCTGGCGTCTCTTCGGGTCGGCTACGGCCTGTCGACGGCGGTCGTCGCTGATGTGCTGAACCGCGTGCGCCAACCTTTCAACGTCAACAGCCTCGCCCTGGCGGCGGCCTGTGCGGCGGTACAGGATACCGAGTACCTGGAAGAAGGGCGCCGCACCAATGAATGCGGCATGCTGCAATTGCAGGAAGGCTTCCGTGAGTTGGGCCTGGGCTGGATTCCGTCCAAGGGCAACTTCATCTGCGTCGACCTCGGCCAGGTGGCCGCGCCAATCTTCCAGGGCCTGCTGCGCGAAGGCGTGATCGTTCGCCCGGTGGCCAACTACGGCATGCCGAATCACCTGCGTATCACCATTGGCTTGCCGGCTGAAAACAGTCGCTTCCTGGAGGCGCTGGCCAAGGTTCTGGCTCGTGGTTGATGTCACTGCATTGCAACCTGTTGTGCCTATGATCGGTCGCCTGGTGGTGGTCGGCCTGGGTTTGATCGGTGGCTCCTTCGCCAAGGGCCTGCGTGAAAGTGGATTGTGTGGCGAAGTGGTGGGTGTGGACCTCGACCCGCAATCGCGCAAGCTGGCGGTAGAACTGGGCGTCGTGGATCGCTGCGAGGCGGACCTGGCGCTCGCGTGCCAGGGCGCGGACGTGATCCAGCTCGCCGTGCCGATCCTGGCCATGGAAAAACTGCTGGCGCTGTTGGCCGGCATGGACCTGGGCCAGGCGATCCTGACGGACGTCGGCAGTGCCAAGGGCAATGTGGTGCGTGCAGCGCAACAGGCCTTTGGCGGCATGCCGTCGCGTTTTGTACCGGGCCATCCGATTGCCGGTTCCGAGCAGAGCGGGGTGGAAGCCTCCAATGCGCAGCTGTTCCGCCGCCATAAAGTGATCCTGACGCCGCTGGAGCAAACCGACCCGGCCGCGCTGGCCGTGGTGGATCGTCTCTGGCGTGAGTTGGGGGCGGATGTGGAGCATATGCAGGTCGAGCGCCACGACGAAGTGCTGGCGGCGACCAGTCACCTGCCTCATCTGCTGGCGTTTGGCTTGGTGGATTCGCTGGCCAAGCGCAACGAGAACCTGGAAATTTTCCGCTACGCCGCGGGTGGCTTCCGCGATTTTACGCGGATTGCCGGCAGCGACCCGGTGATGTGGCACGACATCTTTCTCGCCAATCGTGAAGCGGTGTTGCGCACCTTGGACACCTTTCGCAGTGACCTCGACGCCTTGCGCGACGCGGTGGATGCCGGGGATGGCCATCAATTATTGGGCGTGTTCACCCGTGCGCGGGTGGCACGTGAACATTTCAGCAAGATCCTGGCGCGCCGGGCCTATATGGAAACCGCAGTGAACGCCGATGACCTGACTTTCATCGCCAACCCGGGTGGCCGCTTGAGCGGGCGCATCCGGGTGCCGGGTGACAAGTCGATCTCCCATCGTTCGATCATGCTCGGTTCGTTGGCCGAGGGCGTGACGGAAGTCGAGGGGTTCCTTGAGGGCGAGGATGCCTTGGCGACTTTGCAGGCGTTTCGCGACATGGGCGTGGTGATTGAAGGGCCGCACCATGGGCGCGTGACTATCCATGGTGTGGGGCTGCATGGCTTGAAGCCGGCGCCAGGGCCGATCTATCTCGGCAATTCCGGCACTTCGATGCGACTGCTGTCCGGCTTGCTGGCGGCGCAGCGCTTCGACAGCGTCCTGACCGGCGATGCTTCGCTGTCCAAGCGCCCGATGAACCGCGTGGCCAAGCCGTTGCGGGACATGGGCGCGGTGATCGAGACCGGACCGGAAGGGCGTCCGCCGTTGACCATTCGCGGCGGGCAGACGCTGAAAGGCCTGGCCTATGCGATGCCGATGGCGAGTGCGCAGGTCAAATCCTGCCTGTTGCTTGCCGGGCTGTATGCCGAAGGTAAAACGTCGGTGACCGAGCCAGCGCCGACCCGTGACCATACCGAACGGATGTTGCGCGGCTTTGGTTATCCGGTGGTGGTGGAGGGCGCGACGGCGTCGGTGGAATCAGGCCATGGACTGACCGCTGCCCACATCGAGGTGCCGGGGGATATTTCGTCTTCGGCGTTTTTCCTGGTGGCGGCGTCGATTGCCGAGGGTTCCGAGTTGTTGCTGGAGCATGTGGGCATCAATCCGACGCGTACCGGTGTGATCGATATCCTGCGGCTGATGGGCGCAGATATCAGCCTCGAAAATCAGCGGGAAGTGGGCGGTGAGCCGGTGGCTGACCTGCGGGTTCGTGCTGCTGTACTCAAGGGTATCGAGATTCCCGAGGCGCTGGTGCCCTTGGCGATCGACGAGTTTCCCGTGCTGTTTGTCGCCGCGGCTTGCGCCACTGGGCGAACCGTCTTGCGCGGTGCCGAGGAGCTGCGGGTCAAGGAGTCTGACCGCATCCAGGTCATGGCCGATGGTCTGCTGGCGCTGGGCGTGAAGTGTGAACCCACCCCTGATGGGATTATCATTGAGGGTGGCCCGATGGGGGGTGGTGAAGTCCATGCCCACGGCGATCATCGGATTGCCATGGCGTTCAGCGTGGCGTCCCTGCGGGCGACGGCGCCGATTCGTATCCGTGACTGCGCCAATGTAGCTACATCTTTTCCGAACTTTCTTACACTGTGTGCCCAAGTCGGCATCCGTGTTGCCCAAGAGGCTCAATTGTGAATATCAAAGCACCGGTGATTACCATCGACGGGCCAAGCGGCTCGGGCAAAGGCACGATCGCCGGCATCCTGGCCAAGCGCCTCGGCTGGTGCCTGCTGGACTCCGGCGCGCTGTACCGCCTGCTGGCATTTGCCGCACGCAACCATGGCGTCGACCTGACCAACGAAGAATCCCTGAAACTGCTGGCGGCGCATCTCGATGTGCAGTTCGTCGGCGCGACGGAAGGTCATCCGCAGCGCATCATCCTGGAAGGCGATGATGTGACCGACGACCTGCGTAATGAACAAGTCGGTTCCTGGGCTTCCCAGGTCGCCGCGCTGCCGGCCGTACGCGATGCACTGCTGCAGCGCCAGCGGGCATTCCAGGAGCCACCGGGCCTGGTGGCAGACGGTCGCGACATGGGGACCGTGGTGTTTCCTGAGGCACCGCTGAAGATTTTCCTGACCGCCAGTGCCGAGGAACGTGCTCGCCGCCGCTACTTGCAGTTGAAGGGCAAAGTCGATGGTGTTAGTCTGTCGAGTCTGCTAGATGAGATCCGTGCACGCGATGAGCGTGATACCCAGCGCGCAGTAGCCCCGCTCAAACCGGCGGCTGATGCCATACAGCTGGATTCCACGGAGTTGTCCATCGAGCAGGTGCTGGAACGCATCTTGAGTGAAATCGCCATTCGCGATATCGCCGGGTGATCAAGAAGGCCGCAGGGGACCAGTCATAGTCCTGCGGTGGCTTCTTTTAACTGAAACTGACCCACACCGTCTGGGGTGTGGAGATGGGCGTATTCTTCGCCCTTATCAACAGGAATTAAAATGAGCGAAAGCTTTGCGGAACTCTTTGAAGAAAGCCTAAAAACCCTGAACCTTCAGGCAGGCTCCATCATCACCGGTGTTATCGTTGATATCGATTACCAAGCTCGCTGGGTAACCGTTCACGCTGGTCTGAAGTCTGAAGCTCTGATCCCGCTGGAACAGTTCTACAACGATGCTGGTGATCTGACAATCAATGTCGGTGACGAAGTTCACGTTGCTCTGGACTCGGTTGAAGACGGTTTCGGTGAAACCAAGCTGTCCCGTGAAAAAGCCAAGCGCGCTGAATGCTGGATTGTTCTCGAAGCAGCCTTCGCAGCTGAAGAAGTGGTCAAGGGCGTTATCAACGGTAAGGTTAAAGGCGGCTTCACAGTCGACGTTAACGGCATCCGTGCGTTCCTGCCAGGTTCTTTGGTCGACGTTCGTCCAGTGCGCGACACCACGCACCTGGAAGGCAAAGAACTCGAATTCAAAGTCATCAAGCTCGACCAGAAGCGCAACAACGTTGTCGTTTCCCGTCGCAGCGTGCTGGAAGCAGAGAACTCCGCCGAGCGTGAAGCTCTGCTGGAATCCCTGCAGGAAGGCCAACAAGTCAAAGGTATCGTCAAAAACCTCACCGACTACGGCGCATTCGTCGACCTCGGCGGCGTGGATGGCCTGCTGCACATTACCGACATGGCTTGGAAGCGTATCAAGCATCCTTCCGAAATCGTCAACGTTGGCGACGAGATCGATGTCAAGGTTCTGAAATACGATCGCGAGCGCAACCGTGTTTCCCTGGGCCTGAAGCAACTGGGTGAAGACCCATGGGTTGCTATCAAAGCCCGTTACCCAGAAAGCACTCGCGTCACCGCGCGTGTAACCAACCTGACCGACTACGGCTGCTTCGCAGAGCTGGAAGAAGGCGTGGAAGGCCTGGTACACGTTTCCGAAATGGACTGGACCAACAAGAACATCCACCCTTCGAAAGTCGTACAAGTCGGCGACGAAGTGGAAGTTATGGTTCTGGACATCGACGAAGAGCGTCGTCGTATCTCCCTGGGCATCAAGCAGTGCAAATCTAACCCATGGGAAGATTTCTCTGGCCAGTTCAACAAGGGCGATAAAATCTCCGGCACCATCAAGTCGATCACCGATTTCGGTATCTTCATTGGTCTGGACGGCGGCATCGACGGCCTGGTTCACCTGTCCGACATCTCCTGGAACGAAGTGGGCGAAGAAGCTGTTCGTCGCTTCAAGAAGGGCGACGAGCTGGACACCGTTATCCTGTCGGTTGACCCAGAGCGCGAGCGCATCTCCCTGGGTATCAAGCAGCTGGAAAGCGATCCGTTCTCCGAGTACGTTCAAGAGAACGACAAAGGCGCAATCGTTAAAGGCATCGTGAAAGAAGTTGACGCTAAAGGCGCCATCATCACTCTCGCCAACGATATCGAAGCGACTCTGAAAGCCTCCGAAATCAGCCGTGACCGCGTTGAAGACGCGCGCAACGTTCTGAAAGAAGGCCAGGAAGTAGAAGCCAAGATCATCAGCGTTGATCGTAAGAGCCGCGTGATCCAGCTCTCCATCAAGTCGAAAGACGAAGTGGAAGAGAAAGAAGCTATCCAGAGCCTGAAAGCTGCTCCGGAAGCTGAAAAAGGCGAGACCACCATGGCCTCCCTGCTGCGCGAAGCAATGGCTAAGCAGAACTAAGTTCTGTAACGCTATAAAAAGGGGCGACTTCGGTCGCCCCTTTTTTTGCCTGAAATTTGTTGAATCAACCATCTAGAACCAAGACGTGTTGGCGGCGGTCTGAAGTGACTATAGTCTTCAGAAGCGATCCCCGTGTTGCTGACTCAATAAGGATTTGGATGAACAGGCTTATCGTCATATGTGCAGTGGTAATGCTTGCAGGCTGCTCCGCCACCAGCGCCAAGACCCACGCCAAGCGCGGTGCCAGTGGTATCGAGGTCGACTGCTCGGGCCTTGGCAACAACTGGGATAAGTGCGAGAAGCGCGCCGCCCGTGAGTGCAAGATGCAGGGCTACAAGGTGATCACCCGGTCCAGTGACGCCAAGGATGAGGGGGGTGACTATCTGTTCGGCTGGAACCCGGCAGGGGCGGTGACTCGGACGATGTTGGTGATCTGCAATTGAGGGCGCAATGGGTGTCTTGCGGCTGTTTATCCATCCTGGAGATAAGTTGATACATGGGCTGTTCAAATTCATCAAGTCATGCTAAAACCTTCGAAGCGCTTTTCCTAGCTGCTTGAAAAAGAAGGGAAAAATATGACGAAGTCGGAGTTGATCGAACGAATTGTCACCCATCAAGGGCTGCTCTCATCCAAGGATGTGGAGCTGGCTATCAAGACTATGCTTGAACAGATGTCGCAGTGCCTAGCTACCGGCGATCGGATTGAGATCCGTGGGTTTGGGAGTTTTTCGCTGCATTATCGTGCGCCTCGTGTAGGTCGTAACCCGAAAACCGGCCAGTCCGTCAGCCTGGATGGGAAGTTTGTGCCTCATTTCAAGCCGGGGAAGGAATTGCGGGATCGGGTGAACGAAGACGAGGAAGAAGGCGTCTGATTGGTTTTGGAGTAGGGGAAGGTTATGCGTGGGGTCAAGCGCGTTTTATTGGTGTTGGTGATGCTTCTCGCTGGTTTGGCGGTGCTGACATTCGTGCTGGAGAATCAGCAAGGCACTACGTTGTCATTCCTGGGCTGGAGCAGCGCGCAACTGCCGGTGGCGGTATTTGTTGCGCTGGCATTGATTGTCGGTATGTTGATAAGCCCTGTCCTTGGGGGGCTGGTCAGGCGCAAGGTGCGTCGCAAGCAAGTGGTATAACGCGGGGCCCGCTCTTTTGCGTTACGGTCAATGTAGCCGGCGGTCGCATTTAGAGTCAGGCTCGCCTCGATCTTGTGACGAGCACTTCAAGCATTTTCTCAGGCCCGCTAAATCGGACTTTCACGCTCTGCTACTTAGCTCAATTCTTGGGACGTTTGCGCAGTTCGTACAGCTTGAACGGCAACTTGAGCAAGACCAAAGGTAAGTTGGTATAAACTCCGTTTGCGCGACAGGCTTCGACGATCTCCATATTCAGCTTCAAGCTACTTTTGAGTCCGCCTGTGCTGGCACCTCCTGATCGCATGCGAACTAATACCTTATCCAGATAAGAGTACTTAAGGCGCTGCACCATAAAAAGCCGCACAAAAAATTCGTAATCAGCAGAAATCCTGTACTTCAAGGAGTACAAGCCCACTTTTGTGTAGGCTGATTTACGAATGAACGTTGCTGGGTGAGGTGGCATCCAGCCAAAGCGCAATTTCCATGGAGTGAAACGATTGCCGCGGTAAAAACGTGTCACTTTTTGCAGGTCGGGCGCATTCACAAAAACAACGTCACCAAACACAACGTCGCTTTCTGAGTGGCGTTCGAATGCTTTCACCACGGAAGACGCGCTGGTGGAATCTTCATAAAAGTCGTCGGAGTTTAATATGCCGATGACATCACCTGTAGCCAACGCTACACCTTTATTCATCGCGTCATACAGGCCTTTGTCTGGTTCGCTGATAAAGCGGCTGATACGTTCGCCATAAGACTCGACAATCGCCTGGGTCCCGTCTTTAGAGCCCCCATCTATCACGATATATTCTATGTCGCAGTGGTCTTGTGAAAAAACGGACTCTATCGTGTCTCGAATCGTACTTGCGCTGTTATAGCAGACCGTAATAATTGATAGCTTCAAGACAACCTCTTATGTACGACCGTACAAGTCTTCTAGGCGCACGATATCGTCCTCGCCCAAATAGGAGCCGGACTGCACTTCAATCAATTCCAGTGGAATAACCCCGGGGTTTTCCAGCGTGTGCACTTGGCCGATGGGGATATACGTCGACTGATTTTCGGTGACTAGGTAGGTCTTCTCACCGTTCGTTACTTTCGCTGTTCCACTCACAACGATCCAGTGTTCAGCTCGATGATGGTGCATTTGCAAGGACAAGCGCGCCCCGGCGTTGACGGTTATGCGTTTAACTTGATAACGGCTGCCATTATCAATCGAGTCATACATACCCCACGGTCGATAGACTTCGCGATGATCCTGTGATTCGCAGCGGCCTTCATTCTTAAGCCGGTCAACGATCTTCTTTACGTCCTGCACGCAGTTTTTATGCGCTACCAGGACGGCGTCCTTGGTTTCCACGATGACCAAATCGTCAATGCCGACAGTGCTGACCAGGCGACTTTGAGAGTGTATGAAGGTATTGCTTGTCTGTTCTGTCAGTACGTCGCCATGACACACGTTGCCTTGCGCGTCTTTGCTGCCGACTTCCCACAGTGCTGCCCAGGAACCGATATCGCTCCAGCCTGCGTCGAGCGGGACCACTACCGCGTCAGCGGTTTTCTCCATGACGGCGTAGTCGATGGACTCTGCCGGACAGCCCGCAAAAGCCTCTATGCCCACACGGGTAAAGTGCATGTCTTGGGTACCGGCTGCGATGGCGTTGCGGCAGGCGGCAAGAATGTCGGGGCGAAACCTCTCCAGTTCCTCCAGATAGCGGCTGGCGCGAAACATGAACATGCCGCTGTTCCAAAGGTAGTTCCCACTGGACAGGTAAGTGCGAGCTGTTTTTTCATCTGGTTTCTCGACGAAGCGGGCCACTTGAAAGCCACCTGCTTCGACACGTTCACCTTTCTCGATATAGCCGTAACCGGTTTCCGGTTGAGTCGCGACGATACCGAAGGTGACCAGCTTGCCTGCAAGCGCCAGGGGCAGTGCTTGTCGGACGCAATCCTGGAAAGCATCGGCTTTTTGAATCAGATGGTCGGCGGCCAGCACTAGCAGCAATGGATCCTGCCCATCAGCACACGCCTGCAGCGCGGCCAGCGCGACTGCCGGTGCGGTGTTTCGGCCCACCGGTTCCAAAAGGATATTGGCGCTCTCCAATCCAAGGCGCCGCAGTTGCTCGGCAGCCAGGAAACGGTGCTCCTCATTGCAGATCAACCGGGGCAGGGCAACATCAAGCCCGTCCAGACGCTTGATGGTTGCCTGCAACATGGACAATTCGCTGTCAGCCAGGCAGAGGAACTGCTTGGGGTTGAGCTGACGCGAGAGCGGCCACAGGCGAGAGCCAGAGCCACCGGCCATAATTACCGGAATCAACATTTAATCTTCCCTTGTGTTCAAATCGTGGGTCACTCCAGCAGTTGGATGAGCAGCGATGTCCAGCATGCTCGTTGCGACGCTTGCCCAGTCTCTGGGGATCGCTTTCAACTGCTCACTCCAGTCGGGCCAATAGCCAGCTGCGAGTTTTCGGTGCAATTCGTTTATGGCGTTTTTCAGCGAGTCTGCGCTATCTACACGAAAGTATATCGCCCCTTCACCACACAACACGCGTGCATAGGGCAGGTCCGGGCAAATGATCGGTAAACCGACAAACATGGCCTCTATCAGTGGGAACCCGTAACTCTCATCGGTTGAGAGAAACAGCAACGCGTCCACCTGGCTGTATGCCTCAAGCATCTGCTGCGCAGCAAGCGTGCCCACGCAACGCAGTCCTTTGAGGCTGGGAGCGGGACTGCTGTTTTCGTCAAGCGTAAGCGCGAGGTTCGCTACAGGCCATTGTGTCACATCGCTATCATCTACTGCGGTGAGCAGTTTGTGATTTTTGTGAGGGTATCCGGCAGCTGGGTAGATCATATGTAAAGGCCCGCTTGCCGCTGCAATGCGCCCCGTTCGCGTGAGCCCGGCGTTCAGTAGCCATGTGGGCACTGGTTGCGGTACGACATGCACGCGTGATTGGAGCGAGGGGTATGACTCAATCAGGGCGTCACGCATTAATGTCGTCTGCACGATAAACGCTTGTGCATACCGCAGGTTCGAACGAAACACCCTCCTGAGCAGTGCTAGCTTGAGGCCTGCAATACGCCAGGAGAACGTGGCGGGGCGCAGGAGGTGGGAGTTCTGGACGAACACCGTTTGCGGTGCGCTGCAGCGAATAGGCAGGTCGCCCATCACCAGCAGAGGCAGCGGTCCACTGAAGCGCTTGCCGAGTAAGAGGCATTCCGCCAAGCGTGAAAGTGCGTTGGGGAGGACACGTCGATAGGTTGTTGTTTTGATCGACCCGTCTGCGCTTTGGTAGGACGACAGGTCCCCTCTGTCGGGTAAGTAGGCCTCAACAATACGGACGCGAGCGTTGCGTTCCAGCGCAGGCAGCAAGGACTTGAGTAATTGCACCGCACCCAGGCCGGCAATGTTGGTCAGGTGCAGGCGGACAGAGTCTTGGCTCATAACGATGATTGTTCCGAATACCAGGGGGAGGCGATGGCGGCCTTATCCTCAGGCTTTGCACGCAGCACCGCGAGCATGTAACTGGCCGCAACGTCAGGCTGGATGGCTGCTGCAGCTAGCTGCGCCCCGGCACGCATTGCGAGCAGGTGTTCGGGGTTGGCGCTTAGCGAGTTGAGAAGTGAGGCAAGCGCCTGCGTGTTTTCGGAATCGAAGACGGCACCGGCACCAAATTTTTCGACCAGAACGCGCGCGCCAACCTGATCACTGCAGATGACTGGCACGCCTGCGCAGAGCGCCTCATTCACGACGACGCCCCAGCCATCATAGCGACTGGGCAGAACCAGTACATCGTAAGTGGATACGACGTTCTGTGTCTCGCCAAAAGGGATCGTTCCCCGGAAACGAAGGGTGTCGTTATCAAAGGCAAAGGCGCTGGGGTCGCCAGGCCCATAAGCATTCAGAGTTACTGGCGCGTTTGAGAGTGAGGCCGCCTCTACCAACACGTCCAAGCCTTTGCGTGCAATCAGCGCGCCGACAAACACAACGCTCAATGGCGTATCGGCGATGCGTGCGTCGGGTGGAGCTGGCGAGTGACGTTCAAGCGCGGGAATGAAATAGCCGAATGGAAACAGTTTGTTTTTTTCGACGCCAGCATTTGAATATTGCGCGATGGCTTTCGATGAGATCGAAAACACGCCGGCCATCCGGCCCTTGAGCACAGTCATGTAAACTCTGTAGAGGCGAGGTCGCAATATCGCCTTGAGTTTTTGCAGTGTTAACCGTTTATCGCTGAAGTAGCCTTGGGCAATCGGTGAGTAAGGTTCTGAGACGATGTAAAACTCAACACGGAACAGCAGGGCCAACAGCAGGCAATACAACATTCTGGCGTTCTGGAATGCACTTCCGAACAAATGCACGTCGTGCCGGTGTTTGCGCATTGCTTGATAGCAGTAGGCAAGTCCGCCTCGGGCCGGTATGAGTCGCCGTTCGATGGATTCGACTTGGGTATCTTTCCAGCCTTGGGCGCGGCGATCCGCATCTTCCATCGTCAGCACGTAAGCAATAACCGGCGTTTTGGATTGCCTGGAGAGTGCCTCGTAGGTGTATGCCTGATGATCTGTCAGCACGGGCTGCCAGGTAATCAGCGCTGAAGGCGTTGTCATGGTTGGTCGCCAAAAATAAACGTGAATACCGCCTGGCCGGCCAGGTGGGGGGCGCATCGAGCGATGACGGCTTGTTGGCCTCGTTGAGCGCAGGCCTCCATTTCCTCAGGTTGTTCGACAATCTTTCGGAGCAATCCCGTCAGCTCTTCGGGTTCGTTGCCAGTCAGGTAAAGGGCGCCTGAACCCAGGACAGCTCGGACATCGCTGATGTCCGTGCTCAGAACGAGCAGGCCGGCCTCGGCAAACTCAATGACCTTGGACGGAAATGTGGTGTTGGCCAAGGGGCCATCCACGGGTTTGAGTGCCAGGCCGACGCTGCATCGGTTAAGCACCTGCGCATATTGTGCATCGGTCGTGCGCCCATGCACGGTCACGCGCGGCGCTGTATCTTCGATCGCCAGTGCCTGGAGGGCGTCGAGCGCCTCGCCTTTGCCCGTTACTTCAAATTGTAGGTGACGCACCCAGTCGCCAGGCTCTCGACGAAGCTGGCGGATTGCTTGGATCAGCAGGTGCGCGCCGGTATCGGTGCTGAGTGTTCCGGCCATCAAAATTGATTTGGGGTGGGTGTTTGGTTTTTCGCCCAATGCTTTTCTGGAGGTGGACCCGTAGTAACAATGAACAGGACGAATGGCGGTCATGTCCGCCAGCGCGCTACACGCCAGCAAGGCGCCGTCTGGGCACAAGCGGTCATATAGCCATGTGGTGAGGCGACCCAGCCGAGCTTTCAGCGGCCCACTGTTCTGGCCTGCGACTTCGCCATCCTCAAGGTCGAGGAAACGCTTGTAGCCAGTCACCGATGCTGTCAGAAGCAAAGGGAGGTAGGCGCTCATGCGGTTGTAGAAAATGACCGCCTTCCTGCGGCGGGACGAAAGCCGGAACAGTGCACCGATCAGAAAAAACAGCGAGAGAAACTGGGAGAAAAACCTGACATGTGAAAACGGCGCGTATATGACAGGGATGCCGGACACTCGTCTGACTGTACGAGGAAAGTAAGTGAGTGAACCGTTGGCGCGTCCTCGGCCCAAACTCAGAATACAGGGGTGTGCACCAGCCTCGCGCAGTGCCTGGCACAGCATAAGTACCTTGCGTGAGGCTGCCGGACTGTCACTGACAATCCCCCGCTCAAGGCGGGTCTTGTCATCCAGCGCATTGCAGACTACCAGGACCAGGGGGCGCGTTTTCATGGCATTTGCCTCTTCACCACAGCCGGTACGCCGGCAACCAGTGTGTGTGCGGGCACATCCCGCGTGACCACGGCACCTGCAGCAATAATGGCGCCGTCGCCGATAGTCACGCCGCCCAGAATGACGCTTTTGGCACCCACCCAGCAGCCGTTACCCACCACGATAGCGCGTGCGGTGCCGTTGCCGGCGCGACGTTCTCCCGTACCGACTTCATGACTGCCGACGATAAATTCGATGCCTGGCCCCAGATCGCATCGCTCGCCGATTTGAATCTCTGCCTCCAGATGGGTATGAAAGACCACGCCTGGACTGAGCCAGGTTCCCTCGCCGATGATCAGGCGCCCCCGGCCATAGATCCATCCACGCCCACAGAACTTCACACTCGGGTGCATCTCTATACCGGCAAGGCGTAAAGAAGCGGCTCTGGCGGCAAAAAGTCGAGAGGGTGGGAGGAGCGAAAGAATAATGTTGATTAGGTGTCTGATCATAAGTACCGACTAAGCCTCAACCGGGGATGCCCGGCGGGGTGAGGGAGCTTGCTGCAGAGGAGAAACGTAGTGATTGATTACCCGGCTGTGGGAATCGCTTGGCGATGGCCCCGGCGGGGGGCCATGCCATGCACCTGCAATCAGCGCGAGCGCGCGTGCAAGGCATTCTCGGAGAACCAAGCGTAAGCATCACGCAGCCCGTCTTCCAGGCTGATCGTTGCGCGCCATCCTAAGTGTTCGAGGCGTGAAACATCCATCAGTTTCCTCGGCGGGCCGTCCGGTTTGCTCGCGTCAAAGCTCAGTCGACCCTTGAAGCCGGTGACCTTGGCCACGGTTTCTGCCAGCTCACGAATGGTGCAGTCTTGTCCGGTCCCGACGTTGATGTGTGAGAGCATCGTCTGGGTGTGGGCTGCATACTGCTGCTGATCCAACTCCATGATATGAACCGACGCATTGGCCATATCATCGACATGCAGAAACTCGCGCATTGGGGTTCCACTGCCCCAGATCACGACCTCTTCGATGCCTTGCTTGACGGCGTCATGGAAGCGACGAAGAAGGGCCGGAATGACATGGGAGTTTTTCGGGTGGAAATTATCATTCGGGCCATACAAGTTGGTCGGCATGGCGCTGCGGTAGTCACGGCCATACTGACGGTTGTAACTCTCGCAAAGCTTGATCCCGGCGATCTTCGCAATCGCGTACGGCTCATTGGTTGGTTCGAGCACACCCGTCAGCAAGGCCTCCTCTGGCATCGGTTGGTGGACCTTGATGGGGTAGATGCAGGACGACCCCAGAAACAACATCTTCTGCACATTGTTCTGATGCGCAGCGTGGACGAGGTTTGCCTGCATCATCAGGTTTTCGTAGATGAACTCTGCCGGGTAGGTGTTATTGGCGTGAATGCCCCCCACCTTCGCGGCCGCCATGTAGACCTGGTCAATCTTGTGCTCGGCAAAAAACGTTGCTACCGAATGCTGATCGAGCAGGTTCAATTGAGCCCTGTCGCGGGTAACGATGTTCGTGTAACCCAAGGCTTGCAGGCGTCGCACAATGGCCGAGCCAACCATACCCTTATGGCCGGCAACAAAAACATGCTCGCTCAATTGACGTGACATCCTAGTTCTCCAGCGACACCGGCAAATCGTAACCGTGGTTTTTCAGTAGCGCATGACGCTGGGCTACTTTCAGGTCTTCGCGAACCATTTCAGCGCACATTTCCTGAGCGGTGATTTCGGGTACCCAGCCCAGTTTGGTTTTTGCTTTGGTTGGGTCACCCAGCAGCGTTTCCACTTCTGCGGGGCGGAAGTAGCGTGGGTCAACACGAACCAGGGTGTCTCCCACCGTGAGGGCTGGGGCCTTGTCACCGGTGATGGATTCAATGATGCCGCGCTCGTCCACGCCGGCGCCTTCGAAGCGCAGCGTCAGGCCGAGTTCGGCGGCAGACCAGCGAATGAAGTCACGCACGGAGTACTGCACGCCGGTGGCGATAACGAAGTCTTCAGGGGTGTCCTGTTGCAGCATCATCCACTGCATGCGGACGTAGTCCTTGGCGTGGCCCCAGTCGCGCAGCGCATCCATGTTGCCCATGTAGAGGCACTGTTCAAGGCCTTGGGCGATATTGGCCAGGCCGCGAGTGATCTTGCGGGTCACGAACGTTTCGCCGCGGCGTGGCGACTCGTGGTTGAAGAGGATGCCGTTGCAGGCATGCATGCCATAGGCTTCGCGGTAGTTGACCACGATCCAGTAGGCGTAAAGCTTTGCTACGGCATACGGCGAGCGCGGATAAAACGGTGTGGTTTCCTTCTGCGGGGTTTCCTGCACCAGCCCGTAGAGTTCAGAGGTCGAAGCCTGGTAGAAACGGGTCTTTTTCTCGAGACCAAGCAGGCGGATTGCCTCAAGAATACGCAGGGTGCCCATGGCATCCACATCTGCGGTGTACTCCGGCGACTCGAAGCTGACGGCAACGTGGGACTGTGCACCCAGGTTGTAGACCTCGTCAGGCTGAACTTCCTGAATGATACGGGTCAGGTTCGACGAGTCGGATAGGTCGCCGTAATGCAAGATGAAACGTTGATTATCAACATGCGGATCCTGGTAGATATGATCGACACGCTGGGTGTTGAAGGAGGATGCACGTCGCTTGATACCGTGGACTTCGTAGCCTTTTTCCAGCAGCAACTCTGCCAAATAGGAGCCGTCCTGGCCGGTGATCCCGGTAATCAGCGCTTTTTTCAGGGTCATGTCTACGTCCTAGAATTCTTTGAATATGTAGTTAAATCGCATTAAGCATGCTGCGAATGACATCGGGCATTGTTGATTGGGCTTTCCATCCCAGAACCCACTCGGCTTTTGCGGGGTCCGCACGACTGACCAGCAGATCAGTAGGTCGAAAGAACTCTTGCGATTGATCCACGTAGGCCGTCCAGTCGAGGCCTAGTTGCGTGAACGTTTCTGCTACGAACGCTTGCAGTGTGTGCGTCTGGCCCGTAGCAATCACGAAGTCACTTGGCTCATCGCACTGTAACATTCGCCACATGGCGTCAACGTACTCCGAGGCGGCCCCCCAGTCCCGCGCAATATCCAGTCGCCCAAGCGTCAACCGCTCGCCCGAACCAGAAGCAATGCGTTTGGCTGTAGTCACAATTTTTTGTGTAACAAACCTGGAGGGGCGTAATTCGGATTCGTGATTGAACAATATGCCGGTACAAGCGAAAAGATTATAAGCCTCACGGTAGTTATCGACCAGCCAGAAAGCGGAGGATTTAGCCACGGCATAAGGGCTGCGGGGATGAAACGTGGTGTTTTCCGACGCCGGCTCGCCATTCGTATCGCCAAAACACTCGCTGGACCCTGCTTGATAAAACCGAATAGGCCGTTCGGTCATTCTACAGGCCTCAAGCATATTCAATGTTCCTAGCGTGATGCTTTGAATCGTTTCGGCGGGTTGCTCGAATGACAGTCCAACGGACGACTGGCCAGCCAAAAAATACACTTCGTCCGGCTGGCTTCGCTTGAGCGCCATGAACACGCTGCGAAAATCCTCTGGCACCATCGACAGGGTTTTGACTTTCGAAATAATGTCCAGCCGCTTCAGGTTCGCGAATGACGAACCTTGTGCATCTCGCGAAGTTCCCCACACGCGATAACCCTTGTCGAGGAGGAGCTTCGCCAGATAGGCGCCATCCTGCCCGCTCACGCCACAAATCAGGGCTGTTTTTTCTGAATATTCCAAAACATTACCTTTGTAAGGATTGGTAGATCGAGAGTGTTTCCTGAGTGCAGCGCTGCCATGAAAAATGGTTCAGGCGTTCGTGACCAAGCCTTACCAATCGGGCGATTTCATCCTCAGAGTAAACCACTCTTTCTATTGCATTGGCCATTTCGTCGCCATCGAGGGGGTTGAACAGGCCCCCTGCATCGCCTATCACCTCGGGCATTGAACTGGTCCCACTGCTGATGACGGGGCAGGCGTGGGCCATGGCCTCCAGCGGTGGAAGGCCGAAGCCTTCATAAAGGGAGGGATAAACGAAGGCGCGGGCACCTTCATACAGTTGGCCCAGCAAGGCGTCGTCACCGCCCACCTGGCGTACTTGCTCCGCAGAAAAACCAAGGCGTTGTATCTGTTCCAGCTCACCCGCCGAAAAAGCCCCGCCGCCAAAGGCGACGATATCAAAATCGACTTTCAGGCGGTGTGAGCGCGATACGGCATCAAGCAGGCCGGAGAAGTTCTTGTAGCCGTGGCGACTTCCGACATACAGCAGATAAGGTTTGGAGGGCGGTACGGTGTGTGTCTGCGACGCAGGTTTGAACTGTTCGAACCCCAGATGAACAACGGACAGTTTTTCCTTGGGCACGGCAAACAGCCTCATGAGGTCCTGTCGTGTACTTTCCGAAATGCAGATAACGTGGTCAGCCCGCTCAACGGCCCGTCGTTTCAGCGATGTTGTTTGATCCCGTGGCGAGAAGTTCTCGGGGAACAGTTCATGAATCATATCGTAGACCGTCAATACCACCGGACATCCTTTGGGTGCGGCACTGAAACGTGAGAAATAGGTTTCATGTGCCACTTGAGGTCGCCAACCCCGCATCGCCTGTTGCCCCAGCAGATGGTTATAGATCAGCGCTAGTCTTGTCGTGCGGGGAGGGTATTGCTCTGCCTGGCGACCATGGACGATGCCCTCGGGTAGGTCCTTCAGATAAAAGTTACGGTGAAGCGGCGAGAAAATGCCCACGTCGTTGCCGCTGATGGCCATTTGTTCGGCAATCCGAGAAAAATAGCGAGAAATGCCGCCGTAGTTTTGCAGGCAGAAGATCTGGTGATCAAAAGCAACGCGCATTTTTAGTGTTCGCCCCGTGAAAAATAAGATCTCAATAGATCAACAATCGAATGTGCGCTTTATCAAGCGCAGTGCAGCTATTTAGGGTGGGTATTATCATGCGTTGACATTATTGCAACGTCTTTCTCCATTCGATCTTTCGTTCCGCAATGCGCAATACAAACACGCGAAGCCCGACCAGTACGTAGGTGACGGCGAGAGAAAAAGCCATGGTAAAGATGTTATTAAAATCAAGCATGTCAAACAGTGCTTTCATGGGAAACAGCGAAGACAGTGTGATGGCGGCAGGAACAAATATGGCCTCGGCGTACCAGGTGCCCACCACTTTTACTTTCAGTTTGCGAAAAATGATGGGTGAGCATATCGCGACATAACACACGTTCAGGATCATCCAGGGCCATGCGCTTCCGTTCAGTCCATAGTGCGTAGCCAAGTAGTAGGTGAGCGGGACCATAAAGACCACCGCTGTGGCGTTCTGCCAAACACTGAAGCGTGTCCAGCCGTGGGCCAGTTGCAGTGCGTAAGGCATCTGCATGAATGAGTAGAGCATGGTCCCGACAGCCAGCATCAACAATGGCGTATTCGCCAGCGCTGCAACGTTTGCATCTCGCGTCCAGAAGAACAGCAGAGGCTGGCTGTACAGCGCCACCCAGATAGAGAACGGAATGACCAGCAACGAGAGTACCTGGCTGGCTCTTGTAAAGGTGCGAAGTGTTTCGTCGCCGTTCTGGGTCGCTACAAGCGCGACAAGTTTTGGGTAGTACACGTTGAATATGGGAGAGATCAACCTGAACGCCACTGAACCGACGGTCCAGGCGAGCATGTAGCAGCCGAAGTCTTTTAAAGAAAGTATTTTCGAGAGAATAATCTTGTCAACTTGCATTAATAAGAAGGCAAGAATATTGGTGGCGCCCACTCCGGCGGCAAAACCGCCCAGGCGTCGAATAGTGTCGATGGAAAATATCTGAACGGCTTTCCAGTCCGGTAAGTGGTTGATCAACTGCGTGCGCAGTACCAGAACGGTGACCAAGCTATTAATGCACTGCCATATCAGGAACCATTCTACCGTCGGAGAAACGAGCCATAACACCACCGCGGCGCCTGCTGCACGAGTTGTTGCAAAAAACGAACTGATTGTGTTGAGCGTGACGTGCTTTTGAAGGCCGATCAAACTGCCGTAGTAGAACGCGATTGGAAACTGCAGCCACAGTGCGATCCCCATGATTCTCAGCGACTGGGTGACCGATTCAATGTTGTCCGCACTGACCGTCAGCCAGTGATCTGCGATCAGTGGAGCCAGCAGCAGGACGCCCGTACCAACAGTCGTCGCCACGCCCCAGAAGATGCACTCAACGCTTTTAAGTGTGAGGACGACTTTCTGTTTGTCGGCGGCAGATGCGCCTTCATGTGTGGACGCTTCTCTTGTCGCGACGGCACCAAAGCCGCCGTCAAACATGGACATGGCTGAAGAGAGGATGATAAAGAAACCAACAAGTCCGTAACCCTCCACACCAATGAACTTGAGGTAAAGGGGAACAAAACAGATCCCCATCAGGGCCATCCAGCCTTGCCCCAAGAAGTTTGCCGAAATGTTTTTAAACATACCGCTCATTCACAGTCACCCTCGACATCGCCGCCAGGCAGGCGTAGCGCATTCGGAAATTCGCAGAAATCGAACGCATGTTTCGATTGAATGGGTGAAATACGTTCTGGCGACATGACCCTTAGCCACAGCAAATAATGAGGGTTGACTTCATTTTGATAACAGGAATTGGCGGTGCGGCCGAGAGTACGTTTGAGGGGGCGTTGGCTGTTTTCAGAAAGGAGTGTGTCCCGCTCTTCATAGGAAACCTGGCCTTCCAATGCCTTATAAAACCGCTCAGTCAATCTGACAGGCACATCAATCTCTCTGTAAGACGAGCGCTAAAGGACGATGGGCAGGCGGGAAGCCTAGCATGACGTAGGCACATTAAACAGTCTTGAGGCCTGCGCAGGTTCTTGAATTTGCGCCTGAAAAGGGATGTCGGAGCGAGGGAGCCACTGGCTTGCATACTCGGGAACTTTCGCAAGGTCGAGCGTGGCCGGTGGGTGTGCAATTCAGAAGAATCGTACAGAATTTCCCGCCAAAGCCGACTCAGTTTGCCTGGGGTAGGGCGGTTGTGGCTTTCAGCCTTGGCATCCGGGCTGCGGCAAGCAGGTTCATGGGGGCTCAACATGCACGGAGTCACGCGCTGCAACGCTTGAGCCCCTGCTGTTTCTTCGGAGTGCCCAGTCTCAAGTGGTACTCTAGTGCGCCTCGCGATCAGCGGGTACGGATATGCAGGGACGGGCCTTTGCGAAGGCCGTGATGAATAGGCGTGTTGTCTTCGAATCGTGCGCGTCGAAACAGGCGTGGGCGCATGGCGTAGTGGCGATGAGATGGCTTAAAGAAATGTTCAAAATCAGCGGGCCGGGTCAAAATGGTTTCGCGGTTTACGTCGCGCATTGCGAATGCCTGCGGTCTACGTGCTTTTACGTTTGGAAATAGCTTGGAAGAACATTTTGAATGTGTGTATAGGCGGTTGGAGAATGCGGGTTGAGTCATAAGAAAACATTCTTCGTGACCGGAGCAAACGGCTTTGTTGGCGCTGCGGTGGTAGAGCGTCTGGCGTTGATGGGCGATTGCCAGGTGCGTGCACTTGTGCGTCGTGACGGCGTGGTGTTGCCGGGAACGGCAACCCCCGTCCGTGTCGGTGAGAACTACCTTGCCGGAGAGGACCTTCCTCTTGCCGGCGTAGACGCGCTGATTCATTGTGCGGCGCGTGTTCACATCATGTCCGACGCATCCAGCGATCCGATTTCAGAGTATCGCAAGGTTAACGTAGATGGGACGTTGAGGTTGGCAGAGCAAGCTGCGCGGGCAGGTGTAAAGCGCTTCGTCTTTATCAGCTCAATCAAGGTCAACGGGGAGGGCACTCGCGTTGGCGAGGCCTATAAGGCGGATGACCTTCCCGCGCCGTCCAGCCCTTATGGCATTTCCAAAATGGAGGCAGAGCAGCAACTTCGGCTGCTGGCGCAAAGGACCGGCATGGACGTCGTTATTATTCGTCCGGTTCTCGTGTACGGACCGGACGTGAAGGCAAACTTCCATAGCATGATGGTGTGTCTGAATAAAGGTATTCCCTTGCCGTTGGGGGCGGTCCGTGGCCAGCGCAGTCTGGTGGCGCTGGATAATCTGGTGGATCTGATTGTGACGTGCCTTCACCATCCTGCCGCCGCCAACCAGACATTCCTGGTGAGCGATGGCGAAGACATGTCCACCACTGCACTGTTGAAGCGTATTGGGGCCGCACTGGGCAAGCCCGCGCGGCTGATTCCTGTGCCCGAGCCCTTGTTGCGCTGGTGCATGGTGCTGATTGGGCGCAAAGGCGTCGGTCAGCGTCTGTGTGGGTCGTTACAGGTTGATATCAAGAAAACGCGTGACCTCCTGGGATGGACGCCTCCTTCCACGGTGGCGGTTGCTCTGCGCAAGACCGCTGAACGTTTTCAGGAAAAGTCGAAGTAGTGGGCTCTTTTGACAAGAGCCGGAATTGGAGTCGTTGATGAACCACTTTGTATGGCTTGCGCCTGTCGTCGTAGCCCTTGCATTTTTCTTGACCTGGTTATTGCGCCGCTATGCGTTGGCCCGAAGCTTGATCGATGTGCCTAACGCGCGTAGCTCCCACTCGGTTCCGACACCTCGGGGTGGCGGCGTCGCGATTGTTGTGAGCTTTCTGGTCACATTGGTCATACTGTTCTTCAGTGACGACGTCCCCCGGACTGTCATTTGGGCGCTTCTGGGGGCGGGCGCTGTGGTGGCCCTGCTTGGGTTTCTTGATGACCATGGCCACATCGCGGCGCGTTGGCGTTTGCTGGGCCACTTCAGCGCAGCCCTTTGGGTGCTGTTCTGGCTAGGCGGCTTGCCTGCGATCAGTTTGCCCTGGGGGATGGTTGATCTGGGATGGATGGGCCACGTCCTCGCTGTTTTTTATCTGGTGTGGATGCTCAACCTTTACAATTTCATGGACGGTATCGACGGCTTGGCAAGTGTTGAGGCGATGTGCGCCTGCCTCGGTGCTTGCCTAGTCTATGGGTTGGCTGGACATCCGACGCTCATCTGGATGCCTCTGTTGTTGAGCATGGCGGTGCTTGGCTTCCTCTATTGGAATTTCCCGCTAGCGAGAATATTCATGGGGGATGCCGGCAGCGGTTTTCTAGGGCTTATCCTGGGTGGCTTTTCCCTGGTGGCGGCTTGGCAAGACGCGAACCTGCTCTGGGTGTGGCTGATTCTTCTGGGCGTTTTTGTTGTCGATGCGACCTTTACCTTGAGTCGCCGGCTGATGCGAGGTGACAAAGTCTATGAAGCCCATCGCAGTCATGCCTATCAATTCGCGTCGCGTAAAGTGGGTCGGCATTCGCCGGTGACATTGTCGGTTCTGGCGATCAATCTGTTTTGGTTGACGCCCATTGCCATTGGCGTAGGTGTGTTAGGCCTGAACGGCGTGCTTGGACTGGTTGTTGCATATGTTCCGCTAATCGTGCTGGCTGTGAAGTACAACGCGGGTGAGTTGGAAGCAGGCTGAACGCGCTCGCAGCCAACGGGCGTTAGTGTCAAGCTGCTCGCACGTAGCAGTGGAGTCAAGCAATTACAGGGTGGCGGCAGGAATAGGAGCAGCACAGGTGTTTGAGGAGTTTATGGGTACTATCCGGTCATATCTTCTGGGGCTTCCCCGACGGCGCAAGCGTGTCTTGCAAGTCATCACAGACGTTTTTCTGGTCTGGATAGCTTTGTGGATGGCGTTCGTCGTTCGTTTGGGGGTGGACGATATGATCAACCCTGTCGCGCAGCACCGCTGGTTGTTTCTAAGCGCACCGGTCGTGGCTATCCCGTTGTTCATCCGTTTTGGCATGTACCGCGCCGTGATGCGTTACTTCGGTAACGACGCCTTGATTGTGATAATCAAGGCCGTCAGCCTTTCATCGCTGATACTTGGGATCGTGGTTTATTTATATAGTAATCATCAAGTTGTAGTACCGCGCTCGATCATCTTCAACTATTGGTGGCTGAGCCTGATATTGGTGGGCGGCTTGCGTCTGGCCATGCGTCAGTATTTCCTGGGCGATTGGTTTACTGCGGCGCAGCACGTGCCCTTCACCAGCCGGGAGGACGGCCTGCCGCGTGTGGCGATCTACGGCGCGGGGGCTGCGGGTAATCAGTTGGTGGCTGCTTTGCGCATGGGGCGTGTCATGCGACCTGTCGCGTTTATTGACGACGATGATGGCATTTCCGACCGAGTCATTTCGGGCCTGCAGGTATACAAGCCCCGGCACATTCTGCGCATGATGGATGCAACCGGGGCCCAGGAAATTCTGCTGGCCATCCCTTCGTCCAATAGAGCCCGGCGACGGGAAATCCTGGAGTTCCTCGAAGGTTTTCCATTGCATGTTCGCAGCGTGCCGGGGTTCATGGACCTCGCCAGCGGCCGGGTGAAGGTCGATGACATCCAGGAAGTCGATATCGCTGATTTGCTTGGAAGGGATCCGGTGCCAGCACAAGCGGAACTGCTGGAACATTGCATTACGCGGCAAAGCGTTCTGGTGACTGGGGCGGGTGGCTCCATCGGAGCCGAATTGTGCCGTCAGATCCTGACGCTCAATCCCACGACATTACTGTTGTTGGAGCACAGCGAGTTCAATCTTTACAGCATCATGTCCGAGCTCGAACAGCGAATTACCCGTGAATCGCTTTCTGTCCGGTTGCTACCCATCCTTGGGTCGGTGCGTAACCAGGGCAAACTCCTGGACGTCATGAAAACGTGGCACGTCGATACCGTTTACCACGCGGCAGCCTATAAACACGTGCCTATGGTTGAGCACAATATTGCCGAAGGCGTTTTGAACAACGTAGTCGGCACGCTGAACACTGCACAAGCCGCGCTTCAGGCCGGTGTCGCTAACTTTGTACTCATCTCAACAGACAAGGCCGTACGCCCGACGAACGTCATGGGCAGCACCAAGCGCCTTGCCGAACTGACGCTGCAAGCACTCAGCCGTGAGCTGGCCCCCGTGTTGTTCGGCGACAAGGCTAATGTTTCACGGGTCAACAAAACCCGTTTCACCATGGTCCGGTTCGGCAATGTACTGGGCTCTTCCGGCTCGGTGATCCCCCTGTTTCACAAGCAAATCAAGTCGGGTGGGCCTATCACCGTCACCCATCCGAAAATTACACGCTACTTCATGACGATCCCGGAAGCCGCACAGCTGGTCATTCAGGCAGGCTCCATGGGGCTTGGGGGCGATGTGTTTGTGTTGGACATGGGGGAGCCGGTGAAAATCGTCGAGCTGGCAGAGCGGATGATTCATCTGTCCGGCCTGAGCGTTCGTTCTGACAAGAACGCTCACGGCGACATCGCAATCGTGTTCACGGGACTGCGCCCCGGCGAAAAGCTTTACGAAGAGTTACTGATCGGCGACAACGTCGTTGCTACCCAGCACCCAATGATCATGAGTGCCAACGAGGACCACCTGTCGTGGGACACCCTCAAAGGCAAGTTGACCGAACTGCTGTCCGCCGTGGAGCAGGACGACTACACCCGCGTTCGCCAGCTACTGCGCGACACCGTCAGCGGCTATTCGCCGGACGGTGAAATTGTCGACTGGATCTACCAGCAGCGACGCCTGGAACCGTGAGCTAACACCCTGTTACTCACCCGTTTTTGACTCCTGCCAAACATCACCTAAGTTTGAAAGGCAGCTTAGGAAAGCTGCTTTTCCCTCATTGATGTCATGGAGTGTCGCAATGCAAAATATCTACCTTACTTCCCTAATCTTCGCCTTCCTCACCACGCTCTCCGTCACCACCACCGCTGCCCCGTCGATCAAACCCGAACCCCCAACCCCCATGGCGGCGCAGATGGTGCAGGTCGAGCAAGCCGCCAAGGTCAACCTGAATGCCGCCGACGCCGAAACCCTGCGTCGTGATCTCTTCGGCATCGGTGCCGCCAAGGCCAAGGCGATCATTGCCTACCGCGAAAGCAACGGGCCGTTCGCGGCGGTGGATGAGTTACTGGAGGTAAAGGGCATCGGCAAGGCGCTGTTGGAGAAGAACCGCGAGAGGCTCTCGATCAACTAAGGGGAGGAGGCCGGTCACTGACCGGCCTTTTCGTTTTCTGGAATCTGCGCCTTCAGGCTCTCACGTGCCACTTCCATGATGCGCGCGGACAGTTCCGTATTCTCGACACTCCTGGCCAGTACCAATGCACCCACCAGGGTCGACATCATCACCAGGCTTTGCGCATCGCCACGTCCATCACCTAACGCCGTTTCAATCTGCTTGAGCCTTGCGCCAAGCACGTCGTCGGTGGTTGTACTCGGTTGGCCCCTCAGGCCCAGTTCCGAAGACATGGTGGGCAGCGGGCATCCCTGATCCGGTGAGGTCAGGTGCCATTCCGACAGGTAACTATCAATAAATGCCTGCAGCGGCCGTTCCTGGCTGAACAGCATTTCGCAATGGGCATCCAACTCCGCCGCGGCCGCCTGCAGAGCTTTCTCCACCAGTTCATCCTTGGATTTGAAGTGCGCATAGAACCCACCGTGGGTCAGGTTCAGCGCTTTCATCAGCGGCTGCAGGCCGGTGGCGCTTATACCGTCGCGGCGAAAGCGTGCGGAGGCTTCCTTGATGATGCGTTGGTGGGTCTGGGCTTTACGGTCGGGTGAGTAACGCATGAGGTTGCCTCGTGAGACGTAGCGGCACTTTAACGAAAGTTGTTTCTTTTTACACATCTACTCGGCGCTATAGGCTTTGGCATGAAACGTGATTACGTCTTCCGCATGGATTGTTCAACAATCGTGAGGTGATGATGACGCTCAGTTTGTCTTTAGCTGACCAGATTGCCCTGGAGCTGCGGGCCGACATTATCGGTGGCCGGCTTTTGCCAGGGATGGCGTTGGTCGAGGCGGATCTGGTCAGGGCCTACAACGCGTCGCGCAATACGATTCGCGAGGCGTTGCATCGTTTGGGGCAGGAGGGCTTGACCCGCTATGTGCGTAACAAAGGGGTGATGGTCCGCCGGTTGGAGCGCGAGGAAGTGTGTGATCTGTTTGTCGTCCGCCGCACCTTGGAGTTGCAGGCTATTGCCCAGAGCGGCGCGCTGACGGGGGATCAATCCGAGCGCATGCAGAACGCGATCGAGGCCACGACCCTGGCTCGCGAGCGCGAGGATTGGCGGGCGGTGGCGACCCACAGCCTGTTGTTCCATCAACAGATTGTCGGGCTGATGCGCAGCCCTTTGTTCGATGAGTTTTTCGCCCAGGTGATCGCTCAGTTGCGCCTGGTGTTTTGCGCGGCGCCCGATGAGCAGCGCTTCCAGTCGCCCTGGCTGGAGCGCGATCGTGAGATTTACGCGTTACTGGTCCAAGGCGATAAACCCGCGGCAGGTGATGCGATGCGCGTGTATCTGGAGGATTCGGAACGCCTGTCGTTGGCCCTGTTTACCCACCCCTGATCGAGGATCTGAATCATGTACAAAGACTATCCGGCCGCTTATCAGGTCAGCAAAGGTTCGGCGTTGCAGGTCGACACGGCATTTTACGAGCGCATTCGTGAGCGAAAAGACCAGCGCACGTTGATCGAGCAGTTCGAGGTGCCGATTCGCACGGGGAGGGCGTGGAAGGTGCCGGCCGGGCATGTGTTTCGTGTCACCACGCCGGTGGGGCCGCAGGTGGGTGACTTCAACGTGTGGAACGCCAACGACCCACGCGAACGTCTGTGGGCGGCGCGCACGCGTCAATTGCAGGGCGCGCATGTCAGCACCCATGACCGGCTATGGTCGAACCTGCCATTCCTGCGACCCCTGGTGACCATCACCGATGACAGCCTGGCGAGTTATGGCATCGACGAGCATGGCGGTCGCCTGCACGATTTGCTCGGCACGCGCTGTGATCCCTATGTGAACCGCATGCTCACGGGGGAGGATTTCCATCACCATTGCCACTCGAACCTGACGCGGGCGGTTTTGCCCCACGGCCTGACGGAATTCGACGTGCATGACGTACTGAATATTTTCCAGTGCACAGGCCTCAATCACGACGATATGTACTTCATGAAAGCCTGCCCAGCGCAGAAGGGCGATTACCTGGAGTTTTTTGCCGAGATTGATTTGCTGTGTGCGCTGTCGACCTGCCCGGGTGGCGATCTGTCGTTGCCGATGTGGGGGCCGGATGCACAGGACCCGCTGACGGTGTGCCGGCCGCTGGGGGTTGAGATCTATCGGCTGGAGGATGAGTTGTTGAACGGCTGGAGCCAGCCGGAGCGTGCTGCCTATAAGGGGCAGCACGGGTTGCATATTGCCAAGGCGGCTTGGGAGTAACCCAAGGTTCAGCGATCCTGCGCATCCTTGGCATCGGCCTGGGCGTTGCGCTCGGCCACGCGTTTGCGTTGTTCGTCGGTAAGTTCCACCTTGTTGGCGCTGTCACGCAGCATCATCAACCCACCGACGATCGACCCGATCGCAACCACCAAAATCAACCATGCGTACCACGGCATAACGCTCTCCTTGAGGCAGATTGCCGTGGGAGAGTTTTCCCACGGTAATAACTGCTTTGAGTAACAGGCTTTCTGAGTAGTTCAGTGTAGGCCTGTTCCGCCTCATTAACCTTAGAGCCCGGTCAACATTGCGTCCGCTGGCGCATCCGCACGATCCTGCGCGGTCAACTGGAAGTAGATGAAACCCGCCACCATGAAACCCAGGAAGATCAAGCCGATCAGCGCGTTGAACCAGGCCATGGCTACCAGGCATACCACCGCCAGCATCAGCGCAATGCCCGGCACGATCGGGTAACCCGGTGCGCGGAAGGTGCGCTCCAGCAGCGGCTCGGTTTTGCGCAGTTTGAACAGGCTGAGCATGCTCATGATGTACATCACGATGGCGCCGAACACCGCCATGGTGATCATCGCCGCGGTCAGTGTCATGCCGCCGAGGTTGATCAGGCCGTCGCTGTAGATCGCCGCGATGCCGACCACGCCGCCGGCGATGATTGCCCGGTGCGGTGTCTGAAAGCGTGACAGTTTGGCCAGGAAAGACGGCAGGTAACCGGCACGGGCCAGGGCGAAGAACTGGCGCGAGTAGCCCAGGATGATGCCGTGGAAACTGGCCACCAGCCCGAACAGGCCGATCCATACCAGCATGTGCAGCCAGCCGGAGCTTTCACCCACCACGGTTTTCATCGCCTGTGGCAGCGGGTCGTTGATATTCGACAGGGTGCGCCAGTCACCCACGCCGCCGGCGAAGAACATCACGCCCATGGCCAGGATCACCAGGGTCAGGATGCCGCTGATGTAGGCCTTTGGAATGGTGCGCTTGGGATCTTTTGCCTCTTCAGCCGCCATGGCCGCACCTTCAATGGCGAGGAAAAACCAGATGGCGAAGGGGATCGCGGCAAACATCCCGGCAATCGCCGGGGCGCCGAAGGTGTCGGAACCGGCCCAGCCGTTCAGTGCGAAATTGCTGAAGCTGAAGGCCGGGGCGACCACGCCCATGAACACCAGCAATTCGGCGACGGCCAGCACGCACACCACCAATTCGAAGGTGGCGGCGAGTTTCACGCCGAGGATGTTCAGGCCCATAAAGACGATATAGGCGCCGACGGCCGCGTGTTTCGGGTCCAGTGCTGGAAATTGCACATTCAGGTAGGCGCCAATGGCCAATGCGATGGCGGGCGGGGCGAAGACAAATTCGATCAGGGTCGCCAGCCCGGCGATCAAGCCACCTTTCTCACCAAAGGCGCGACGGCTGTAGGCAAACGGCCCACCCGCATGAGGAATCGCCGTCGTCAGCTCGGTGAAACTGAAGATAAAGCAGGTGTACATCGCCGCGACCATCAATGAGGTCACCAGGAAGCCCAGGGTCCCGGCAACGCCCCAGCCATAACTCCAGCCGAAGTATTCACCCGATATCACCAGCCCGACGGCGATGCCCCATAAGTGCAGGGTGCCCAGGGTGGGTTTGAGTTGTGTGTTCATCGTGATGCGCTCCGTGAACGGTTTGGAATGTGATTCAAGGTGTTGCAGCGGACATGCCATGCCTCCCAACCGTGTCGTAAAGCGGCGCAACTGTCGTCTGGGGGATGGTTTGGCGTTTGAAATTTTCCGGTATTGCACCAGATAAGTGCGGGGGTGGCTGGGAGGGCCTCATCGGGGGCAAGCCCCCTCCCACACTTGGCCTGCGTACACCGGTCAAAATGTGGGAGGGGGCTTGCCCCCGATGAGGCCCTCCAATCCAGCACAACCCCCCCCTGTAAACCCCGCATAAACCCACTCTTTACGCCGTCTTTACGCCCCGACCACCCCGTCGCTCTCGTTCCTTTACACCACTCCTGCCGACAATTGCCCCACACGCGGCACTCGCCGCTAAACGGAGAGACTTCCATGAGCGTTCTGGACGGGGTGTCACTGCTATTGGCCGTGGCGCTGTTCATTTATCTGCTGGTTGCGCTGTTACGCGCGGATCGGAACTAGGAGCAGGCTATGCACAGTTATGACTATTGGCTGATCATCGCCTTCTTCGCCGTGGTGCTGGTGCCGGCGCCGTTTCTGGGTCGGTTCTACTACAAGGTGATGGAAGGCCAGCGCACTTGGCTCACCCCCGTGTTCGGCCCGGTCGAGCGTGCGTGTTATCGCATTGCCGGGGTAGATGAGCAGCAGGAACAAAGCTGGCAGAAATACATGCTGGCCTTGCTCGCGTTCAACCTCGCGGGCTTTTTGCTGTTGTTCGCGATCCTGCTGTTCCAGGACTATCTCCCACTGAACCCGCAGAAATTGCCGGGTCAGGAATGGACCCTGGCCTTCAACACCGCGGTCAGTTTCATGACCAACACCAACTGGCAGTCCTACAGCGGTGAAGCCTCTCTGAGCTACCTCAGCCAGATGGCCGGGTTGACCGTGCAGAACTTTGTCAGTGCCGCCACCGGCCTCGCCGTCCTGGTCGCGCTGTGCCGTGGGATCGGTCGCAAATCCACCCAAACCCTGGGTAACTTCTGGGTCGATATGACCCGCGCCACCCTCTATGGTCTGTTGCCGTTGTGCCTGGTGCTGGCGCTGTTCCTGGTGTGGCAGGGCGTGCCGCAAACCTTCGCCCATTACGTGGATGCCGTGACCCTGCAAGGCGTGGATCAAGTGATCCCCCTGGGCCCGGCGGCGAGCCAGATTGCGATCAAGCAATTGGGCACCAACGGTGGCGGTTTCTTCGGCGTCAACTCGGCGCACCCGTTTGAAGACCCGACCGCCTGGGCCAACCTGTTCGAGCTGGCCTCGATCATCCTGATCCCGGTGGCGCTGGTGTTCACCTTCGGCCACTACGTCAAAGACCTGCGTCAGAGCCGTGCGATCCTCGGCTGCATGCTCGCGCTGTTCCTGATCGGCGGCGCGACGTCGCTGTGGGCCGAGTACCAGCCCAACCCGGCGCTGAACAACCCGGCCGTGGAACAGACCGCACCGCTGGAAGGCAAGGAAGCGCGCTTCGGCACCACCGGTACCGTGCTGTGGTCGGTGACCACCACCGCGGCGTCCAACGGTTCGGTCAACGGCATGCAGGACAGCCTCAACCCGCTGAGCGGGATGGTGGCACTGGTCAACATGATGGTCGGCGAAGTGATCTTCGGCGGCGTCGGCGCCGGCATGTACGGGATGCTGCTCAACGTGTTGATTGCCGTATTCCTCGCCGGCCTGATGATCGGTCGTACCCCGGAATACCTGGGTAAGAAGTTGCAAGCCAAGGAAGTGCAATTGCTGGTCGTGACCTTGATGGTGATGCCGATTGGCGTGCTGGTGCTGGGAGCTATTGCCTCCAGTTTGCCTGGCCCGGCCAGTGCCATCAGCAACCCCGGCCCCCATGGTTTCAGTCAGTTGCTCTATGCCTATACCTCAGCCAGTGCCAACAACGGTTCGGCGTTTGGCGGTTTCAGTGCCAACACCCCGTTCCATAACTTGATGTTGGGCCTGGGCATGTTGATCGGTCGTTTCGGCTACATCCTCCCGGTACTGGCCCTGGCCGGCAGCCTGGCGATGAAGAAAACCGCACCGATTGGCCAGAACAGCTTCCCCACCCACGGCCCGCTGTTCGTGACCCTGTTGACCGTGACCATTTTGCTGGTGGGCGGCCTGACCTTCCTGCCAACGCTGGCGCTGGGCCCCATTGCTGAACACTTGAGCATGGGTTTCTGAGGGATATGAAAATGAATATGCCTGCAAAAAACGCGACCCCGGTCAAACACCAGGAACCCGCCAAAACCGCTATTTCCGCCCTGTGGCGCCCGGCGCTGGTCCAGGCGTTCGTCAAGCTCGACCCACGCCAGCTGCAACGCTCGCCGGTGATGCTGGTGGTCGAGCTGACCGCGATCCTCACCACCGTGCTGTGCTTTGTGCCGGACACGGCGGTGCCGACCTTCGTCGCCGTGCAGATCGCCGTGTGGCTGTGGTTCACCGTGCTGTTCGCCAACTTCGCCGAAGCCTTGGCCGAAGGGCGTGGCAAGGCCCGCGCCGACAGCCTCAAGGCCGGCAGCGAGGGCTTGAGCGCGCGCCGCAAGGAAGCCGATGGCAGTTTCAAGGTCGTGCCCGCCACCAGCCTGCGCAAAGGTGATGTGGTGCGCGTCGCCGCCGGGGAAATGATCCCCGGCGACGGCGAGGTCATCGAAGGTATCGCGGCGGTCAACGAAGCGGCGATCACCGGTGAATCCGCCCCCGTGATCCGCGAGTCCGGCGGCGACCGTTCCGCCGTCACCGGCAACACACGCCTGGTCTCGGACTGGCTGCTGATCCGCATCACCGCCAACCCTGGCGAGTCGACCCTGGACCGCATGATTGCCCTGGTGGAAGGGGCCAAGCGCCAGAAAACCCCCAATGAAGTCGCGCTGGATATCCTGCTGATCGGCCTGACCCTGATCTTCCTGCTGGTGGTAGTGACGCTGCAACCGTTCGCTCACTTCGCCAATGGCAGCCTGCCCTTGGTGTTCCTGGTTGCCCTGCTGGTAACGTTGATTCCGACCACCATCGGGGGCTTGTTGTCGGCCATCGGTATCGCTGGCATGGACCGCCTGGTGCGCCTCAATGTCATCGCCAAGTCCGGCCGCGCCGTGGAAGCGGCGGGGGACGTGCATGTGTTGCTGCTGGACAAGACCGGCACCATCACCTTTGGTAACCGTCGCTGCTCGGCCGTGGTCGCGGCACCGGGTGTGAGCGGACGGGAGTTGGCCGAAGGCGCACTGCTGGCCTCGCTGGCGGATGACACGGCGGAAGGCAAATCCATCGTCGAATACCTGCGTGCCTTGCACCCTCAGGCCGAGCCGTCCCTGGATGAATTGACCGCCGTCCCGTTCACCGCTGAAACCCGCTTGTCTGGCGTCGACTACCAGGGGCGCGTGTTCCGTAAAGGCGCCGTGGATTCGCTGCTGGCGTTTATCGGTCAACCACGCAGCGACCTGCAACCCGCGCTATCGCGGGAAATCGACAAGATCGCCCAGAGCGGTGGCACACCGTTGCTGGTGTGCGCCGATGGCAAGTTGCTGGGGGCGATCCATCTCAAAGACGTGGTCAAGCCTGGCATTCGCGAACGTTTCGCCGAACTGCGCAAGCTGGGGATTCGCACCGTGATGGTGACCGGCGACAACCCGCTGACCGCTGCTGCGATTGCGGCCGAAGCCGGCGTGGATGACGTACTCGCCGAAGCCACTCCAGAGAAAAAACTCGCACGCATTCGCCATGAGCAAAATGACGGTCGCTTGGTTGCCATGTGCGGCGACGGTGCTAACGACGCCCCGGCGCTGGCCCAGGCGGACGTCGGCATGGCCATGAACGACGGTACCCAGGCCGCTCGCGAGGCCGCGAACATGGTCGACCTCGACAGCGACCCGACCAAGCTGCTGGACGTGGTGCAGATCGGCAAGGAGTTGCTGGTGACCCGTGGCGCGCTGACAACCTTTTCCATCGCCAACGACGTGGCCAAGTACTTTGCGATCCTGCCGGCGCTGTTCGCCTCGATCTACCCGCAATTGGGTGTGCTCAACGTGATGCACTTGCAGAGTCCGCAAAGCGCGATCCTCTCGGCCATCGTGTTCAACGCGCTGATCATCGTGGTGTTGATCCCCCTGGCCCTGCGCGGTGTGCGGGTGCAAGCGGCGAGTGCGGCGGCATTGCTGCGGCGCAATCTGTTGATCTACGGGTTGGGCGGGATCCTGGTGCCATTCGTGGGCATCAAGGCGATCGACATGCTGCTGACTGCGCTGCACCTGGTTTGACCCGATACCCGTGGGCACCATCCCCGTGCCCACAGGTTGCAAAGACCGAATTGAGGAGTTTGAAATGTCCAACATAATCCGCCCGGCCCTGAGCCTGCTGGTGCTCATGACCCTGATCACCGGCGTCGCCTACCCACTGGTGGTAACCGGTGTCGCCCAAGTTGCCTTCCCGGACCAGGCCAACGGCAGCCTGGTGCGCGACGCCAGCGGCAAGGTGCGTGGCTCCAGCCTGATCGCCCAGGATTTTACCGGTGACAGCTGGTTCCACCCACGCCCTTCGGCGGGCGCGTTTGCTACCGTGTCCAGCAGCGCCAGCAACCTTGGCCCAAGCAACCCGGCGCTGGCCACCCGCGTGTTCGACGATGCGAACAAGCAACTGGTGCCGAGCCAGGGCCCAGTGCCTCTGGTGTCGCTGACTACCTCTGGCAGCGGTCTTGATCCACACTTGCCACCCGAGGCGATTGCCTATCAACTGGCGCGGGTAGCGGCCGCGCGGAATGTGCCGGTGTCCACGCTGCAACGCTTGCTGGATGCGCATATCGAAAGCCCGCTGGTGGGGCCGCCAGTGGTGAATGTGCTGGCGCTGAACATGGCGTTGGAAAAACTATGATCCTCTGTAGGCGCGTGCTTGCTCGCGAAGGTCGTTAACGATGACGCGGGCGTCCAGCATGAACGCGGCGCTCTTGAGTTTTTCGCGAGCAAGCTCGCTCCTCCCCTAATTGTTGAAGGACCCCTGCATGAGCGACTCCGGCCGCGCCGATGCTTTCCTAGCCGATCTGCCCCGGGACGGGCGTGGTCGGCTCAAAGTCTTCCTCGGCGCCGCGCCGGGGGTAGGCAAGACCTACGCCATGCTCCAGGCGGCGCACACCCAGTTGCGCCAGGGCGTCAAGGTGATCGCCGGCGTGGTCGAAACCCACGGCCGCGCCGAGACCGAAGCCTTGCTCAGTGGCCTGCCGCAACAACCGTTGCTGCGCAGTGAATACCGTGGCGTGATGCTCGAAGAGATGGACCTCGACGGCCTGCTCGCCGCCAAGCCCCAACTGGTGCTGGTGGACGAGCTGGCCCACAGCAACGCCCCTGGCAGCCGCCATGAAAAGCGCTGGCAAGACATCCAGGAGCTGCTCGCGGCTGGCATCAACGTGTTCACCACGGTCAACGTCCAGCATCTGGAAAGCCTCAACGACCAAGTGCGCGGCATCACCGGCGTACAGGTGCGCGAAACCCTGCCGGACTGGGTGCTGCAAGAGGCCGACGAACTGCTGCTGATCGACCTGCCGTCCCGTGAGTTGCTGGAGCGCCTGCGTGACGGCAAGGTGTATGTGCCCGAGCAGGCCCGCGCGGCCATCGACGCATTTTTCACCCAGACCAACCTGATGGCCTTGCGCGAGCTGGCGATGCAAACCGCCGCCGCCCACGTCGATGATGACCTGGCCCAGGGGTATCGCCAGCTCGGCCAGGCCGCGCCAGCGGTGCGCGGTCGTTTACTGGTGGGGATTGATGGTGATGCACAAGCCGAGCGCCTGGTGCGACATGCCAGCCGCGTGGCCCAGCGTCGGCATTTGCCGTGGAGCCTGGTGCATATCGACAACGGCCGCGCACGGGACGAACAATCGCGCCTGCGCCTGCAAAATGCCCAGCAACTGGCCGAACGCCTGGGCGGTGAAGTGGTACTGCTGCGCGCGGGCGAGGTGGCCAAGACGTTGATCCAGCATGCCGCCGAACGTCGCGCCAGCCTGTTGCTGGTGGGGCAGTCACGGCCACGCTGGCGGCGCCGGCTGTTTGGTGGGGGGCTGGCGGCGCGGTTGTTGCGGAATGCGCACGGCCTGGAAATCAGCGTGCTCTACAGCGACGACATGCCGCCGCCGCCTCGCCTGCCGGAGGTGCATGGGCTGGTGTGGTTCGATTACGCTTTGGCGGTTGTCGCGACGGTCGTCGCGGCGGCCGTGGCCTGGGGCGTGTCCAGTGTGTTGCCGCTGCCGAATATCTCGCTGGTGTTTCTCGCTGCGGTGTTGCTGGTGGCGGTGCGTAGCAGCCTGGGGCCGTCACTGGTGTGTGCGGCGTTGTCGTTCCTGACGTACGACTTCCTGTTTATCCCACCCCGTTTTTCCTTCGCCATCCAGCGTGAAGAGGACGTGCTGACGTTGCTGTTCTTCCTGCTGATGGCGGCGCTCACCGGCAATCTTGCTGCGCGACAACGCCGGCAGCTGCAGGCTTTGCGCGATACCCAGGAAGAAACCAGCGAACTGCTGGACCTGTCGCGCAAGCTTACGGCGGCCACGGATCGCCAGGCGGTGATCAGCGCGGCGGCCCATCATCTGGAAGGCTGGAGCGACCTGGACTTGTGCCTGGTCAATCGCGACGGCCAAGGCGATTGGAAAGTCGAGACCGGTGGCCCGCTGGTCTTCACCGAAGCCGAGCGCGCTGCCGCTGATTGGGCCTGGCAGCACGATCAACCCGCCGGCAAAGGCACTGGCACCTTGCCACTTGGGCGCTGGTGGTGGTGGCCGCTGTCAGGTGAAGAGGGCCCGCTGGGCCTGCTCGGTGTCAGTGCAAAACCGGGCCTGGAATTGAGCGGCCAACGCCGTCGCCTGCTGACGGCCTTGAGTCAACCGCTGGCGCAGGCGTTGGCGCGGGCGCAACTGGCGCAGGAACTGGAGTCGGCGCGCCTGCACGGCGAAACCGAGCAACTGCGCAGCGCCTTGCTCGCCTCGGTGTCCCATGATTTGCGTACGCCGTTGACCTCCATGCGTGGCAGCATCGACAGCCTCCTGGCGCTGGGTGAAGCTATCCCGCTGGAGGATCGCCGCGAGTTGCTCGAAGGTACCCGTGACGAAGCCGAGCGCCTCGACCGCTACATCCAGAACCTGCTGGACATGACGCGCCTGGGCCACGGCGCGCTGAAGCTGGCGCGGGATTGGGTGTCGCCCGGCGATATCGTCGGCAGTGCCCTTGGCCGTCTGCGTGCGGTGCTGGCGCCTTTGCAGGTGAGCACTGATGTGCCGCCGGAACTGCCGTTGCTCTATGTGCATGCGGCCTTGATCGAGCAAGCCCTGGTCAACGTGCTGGAAAATGCCGCGCGGTTCTCGCCGCCCCAGGGACGTTTGCAACTGAGCGCCGGAGTGTCTGGCAACCAGCTGTTTTTCGCCGTGGCCGATGAGGGGCCGGGGATTCCCGAGGACGAGCGCGCGAAGATTTTCGATATGTTCTACACCGCTGCCCGGGGCGATCGGGGCGGGCAGGGCACCGGGTTGGGCCTGGCGATCTGCCAGGGCATGGTCGGCGCCCATGGCGGGCATATCAGCGTCGCCGATGGCATTGACGGGCGGGGCACCTGCATCACCTTGTTCCTGCCGTTGCCGGCACAGCCTGGCCTGGAGCGCGAGGCGTGAGCTACTCTCTTTTTTTTATGGATTTTGATTGGACACCATGAGCCAGACCGCGACGATTTTGGTCATCGATGACGAACCGCAGATCCGCAAATTCCTGCGCATCAGCCTGGCCTCCCAGGGGTACAAAGTGATCGAGGCCGGCAGCGGCAACGAAGGCCTGGCGCAGGCGGCATTGAGCAAGCCGGACTTGCTGGTGCTCGACCTTGGCCTGCCGGATATGGACGGCCAGCAAGTGCTGCGCGAGTTTCGCGAATGGTCGACGGTGCCGGTCCTGGTGTTGTCGGTACGGGCCAGTGAGATACAGAAGGTCGAGGCCCTGGATGGAGGCGCGAACGATTACGTCACCAAACCCTTTGGCATCCAGGAGTTTCTCGCCCGGGTGCGTGCATTGCTGCGTCAGGCGCCCGCGGGAGAAGCCCAGGAAGCGGCCTTGAGTTTCGGCCCGCTGACGGTGGACCTGGCTTATCGTCGCGTGTTGCTGGATGGCGAGGAAGTGGCACTGACCCGCAAGGAGTACGCGGTTCTGGCACAACTGGCACGCCACCCCGGGCGGGTGATTACCCAGCAGCAATTGCTCAAGGACATCTGGGGCCCCACCCACGTCGAAGACAGCCATTACCTGCGCATCGTGGTGGGCCATCTGCGCCAGAAACTGGCGGACGATCCGACGCAGCCACGGTTTATTGTGACCGAGGCGGGGGTAGGGTATCGGTTGTTGGGGGCTTAGCCCTCAGCCCCAGCACACCGTTCAGCGCTGTTCACTTTCATAGCGATCCAGCGTATCGCTGGCAATCTCCCTGCCCAGGGCGATCAACTCCGGCGCCTTGTAGAACTCGAAAAACCGACACACCCGTTTCGGCACGTTGATCAGGATATCCGGCGGATAGCCGGCGATCTTGTACTGCGCCAACGACGTCTGCATCACCTCGAAGCTCTGGTTGATCAAGTCCAGCAGCGACGCCGGCCCGACGTTATCGATGATGAACGAGCCCGTGGCCGATTTCGGCGCCCCGGCCTTTTCGGGCGCGGCGGCAGGTTGCTGGGATTCGGGTTCAGCCGATTCCAGCCATGGGTTGATCTCGGCCGCCTGGGCCTGCAAGGCTTCCTGTTCCAGCTTCATCAGTTGCTCGGCCTGCTTGCGGCGAAACGGCAGGTGCGAACCCAGTGACTTCGCCAGGCTGTTGAACCGGCTCTTGAATGCCGGCGGGCGTGGGATCACGGGTAAATGGTAGTGCTTCTGGTTGGTGGCGTTGAGGTTCACCGCGATGATCAGGTCGCAATGGCTCGACACCACGGGCACGATCGGCAGCGGGTTGAGCAGGCCGCCGTCCACCAGCATGCGGTTGCCCTGCATCACGGGCGTAAACAGGCTGGGGATCGCCGCCGAGGCACGCATGGCCTGGTGCAGGCAGCCTTCCTGGAACCAGATTTCCTGTTGGTTGGTCAGGTCGGTGGCCACGGCCGTGTAGGGGATGCGCAGTTCTTCGATATTGATTTCGCCAACGATCTTGCGGATTTGCCCGAAGACTTTCTCGCCACGGATCGCACCGAGACGAAAACTGACGTCCACCAAGCGCAAGACATCCAGGTAGTCGAGGCTTTCGATCCAGTTTCGATACTCATCGAGCTTGCCGGCGGCGTAGATCCCGCCCACCACCGCGCCCATGGAACAGCCTGCGATACAGGCGATGTCGTAGCCGCGCCGTTCGATTTCCTCGATCACCCCGATATGGGCGTAGCCCCGGGCCCCGCCGGAGCCCAGCACCAAGGCAACACGCTTTTTCATGGTCGATGTCCTTCATTAAGCAGGCGCTCACAATGCACCCATTGAGGGGGCTGCTTCAATCTTCATGAACCGTGCAATAATTTTCCAGAATAGCGCCTCGGCTCGGGTATGCTCTGGCAATAGGCGCTTCTGATTTCAGGCTATGGATAAGGCACTTTTCCTTGTAGGCAACGTCTACACCGTACGACTGTTTTTCTTATTTTGAGGTGTCATCGATGAAAGCCTGGATGTGTGTGCCTGTGATCATGTTGGCCCTGGCCGGTTGCGCCGGGAAAACCGCATACCGCGACAGCTGCGGCACCCAATTGGATGCAGCGTGGAAAGAGTTGGACCTGGCCAAGGCCGAAGGCTTTGCCGGCACCGTGAGCTATTCCAAGGCCTTGTCCCTGTTGACAGGCGCGAAGACCCAGCAACAGTTTGAAGCGTTCGAAGGCTGCTCCAACAAAGCTGAAAAGGCGCGGTTCTATATTCGTGAGTCGCGCGCTGGGCGTTGATCCCAGGGAGCGAATAGGGTTTTTCATCGAGAAGTGAGGGCAGGATGTCAGCTTTGGTCGATCAGTTAGTCGCTCAGGTCATTGGCCTGGAAGTAGGGTTACTGAGCTGCCAGGCTCGCCTTGCCGCCGTTACCGATGATGAAGCCCTGCATGATTTGCGCACTACCGTGCGACGCCTGCGCAGCTTGTTGCGCCCTTTGCGTGGGCTGCCGGGCGTCGAACACCTTGAATTGGCCGCCAGCACGGTCGGCCAATTGACCACTCCGCTGCGTGACCGTGAAGTACTGGCCGCCTACCTGCACCAGCATGGTCACCACGACGCCGCCGACCGCCGCCTGCGGCTGCAGCCCGATGCCTACCGCCAGGTGGCTCAAGGTCCTGAGTTGGCTCACCTGCTGCAAATTCTCGATGCATTCCCACGGTTTATCCGAGCGTCCCAACACCAGAAATTGCTCAAGGGCTTGCGCCTGCGCATCGAGAAACGCCTGGCCAAGCAATGGCAGAAACTCGACGAAGCACTGAAGGATCCCAGCCATGATCGCCACCGTTTGCGGTTGCTGATCAAGCGCGTGCGCTATGCCGCCGAAGCCTATCCCGAACTGGACAAGCTCCCGGCCAAAGCCCTGTCGCGCCTGAAGGATGCCCAAGGCGCGCTTGGCGATTGGCATGATTGCTGGCAATGGTTGGCCCAGGCCGAACATCAAGCCGATCTGCAGCCGTGTGTCGCGGTATGGCAACGGACCATGGTCAAGGCTGAAGGGCAGGCGGACCGAGTGCTGGATAAGCTCAGCGCCGATTGTTTTTAAACCGGTCCGGCTTTTGGCCGGAATAGGCGCTGTACCTGGCCGTCACGATGGTTAAGATCCAGCATCGGTTTTCTTGATGTGAGGTCGCCATGCGCTTTAGTGATTTGCTCGACGCTGCCCGTAGCCACCCGTTGGATATCACCATCCCCGCAGAATGGGCCCAGGGCCGTGCGACCTTCGGCGGCCTGCTCGTCGCTTTGCAATACGAAGCTTTGCGCGCCCACGTGCCTGCCGATCGGCCATTGCGCTCGCTGGCGGTTACCTTCGTCGGTCCGGTTGCGCCCGATGTACCCGCAAGCTATCAAGTCGAAGTGCTGCGCGAAGGCAAGGCGGTCAGCCAGTTGCTCGGTCGTGTGGTGCAAAACGGCGAAGTTGCGACGCTGGTGCAGGCCAGTTTCGGCGCGTCCCGCGAGTCGCAGATCTTGGTCGGGAGCGAACCGCCACCGACGTTCAAGCATTGGGATGAGTGCCAGGAACTGCCGTATATCAAGGGCGTCACCCCCGAATTCATGCGGCACCTGGCGATGCGTTGGAGTGTCGGCGGCCTGCCATTTACCGGCAATAAATCCCGTGACATGGGCGGCTGGGTTCGGTTACGTGGGGATGTGAAAGAAGAACCACTGACCGAAGCGCACATCCTCGCACTTGTCGACGCGTGGCCACCGGCCTTGCTCCCGCACCTGAAGAAACCGGCGCCGGGCAGCACCCTGACCTGGACCATCGAATTCATCCAGCCGCTGCAAAACCTCACCACCCTCGACTGGTGCCAGTATCTCGTCAACATCGAACACGCCCGCGACGGCTACGGCCACGCCGCCGCTGCGCTATGGAGCCCGACCGGCGAACTGATCGCGATCAGCCGCCAGACCGTGGTGGTCTTCGCCTAAGCCGGCTATCAGTGGTGGTGGCGCTGACGCCAGGCGCGCCACCAGCCACCGCTCAACACAAAGCGTGGGAAGGTCACGAACTGCTCGACGATCAAGCGTTGTACGGCGTCTTTACGGTCACTGAACGGCTCGCTGGCTTGAACTTCCAGTCGATGACCCTGCCGCTGCAAGCCCAGGCCGGCGAGGATACCGACAACACCCACCGCAAAACTGGCCAAGCTCAGGCTGAACACACCGGAAACGATCAACAGGAAGCCGATGATAAACAGCGGCACGGCGATCAGGTGCAGCGCCAGGTTGGTCGGGTGCTGATGGTTTTGCGGGTAGTTGCGCCATTGCCAGGCGGGGAGATTGGGATGACGTTTGCCCATGATGGTGAATCCTCTGTCCGTTGAAATAACATGGGGAGAGTTTAGGTGGGGGTGGGCGGGGGAGCGAATTGGCGTTTGCTATGACACTCATAGTTAGCGTTCAGTGCATCGATGCTTTGTTTTTACTAAATTTCGTCCGACCAGTCGTAATCTTCTGGTCCAGGACAGTTCATATAAACCGAGGGACCGGATAGGGAAAGCCATCTGGTCTTGAATTCAATAGAGGCATTTTTAGATTTTGCAGCTAAGAAAAAGTACTCGTTTTCTTGCTTTATTGTTATGAGAAAAACTTCCCTAATGGGTAGGTTTATTATTTTCAAATCGCTAATTTCTGAGCAGGTCAGTCCAATTCGGCATGCGTTGTATCCTTTATCTTTCCATTTTTCAGGCAGGCATTCAGGAAATTCTGGTATGTCAAAACCTATGCCCAAGTCATTGTTATCATTTTCTATTCGCAGTGAATGTATATAAGCTTTTCCGATTTCAACTGGTTGCTTGAAAAGCTTGTTGAAAAAAATAGTTCCATCAAGATCATTCCAATGCTTCATTTTTTTCCTTGAAAGTGTGGGCGGCGGGGCCTGGGGCAACGCGGACGGATTTATTTAATGGAGCAGTGAATAGAATGTTCAGACTGTAAAAAGTTTTGATCCCTTCCTAGTCCTGTTTTTCTGTTGTGCTCGTTTTTATGTGTTTTTTGTGCGGTTTATGTAGAAGTGAATATCTTCAATATTTATTTTGTTAAAGAGGTTTCTTGTTTTTTCGAGAATGATTTCATTCTCGTGGCTGGTTTTATAGAAGAACTGAGCTGCGGCATGTGTTTCTGAATCGTAAAATCTGCATAACAATATATTGGCATGCGACTCCAAAAAGACCCTGATTTTCTCAGGGGTGATGAGATTTTCAAATACTGTCATTTTGAACCAAAGTTCCTCTATTTCCGTTTCGGATTTTTGAATAACTAGAACGGCTTTGTGTGATCCCTCTAAAGCTAGGTTTTGTATTTTTCTAGGGTTGCTTGGGCGGTTTTTAATTATGGAGTAGATGTTGCTGTTTTCATTTTTTTACAGAGGTCTCCAGTGGTAAGTGTATTGGATGTATATTTTTTAAATAAGTACTCTTCGGCTTTAGAGTTAAATCCTACAGCTGTTGTTGATGTTCATTCTCTTTTTGTAGGCCATTCTTCTGAAAATCTCTTGGAAAAAAGTGGGGCTATTTAACCGAGCAGTGAGTCGGATCTTTAGCCTATAATAGTTCTGTCCACTTTCTGCTACCTTTCTGTTAAAAATTTTCATCATTACCTCTGATGTAAACGTTAGGGTCGCAAATTGAGATGCTCTTGGCCTTAAATTCGATTAAGGAATTTTTGTTGGCAGCATAGAAGCAGAGTTGACCCTTTTCTTTTTTTACTTTTACGTAAAAATTATCTCGGCCGGGTATGTTGAGTATTTTTAGATCGCTAATGCCATGACAATCAACACCAAGTCTGCAAACGTTGTAACCTTTGTTTTTCCATTTTTCCGGTAGAATATCTGGGAAATCAGGTATGTCGAACCCAATCCCCAAAGACGGTCGATCATTGTCTATTTGTAAGGAGAAGAGAGTGATTTCTCCTATCTCTACAGGCTGGCTAAAAATTTTTTCAAAGAATATATTTTTATCTAGTTCATTCCAGTAGTTCATTTTTTTCCTGAAGAAGTAGTGTGCTTCTGCGTCGATGAGTTTTCCGTTCCGCGGTTGTTCAATAGGTCGTAGATTGAAATGTGTTGTTTGATCTCCAATTCCATCTGCTCTACCGTATTTATGCCCTGCAGAATGATCTTGAATAAGGACTTGCGTGCCATCTTTTCTTGTAAATTGATATACCCTCGTCTTGATAGGGTGGCCGGTGGCATCCAGTATTTTTTTATCATTCAAATCGGTCATGTTTTCTATTTTGTACTGTGTCGTCCGTCCTGTTTTCGGGTGGGTCATCACATCTGGGCTCTGATTCATCGGTATATGGGCATCTCTTTTAGCTTGCCTGAAAGCCCCCTTACGAGAAACGTCAGGGGCACCCGGTTCAGTAGGAGTAGCGCAAGCGGGATTTTTTCTTATTGATCCAGGGCAATTTGCGCTGAGCCCCAAAGGATCAACCCACCCGGTCGGGTTGGGCGCGTACAAGTACCCATTGATCCCACCCGCCAACTTCACCGGATCAGGCGTCAGATAACGACCAACATCCGGATTGTAGTAGCGATGGCGGTTGTAGTGCAGCCCGCTTTCCTGATCGAAGTACTGACCCTGAAAACGCAGTGGGTTGTCGACTGTTCCGATGTCGAGCCGGGTGATTTCGCCGTAGGCGCGGTAGTGGGCGGACCAGACGATTTCACCGTCGGGGGCGGTGAGCTCCTGCGGTGTGCCGAGGTGGTCGAGTTGGTAATGGTAGGGCGTTGTGTCTTTTGGGCCGAAGCCTTCCAGTAGCGCCAGTGGGCGAAAGCTGTCCGGTTCGTAGAGGTAGCTGCGATGCTTTTCGGCGTGGTGTTCGGCAATCAGTTTGTCGCCTTGCCAGAAAAACTCCGTGGTTATGCGATCCGCGGTCTTGCTGATGCGCCGCCCAAACGGGTCATAGCGATAGCTCGCGGTTTGGCCGTCGGGTTGGGTAATGCCGATCAGCCGATGCTGGCAGTCGTAGCGGTATTCGGTGACGAGTTGGTGACCCTTGCCGTTCCGTTCACGAAGCCATTGTCATGCTCGTAGGACGTCGGCTCGTCATCCCCCGGAAACAGCGCGACCAAGCGCCCGGCTTCGTCGTACTGATACGCCGTCACCGCCCCCAACGGGTCCTGCTCGACCGTTAGCCGACCTTTGTCATCGTAGGATTTGAAGTGCTGCGCACCGTCCGGATCAATCCGCTGCACCAGCCGCGCCCGGTGGTCATGGACATACACTTCCTGACTGCCATCGGCGTTGTGCACCGTGACGCGACCGTCCTCGCCCCAGACATAGCGCGTGTCCATCTGCGAAAAACTGGCCCAATGCCGGACACATCGCGCCGCCTTGCCAGACCGTTCCCACGCCCAGAAGAAACTCGCCCCACCGGCCAAGCCACGCTCAAGAATCACGTGCTGCTCGTCGTACCGATACACCTCGCTTTCGCCGACGGCATTGGTCGCCGAGACCAGCCGTCCAGCGTCGTCATAGGCGTAGGCAACAACGTGCTGCTCCGTCACCCAGACGTAGGGTTCATGCCCCTTGGCGCGCTGAACCTGGTAGTCCACCGCCACAATGCGGCCCCGTTCATAGCGCAAAAACAGCGACCGGCCCGCGCCGTTATCCAACCGTTCGATGCGCCCCAATACGTCGCGGAAAATTCGCAGGCGGTTGTCATACGCATCACTGATCGAGACCAATACACCGTCGCGAAAGTGATAAAACCGCGCCGCCTGGGCCAGCACCAGTTCATCCGGCGAAGCGCCCAGATAGATCGCCGCTTCAGCCAGGCTGTTGGTGATCGCGGGGCGAGCCGCGGTGGGCAGCGGGAACTCAGTCGTGCGGTTTTCATGGTCAATCCAGACGACCGAATCGCCCACCACAGAAAGCCTGTGCGCCAGCGCGTGACTCCAGCCAAACCCCAACCCGCAATCCACTTCCACCGCACTGGTGCGGTACAACCGGGTCCACTCGAACGGCAAACGCGGCGCCTGTGAGTTCTTCGCGAGCAAGCTCGCTCCTACAAAAAAGCCTTAACTGAACGGCATTAGGGCTTGCCCCGCGTTGGGGCGCGTAGCGGCCCTAAAACCAGTCTCCCGGTTCAACAAGAAGAAATGCGGTGACCTTATTGGGGCGGCCTCGCAGCCCAATGCGGGGCAAGCCCGCTCGCCACAATCAAACCCGCTTGCCGCAACACGCTTGCTCACTAAAAAAGCCTGCTCACCACACAAGTACCGTGCGCCTACAAGTGCAGCATGGCTATCCGCAACCGGGCGGCACTGGGCCGCTGGCAATTGAGCTGGAGGTGTTCCAGCCCCAGCCAGTCGGCCATTTGCCGCAGGTTCAGCGCCAACGCCTGCATCCCCTCATCATCCAGCCCCGGCTCTTCCTCGTGCACCGCGTGCACGGCCAGGCGCCCATTGGCGCGTTCGGCACGCAGGTCGACTCGCGCGGCAATACGCTCGTGGTGCAAGAACGGCAGCACGTAGTAGCCGTACACCCGCTTGTCCTGCGGGGTGTAGATCTCCAACCGATAACGGAAATCGAACAGCCGCTCGGTGCGACTACGCTCCCAGATCAGTGAATCGAACGGCGACAGCAATGCGCTGGCCGACACCTTGCGTGGCACCTTCGGCTCGGGCAGGCAATACGCCGGCTGCTTCCAACCTTGCACCTGACAGCTCAGTAATTGCCCGTCCTCCACCAGTTCAGCCAGGCGACTGCGACTGTCGGCAGGGTCCAGACGGAAGTAATCGCGCAGGTCTTTTTCAGTCCCGATGCCTAACGCGGTCGTGCTGTGCAATAACAAACCACGCTGGGCGTCGGCTTCACTCACCGAGGCTTGAAGCACCTCATCCGGAATCACCCGCTCCGGTAAATCATAGAGCCGCTCAAACCCGCGCCGGCCGGCAACGGTGACCAGGCCTGCGGCAAACAGCCATTCGAGCGCGTGCTTTTCATCACTCCAATCCCACCAGGGGCCGGCACGCTCTTCGCGGGTCGACAGGCTGCCAGCACCCAGGGCGCCCTGTTGCTCGACAATCTTCAGAACGCGCTGGATCGTGGCCTGCTGCTCACGCCCGAACCGCGCCATCTGCTGATAGATCCCCCGCCCCTGCTGCGCCCGTTGCATGCGCCAGCGCATCAGCGGGTACAACGCCATCGGCAGCAACGAAGCTTCATGCCCCCAATACTCGAACAGCGAGCGCCGTCGCCCCTGGCTCCAGGCGGCCTGTTCAAGCAGCAAAGGGGAGTAAGTGCCCAAGCGGGAAAACAGCGGCAGGTAGTGGGAGCGCACCACGGCGTTCACCGAATCGATCTGCAACACACCGAGGCGCTCAATCACACGATTGAGGTGCGCGGCCCTGATCAGCGCAGGCGCCGGGCGCCCGGAAAATTTTTGGGCGGCCAGCGCCATGCGTCGAGCTTGCTTGAGGGAAAAGGACAGTTCAGCGGGCATGGACATCTCCTTGGGTGCTCGCGACCTACCCTACTGCATCCCAGGTCATTTTCGCAGCGGGTCTTCCCAGAAATGCCAGTGGCTTTCCCTCACCACGTCGGCACGACTAAGCCCGATATCCTTGAGCGCCGCGTCGCTCAACGTCGCCAACAACTGACGCTCATGACGCAGCGTCTGCCAACGCACGAGCGTCTGCAACAGCCCGAAGAGCGGCCGCTTCGCCAGCCACACAAAACCTCTTTGACCTTTCATCTTCTCGCCCTCCCGTGGGGATGACGCGAGTGTGTACCTGGCCTTATGATCAATCCAACGAATGTTTCTTATGCAATACATCTCGGAGATTGATCAATTGTCCGGCTACCCCAGCATCGACACCGAAGTGCTACGCACCTTCGTCGCCATCGCCGACCTGGGCGGTTTTACCCGTGCGGGCGAACGAGTCAACCGCACCCAGTCGGCGGTGAGCATGCAGATGAAGCGCCTGGAAGAGGATGTGTTGCAGCGCAAGTTATTCGAGCGCGACGGTCGCCAGGTACGGCTGACGCCCGAAGGCCAGGTGCTGCTGGGGTATGCGCGGCGCATCCTGAAACTGCACAGCGAAGTGTTCAACACGTTGCGCGAGCCCCATATGGTCGGGCTGGTACGGATCGGCACACCAGATGACTACGTGATGCGTTTTCTACCTGGCATTCTCAAACAGTTTTCCAAGGCTTACCCACTGATCCAGATCGAGATGCACTGTGAGTCCTCAACGGTGCTGATGCAGCGACAGGACTTGGCGTTGACGGTGATCAGTCGCGAACCGGGCAACGACCTCGGTGAGTTGTTGCGCACCGAGCGCATGGTGTGGGCGGCAGCGCCGTGCTTCTGCACGGACGAACACGACGCCTTGCCACTGGCCGTTTCTGGCGACGACTGCCTTTACACCCAGTGGGCCTGCGCAGCATTGGAGACGACCGGACGGGATTATCGCCTGGCCTATCACAGCTCCAACGGGGCGGCGATCCAGGCCGTGGTCAGCGCCGGCCTCGCGGCCATGGTCAGCATGGAAAGCCTGGTCACCGACGACCTGCGTGTGCTCGGCAGCGACGACGGCTTCCCCCCCTTGCCGTCGATGAACCTGCGCTTGTTGCGTAACCCGCTGATGGCCTCGCCCATCACCGATTGCCTGGCCGATTACATCGTCGAAGGTTTCAAACTTTAAAGGTCAGCATCACCGCGCACACCACCAGGAAGCCGCAGAACAACCCGCGCAATAACCGCTCCGGCAGCGCATGGGCGACTTTCACGCCCAAACTGATGCTGAGCAGGCCACCGAGCGCCAGCGGGATGCCGATCATCCAGTCGACCTCATGGTGCCAGGCATAGGTGGCCAGGGTGACGCTCGTGCTCGGCAGCGCCAGGGCCAGGGACAACCCTTGGGCGACCACCTGAGTGGTGCCAAACACACTGGTCAGCACCGGCGTGGCAACCACTGCGCCGCCCACGCCAAACAAGCCTCCCATGGACCCGGAGACGGCACCCAACACCCCGAGCCATGGCCAGGAATAACGCATCTGCGCAGTCGGCGGTGCATTACGCGTGAACATGCGCACCAGGTTGTAGGCCGACAATGCCACCAGAAAGACAATAAAACCGATACGCATCGCGCCGGCATCCAGGCCCACCGCCCAGATCGAGCCCAGCCAGGCAAAGCTGAAACCCATCACGCCCAGCGGCAATGCGTGGCGCAGCTCGATACGGTTACGCTGGTGATAGCGCCACAGGGCGAGCATCACGTTGGGCACCACCATCACCAAGGCAGTGCCTTGGGCAATCTGCTGATCCAGGCCGAACCATACGCCGAGCACCGGGATGGCAATCAGCCCGCCCCCGATGCCAAACAAACCGCCCATCGTGCCCAGGGCCGCGCCCAATACCAAGTACATCGCTAAATCCAACACCACTTGCCACTCCACAAATCCCAGGCCTTGCATGCTACGCAGTCGGCCCTGGCGCGGATACGCATAGCGACGCACAATGGCTGTGCCAATCTCGCACAAGCATTTGCCCATGAACCCCAATACTCTCACCGACCAACTGAGCCTGTTCCTCGATGTATTGGAGTCGGGTAGCTTCTCCGCGGCCGCACGCCGCCATCCACTGACGCCCTCGGCGGTGGCCAGGCGCATCGACAGCCTGGAAAATTCGGTGGGCAGCCGCTTGTTCCAGCGCAGTACCCATGCGGTGGTGCCGACACCGGCCGGCCTGGCCTTTGCCGAGCGGGCGCGGCGGATTGTCAGCGAGTTGCAACTGGCGCGAGCCGAAGCCGTCTCCCTGAGCCACGCGCCGGAAGGATTGATTCGCGTGGACGCCCCGGCGGCTTTCGGGCGACGGCATCTGGCACCGGTGATTGCAGACTTCCTGAATGTGTATCCGGGACTGGATGTGCACCTGCATTTGATCGACAGTTTTGTCGATATGCAGGGCGCGCATTTGGGCAAGGTCGACCTGATATTGCGCGCCGGGCATATCGTCGATACCCGGCTGATTGCCACGCCGCTCGCCAGTATCGTGCGCATCGCCTGTGCCAGCCCGGCCTACCTGAAAAGCCGCGGCACGCCGACTCATCCGCGGGAACTGAGCGAACACGACGGCCTGGACTGGGATGGCCTGGCGCCGATGTTCGCCTGGCGCTTCGAACTGGACGGGCGCCGCGCCACCTATCGCCCGCAACGTATCCGCATGAGCGCCAACAACGCTGAAGCCCTGCTGTCAGGGGCCCTCGCCGGGTTGGGTATCGCCCACCTGCCGACCTGGCTGGCCAGTGAATACCTGGTGCGTGGCGAATTGTTGCCACTGTTTTGTGAAGACGGACTGCCCAGCCCGGAAACCACCGGGATCTATGCGCTGCGCCTGGAGCAACAGCCGAATGCACGCAGCCGGTTGTTGCTGGAATACCTGAAGTCCCGTTTCAGCCCCGTGCCGCCCTGGGATCTGGCATTGCAAAGCGGACTGGCCTGACCGCTCGGCCAGAATTATCTGGCGCATTAAAGATTTGCCCGCTAGATTCCAGGCCATTGACGCTTTTTCGAGGCCCCGCCATGAGCAAAAATCCCGCCCCTTGCGAATCCCTGCTGCTGGACAACCAGCTGTGTTTCGCCCTGCACTCCACGTCATTGCTGATGACCAAGGTCTACAAGCCACTGCTGCAAGCGCTTGGCCTGACCTACCCGCAGTACCTGGCAATGATGGTGTTGTGGGAAGAAGATGGCTTGACCGTCGGCGAAATCAGCAGCCGCCTGCTGACTGATCCAGGATCGCTGACGCCCCTGCTCAAGCGCCTGGAGGCCGAGGGCCTGCTCAGCCGCACTCGTAGCCGCGAAGATGAACGCGTGGTCGTGGTGGAACTGACCGAGGCCGGGCGTACCTTGCAGGAAAAGGCCATGGGGGTCCCACAGTGCATCCTCGGTGCCAGCGGCTTGGAGCTGGAGCAACTGCGCAAGTTGCAGGCGGATTTGATTGCGTTGCGAGGCAACCTGCAGAACGCGATCTAAACACAACAGCAAAACACTCAACATGTGGGAGGGCGCTTGCTCCCGATGGTGGTGGGTCAGTCAACCAATCTATTGACTGACCCACCACCATCGGGAGCAAGCGCTCTCCCATATTGCTTTGTAGCGCCCCACAAAAATATTTGTAAATTTATCTTGCGCGCAAAACATTAGCGCTATACATTCACCTCACCAACCACTTAGCGCACAAACATTTAGCGTTACAAACCAAGAGGACCACACCATGCAAACTCTCTACACCGCAGTAGCCACTTCCACTGGCGGCCGTGACGGTCGTGCTGTTTCCAGCGACAACATCCTCGACGTCAAACTCTCCACACCTAAAGAACTGGGCGGTGCCGGTGGCCAGGCCACCAACCCTGAGCAACTGTTCGCCGCCGGCTACTCGGCCTGCTTTATCGGCGCCCTGAAATTCGTCGCCAGCCAGACCAAACGCAAGATCCCGGATGACGCCTCGATCACGGCTCATGTCGGTATCGGCCAGATCCCCGGCGGTTTCGGCCTGGACATCGACCTGCACATCAGCCTGCCCGGCCTGGCTCAGGACAATGCGCAAAGCCTGGTCGACGCGGCTCACCAGGTTTGCCCTTACTCCAACGCCACCCGTGGCAACGTCGATGTGCGCCTGCACGTAACCGTCTAACCCTGCTGCGACACCTGGAGAAGAACATGAACAGATTTGGCAAAGCGCTTACTGGCACCCTGCTCGCCCTGTCCATCACCCACGCGTTCGCGGCGACGGATGATGTCGAGCACAACACCCAGGCATTCCTCGACGTCTTGAACGCCGGCACCGGCAAGCCGATGGAGCAACTGACGCCCAAGGACGCCCGTGCCGTGCTGACGGGAGCCCAGGCGGGTGTGAAGTTGACCTTGCCCAAGGCGGACGTCAGCCAGAAGACCATCCAGGTCGATGGCCAGCCGCTGGGCCTGACCATCGTGCGGCCAGCCGGGGTCAAGGGCACATTGCCGGTGTTCATGTTCTTCCACGGCGGCGGCTGGGTATTGGGCGATTACCCGACTCACGAGCGCCTGGTGCGCGATCTGGTGGTGGGTTCGGGGGCCGTTGCGGTCTTCGTCAACTACACGCCTTCACCGGAAGCGCACTACCCGGTGGCGATCAACCAGGCCTATGGCGCAACCAAATGGGTCGCCGAGCACGGCAAGGACATCAACGTCGACGGCAAACGCCTGGCGGTCGCGGGCAATAGCGTCGGCGGCAATATGGCAGCCGTCGTCAGCCTGATGGCCAAGGACAAGGGCACACCCGCGATCAAGTTCCAGTTGCTGCTGTGGCCGGTGACCGATGCCAACTTCGAGACAGCGTCCTACAACCAGTACGCCGAAGGGCACTTCCTCACCAGGAACATGATGAAGTGGTTCTGGGATAACTACACCACCGACGCCAAGCAGCGGGCCGAGATCTACGCCTCGCCGTTGCGGGCGACCACCGATCAGCTCAAGGGCTTGCCGCCCGCGCTGATTCAGACGGCCGGTGCCGACGTGCTGCGGGACGAGGGCGAAGCCTATGCGCGCAAGCTGGACCAGGCCGGCGTCCCGGTGACCGCCGTGCGCTATAACGGCATGATCCACGACTACGGCTTGCTCAATGTGGTCAGCCAAGTGCCAGCGGTGCGTTCGGCCTTGCTGCAGGCATCGCAGGAGCTGAAGCAACACCTGAAGTAAAAAGCAGCGCCCACGAAAAAGCCCGACTCAAGGTCGGGCTTTTTTTCGTATCAGCGGGGCCAGAATTACTTCTTGGCGCGGCCTTTGTACGAACCACCTTCGCGGGTGTCGATTTCGATCAGGTCGTCGATTTCGATGAAATCGGCAACTTGCAGCTCGGTACCGTTAGCCAGCTTGGCAGGCTTCATCACCTTGCCCGAAGTGTCGCCGCGAGCGGAACCTTCGGTGTAGGCAACCTTACGCACGATGGTGGTCGGCAGCTCTACGGAAACCAGGCGCTCTTCGAAGAAAATAGCTTCGCAGACGTCGGTCATGCCTTCTTCAATGAACGGCAGAACGGCTTCGATGTCTTCAGCGTTCAGCTCGTACATGGTGTAGTCAGTGGTGTCCATGAACGTGTAGGCGTCGCCGCTGATGAACGACAGGGTCGCTTCTTTACGGTCGAGGATCACGTCGTCCAGCTTGTCATCGGCGCTGTAAACGGTTTCGGTCTTGTAACCGGTCAGCAGGTTCTTCAGCTTGGTCTTCATGATCGCGCTGTTACGGCCCGACTTGGTGAACTCAGCTTTCTGAACCAACCAAGGATCGTTGTCGATACGGATCACCATACCGGGTTTCAGTTCTTTACCAGTTTTCATTGCAGATATCCGAAATTTGGATGGGGTTTACAAAAATCAAGGTCGCGTATCATATCCAACTTTCATAAAACTGTACCAGCGCCGTCGCAAGATCGGCCTGCAAGCCTTGTTCCAGACACCACGTTTCGGCGTGTGCGCTCACTTCCGGCCAGTGTTCCAGCAGTCTTTTCCACGGCTGCGCCATATCGCCGTCCGTATTCCAGGCCTGCCAAAGCGCAACCAACGCCGCCCTGGCGGCCGGCGATAATGCAGCGGTGTACAACTGCAGGAAGGCGTCGAGCTTGTCCAGGTGGATGTCTTCGTCCTGGCGATAGATGTGCCACAGCAAAGGACGCCCGGCCCACTGGGCTCGCACGAAGGAGTCTTCGCCACGTACGGCATTGAACTCGCAGCACCACAGCAGGCGGTCATATTGCTCCTGGCGCACGAAGGGCAGCACCTGCACGGTCAGGGCTTGGCGCTGGTGGACGTCCCCCGCCTCCAACCCATCGACCCCGAGCCAACGCTGCACATCACCGAGGATGCGGCCTTCCGGAACCAACAGATGAGTGGCACGCCCATCCGTCGAAAGAACGTCAAGCCAGCTGGCGAGGCCGGCATTTTCGTAGGCGAACAGTGACATCAGCCGCGTACCGGTTGCAGGAAGTACGCCCAAGGAGCGCAGGAATTGTTGCTGCGCCGCGGCATCCTGTTGAAACGCCTGGCGCTGTTGCAGCAAACCGGCCTCGCGCAACAGACCACCAGTACCCGGCCGAAAACCGGGGAAAAAGAAGTACTTCTGTACCCCTTTGAACTTCACCGAAGGCAGGCGATGGCAACCCACCACCCAGTCCTCGGCACTGAGGTAGTCGAGGTTCATCCATAACGGCGTACGCGCGCGCGCGGCCATGGCTTCCATGTAGTCAGGGGGCAATTGGCAGGCAAAAGCGGCGATCACCACATCGGCGGACGGCGTGGCAGCCCAATCCGCCGGCCAATGATGCACGTCAACGCCCTCTTGCCATTGCTGCCCCGACTGCACGTCAATCTCAGGGCACAGGCGCTCGAACGCCCGCAAGTCATCGACCCACAAACGCACATCACAACCGTGCTCTACCACCAGTTGCCGGGCCAGGCGCCAGGTCACGCCGATGTCGCCATAGTTGTCGACGACGCTGCAAAAAATATCCCAGCGGGCTTTCATTCCGGGCTCCAACGCTCAAAGGCTCGATTGTCCGCATAAATGCCCTGATGCAGAAGGCTTGATCGCGATTATTCTGCACAGTGGCTGTGCGACAATCGCCGCCACGCCACAAATGCCTGCCAGGAGGCCGCCATGTCTGATCGCCCATTGTCGTTGCTCAAGCTGTGTGTCGCCATCGCCCTCGGCGTGTGGCTGGGGTTCATCGCCATTGCGTTGACCACTTGGCTGGCGTCGCGCTACCTGTTCCCGCAAAGCCTGGCCCCCGTAGCCCAGGCCGTTCAGCAACTCGGCAAACCGGCCCCTGCTGCACCGGAACCACCCAACCGTATGTTCGAGCAGTATCAAGACAACCTTCGCAAGCAGGAACAACAGCAGACCCTGGACCAGGCGCGCAACAATGCGCGCAACCTGTCCAACCCAAAATGCCAGTTCTGGTTGCAACAGGACCAGAACGCGCCGAATGAAAAGAGCAAGGCCAATGTCCTGCAATTTTGCGAATGATCAAGCACAGCCATGAATAAACACGCCGTCCTCCAGTTGATTCTGGAAAAACTCACCGTCGACCTCGATATTGCACAGCGCGCCGCGCAGACCGCCTACGAAACCGCGACCCACGAAGAAAATATCGCCGAAAACAAATACGACACCCTCGGACTGGAGGCATCTTACCTGGCGGCCGGACAGGCCAAGCGCGTCGAGGAAATCAAGCAGTCGCTGGCGCTGTGCCAGAACCTGCCACTGCGTGCGTACGATGATCAACGTGGCATAGAAGTCGGCACGCTACTGGGCCTGGAGGACGAGAACGGCCGCCAGCAGTGGCTGTTCCTGGCACCGGATGCGGCGGGCTTGAAGGTGGATGTGGTGGGGCAACCGGTGACCGTCATCACCCCGCGCTCCCCCCTGGGCAAAAGCCTGCTGGGCAAGTTCGAAGGTGACGAGGTGGAGATTCTGGTGGCAGGCGCCCGGCAACACTTTACGGTTACCGAGGCCAGATAAACCACTTAATGGACGGGCAATTCTACGCCGTCGAACAGCTCTTCCAGTTCCTGCTTGTTGTGGCACTGGATCGCCTTGGCCATGACTTCGCGGGTCAGGTGCGGAGCGAACTTCTCGATGAAGTCGCACATGAAGCCACGCAGGAAAGTACCGCGACGGAAACCGATCTTGGTCACGCTGGACTCGAACAACTCGCTGGCGTCGAGCACGACCAGGTCTTTATCGAGCTGCGTGTCGACCGCCATCTTGGCGACAATCCCCACGCCCAGGCCCAGGCGAACATAGGTTTTGATCACGTCGGCATCGGCTGCGGTGAACACCACTTTCGGCGTGAGACCGCGATGGCTGAAGGCTTCGTCGAGCTTGGAACGGCCGGTAAAACCGAACACGTAAGTCACGATCGGGTATTCCGCCAGGGCTTCCAGGGTCAGCTTCGGCAGCTTGGCCAACGGGTGACCTTGGGGCACGACAACGCAGCGGTTCCAGCGGTAGCACGGCATCATCACCAAGTCGCCAAACAACTCCAGGGCCTCGGTGGCAATGGCAAAGTCGACGGTGCCGTCAGCCGCCATTTCGGCGATCTGCATCGGCGAACCCTGGTGCATGTGCAGGGCCACGTCCGGGTACTGCTTGATGAAATCGCGGATCACCGGCGGCAATGCATAACGCGCCTGGGTATGGGTGGTGGCGATCGACAGGGTCCCCTTCTTCTCGTTGGAGAACTCCTGGGCGATCTGCTTGATGCTCTCGACTTTGCGCAGGATCTCGCCAGCGGTGGTAATGATGCGCTCACCGGCTGGAGTGACACGGGTCAGGTGCTTGCCGCTGCGTGCGAACACTTCGACGCCCAACTCGTCTTCGAGCAGGCGGATCTGCTTGCTGATACCGGGTTGCGAGGTGTAAAGGCTTTGAGCGGTAGCGGAAACGTTGAGGTCGTGGTGCGCCACTTCCCAGATGTAGCGCAGTTGTTGAAGCTTCATATGTGTCCCTCAAAGCAGATAGACGCCACGGGTATCAGCGACGGTATATAACTATATTAAAGGTTCGACAGATAAATCTAGAACTTTTTATCCTTCATTGACCGATCACATGTCATCACTGCGCCGACGCTGCAACAGCGGTACCAGATAGACCGGTACCTGGGACAACTGGAGCACTCGCGCAGCGGTTCGCCCCAAGGGTGTTGCCACCCCGACGGTTTGGGTATGACTACCTACGATCAGCAAATCCACGGAGAGTTTCTGTGACTGACCAAGGATCACTTCGCAAGGGTCCCCCTGGATCACTCGTACCGAACGGATCAACTTCAGGTCCAGCGCACCTTCCCCCAACTCTTCGCGAAAGCTCTCCAGCACACGCTGCTCGATCGTCGCCATCACCGTGGTCAGCCCCTGGCTCTGCCATTCGTTCAGGGCTTTCTCATCAAGGTAGCTCTGCAACACCGATTCGGCGAACAAGCCGATGGGCTCGACCACATGGATCACATACAGGTCGGCCTTGAACGTTCGCGCCAGCGCCAGTGCATGTTGCATCACATAAGGCGCATACAGACCAAGGTCCGTGGCGTACAGCATCGAACGAATCATAGAACCTCCTGGACTGCCAGGATGGCGGGGATTGAATGAGCTTAGCAGCGCCTCGGCGAGTTCGACTGACTTAGCTCTCGGCCTGAATCTTCACCTCATTACTGATGCCATGGGGCACATGCCCGGTGGCCACCACCTCTCTGGCTTTCTCACAATGACCGGCCTGGTCATCGAAAAACACATCGGCGGCGAAGGCCTCCAGAAACGCGGATTTTTCCAACCCGCCAAGAAACAACGATTCGTCCAGGCGGATATCCCATTCGCGCAAGGTACGAATCACGCGCTCGTGGGACGGTGCTGAACGGGCTGTGACCAAGGCCGTGCGAATCGGGCACGCCTCGTCGGGAAACTCACGCTGTAACAGGTTGAGTGCGGCGAGGAAGCCTTTGAACGGACCACCGTGCAACGGTTGGCGCGCCGACTCGCGCTCGCTGGCCTGGAATGCCGCCAAGCCACCGCTTTGGTAGACACGTTCGGACTCATCGGAAAACAGCACCGCATCCCCGTCAAACGCGATCCGCAATTCCTCGCTCGACGCCCGGCGTGCACCGCCCGACAGAATCGTCGCAGCGGCAAACCCGGCGTCAAGGGCACTGCGCACATCTTCAGCATGGGTGGAAAGAAACAGATGGCAACCAAATGCCGCCAAATAAGGATAAGGACTACGCCCTCCTACGAAGGCTGCGCGGGAAATATCCAGATCGTAATACTGGATCGAATTGAACACGCGCAACCCAGTGTCGGCACTGTTGCGCGACACCAGCACCACCTCGACCCGGGCGCGGCCCAGGCTGGCATTGAGGCTCAGCAGCTTCTTGACCAGCGGGAACGCGTCACCGGGCTCCAGGATTTCTTCCTCATGTTCGATCTGGTATTTGCGGTAGGTCTCGACCCCTTCGGCCAGGTAGACCTTATGGCTCTCGCTCAGGTCGAACAGCGCCCGCGATGAAATCGCCAGCACCAGTTTGTCGCCCAGTCCATTCGCCATGTGCTTTCCTCCGAATCAGCGGTTATGCCGATCAATAAAACTCAAGGCCTGGTACAGCGCCTGCATCCGCGGCAATTCGCAACCGGCGGCCTTGGCGGCGGCCAGTGGCCGGGCGTAGATGGCGGCCAGCTCCAACGGGCGTTTGTGCACGTGGTCGTGGTACATGCTCGGCAGGTAGTCGTCCATGGTCTCGGTCATGGTGAACATCTGCTCGGCATAGCTGGCCGGAATTTGATGGCCGCAGGCATGGGCGCCCTGCACCACTTCGGCCATCAGCGCCTGGATCAGTTCCCGGCTGGATTCGTCCGCCATCATGGCCGTGGTTCCCGCGCCCAACAGCACGGAGAGACCGTTGTAGGGCACGTTCCACACCAGTTTATGCCAGCGCGCCAGGTGCACGTTGGCCATGGCCTGAGACTCAATGCCCGCCTGATGAAACAACGCGGCGCCCTCTTCGACAATCGCTTTCTGACGAGCTTCATCGTTGGCCGCAGTACCGCTGTGGTACCCCAGGTTGACCCGGCCCAGGGCCTGATGCTCGACGACGCCGGGCCCGGAGCGATGCACGCCGATATAGCACAGGCCGCCGAGCAGATGCAGCGACGACGGCAAGTGCTCGCGCAGGCTGTCTTCGACGTCGAGGCCGTTTTGCAGCAACACGACCTTGGCGTCCGGCGCCGCGATCTGAGCAAGGGTGGGGGCCAACTCCGGGTTACCGGTGGATTTGGTGCCCACCAGCAGCCAGTCGCACGGCGGCATGTCAGCGGCGCGGGCATAGGCCTGCACCGGGTGCAGGTGCAAGCGGCCATGCACCGTACTGTTGAGGTGCAGGCCACGTTCGCTGACCGCCGCATATTCGCTGCGCAGCAGGAAGTGCACGTCGAACCCGGCGCGCGCCAGCATCAGGCCATAGAAACCACCGATGGCACCTGTGCCGATAATACCGATGCGGGGCGACTGTACGGTCATGGCAAATCCTCTGGAGTACGGGTAAGTGCTTGATTAATGGCGTCGGCAAGCTCGGCAGCCACGATCGGTGTGTGTATTTGCCCAAGGAATTGACCCTCGCACACCACGAACAGCGCCGGCAAATGAAAGATCTCGTAGCGTTCCACCGCACCGCCGTTGTGCCCGGCATCGACCCAGCACACCCGGTCCACGGGCAAACGCCAGCCCGGCACCTTCTGGCGTGCCCAGCGGCAACTGGAACACCCCTCGCTGACGAACACGACGAGCGAAATGCCTGGCAAAGCCAGCAATTGCTGGTCAATATCCAGGTCGGTCAATACCTGTTCCTTCACTATACTGCTGCCACCGCCGTCAACTGAACGGTGCTCGGAGTCCGTGTACATGGGTCGTTTTTTACCTCACCCTGATGATGTCGCTGCCCTGTTGATCCAACGTCCCGCTCCCCCCCTTCCCCGCCAACGCCTGCACACTATCGGCCTGAGTGGCATCGCCTGCAATTGCCCGCGCGCCTGGCGCCAGGGTACCGCGATCGAGTTTCGCATTCCCTCACTGGGCGCCAGCGCCCGTTATCCGGGCTATGTGGCGTGGTGTCGCAAGGCTGGCAGTGGCTATCGCGTGGGGGTTGCCTTTACCGATGAACATGCCTTGTTCGGTGCAAGAATGGGCGAGCAAGTGTGCCAGATCGAACGCTACTGCCGCCTGCACGTAGATACCGAGCCGACGCCCCAGCAGGTCGAGGCACTGGCCCGCGAATGGGTTTCGCGCCATGCCGGCGAGTTCTCCCATGAGGCGCTTGTGCAGCCAGCACTGGATTAAAGCCGGCTTTGCCCATTGTCGCGGGCCCGTGTTACGCGCTAAGGTTCCTCCCCCCTGCATTCAAATCATGCTGTGCTCCGCCGCACGGGGATGGCTGGCGGCCGGCACCCGTGACCCTGACGAGTAACACGATGGCTGATTTACCGATCAATGACCTTAACGTCGAATCCAACGAGACGCTGATCACACCTGATCAGCTCAAGCGCGAAATCCCCTTGAGCGACGCTGCCCTGCAGACCGTCACCAAGGGTCGCGAAGTCATCCGTGACATTCTCGACGGCACTGACCACCGCCTCTTCGTCGTCATCGGGCCTTGCTCGATCCACGACCTCAAGGCTGCCCACGAATACGCCGAGCGCCTCAAGGTGCTGGCGGCGGAAGTGTCCGACACCTTGTACCTGGTGATGCGCGTGTATTTCGAGAAGCCGCGTACCACCGTCGGCTGGAAAGGCTTGATCAACGACCCGTACCTGGACGACTCGTTCAAGATCCAGGACGGTCTGCATATCGGTCGCAAGTTGCTGCTGGACCTGGCCGAAATGGGCCTGCCCACTGCCACCGAAGCCCTCGACCCGATCTCCCCGCAGTACCTGCAGGACCTGATCAGTTGGTCGGCCATCGGCGCGCGCACCACTGAATCCCAGACCCACCGCGAAATGGCGTCCGGCCTGTCCTCAGCCGTGGGCTTCAAGAACGGCACCGACGGCGGCCTGACCGTAGCGATCAACGCGCTGCAATCGGTTTCCAGCCCTCACCGGTTCCTGGGGATCAACCAGGAAGGCGGCGTCTCCATCGTCACCACCAAGGGCAACGCCTACGGTCACGTGGTGCTGCGCGGTGGCAACGGCAAGCCCAACTATGATTCGGTCAGCGTTGCGCTGTGCGAACAGGCGCTGGCCAAGGCCAAGATCAAGCCGAACATCATGGTCGATTGCAGCCACGCCAACTCCAACAAGGACCCGGCCCTGCAACCGTTGGTGATGGAAAACGTTGCCAACCAGATCCTCGAGGGCAACCAGTCGATCATTGGCCTGATGGTCGAGAGCCACCTGAATTGGGGTTGCCAGGCGATTCCAAAGGACCTCGCCGACCTGCAGTACGGCGTGTCGATCACCGATGCCTGCATCGACTGGACTGCCACCGAGAACACCCTGCGCAGCATGCATGCCAAGCTCAAGGACGTATTGCCCAAGCGCAAACGCAACTGAGACCGCACCTGTATCTGAATTGGGCGCACACAAAAACGCCGGGCCATGGCCCGGCGTTTTTCATGGTGCTGTCACTGCCTTACAGTTTAGCGGCATGGCGCTGATGCCGCTCCATGTAGCGTTCGACATAGGAGCACGACGGGATCACCGTATAACCGGCTTCTTCGGCGAACTTCAGCGCCTCCTCGGTCAACGCGGCCGCAATGCCACGGCCTCGCAGTGCGTTGGGCACGAAGGTCCGATAGATATCCAGGGTCTGCTTCCCGAGGTCCATGTAGGTCAGGTAGGCACGATGACCGTCCACATTGGTCTCGAACTGATGACCAGCCTGGTCATGGTGGATGGACAACGCCTCGCTCATCACTACTCCTCGCGGGTCTTGAATTTTGACCCCTACCTTACCGATGTTTTTCCGGCGAAGGAACATCTACGCCACCCCGTGCCGGTTTCGACAACGAGAAAACCCTGAGCGCTCACAACCAGCACGTAGAGAATAGTAGGCACCAATCCCGCAATTGCTCAAGGCGCGCTCGTCATCCCTGCCACTGGTGGATATAGAAAGAGCCTCGATCAACCGGTGACCGATAGCCTGAACATTGCCGGCAGTTGAACCTTGAGACGAACTGCCGCTCTTAAAGTCACCTCTACATGCGCAAAAGATGCCTGGGGCGGTAACGGCGACCGGAACGAAAGTGTCAGCTTCTTTATATAAATCTTCATCTATTTACAAGGCCTAACGCATGCGGGGCGGCGATTTCAGCCCGGCCTCAATCCTCCTGCGACTGCAAAAAATTGAACACTTTTTATACAAACTGCCAAAAGATTAGCCAAAATAGATTCGGCACAAGAATTTTTTTTGCTTCTTGCGCTACGTCAGTTTACTTACTACAAGTAATGGGTAGTATGTACGCCGGCTATTAGCTCACCCTGAGAAAGTAGCCATTTAATAGAAAGTCCTTGAAGGGGAACACGATGAACAACGTTCTGAAATTCTCTGCTCTGGCTCTGGCCGCAGTTCTGGCTACCGGTTGCAGCAGCGTCTCCAAAGAAACCGAAGCTCGTCTGACTGCAACTGAAGACGCAGCAGCTCGCTCCCAGGCTCGTGCAGACGAAGCCTACCGTAAAGCTGATGAAGCTCTGGCTGCTGCTCAAAAAGCACAACAGACTGCTGACGAAGCTAACGAGCGCGCTCTGCGCATGCTTGAAAAAGCAAGCAAGAAGTAATAATCCTTCGGGGTTGTTATCAAGCCGATCCATTTTTGGATCGGCTTTTTTATTGCCTGAATTTCACGCTCCCGGCGGGAACAGGCAATAAAAATCCCGCCCCGGCGCAAGGCCGAAGCGGGATTTGGGTCAAGCAGGCTTACTGCTGCAGGTCGATCGGCGTGCTCGACACCATCGGCGCTGCGCTCGGCACACCGATCTCAGTCGGCAGGCCATCTTCGGCAGCCACCACATCACGCACCTGATCCCAGTTCACCCGCAGGTGATTGGCCAGGTCTTCACGCTTGAGCAGGGCGTTGATCACCGCCGTATGCTTGTCGACCACCGAAGGGGTGCCGTCGTCGTTCAGGGGCGTATGCGCTTCCAGGTACACCTTGCCACCGCGGCTGCCGAACTTGTAGGCATCGTTGATGATGCGCACCGACGTGCCCACCGGCACCATGCTGGCCATCTCCAGCACGTTGTTGTTGAACATGCGGAAGCAGCCATGGCTGGTACGCGTACCGATACCGAACTTCTTGTTGGAACCGTGGATCAGGTAACCCGGCGTGCCCAACGTGAACTTGAACGGCCCCAGGGGGTTGTCCGGGCCGGCGGGCACGACATTCGGCAGCGGGTCGCCCTCGGCGGCATGCTCAGCCTTGATCGAAGCGGGCGGGGTCCAGGTCGGGTTCGGCGTCTTGGCGATAATGCTGGTATGGGCGACCGGCGAGCCCCAGCCTTCACGACCAATCCCCAGCGGGAAGGTGTAGACGACGTTCTGGCCCTTCGGATAGTAGTAGAGACGGTATTCGGCGAGGTTGATCACAATACCTTCGCGAGGGCCTGGCGGCAGGATGAATTGCGTCGGCAGCACGATCTCGGTGCCCGCGCCGGGCAACCAGGCATCGACGCCCGGGTTGGCGGCGACCATCTCCGAGTACCCGAGGTCGTAGGTGGTACCCAGGTCGGCAAAGGTGTCTTCGTATTTGGCCTTGATCACTTGGACCTGGCCGACGATGTCTTCACCGGGTGGTGGCAAGGGCAACTGCAAGGCGGCGGCAGAGCCAGACGCACACAGGGCAGCAAGAGACAGGCAGCAGGTGACGACGGAAAGGCGCGACAACATCCGGTAAATCCTTCGCAGAACGACGGGTAGGTAAAAATCGATTGTATACGTGAAGCGGGCGGCTAGCTGCAAGCTTGTCACGGCCCCTACAGCTCGAAACGCAGCTCCGGCCAGATTGGCGGCGTGCCGCGCTTCTGGGATTCGAGGATCGCCCGGCACAGAGGGCACAGCCGCTGGTCCTGGAAGATCGAGCGATCCACCGACGACCAGCGTGGCTGCGCAGGCAATAACGTGCCGCAGAGCGTGCGGTCGATCGAGCCCCCCAGCTCCAGTTGACGCGCGACCAGATGCACCCGGACTTCCTGGCAGGCGAACAGATCCAGCTGCTCGTCCGGCTCGATCAGTTGGTAGTTAAACAAGGACCAGGCAGGACGCGACATCGAGGGCTCCAAATCGGGGGGGCGCCACCTTAGCCGAAAGCCTGCCGGTAGAAAAGCGTCATAGCAGCGGTTTTAGCGTCGGCCATACATTTTCCAGCAACTTGCCCTGGGCGCCGACCGCCGGGTGCAGTTGATCGGCCTGCATCAACTCGGGATGGCCGCCGACCCCGTCGAGAAAAAACGGCACCAACGGGACGCTCTTCTCCTTGGCCACCGCACCGTAGACTTCGGCGAACGCCTGGGTGTATCTCGGGCCGTAGTTGGGTGGCAACTGCATGCCCAACAGCAGCACCTTGGCGCCCTTGGACTTGGACTGGTCGATCATCGATGCAAGATTTTGTTTCAATTGTGCGGGAGGCTGCCCACGCAAGCCGTCATTGCCTCCCAGTTCGATGATCACAACGTCCGGCTGATGCGCTGCAAGCGCCGCCGGCAGCCGCGCCAGGCCTCCGGCACTGGTATCGCCACTGATGGAGGCGTTGACCACTTTGTCGTCGAAACCTTCGTGCTTGAGCCGTTGTTCCAGCAAGGCTACCCACCCTTTGCTGGTATCCAGTCCGAAACCGGCACTGATACTATCGCCAACGATCAGGACTGTACCCGCCGCTGCGTTCTGGGCCATGCACATCAAGGCCAGGCCAGCACTCAAAAACCACATTCGCATCGGATTCTCCATGGGCGCAAGCATTCTCACCGCGCGAAACCTTAGCAAAGTGGTTCCCAGCGCGGAAGGTGAACTGACTATCCTGCACGAACTGAGCCTGGAACTGAACCAGGGCGATAGCCTGGCTATCGTCGGCGCCTCGGGTTCCGGCAAATCCACCCTCCTCGGCCTATTGGCCGGGCTCGACCTGCCCAGCAGCGGCGAAGTCACCCTTGCCGGCCAAGCCCTGAGCAGCCTCGACGAAGACCAGCGCGCGCGCATCCGCGCCGAGCACGTGGGTTTCGTCTTCCAATCCTTCCAGTTGCTCGACAGCCTCAACGCCCTGGAAAACGTCATGCTGCCTTTGGAACTCGATGGCCGCAAAGACGCTCGCGAGCGCGCCAAGCACTTGCTCGAACGCGTCGGCCTGGGCCAACGCCTGACCCACTCGCCGCGCCAGCTGTCCGGGGGCGAGCAACAACGTGTGGCCATCGCCCGCGCGTTCGCCGCCGAACCGGACGTGTTGTTTGCCGATGAACCCACCGGCAACCTCGACAGCCATACCGGCGAGCGAATCAGCGACCTGCTGTTCGAGCTCAATAAAGAGAACGGCACGACCCTGGTGCTCGTCACCCATGATGAGCGTCTGGCCCATCGTTGCCGACGCCTGATCCGCCTTGAAGCCGGCCTGATGGTCGCGCCCCTGGAGCCTTGATGGCACGTTTGCCGCTGTTGCGCCTGTTCAGTCTTGCCATGCGCCAATTACTGCGCGATGCCCGCGCCGGCGAATTGCGCGTATTGTTCTTCGCCTTGCTGGTGGCCGTGGCGGCCAGTACCGCCATCGGTTACTTCGGTGCACGCCTCAACGGCGCCATGATGTTGCGGGCCACCGAGTTTCTTGGCGCCGACCTGGTACTTGAAGGCAGCTCGCCCGCACGCCCGGAGCAGATCCGCTCTGGCACCGAACTAGGCCTCGATCACGCGCGCGTCGTGGAGTTCTCCAGCGTCATCGCCGCCGACAGCGGCATCCAACTCTCCAGCATCAAGGCGGTCAACGAGCAGTACCCGCTGCGCGGCGAGCTGAAGAGCGCAGCCGCTCCCTTTGGGGATGAAACCCCAGGCGGCGGCCCGAAACCTGGTGAAGCCTGGGTGGAAGCGCGGTTGCTGACGGCACTGGGCCTCAAGGTTGGCGACAGCATCGATGTCGGCATGAAGACCCTACGCCTGGCCCGCATACTGACCTACGAACCGGATCGCGCCGGCAATTTCTACAGCCTCACACCGAGGGTGATGATCAACCTGGCGGACCTGGACGCTACTGGCGTGGTGCAACCCGGCAGCCGTGTCAGCTACCGCGAACTGTGGCGTGGGCCGCAAGGCAGCACGGCGTTGCAAACCTATCGTGACCTGGTCAAGCCAGGGCTCGCCGCCAACCAGCGCCTGCAGGATTCGCGGGACGGCAACCAGCAGATCGGCGGCGCCCTGGGCAAGGCCGAACGCTACCTGAACATGGCCAGCCTGGTGGCCGTGCTGCTGGCGGGGGTCGCCGTAGCGCTATCGGCCAACCGTTTTGCCAGCCGACGTTTCGATGCCAGCGCGTTGTTGCGTTGTCTCGGTTTGTCACGCCGCGAAACCATGCTGCTGTTCAGCCTGCAACTGAGCGTACTGGGACTGCTGGCCAGCCTGACCGGCGCCGTGCTCGGCTGGCTGGCGCAGTTCGGCCTGTTCTATTTCCTCCACGACCTGCTCCCCGCAGACGTACCACCGGGCGGGCTGTTACCGGCGGTTGCCGGGATCGGCACCGGGCTGGTTGCCCTCGCCGGCTTCGCCCTGCCACCACTGGCGGCGCTGGGCCGTGTACCGCCGCTGCGCGTGCTGCGGCGCGACCTGCTGCCTATTCCTTCCAGCACCTGGATGGTCTATGGCGCGGCGCTGTTCGCCCTGGGCCTGATCATGTGGCGCCTGAGCCTTGACCTGGTGCTGACCTTCGCCTTGCTGGGCGGGGGCGTGGTCGCCGCGCTGATCCTCGGCGGCCTGCTCCTGCTGCTGTTGCAAAGCCTGCGCCGCCTGTTGGCCCGCGCATCCCTGCCCTGGCGCCTGGGCCTGGGCCAGTTGCTGCGACACCCATTGGCGGCGGCCGGCCAGTCCCTGGCGTTTGGCCTGATCCTCTTGTCCATGGGCTTGATCGCCCTGCTGCGCGGCGAGTTGCTCGACACCTGGCAAAACCAGTTGCCCAAGGACGCCCCCAACTACTTCGCGCTGAACATCCTGCCCGCCGACAAGGAAGCCTTTGGTGCACGCCTGCTGGACCTGCAGGCGCAATCGGCGCCGCTGTATCCGGTGGTGCCGGGCCGACTGATCAGCATCAATGGCGAACCGGTACAGGAAATTGTCAGCAAGGACTCCAGCGGCGATCGTGCCGTGCAACGTGACCTGAGCCTGACGTGGGCTGCCGACCTGCCACCGGGCAACACCCTCACCGCCGGCGCCTGGTGGGCGCAACAAGCGCCCGATGATATCCCCGGGGTCTCGGTAGAAGCCAAGGTCGCACAAAGCTTGAAGCTCAAGCTTGATGACCACCTGGTGTTCAGTGTCGGCGGTGAAAATCGTGAAGCGCGGGTCACCAGCCTGCGCACCATCAATTGGGATAACTTTCAGCCCAATTTCTTCATGATTTTCCAGCCGGGCACCTTGAAGGACTTGCCAGCCACCTACCTGACCAGCTTCTACCTGGCCCCCGGCCACGACCAGCAGATCGTCGACCTGTCACGCGCCTTTCCGGCCGTGACGATCCTGCAGGTCGAAGCCCTGCTGGAACAACTGCGCAGCATCCTCGCCCAAGTAACCCTGGCGGTGGAATATGTGCTGCTGTTTGTCCTGGCCGCGGGGATGGCGGTGCTGTTCTCCGGCTTGCAGGCGACCTTGGATGAGCGAATCCGTCAGGGCGCGTTATTGCGTGCGCTAGGCGCGGAACGCAAGTTGCTGGTCAAGGCACGGCGCATCGAATTCGGCTTGCTGGGTGCAGTCAGTGGCTTGCTTGCGGCACTGGGCACCGAGTTGGTGACCTGGGTGTTGTACCGTTATGCCTTCGACCTGGCCTGGCACCCGCACCCCTGGTTGTTGCTCCTGCCACTGATCGGTGCCGTGTTGATCGGTGGCGCTGGGGTCTTCGGAACGCGCCGCGCGCTGAATGCCAGCCCACTGACGGTATTACGCGAAGGCTGAAACGCCGATGGCCCGTGCTCTTCACAAAGCACGGGCCATCCTTGCCTACTTCACATACTCGATACCGGTAATCCACCAGCACACTTCGCCACTCGGGGTCTGTACGATGGCCTCATCATCGACTTGCTTGCGCAACAACGCGCGAGCCATGGGCGAATCGATGGAAATGTAATCCATCCGCTCATAAATCTCGTCATAGCCGACAATACGAAAACGCTTGGTCTCACCCTGCTCGTTTTCAATATCGACCCAGGCACCAAAAAAGACTCGCCCTTCCTGCTCGGGCATGTACTCGACCACGCGCATGTCTTCCAGGCGCTTGCGCAAGTAGCGCACCCGCCGATCGATCTCACGCAGCAGCTTCTTGTTGTACTGGTAGTCCGCGTTTTCGCTGCGGTCTCCCAGGGAAGCGGCCCAGGTCACTTTGCGTGTGGTGTCCGGCCGCTTTTCTCGCCACAGGTAATCCAGCTCTTTCTTCAGCGCTTCATGGCCTTCTTTGGTAATCAGCTTGGTACTCAAACGCGTGCATCCCCAGGCAATGTCCATTGATTCCAATACGCCGCAGCATCAAGGCCAGGCGTCAGCGAACAGAGAGTGATGATAAATGAACGCGACAAAGTTGCCAGGCCGACGGTCACTATCAGGTCAAACCGAGATCGCCCAAAAATCGTCGCTGGGTTGAGCCAGCTCAGTCTTGGCGAGACAGTCCAGGGTCTGATCCAGTTCGGTCAGCATTGCGTGCAGGTTTTGTCGCAGGCCAGACAGTTGCGCAATCGTAACCGACACCTTTTCCGCCCGCAGGTGAACCAACGACTCCTGGCTTTTGATCTCGGAGACACGCTTTTCAAGGGCATGAGCACGCTCATCAAGTTGGCGCTGCTCATGCTGCTGCGCGCTCGAATCATTCGCCAACTGGGCTTCACGGCTGTCCAGCGCCTGGGCCTGCAACTGCAGGGTGGCTTCTTTTTCCAATGTTCGGTTAACCAGTTCCTGACGTTTCTGCTCCAGATCCGCCTGGTCCTGTTGCAACCGGACGCGCCATTGCTCAAGTGCCTCCTCTTGCTTGAGAACAACCTGTTTCTGTTGCGTCAAATCCTGGGCAACGCGTGCAAGGTTCGTCAGGGTGCTGTCCACCTCAAACAACGAATTGTGTTCCGGCTGGGCGCCCAACGTCGGTCGCGCACCAAGCACCGGAGGAACAGGCGCCAGCTCAGTTGATGCAGGGACTACGGGAGGCTCCGGCTGGGGTTCCGGCTGAGGCTCCGCCAGTTGTTCAAGCAGGGGCGGCTGGGCCGAGTCAGGCTGGCTCGCCACCTTGGGCGGCGAGACCATCTGCGAAGAAAAACGAATGGACGGCACAATCAAAGTGGCACTTTCGATGGCCGGTGATGCAGGAGCAGAAGTGCCCAGGGTGATCACCTTCATCACCAACGCTTTCTTGATAATTACGGAATGATGATCCTCTGGCCTGGCAGGGGGCAACTTGCAGCCTTTCAAATCGACAAAGTGATAGGGAATCTGGGTTTCAGTAGCGTTGCCGGATCTGGCACCTGACGCTGCCAGGGTCAATATTTGTTTAAATACCCGCATTGCAACTTGCAGGTCTTCCTGAGCGTCGACGCCGCCCAGAAAATACCGCTCAAGTTTCTTACGCAATGCGGCGACGTATACCCGCGAGTTCCCAGGCTCCGTTTCTTCATCGAGACTGTAGACAAGAAAGTTCGAGGCAATTTGAGGAACAGCGAAACCACAGAGCAGTGCACCGTTGACCGGAGCATCCTCACCGGAGCGTTCAAGAACAAGGGTACGTAAAAGCATCATGGTTGTCGGGCCTCATGACGATAAGCAAGTCTTATTTAAACATCAGATAAACATCTGACCATTAATACGCATTAGTCACCGAACGATTGTTTCAGCGCACTCTAATCCTGAACGTAGGACTTGTCTTATTAACGTAATTCAGCATTTTCAATCTCAGACATTAAAAGTACCATTTTTAAATCCGAGCCCCTGCCCCTCTCAACCAAGGCGCTTTCCTCTTCATATACACCCCGAACAATCAGCAGAAAAACATAATGATCGAGATAAGCAGCCTGACCAAATACCAGGGCAAAAAGACTGTCATCAGTAATGTTTCATTTTCTGCCAAGCGCCAAGAATGCCTTGGATTATTTGGAATGGAGGGCGCAGGTAAAACCACACTTCTGAAGATGATAGCGGGTTCACTCCGCCCGTCTTCAGGGCAGGTGAACATTCTGGGGTTCGATCCCCAAACCCATGCACACCAAGCCCGCATGGCCGTCGGTTATCAGCCCGAGTCCGGCATCAACCACCTCAGGATGTCCATCAGGGACCTGCTCGACTATATCGCCTCCCTCCGCGGATTCCAGGGTGCCAAAAAGCGCAGTCGGGTGGAACGCGCCGTCACCCGGCTCGAATTGTCATCGGTACTCAGCTATCCGATCCACACACTGCCCCCGAGTCTCAAGCGCAAAGTCGCGATTGCCCAGGCCATCCTGCATGACCCAGGGGTCCTGTTGCTGGACGAACCCTTTGACGGCCTGGCGCCGCATCAGCAAGGCAAGCTCAGGACACTTATCCAGTCCCTGACCGAAGAAATGACCGTCATCGTCGCTTCACGCGAGTGCGAAGCACTGGCCGGCATCTGCACCCGTGCCCTGGTCATCGGCGGTGGACGCCTGCTGGCGGATGCGCCGATGCCCGAGTTGCAGCGTAGCTCCCGGCACTTCCGCGCCGTGACCCTGGCCTCGGAGTCCGCGCCTGATTTACTGGCCCTCGCGGTACTACCAGGCGTTGCAGGTATCGAAGAGGATCGCCACAGCCCTGGCACGGTGACCGTTCTCGCAATGCCAGGCCACACCATTTACCCCTCTGTCAGCGCACTGATTACCGACCGGCACTGGCCAATACACTCACTGAAACTGGAGCCAGGCCGCCTGAATGATGTTGTTCATCACTTGAGCCAAGAGGCTTCCCTTTGAAACTGCTGCTCCCCGTTTTCAAGCGCCAGCTTGCAAGCTATTTCTCTTCACCGGCCACCTACCTGAGCATCGCCATCTTCCTAGTGCTTTCGGCATCACTGGGGTTGCACACCAGCGAACTGCTGGAGCGAAACAGCAGTGATTTGCAGGCCGTCTTTGAATGGCACCCCTGGCTGTACCTGTTACTGATCCCAGCCCTGTCGACGCAACTCTGGGCGGACGAGCACGGGAGCGGCTTTGGCGACCTGATAAAAACAATGCCTATCAAACCCACCCCACTGGTGATGGGTAAATTTCTCGCAGCCTGGGTTGTTACTGGCGTGGCATTAGTGCTGATGTTTCCGATGGTGATGGCAGTCAATGTACTGGGACCGGCGGATAACATGCTGATTGCCTCGCAATTCCTGGCCAGTTGGTTGTTGGCCGGCAGTTACCTGTCTGTAGGTTGTTTTATTTGCGTATTAACCAGCCGGCGCCTGGTCATTTTCCTATTGACACTGAGCCTGCTGTCGGCGGCCAGTGGTTTGGCCTCCGTACTTGATGCTCTTGAACATCAAGCGCCAATATGGGTTCTCGACAGTTTGATGTCCCTTAGTCCATCGTTGCGCTTCAGCATCATCGATCACGGCTTGCTGACCCTCCATGAAAGCCTTTACTTCATCAGTATGATGTTTGCCTTTCTCTGCGCGACAACTATTACCCTCAACTATAAAAACAGCTGAGAAGGAGCGTTCTCGATGCGATCCGCTCTGCGCACCGGTATGACGCTGAGTGTCATATTGTTACTTTTCCTGGCATTCAATCTGGTGTGGGTTGTTAAACTTCCTGATCTACGCTGGGACTTTTCACAACAAAAAAACAATTCGTTGTCGCCTGCCGTAATGCAATTACTTGCCACATTGGACAGCCCGCTGGACTTTTACTATTTCAACGCCAGCAAGCCCGCCTTGAAGAGCAATACGTTGAAACAGTACGGCAAACGCGTCGAAGCAAAACTGAAGGCCTTCGAACAAGCGGCCAGAGGCAGGATCAACCTGCATATTATTGATCCCGCACCTTTTTCAGAGGACGCCTACAAAGCGGGGCTTTATGGCCTCGACGATCAGCAGGGTTTCCTGGGCCTGATCGGCACCCGCGACGGTCAGGCCGCACAGCGCATCGAATCATTCAGACCGGACAGGGAACACTTACTGGAGTATGAAATCAGCCACCTGATCAGCCAGTTGCTCCACCCCACCCCTCCTGTTATCGGACTGCTATCAGGGCTGCCGGCAGGAGAGCTGATCGAGCCGCTCGTGCAAGAACTGCGTGGCCACTTTGACCTTATCGAGTTGGAGTCGAGTGCCCACCCTATCCCTGCGCGTATCAAAACCCTGATGCTTGTGCACCCGCGCATGCTGTCCGAACAAACCCTTTACGCGGTAGACCAGTTTGTACTGGGAGGCGGCAAGTTATTGATGTTTATCGATCCACTGAGCGATATGGATCCAGAGCCCCCCCCCACTGCCTCCAGGCTTGACGGGCTGCTTGTTGCGTGGGGTATCCATATGCAAAGCGACAAGATACTGCTCGATCGTACCTACGCCTCATCGGAGCATGAACCCGGCCTGCTGACGCTGCCGCGAGAAGCGATGAACGAGAGCGACGTCAGCACCTGGAAACTGGAATCGGTGACGGTGTCAAACAGCGGTGCCCTTCTTCCCCTGGACAACAGCCGGACCACCTTCACCCCGCTGTTGCAAAGCTCCAAGCAATCAGCCTTGCTGGAACCGGGCGCACCGGACAGCGAAATCGTCCCACCAGGCGAACATCACGTCATCGCGGCTCGCATTGAGGGGGCGGCTTATTCGGCGTTTCCTGACGGCATTGACGGGCGGCCACCCGGACTGCAAAAAGCCGCCCAGATCCATGTCGTGGTGGTTGCCGACACGGATGTACTCAGCGAGGAAATCAGCAGTTCGGCACCACACGGCAACAGCCTGTTTGTACTGAACACCCTGGATAACCTGGCAGCCCCTTCTGTACTTGCGGACATTCGACCACGCGTGATGACGCGTTCGTTGCAAACACTGGCCAACCTGCGCGAAACCACCGCACACGCCTATCAAACTCGGGCGAACGATCTTGAGCGACGACTGGCGCAAACCGAAAAGGAATGGCAGCGCCTGAACCCCGAGGCGACGGCCCTCGGCACCGAGGTGGTCGATACCAATACCCAGTTGCAAGCACTCAACAAAGAGCGCTTGCGCTTACCGATGGAACTGCATGCGCTGAGGATGGAGGCCTACGCGCCGCTGCATCGCCTGGAGCGCAAGGTGAAATGGTTGGTGATAGCACCCATGCCTGCATTGCTCTGCCTGCTTGCCGCGGGGCTGTTTCGATGGCAGCGTCGCCATCGGCCGATACCTGCCACCGCGCTGTACTGAAGGCTCAACGGCGCGCAATCAGGCCTTGTCGTGCAATGCGCGTCAACTGGCGAATCACCTCGGCAGCGTCGCCAGCAGTGGGGGCCTGGATCACCGCAAGGTCAAAACTGTTGTTGGCGAAGCGTGCGAGGGAATCGCCATCTTCGACAAATTGGATCAGGAATGCCGAAGGCCGGCCGGTGCGACGTGGCCAGCCGTCCAGGTAACGCAATAGCGTCGGCTGGTGCTTACCGCCCAGGAGTATTTTTGGATTGCGTTGGGTGAGGTCCGCGGTGATCGGGGCCAGGCGTATGAGGGGGCGTAGTGCATTCATCGTGTCGAGTCTCTGCCTCAAAAGTCTGCGGGCAGGTGAGAGGCAACACCGAACCAGCGCTTTAGCGGTATTTCGAAGCACGCTCCTTGAATGAGAGCTGACTTCTGTCGGGCTGCATCGAGTCCCAGTGGCGCCCCGCAATTAGCTGTTTAAATCGGCGCATGGGCAGCATCCTAGAGAAGCCGGTGGGGCGGTGTCAAGAATCCCAGGCAACGAAAAGGCCCGCACAGGCGGGCCTTTCCAGGGTTTTGCGCAAGGATCAATGGGCGATGGCGCGGTCGGCAGACAGTTTGCCAGCGCCTTCCAGCAGCACCGCCAGCGAGCCGCCCAACAGGGCCAGTGCGAACTCATAACCGTTGTTGGCCATGAACAGACCGTTGTGGATATGCACCGAGAAGATCGCCACCAGCGACAGGATGGTCAGGCCCAATGCCGCAGGGCGTGCCAACAGGCCAATGATCAACGCCAAGCCAGCGAAGAACTCGGTCCCTCCCGACAACAGCGCCATCAAGGTGCCTGGCGCCAGGCCAATACTTTCCATCCATTGGGCAGTGCCCGCCAAGCCGTAGCCACCGAACCAGCCAAAGAGCTTTTGCGATCCGTGGGCGGCAAAGATGATGCCGACGACGATGCGTAGAATGGTCAGGCCATAACCGGCACGGGTGGACAGGAGGTTTTTGATCAGTGGGCTCATGGTGCGAATCCTTTTTAAAGTAGGGGTTGGTTGGCCGCTATATTAATCAGTTTAGGCAATGATAAAAGCCGAAAAAATGCCTTATAAATATCGATATATTCGATTATTTTCGTGAGGCGATTTTTGGCCCCGACGGCTCCAGGGACTCCCGTTCCCGATCAAACGCCAGGTAGTACTTATTGACGCTATTAACATAGCTGACGCCGCTCATCCCCACCTGCTCCATGGCAATGCGTTCAACCTGGAAGAACCACTGGTTGGGGTTAAGCCCCCGGCGTTTCGCCTCGGTGCGCATGCCCTGCACCCGCTCCGGCCCCATGTTGTAGGCCGCCAGGACAAAAGCCATGCGTTCGCGCTCGTTAAGCTTGGGGCTGGCGAAAAACTTGCGGCGGATCATCGCCAGGTAGCGCGCCCCCGCCTGCACGTTGCTGTCGAGGCTTTCGATATTATTGACCCCCACCCGCTGCGCCGCCGAAGGCGTGATCTGCATCAACCCCGTGGGCCCGCCGCTGTTACGCGCGCCCGGGTCGAGTGCCGACTCCTTGAAGGCGAGTGCGGCGAGGTTCAGCCAATCCATGCCCTGCTCGCGCGCGTGTTTTTGCAGGATGGGGCGCAGTTTCTCCAGGCGCTGGCGGTCGATCCGGGCCAATGGGTTACGTACTTGATAAAGGCGACGATAGATCCGTTGGAACGCCACATCCTGATCGGAAGGGGTTCGGTAGCTCTTGAGGAAACGATCGATACTCGCCCGCAGCATCGAAGCATCCTGGCGCACGAACCAGTACTCATCACCCGGCTCGTTGATAACCACCTGTTTGTCGAAGCGCAATTTGGGCAGGATCTTTGACCAGCGCTCGGCAATCGGCTTCTCGACAATGGTCAGGTGGAATATCCCGGCCTGGACCATCTCCAGCACATCCTCCACGGCCAGCGTCGGGTCGACCCATTCCACCTTGATCGGCGGCTGCTTGTGCAGGGCCAGTTTCTGATTGACCTGGCTGATGGCATCCGCCGCTGCACTGCCGGTGGTCAGCGCCAGGGTGCGCCCGGACAGTTGCTCCAGCTTGGTAAACCGTCGCTCGCCCTTCACCCCGACCAGCCACAACGGCACACCGCTGGCGATCGGGTCACTCGTACTGATCCTGTGGGCCGCCTTCATATCCAGCAACTCACCTGGCGCCACCAGGTCGCCTTCGCCACGCGCCAGCGCACCGAGCAGTTGATCCTTGGCCTTGGGGATGATCTTGAGGTTGATTTCCTGGCCGTCACGGGCATGGCCATTGAGGTATTGCTCGAAGGCGCGCAGGCGATGGTATTCGACACCAATGGCCTGGCCCTGAATCTCACCGGAACTGTTGCGGCTTTGGTTGACCAGCACGCGCAGGGTGCGACTGGAGCGAATCTCCGCCAGGTCGCGGACCTTGCTGGGCTTGGTCACTTCCAGCGGCCCGTCCAGACGCGCGACCGCCGCCATGGGCAGCAGTAACGTCAGGCACAATATAAGCAACGCCGAGGGTCGGATCATCCGCTCTCCGGAAAGAATACTGGCCAGCACCTTCGCGAAAAACGCAGGACTGGAGGTCAGAAACAGAGCGCTTTATGCGCTGGCAAGGCACGCAACGGCGGCATCAGGCAGGGCGACTCGCCAACCACAATGTCGCTTGCGACGTTCAAAGACAGCTATAACTCGTTGTAGTTCTTCGTTTTTCTTATAAATCTACAGCTCTGATATGCTTTCCGGCCGCAGGCGGAGATAGCACCATGCAACTCATTGATATCGGCGTCAACCTGACCAACCCCAGTTTCGACGAGAAGCACCAGGCCGTTCTTGACCGAGCCTATGCCGCTGGCGTGCAACAATTGGTGCTCACCGGCACCAGCATCGAGGGTAGCGAACAAGCGTTGGAGCTGTGCGTAAAGCTCGATGAAAGCGGGCAACGCCTGTTCAGCACCGCCGGCATCCATCCCCACGCCGCCAGCGATTGGAACGGTGATAGCGACCAGCGCCTGCGCGGCTTGCTCAACGAAACGCGCGTTCGCGCCGTAGGCGAATGCGGGTTGGATTTCAATCGTGATTTTTCCCCGCGCCCGCAGCAGGAGAAAGTCCTGGAGGCGCACCTGGCCCTGGCCGTCGAACTGAAGTTGCCAGTGTTCCTGCACGAACGTGACGCCAACCAGCGCCTGCTGGACATCCTCAAGGACTACCGCGACCACCTGACTGCCGCCGTGGTGCATTGCTTTACCGGCGAACAGTCAGCGCTGTTCAGCTACCTCGACCTCGATTTGCACATTGGCATCACCGGCTGGATCTGCGACGAGCGCCGTGGCACACACCTGCACCCACTGGTCAGGGAAATACCCCGAAACCGCCTGATGCTGGAGAGCGATGCGCCCTACCTGCTGCCGCGCACGCTGCGCCCCAAGCCAAAAAACGGTCGCAATGAACCGGCCTACCTGCCAGAAGTGCTGCGCGAAGTTGCCCTGCACCGCAACGAAAGCATGGAAGACCTGGCCCGACACAGCACCGCCTGCGCCCGCGCCTTTTTCGGGCTGCCTGTCGTGGATTGATGCGGCGCATTGACCCACGTCAAAATGATTTTCCTCAATAGCGGCACTATAATGGCACCTTGCCAATGCTGTTTCCGCTATCAGAGAAAACCTTCCATGGGTGCCTGGCTTAGCAATATCTCGCTGAAGTACAAATTCTGGGCCGTCAACGCGGTCGCCTTTATCACCACCCTGCTCCTGGTGCTGTATGCAGTGCATCTGGAACAGCAGTCGCGCAGCCATGCATCCCAAGCCGCGGCACAAACCGAGGCGCGCCTGCTCGGTGCGTGGCCAGCCGACAAGGCGCTGCCCAAGGGTGAGTCTTGGCTGACATTTGCCCGTGGCCAAGCCCCACAAATGGCCGATCAAGACCTGTCAGCCCTGAACAGCGCCAGCGGCTGGGTCGAACTCAATCACCTGCCATTGTTCGGCGAAAACCCACTGATGGGCGCCGAAGTCATCACGCGCGCCGATGGGCAACAGGTCGCCGTGCTCGCCTACGCACCGAGCCTGAGCCAGGTGTTCAGTGAACGCTTCGCCAACTACGCCATCGCCGTGCTGATCCTGATGCTGGCGATGCTCTGCGCCTCGCAGTTGCTGATTCGCTTCCTGCTCAGCCAGCTCAACACCCTCAAGGATGTGATGCTGCACGTCGAAAAGACCGGCGACCTCTCAGCCCGCGTGCCTCTGGCCTGCAAAGATGAAGTCGGCCAGATGGCCAGCGCCTTCAACGCCATGCAAGCCGGCTACCAGCGGGTGGTCAACACCGTGGCGCGCACCGCCAAGCTCCTGGACGACGGCGCCGCACGGTTGGCCAGCAGCATGAACGAGGTGCAGCACGGCATGCTCGGCCAGCAAAGCGAAACCGACCAGGCCGCCACCGCGATCAACGAGATGACCGCCACCGTCTACCACATCGCCCAACATGCCGGCGCGACCCGTGACCTGTCCCAGACCGCCGACACCCTCGCCGGCAGCGGCCAGGAAGTCGTGACCCGGGTGCAACACTCGATTGCCGGGCTGTCCAGCGGCGTGCAGCAGACCGCCGAGATGATCCAGAAACTCGCCGAAGACAGCCAGAAGATCAACAGCGTGGTCGGCGTGATCCACAGCATTGCCGAACAAACCAACCTGCTCGCCCTCAACGCCGCCATCGAAGCCGCCCGCGCCGGTGAAATGGGCCGGGGTTTCGCCGTGGTCGCCGACGAAGTGCGTAACCTGGCCAAGCGCGTGCAGAGTTCCACCGACGAAATCACCCGCATGGTCTCGGCCCTCCAGGCCGGCACCCGCGACGCCGTAGACTTTATGCAGGAAAGCTCGTTCAAGGCCGACGACTGCGTACAGCAGGCCCAGGAAGCCGGCGCAGCACTGGCCGAAATCACCGGCGCCGTGGCGCAGATGCGTGAAAGCAACACCCAGATCGCCGTTGCCGCCGAGCAGCAAAGCCATGTGGCCGAAGAAATGAACCGAGCGGTAGTGAGCATTCGTGATGTGACCGAAAACACCGTGCAACAGACGGTGGATTCGGCGACCACCAGCAATGAGCTGGCGACCTTGGCTGGGGAGTTGAGCAAGGCGATTGGGCAACTGAAGCTGTAAGGCTTCTCCACCTGTAATCCGACTCCTACGATCGACTCCCCGTTTACCCGAAGTTTTGGCGAACCCTCCTAGCCGTCCTGGCGAATAGCGCCGACTTCTTTACCTGACGAACCTCTCCAAAGTCTCTCGCCTGATCATTCAGTGCGAGGGACCGCCGATGTACCCACCCGTTAATGCCCCGGTTGTCGGGGCTGCCTCTTGATTCCCGTCATTGCCAGTTTTGTCCTGGCCCCCATGGATGCCGAGGCGCCGGACGTTGAGCGCGTCTTTCGTGACTTGCGCGGTTGCCTGAACACCTTTGATGAGTGGGCCGAGAGCTTCTGGAGCGTTTCGGCACTGGCAGTGGAGCAGGTGTTCAAAGTTGGGGAAGAGGTGGCGTTGGTGGCGCCGGCTTCTTCCAACGCCCCAAGTAAAACGGTCGCCATGTGCAATACCCAGGGATCGTTGACTCTGGTGCATATGTTCGAAAGCACTCGGTTTGTGCCGATCGGCAATACGCCGGTGATGCTGCAAGCCATTACCCAGGACGGCGGCCCGCTCGGCGCACCACTCCATCGAACCATCGGTCCCAGCGGCATCCTCGAAATCACCGAGTGTGATCGCAACCAGCAGTACCAAATCACCTTCTATCCCAACGTTTCCAAGGATCACGTCAAGGCGCTGTATGCGTCTTATCAGTCGGTGATCGCGGGCTTGGAAGGTCACCTGCGTGACGAATGGACCAAGACCTTCCAGCCCCAGTGGGACGACTTCGCCAACGCTACGCGGTTCGAGCGCAGCGCGATGCAGCGCTTGGCCTTTTCCACCGGGATAGCCAAGGCGCTCTACAACCTGTGGGACAACATTACGCAGCTGTATGACTTGCTGGCGAACCTCAAAGCCAACGGCGAGAAATTGCTGCAGTACATCACCCAGGCCGAACTTGATGAACTGCTGAGACTGGGCAACGACACCCTCGCAAAGGGGCTGTTGGTGCTCAGCGATGAGCCGCTGCTGTTTATCTACGTGTCGGCCATGGTCAGTTGGATACGCCTGCTACCACCGCCCGAGATGTATGAAGTGCTGGGCGAGATCACCGGCGAGGTGTTGATCAATCTATTGCTGATCTGGGCGACCCGTGGCATGGGCGTGCAGATTCGCCTGGGCGCTCAGGTGCTGGGGCATATCAAATCCGGACGAGCGCGCCAGTGGCTGGAGATGCTGGCCGATCAGTTGCTGGGGCCAAAGTTGGACGCGCATGCCGAGGCGTTGAAGCCTTTGCTGCTCGGTGGCCCGGCGACAGCGATCAAGACTGTACCGGTTGCGCCGTTGAAGGCTGGGGAGCACGTGGTTTCGAACCCGGTGCCGGCGGTTCGTAACAAGACACAGAAGACCGTGTTGGTCAGGCAGGAGCCTGTCGATGATGTGCCTGTTTCGGGGAAAAACCCTGCGGGGGATGCTGCCGCGTCTTCGGACAAGACCGTCACCAACGGCTGCCCGGTGTCGATGTTGACGTTTTTCGCGAGCAAGCTCGCTCCTACAGAAGGCGATGTACGCTTAACTGAACGGCATTAGGGCAAGCCCGCTCGCCACAGTTACAGCGTGTCTCCTTAACTGACCGGCATTGGCGCTTGCCACCGGTTCAGTTGTCCATCCTAGCGTTTGACCTGTTTCAGTGTTTCGGCAATCAGGAACGCCAGCTCCAGCGACTGATCGGCATTCATCCGTGGGTCGCAGTGGGTGTGGTAGCGATCCGACAAGCCATCCTCGGTAATCGGCCGCGCACCGCCGATGCATTCGGTGACATTCTGTCCGGTCATCTCGATATGAATCCCGCCGGCATAGGTGCCTTCGGCTTCATGCACTTGGAAGAACTCCTTCACCTCACCCAGGATCTGCGCGAAATCGCGGGTCTTGTAGCCGCTGCTGGCCTTGATGGTGTTGCCGTGCATCGGGTCGGAGCTCCACAGCACCTGCTTGCCTTCGCGCTGCACCGCACGCAGCAGCGCAGGCAGGTGGTCACCGACCTTGTTGGCACCCATGCGCGCGATCAGGTTCAGGCGGCCGGGGTCGTTGTCCGGGTTGAGGATGTCGATCAAGCGGATCAGGTCATCCGGGTTCATGCTCGGGCCGACCTTGACCCCGATCGGGTTGTTGACCCCGCGCAGGAACTCGACATGGGCGCCATCCAACTGGCGGGTGCGATCGCCGATCCACAGCATATGGGCCGAGCAGTCGTAGTAATCGTTGGTCAGGCTGTCACGGCGCACAAAGGCTTGTTCGTAATTGAGCAGCAGGGCTTCGTGGGCGGTGAAGAAGCTGGTTTCGCGTAATTGCGGCGAACTGTCCATGCCGCAGGCGCGCATAAACGCGAGCGTTTCATCGATGCGGTCCGCCAGCTGACTGTACTTCTCGGCCAGGGCCGAGTTGGCGATAAAGTCCAGGTTCCACTTGTGCACCTGGTGCAGGTCGGCAAACCCACCCTGGGCAAATGCACGCAGCAGGTTGAGGGTGGAGGTGGACTGGTGGTAGGACTGCAGCAGGCGGTCCGGGTCCGGCACACGGCTTTTTTCGTCGAAGCCGATGCCGTTGACGATATCGCCACGGTAGGCGGGCAGGGTGATGCCGTCGATGGTTTCATCGTTGGATGAGCGCGGCTTGGCGAACTGGCCGGCCATGCGCCCGACTTTCACCACCGGGCAACCGGCGGCGAAGGTCATCACGATCGCCATCTGCAACAGCACCTTGAAGGTGTCGCGGATTTTCGCGGCGGAGAACTCGGCGAAGCTCTCGGCGCAGTCGCCGCCTTGCAGCAGGAATGCACGACCCTGGGTCACTTCGGCAAACTGACGGCGCAACTCGCGGGCTTCCCCGGCGAACACCAGCGGCGGGTAGCTGGCCAGGTTCTGCTCCACTTGCAGCAAGTGTGCGGCGTCCGGGTACTGGGGTTGTTGCTGGATCGGCAGGGCGCGCCAGCTGTCGGGGCTCCAGGGTTGGCTCATCATGAACTCGATTGGCTGATTGACGGTCGGACGCCAATGTTATCAGCAATTAGTGCGTGACCTGTTGCCGCCGGTTGGCTGACAATCGCGCCTTTGCCATGCGGTAAACCCTTTTAGGAGTAGTGATGACCGAGGAGCGTGTCGAGCGCCTGCTGGCCGAAGTCCATGATGATTTCGGCATGATCCGTGTGCTCGAAGTGGCCGATTACCGTTTTCTCGAGTTCGGCGATGCCATCGAGCAAAGCTGTGTGTTCACTGCCGACCCGAGCTGGCTGGAGTACGACTACACCCGCGCGATGCTGATTGGCGCGTTGTGCCATGAACAGCCGGAGAGCGCGTTGTTCCTCGGTTTGGGCGCCGGTACGTTGACCCAGGCCTGCCTCAGGTTCCTGCCGCTGGAGGATGTCGAAGCCATCGAGCTGCGCCCCGATGTGCCGCGCCTGGCCATCGAGTTCCTGGGGCTGGACGATGACCCGCGCTTGTACATCCGTATCGGCGATGCCCTGGAGTTGCTGGATACTGCCGAAACGGCAGACCTGATTTTCGTCGACCTGTACACCGATGTCGGTCCAGGTGTCGGGCACCTGGCCTGGACGTTCCTGGAAAACTGCCAGAAGAAACTCAACCCCGGCGGCTGGCTGGTCATCAACCAGTGGGCCACCGACGATGGCAAGCCGCTGGGTGCGGCCTTGCTGCGTGGGTTGTATCACCGGCATTACTGGGAACTGCCGGTGAAGGAGGGCAATGTGATCCTGCTGGTGCCGTCGGAGCTGGATCAGGCATTGGACATCGACGCACTGACGGCCCGCGCCGAAGCCTTGGCGCCGCGCTTGGGGTATTCGTTGCAGCCATTGATCAAGGCGATTCGGCCCGCGACGTAGTTGTTTGTACCGACGCCATCGGGGGCAAGCCGAATCGTCACACCACCCTCCCACATTTGAAATGAGTTCCAAATGTGGGAGGGGGCTTGCCCCCGATGGCGTCGCTACTACCAACTCAAATGCCCTTGAACACCCCCGGCCGCTTCTCGACCATCGCCCGCACGCCTTCCTTGGCGTCTTCACTGTTGAGTAGCTTCTCGACCATCGGCGGTAACGCAGCCGCCGCCACGGTTTCGCCTTCCATCCGCGCCAGGCGTGCCGACATCAAGGTGGCCTGCACGCCGAGCGGTGCCTGGCGCGCAATACGGCTGGCCAGTTCAATGGCGCGGGGCAGCAGGTCTTCGCTGGCCATGACCTCTTGCACCAACCCCAGGCGCAGGGCTTCGTGGGCGTCGAACTCATCGCCGGTGAGCAGCCAGCGCATGGCGTTCCCCCAGCCGGCGATCTGATGAAAGCGCAACGTCGCACCGCCAAAGGGAAAGATCCCCCGCTGGACTTCCATCTGCGCGAAGCGGGTGTTGCTGGCGCAGAGATTGATATCCGCTGCCAGCATCAACTCGATACCGATGGTCAGGCAGTAGCCCTGCGCGGCGACGATCACCGGTTTGCTGACCCTGGGGCCGGCGAATACCCCCCACGGATCACAGCCCCCCAGCGGGGGCTGCCAACCCCCCGCCATCACGCCGCTGACATTGGCTAGGTCCAGCCCGGCGGTGAAGTGGTCGCCATGGGCAAAGACCACCGCCACCCGAGCCTCATCGTTTCGATCAAATTCGCCATAGGCCAGGCTCAGCTCATTGAGCAGATCCAGGTCAAAGGCGTTGCGCTTGGCTACCCTGTCCAGGCCTAACAGCAGGACATGGCCCCGGAGTTCACGGCTGACGCGGCTGCTGCTGGCTTGATTCATCGGGTGTGCCCTCGGGCGCAGGGAAAGGTTTCAGACCAAAGGTCTCACGGGGGAGGTGAACCGTTTAAGTGTTCTGGCCAACAGGGCCGGGCCTTTGAAAAATAGACCCTGCCGCACTTAACTGCAAAGGCTGTGACGCGGTGCGGTTTATCGGCGCTTGGCGATAAAAAAAGCTCCCTTTTTCAGCTATTTCCGGTATAGTGCGCGCCGGCCTTTAACCGGGCCGCGTTTAGGTAGCGCAATTCCCCGAAGTCAGCTTCGGCTGCACGTCCGCACAGCGGACTCTTCCTTGACGAATCTTTTTCATTCATTCGTTTTCGCAAATCCCCGCCGACAAAGCAGCCAGGGCGACTCTTGAGTCTCAACACGGCATGCGCAGCTTTGGAGCATGGGTCTTTGCGGATGCACTTAGAGGCAGACCCATGACCCAGGAAACCGGCGGCTTCGCCGCTTTTAATCTTAACCCGAACATTCTTGCTGCCGTCATTGCGACCGGCTACGAAGAACCTTCGGCGATTCAGCAGCAATCGATCCCGATCATCATGGCCGGCCAGGACATGATTGGCCAGGCGCAAACCGGTACCGGTAAAACCGCCGCGTTCGCCCTGCCTATCCTGCACTGCATCGATCCTGCCAAGCGCGAACCGCAAGCCCTGATCCTGGCGCCAACTCGTGAGTTGGCGCTGCAAGTAGCAACCGCTTTTGAAACCTACGCCAAGCAAATGCCGGGCGTTACCGTTGTGGCCGTCTATGGCGGTGCGCCAATGGGCCCACAACTGAAAGCTATCCGTAATGGCGCACAGATCGTTGTCGCCACCCCGGGTCGCCTGTGTGACCACCTGCGTCGTGACGAGAAAGTCCTGTCGACCGTGAACCACCTGGTTCTGGACGAAGCTGACGAAATGTTGAAGCTGGGCTTCATGGATGACCTGGAAGTCATCTTCAAGGCGCTGCCACCGACCCGTCAGACCGTACTGTTCTCGGCCACCCTGCCACAGTCGATCCGTGCCATTGCCGAACGCCATCTGCGCGATCCGCAACACGTTAAGATCCAGACCAAGACCCAGACCGTTACCGCGATCGAACAGGCTCACCTGTTGGTTCACGCTGACCAGAAGACCTCGGCTGTATTGAGCTTGCTGGAAGTCGAAGACTTCGACGCCCTGATCATGTTCGTGCGCACCAAGCAAGCGACCCTGGACCTGGCCAGTGCCCTCGAAGCCAAAGGCTACAAAGCCGCTGCGCTGAACGGTGACATCGCCCAGAACCAACGTGAGCGCGTGATCGACTCCCTCAAGGATGGCCGCCTGGACATCGTTGTGGCGACCGACGTTGCTGCCCGTGGCCTCGACGTTCCACGTATCACCCACGTGTTCAACGTTGACATGCCTTACGATCCAGAGTCCTACGTTCACCGTATCGGCCGTACTGGCCGTGCCGGTCGCGAAGGTCGTGCACTGCTGCTGGTGACTCCGCGTGAGCGCCGCATGCTGCAAGTGATCGAGCGTGTCACCGGCCAGAAGGTTGCCGAGGTCCGCCTGCCGGATGCCCAGGCCGTTCTCGATGCCCGCATCAAGAAACTGACCAACAGCCTGGCGCCGCTGGTGGCTGACGCTGAATCGACCCACGGCGACCTGCTGGACCGCCTGACCGCCGATATCGGTTGCACCCCGCGTGCCCTGGCCGCAGCCCTGCTGCGCAAGGCCACCAACGGTCAGGCCCTGACCCTGGCAGCCATCGAGAAAGAACGTCCACTGGTTCCGAACAGCGCGCCACGCGGTGATCGTCCAGAGCGTTCGGGCGACCGTCCAGACCGTGGTGATCGTGGTGATCGTGAGCGTCGTGCTCCGGTCCCATTGGCTGAAGGTCGTGCTCGTTGCCGTACCGCGCTGGGCGCGCGTGACGGTATCGCGGCCAAGAACCTGCTGGGCGCTATCCTCAACGAGGGTGGCCTGGCACGTGAAGCCATCGGTCGCATCCAGGTCCGTGACAGCTTCTCCTTGGTGGAACTGCCGGAAGACGGTCTGGAAAAACTGCTGACCAAGCTGAAAGACACTCGCGTTGCCGGTAAGCAGCTCAAACTGCGTCGCTACCGCGAAGATTGATCCGCCCTTGGGCTGATTGATCGCACATAAAAAATCCCCGACTGGTTCGGGGATTTTTTTTGTCATGTGGAAAAGGGGTGGGCCCCCACATTTAGATCTCCATCAGCCAAAGCGATAGATGTCCATGCCCAGGGCCCCCAGGGTGAAGCCCTGGTGCGCCACGCTGAACGGCCCCCCGGCACCCCGCGCGAAGTACAGGGGCAACAAATGCTCATCGCTGGGATGGCTGCGCACTGCATGGGGCGCCTGGCGGCGATAATCGTGCAGCGCGGCTTCGTCATTGGCAGCGAGCTTGTCCACCACCCAATCGCGGAACTCCCGCGCCCACGGTTCGATGCTCTCGGGGCCGGCGTGCCAGTTCAGTTCACCCAGGTTGTGGGTGATGCTGCCGGAGCCGATCAGCAGCACACCTTGTTCGCGCAGGCTGGCCAGAGCATGCCCGACTCGTGTCTGCAGGGCAGGGCCCATGCGACTGGGGAGGGAGACCTGTACCACTGGAATATCCGCCGCCGGGTACATCAGCGACAACGGTACCCATGTGCCATGGTCGAACGGGCGATGCTCGTCGATGCGGGCATTCAGGCCATCGGCATGCAACAGTTCGACAATTTCGGCGGCCAGTTGCGGATCGCCCGGCGCTGGGTATTGGACCGCGAACAATTCGCGCGGGAAGCCGCCGAAGTCATGCCAGGTTTCGGGGGCGGCGCCGCCGCTGACCAGTAGTTCCTGGCTCTCCCAATGCGCCGACACCACCACGATCGCCTTGGGCCGTGGCAGCTCAGCGGCCAGGCGCTGCAGGGCCGGGCCGCTGGCACCCGGTTGCAGGGCGAGCATGGGCGAACCGTGAGAGATAAATAGGCTGGGGAACATAGGAGGGATCCTGAGCGTTAATATGGCGCTATCTTCAATCAGATCATTGATCTAAATCTAATATAAGTTTTAGCGCCTTTTGATCGAATTTTCAGGGTGATTTATGGAGCCTACATTTTGGCGGGAGCGCTGGGCGCGCAATCAGATCGGCTTTCACTTGCCGCAGGTCAATCCACATCTGCAACGGCATTGGCCGCAACTGGGTTTGGCGGATGGAGCAAAAGTGTTGGTGCCGCTGTGTGGCAAAAGCCTGGACCTGGTGTGGCTGGCCAGCCATGGGCACCCCGTGCTGGGGGTGGAGTTATCGGAGCAGGCGGTGCAAGCCTTCTTCAGCGAGCAGGGGCTGACGCCACGTATCAGCCAGCACGGCGTGTTCAGCGTGTATCAGGCTGATGTGATCGAGGTGTGGTGCGGCGACTTCTTCGCCCTCGATGCTGAGGCCGTGGCCGATTGCTGCGCGCTCTATGATCGCGCGGCGTTGATTGCACTGCCGCCGCTGATGCGGGCGCAATACACCGAGCATCTCAATCGCCTGCTGGGTTCGGGCTGCAAGGGGCTGCTGATCACCCTCGATTACGATCAGACGCAAAAGGCCGGCCCGCCCTTTGCGGTCACCGATGAAGAGGTGAAAGTATTGTTGGGCGCACATTGGACCTTGGACATCCTCGAGGAGCAGGACATCCTGGGCGATAGCTGGAAGTTCGTTCAGGACGGCGTCACGCGCCTTGAAGAGCGTGTCTATCGCTTGACCAAGGGGTAAATCGCACGCACAAAAAAAGGGCGATCAGATCGCCCCTTTTTGCGTGACTGCAGGTTATCAGCCGCGACGACGCAGTGCGTCGATCCGCTCTTCCAGCGGCGGGTGGCTCATGAACATGCGTGCCAGGCCCTGCTTGATACCGCCGTTGATGCCGAATGCGGTCAGGCTGTCCGGCATATGCACCGGCAGGCCCTGTTCGGAGCGCAGGTGTTGCAGGGCTGCGATCATCGCCCCGGTACCGGCCAGGCGGGCCCCCGCTTCGTCTGCGCGGAATTCGCGTTTGCGCGAGAACCACATCACGATCGCGCTGGCCAGGAAGCCCAGCACCACTTCGGCGAAGATGGTCGCCACGAAATAGGCAATGCCACGGCCTTCTTCGTTCTTGAAGATCACCTTGTCGACAAAGTTGCCGATGATCCGCGCGAAGAACATCACGAAGGTGTTCACCACGCCCTGGACCAGCGCCAGGGTGACCATGTCACCGTTGGCCACGTGGCCGATCTCGTGGGCCAGTACCGCCTTCACTTCATCGTACGAGAAGCGTTCCAGCATGCCCTGGCTCACTGCAACGAGCGCGTCGTTCTTGTTCCAGCCGGTGGCAAAGGCGTTGGCTTCATAGGCCGGGAAGATCCCGACCTCGGGCATCTTGATGCCTGCCTCGCGGGACAACTGCTCAACGGTTTGCAGCAGCCATTGCTCGTGGCGGGTACGTGGCTGGGTGATGACCTGGGTGCTGGTGCTCATCTTCGCCATCCACTTGGAAATGAACAGCGAGAACAGCGAGCCGGCAAAACCAAAGACCGCACAGAAAATCAGCAGCTGATTGAGGTTCAGATCAACCCCGTTGGCCGCCATGAACCCGTTGAAGCCGAAAAGGCTCAGGGTGATGCTGGCAATCAGCACGACCGCCAGGTTAGTGGCCAAGAACAGCAGGATGCGCATCATGGTTGTAGAGTTCTCCTCATGCTTAATATGTCGCGTACTGCGGGGTATATAAGGTGCGGCCTGGGGTGATTCAACCGAGCGACTATTTCAAACTGTGTCCTACAGCCTGAATGTAAAGCCTTGAAAGGATTTTCCGACAAGAAATCTCGCATGTTATCGGTCTCCCATCCCCTTGCCGCCCTGTAATTACAGGGGGTAGATGCTTTGCAGGGGGCAACGGACCTGCCGGGGAGAATGAAGGCAAAGAAGTGTTGCCAGATAATCGCTGTACGACCGAATGCCGGTCGTACAGCGCCATGGCCCTTACTGGCGATAGGACTTGAGGAAGTTGCCGATACGACCAATGGCCATTTCCAGGTCATCCACACGTGGCAAGGTCACCACGCGGAAGTGATCCGGCCACGGCCAGTTGAACGCAGTGCCTTGCACCACCAGCAGCTTTTCCGACAGCAGCAGGTCGAGCACGAACTTCTCGTCGTTGAGAATCGGGCAGACCTTCGGGTCGATCCGCGGGAAGGCATATAGCGCGCCCATTGGCTTCACACAACTGACTCCCGGGATATCGTTGAGCAGTTCCCAGGTACGGTTGCGTTGTTCGAGCAGGCGGCCCTGGGGCAATATCAGGTCGTTGATGCTCTGGTAGCCACCCAGCGCCGTCTGGATCGCGTGCTGGCTCGGTACGTTGGCGCACAGGCGCATATTGGCCAGCATATCGATGCCTTCGATGTAGCTCTGGGCATTGTGCTTGGGACCGGAGATGGCGATCCAGCCGGAGCGGAAGCCCGCCACGCGATAGGACTTGGACAGGCCATTGAAGGTCAGGCACAGCAGGTCCGGCGCCAGGGACGCGGTGCAGATATGCACGGCGTCGTCGTAGAGGATCTTGTCGTAGATCTCGTCGGAGAACACTACCAGGTTGTGCTGGCGTGCGAGTTCGAGCATGCCCTGCAACACTTCCCTGGAGTACACCGCGCCAGTGGGGTTGTTCGGGTTGATGATCACCAGGGCCTTGGTGTTCGGGGTGATCTTGGCCTTGATGTCGGCCAGGTCCGGGAACCAGTCGGCGCCCTCGTCGCATAGGTAATGCACCGGATGGCCACCGGCCAGGGTCACCGCAGCGGTCCACAGCGGGTAGTCGGGCGCTGGCACCAGCACTTCGTCGCCGTTGTTGAGCAAGGCCTGCATCGACATCACGATCAGCTCGGACACGCCATTGCCCAGGTAGATGTCTTCAATGCCAACACCTTCGACCTGCTTCTGCTGGTAGTACTGCATGACCGCCTTGCGCGCACTGAACAGTCCCTTGGAGTCGCTGTAGCCTTGGGCGGTGGGCAGGTTGCGGATCACATCCTGGAGAATTTCGTCCGGTGCTTCGAAACCAAAGGGCGCCGGGTTGCCAATGTTCAGCTTGAGGATGCGATGGCCTTCCTCTTCCAGGCGCTTGGCGTGCTTGAGCACTGGGCCGCGAATGTCGTAGCAGACGTTGGCGAGCTTGTTCGATTTGCTGACCTGCATGGCGATGTGATCCTGAAAATGAACGATCCAGACGGTGCGGAGCCTACCGTGCCGGGAATCCTGCGTTGGTGCACCCATAAATACGTTTGAATGCCGCTAACGCGGGTGCCAGACTGGCGTGTTGAAGAGGCGCAATCATACGTGCCGCCTGGTTCATGGAAAAGACACAGATCAGGCTTTTTAAGTTGCCGAGGTGTATCGATGGAAAAGTTGCAAAAAACGGTTGAAGAGTGGAAGGCAATGCTCGATCCAGAGCAGTACAACGTGTGCCGGCTCAAAGGCACCGAGCGGCCTTTCAGCGGTAAGTACAACGACACCAAGACGGACGGCGTGTACCACTGCATATGCTGCAATGAGCCACTGTTCGACTCCAAGGCCAAATTCGACTCCGGGTGCGGCTGGCCGAGCTTTTATGAGCCGATCGCCGACAGCGCGATGATCGAGATCCGCGATGTCAGCCACGGCATGATCCGCACCGAAGTCACCTGCGCCAAGTGCGATGCGCACCTTGGGCATGTGTTTCCCGACGGTCCGCCGCCGACGGGCCTGCGTTATTGCATCAACTCGGTGTGCCTGGACCTGGTGCCACGTTGAGCGTGAGGCGTCCCTGCGATGTCGGCAGGGACGATCTATGGCGAGGTATCAGTCCGATCAATTAAATTGCACGCAATTGAATTGAGCGCTATGTTTTCGCTTCTCTCCCGATTCGAGGCACTGCCATGAGCGACAACCTGCTGAGTATCCCTTGCACCACCATCAAGGGTGAGCAAAAGACCTTGGCCGATTACGCCGGCAAGGCCATCCTGGTGGTCAATACCGCCAGCAAGTGCGGTTTTACCCCGCAGTACAAGGGTCTGGAGCAGCTTTGGCAGACCTATAAGGACAAGGGCCTGGTGGTGCTGGGGTTCCCCTGCAACCAGTTCGGCAAGCAGGAACCGGGCAACGAAGGCGCGATTTCCGAGTTTTGCGAGCTGAACTTCGGCGTCAGCTTTCCACTGTTCAAGAAGATCGATGTCAACGGCAGCGCGGCCCATCCCCTGTTTGTGCAGTTGAAAAAACAGGCGCCGGGCCTGCTGGGCTCCAAGGGCATCAAGTGGAACTTCACCAAATTCCTGATCGGCCGCGACGGTCAGGTCGTCAAGCGCTTTGCCCCGACGACCAAGCCGCAGGACTTGACCCAAGAGATCGAAGCCCTGCTCAAATGACTGGCGTACCTTCCGTGTCCCTGGCCCTGGACGACCAGCTGTGTTTCAAGCTCTACGCGGCGTCGCGGGCGGTGACACGCGCCTACAAGCCGATGCTGGACCAGTTGGGCCTGACGTACCCGCAATACGTTGTGATGCTGGTGCTGTGGGAATGGCATGACGCAGCGGCGACCCAGGCCACGGTCAAGGCCCTGGGTGAGCGCCTGATGCTCGATTCGGGCACCTTGACGCCGTTGCTCAAGCGCCTGGAGCAGCTTGGCGCCGTGAAGCGCCAACGCAGCCTGCGCGATGAGCGTGAAGTGCATTTGAGTCTGAGCGAAGCCGGGGTGCAATTGCGCGGCCAGGCCCATCAATTGAAAACCCGATTGCTGTGCGACAGCGGCGTCGACCTCAACCAGGCCGACGCCCTGCGCGACGGCCTGGACCAATTGCTGGCTCAGATCAGAGCGTTGTCGCCTTAGGCACCCACAGGTCCAGCAGGGCGTTGAGTTCTTCCCGGCGGAACGGCTTGGCCAGGTAATCATTCATTCCCGCGGCACGGCAACGCTCGCGCTCTTCCGACAGCGCGTTGGCCGTCAAGGCGACAATGGGCAGGTCTGGCCAGCGTCCGCTGCGGCGAATCTGCCGGCTGGCTTCGTAACCGTCCATCACCGGCATGTTGCAGTCCATCAGCACCATGTCGAAGGGGCGTTCTTCGAGGCACTTGAGCGCCTCGCCACCATGGGCGGCGACGATCACTTCGCAACCCAGCTTGCTCAGCATGCCCTTGGCCACCAGTTGATTGACCGGGTTGTCCTCCACCAGCAGGATCCGCGCGCGGTTTGCAGGCGGCGCGGCGTCGAGCGGGATGGACTCAAGGATCAGTTGTGGATCACTGCGCAGGTTGCGTTGCAGGATCTGGTACAGCGCGGTACGGCTCAACGGGCGAGCCTGTTGCTGTAATGGCGCCAGCGCCGCGACTTCTTCGCTGGGCATGAAATTGCCATAAGCGGTCACCAGCAGGATCGGCGCCGTGATCGCCGGCCGCAGGCGAAACAGGCACTCCGGGCAGTCGGTGATCAGCAGGTCCGGGGCTTGCCCGCTCAAATCATCATCCAGGGCACGACAATGGGCGGTCAGCCCCCAGTGGGGCAGCAGGGTGGTGAGCAGTTCCGTCAGGCCGCTGCCGGCGTTGGTAATGACCAGCACTTCACCTTTGAGCGGCGGTTGCCGGGTGGCGGGCAAATGGGCTGGCAGGGGCAGGTCGGCGCAGAACTGGCTGCCAAAGCCGACCTCCGAACTGATGCTCAACCGCCCCTTCATTGCCTCGCACAGGTTATGGGTCAGTGCCAGGCCCAGGCCGGTGCCGCCAAACTGCCGGGTAATCCCCGCGCCGGCCTGGGTGAACGGTTGGAAGATCTTGACCTGTGCGTCCTGGGCAATGCCGATACCGGTATCGCATACATCAATTTTGACCCGGCCATCGTGGGCGCTGAGGCGAACATCCACACGGCCAAAGCGCGTGAACTTGAGGGCGTTGGACAGCAGGTTACTGACGATCTGCCGCACGCGCGTCGGATCGCCGAGCACCTGGGCCGGAAACTGCGGGTCGATCAGGCACGTCAGTTCGACACTGGGCGCGGCGTTCTGCGACAGCAGGTTGGCGGTGTCTTCCACCAGCGAGCCCAGGTCGAAGGGGATGCGTTCCAGCTCCAACTGGCCGGCGTCGAACTTGGACAGGTCGAGAATATCGTTGAGCAATTCCACCAGTACTTTGCCGGAGTCGTGGGCGATCGACAGTTGTTGGCGCTGTTCGGCGGTCAGCGGGCTGTCCAGGGACAGAGCGATCATGCCCAGCAAGCCATTGAGCGGTGTGCGGATTTCGTGGCTCATATTCGCCAGGAACGCCGCCCGCGCCTGGGCCATGTTCAGGGCGGTCAGCTTTGCCGCCTGCAGTTCCTCGTTGGACTGGCTCAGGCGCTGGTTGCTGGCCTTGAGCTCAAGGGTGCGGGCGGAGACGATGTCCTCGAGTTGCCCCAGGTACTCGGTGAGACGGTCCTCGGCGTGGCGACGCTGCTGTATCTCGGTTTCCATGTTTTCGAATTGCTGATTGGCGACGTTGACCAGCACACCGATTTCATCGTGTTCATGCCCTGGCGGGCAGTCCAGGCGTGCCTGTTTACGGGTGCTCAGCTCACGAATGATGCGCACCAGGGGCTGGGTCAGCATGGTGTAGAACAGGCCCAGCAAGATCCCCGTCAGCAGCAGGCTGCGCGCGAAGCCGTTGAGCAAGGTGATTTCGGCGCGACGCAGGAAGCGACTGCCAAAAGCGTAGGTGTCAACGTCCAGGCGCAACACGCCCAGGGCTTCGTTGGGCATATGGCTGAGGAAAAGGCGGTCTTCAAACTGGCGGTTGGCGCCGAACAGGAAGTCGCTGACGGGCCGATACGGGCTTTCCTTGCGCGGTCGGTCGACGTCGGCCAGCACCACGCCGTTGTTGTCGATCAACTGTGCGTGGATGATAGCGGGGGAATGCAACAAACCCAGGGTCAACTCCTGGGCCAGTTCGGCGTCAATGTTGTAGGCAATACGAGACGCGGGGTTATGGCTGATTTCGATCAGGGAACGAATTTCACGGTTGATGGATGCGTCTTCGCTGGCATAATCAATGCCGATTTGGATAAGGCTGAGCAAGGTTCCCAAGACGAAACCGACCAGCACCGTCAATCTGGCTTGTTTATAAGACAAGCGGTGGGCGAACTTGATATCCATCGAGTGTTGAACCACTTCACGTGTCCCTTCGCCCGGCAAGCATAGCTGAACATCCACAGGCTCTGGCTTGCCCGGCACGAATCGTTAGGTTTTATGGGGGCAGCCCCCAGCAGTCAGCCGTAGGGTTGCCAATACGCCATCTTTTGCAAGAACTTGCCAGAGGAATAGTCGTGGATTCTCGATTGAATGCCTTTCTTGAGCGTGCCGACGCTGTGCTCGCTCGCCTGGAACCCTTGTTACCCGCTCCGCGCCAAACCATCGACTGGAACCAGTGCCTCGCCGCCCGGTGGCAGCGTGACGGTCGCAGCGGCTTTTTGCTGCCCCTGGACGTGAGCCTGGACATGCGCTTGTCTGACTTGATCGGCGTCGACAAGCAGCGTGAACAACTGGCGCGCAACACCCAGCAGTTTCTCGACGGCTTGCCGGCCAACCATGCGTTGCTGTGGGGGTCGCGCGGCACCGGTAAATCGTCCATGGTGCGGGCCTTGCTCGCCCAGCACGCCAAGGCCGGCTTGCGCCTGATCGAGATCGAACGTGATCACCTGGCTGACCTGCCGCGCGTGGTCGAGCAATTGCTCAAGTTGCCGCAGCGTTTCATCCTGTTCTGCGATGATTTGTCGTTCGAGGCTGGCGAAGGCGACTACCGCGTACTCAAGAGCGTGCTCGACGGCTCCCTGGAGCAGGCCCCGGAGAACGTGTTGCTGTACGCCACGTCCAACCGTCGTCACCTGGTGCCGGAAAACCAGAGCGACAACGACAATTGGAAGCGCGTGGATGGCGAGCTGCACCCCAGTGAAGCGGTGGAAGACAAGATCGCCTTGTCCGACCGTTTTGGCCTGTGGTTGTCGTTCTACCCGTTTTCCCAGGAACACTTCCTTAACGTGGTCGAGCACTGGATCGGTGAGCTGGCGAACAAGGCCGGCTTGCCGTGGCAGCGCGATGAAGCCCTCGACATCCTCGCCGTACGCTGGGCCACCGGGCGTGGCAATCGCAACGGCCGGTGCGCGTATCAGTTCGCCCGTTACTGGGTGGGCCTTAAATTGCTGGAGCGTCAACCATGATCGATTTGCAACAGGCCGGTACCGGTCTGGATGGCTATGCCCTGTTGTGCGCGCAGCTGGAGTCGCTGCTGGCCGATGAGCGGGATTTCATCGCCAATAGCGCGCAGTTTTCTGCGTTCTTGTTCAACCAGCTGGACGACCTGAACTGGGCCGGCTTTTACTTCAACCGCAATGATGAATTGGTGCTCGGCCCGTTCCAGGGCCAGATCGCCTGCGTGCGTATCCCCTTCGGTCGTGGCGTATGTGGGGCGGCCGCGGCAACGCGGCAAACCCAGCGAGTGGAAGACGTGCACGCGTTCCCCGGGCATATCGCCTGTGACAGTGCCTCGAACAGTGAGCTGGTGGTGCCGCTGGTCAAGAACGGCCAACTGATTGGCGTCCTCGACCTCGATAGCCCTTCGCTGGCCCGCTTTACCGTGCAGGACCAGGCCGGTATCGAACAGTTGGCGGCGATTTTCCTGCGGTTGACCGACTGCTGATAGGTGGCGGCAGGCGCGAGCGGTCAAGCTCGCGTCTGCCTATCCCGATGAATTCAGGCTGTTGAGCTGCATGTGCAGCATTCTCTCCATTTCCAGCATGCATTTCTCCAGGGCCTTGATACCGGTTTCGATCACGCGGTGGTCATCGCCTCGGGCGCATGCCTGTTCCAGCGCTTCGCACTGACCGGCCAGCCCGACGGCCTGCACGATGCGGGCGGCGCCCTTGATCTTGTGGGCTTGCTCGATGATGTCCTGGGGCGAGGCCTGTCGAACCAACATCGCGACGAGTTCCTGGCGGTCATGGGCGCTGCTGCTCAATAACTCCTCAAGTAGGCGTCGACTCAACTGTGGGTCGCCTCCCGTCAGGGCATCGAGGCTGGTGAGGTCCAGCTGCATGGCCGGCCGTTGTGGCTCGATCTGCGCCAGTTGCCGCTCCAATGCCGTGAGGCTGATGGGCTTGAACAGGCAATCATTCATGCCCGCTTCGGCGCAGCGCAGTTTCTCTTCGGGCTGGGCATTGGCGGTAAAGCCCAGCACGACACAAGCGGGCAGTTGCTCTCGCTGCTCATATTCGCGGATCGAGCGGCAGAGCTCATAGCCGTTCATGATCGGCATGTTGCAGTCGGCGATGACCAGGTCGAAGTGTTCCTGGCGCCAGGCCTGGAACCCGGCCGCGCCGTGCTGGGCGGCGGTGAACTGATGGCCGAGGTAACCGAGTTGCTGGCACATCAGCAGGCGGTTTGCGGGGTGATCGTCCACCACCAGCACATTGAGCACCGGCGCCGGTGCCGCTGCTATGGGCTTGGATTCGTCCGCGGCCTCGACCGGCAGCAGGCGGTTCATCTTCAGGCTGACATGCACTTGGGTGCCCACCATCGGCACGCTGCTCAGGCTCAGTTGCCCGCCCATCATTGAACACAGGCTACGGCAGATGACCAGCCCAAGACCCGCGCCACTCCTGGCCAAGTGGCCGGAATTGTCGGCCTGGGCGAAGGGCTCGAACAGGCGTAGCTGGTCGTCCCGGCTGATGCCGATGCCGGTGTCCTCGACCACCAGCTTGAGCTCGACCTGCTGGGGCATTTCGGTGGCTTGAACGTCCACCTTGATCTTTACCTGGCCACGTTCGGTGAATTTGATTGCATTGCTCACCAGGTTGGACAGCACCTGCTTGAAGCGCAGTGGGTCGATCAGCACATCGGTGTCTTCGAGTTCAGGCTTGAACTCCAGCAACAGACTCAAGGTTTTCTGACGCGCCAGGCCGTCGAACACGCGGACCACCGATTCGATCACTTCCTTCAGGTTGACCCGCTCGGGGGCCAGGCTCAAGCGGCCGGATTCGATGCGCGCGATGTCGAGGATGTCGCCGATCAGCTCCAGCAAGTCCTTGGCCGAGTTGTAGGCGACCTCGATGGCCGGTCGATCGAGGTGACCCTGGTCGGCGCGCTTGAGGGTCAGCTCCAGCATGCCGATCACCGCGTTCATCGGCGTGCGGATTTCGTGGCTCATGGTCGCCAGAAACGTGCTTTTGGCCCGGTTGGCCTCGTCGGCCTGCTCCTTGGCGGCGCGTAGTTCATCGAACAGTTGGCGCCGTTCGCTGATGTCGATCCAGCCACCGATAATGCCTTGCACCTCACCGGTTGAGTCGCGGTAGGGCAGGATCCAGTGGTAGATCGTCAGTTTTTTTCCACGGATGTGCAGCGGGCGATCCAGGATCATTGGGTCGCCCTGTGCCACGACGCGCAAATAGTCCGCATGGTATTGCGCGGCCTCCGTTTCCAGCGCCGTACCGATCTGCACCACACTTTTGCCGATCACGTCCTCGCGCTTGGCGTCGAACACCTGCAGGTAGCTGTCGTTGCAGGTCTGCAGCAGGCCGTTGCGGTCGCGTACATAAATCGGGTGGGGCGTTTCGTTGACCAGCGCGCGCATGAACTCGAACTGATCGTTAAGGGCGCGCTCAGCCATTTGGCGGTGCTTGATCTGGCGACGCATGTAGGCGTTCCAGGTCAGGGAAATCAATAGCAGCAAGCCGGTGCCGATGATGATCTGGGCGATCAAGTGGTGGTAATTGCGCCAGTAGCTGTCGGAGGCCGCGGTGTAGCCCCGCCAGCGACTGTTGATCACGCCCAGTTCATCCGGGGCGATACTCAGCAGGGCCTTGTCGAGGATTGAACTCAGTTCGGTGGCATGGCGTGAGGTCGCCAGGGAAAAGGTGGCCGGAAGAGTGCCGATGCTGGTGCTGATTTGCAGTTTGTCCTGGAACATCGGCGATGACAGGAAATAGTTGGCGATCACCAACGAATTCACCGCACCCTCCACCTGGCCCTGGGCGAGCAGCTCCGAGGCTTTGAAGGTGTCACTGGTCTCCACCAGGCGGATCAGTGGAAAGTCCCTGCGCAGGACCGCATGCAGCGGGTTGCCCTGGGTAATCGCCAGGCGCTTGCCTGCCATCTGCTCCAGGTTCGAGGGGGCGCCGGGCTCTTTGCGTGTCAGCAGCACGTAGGAGTTTTCCAGGTAGGGCCGGCTGAAATCCAGTTGCGCTTCCCGTTCGACACTGGGCGTCATGGCCCCGATGATGTCGGCGTCGTGGTTGCTGACCTGTTCGATCATCGCGTGCACATCCCGCCCGCGCTGGATCTCGAAGCGCAGGCCGGTGCGCAGGCGGATCAGCTCCAGGAGGTCGGCGGTAATGCCGCGAAAATTGCCGTCCGCGTCGAAAAAGGTCAGGGGCGCGAAGGTTTCGTTCACCAGCACTTTCACCACGGGATGCTCTTTGAGCCAGCGCTCCTCGCGCGGGGTCAATTGCAGTTTCTTGTCGGTCAGCAAAATATCGCTGCCGGCGCTCCAGCGCTTGGCGATGCTCTCGCGTTCGTTGGTGGGCACGGCCGCCAGCACTGCGTTCACAATGCCCAGCAACACGTGCTGGTCTCGGCGCAGGGCAAAACTGAAGCCATAGGCTTCATGTTTGCCGAAGTTGGCCATGTGAATGTTCTTCAGGTAGCCCTTGTTGATCATGTAGTGGGTCGAGATGGTATCGCCGAGAAACACGTCTGCCTGGTCGAACGCCACCGCATTCAGGGCATTTTGATAAGAGGGATAGGTGCTGATGATTGCATCGGGGTACAGCTTCTCCACTTCGCTCAGGGGCAGGTAATGGTAGACCAGGCTCAGGCGCAGCCCAGCCAGGGCCTCGCTGAGGCTGCGTGTCTCACCCTCCCGAGTGACCAGCACCGGTTGATCCACGGCATAGGGGGCTGATAGGACCAGGTTCGGATTCGCGGCCTCGAAGCCGTTGGAGGAGCCCAACAAGTCAATCTCGCCTGCTTCGAGGGCCTGGATGGACTTTTCCCGTGACGGGTAGCGCATCACCTTGATCGGCAAGTCCAGCGCTTTGGCCAGCAACCCGGCGTAGTCGGCAGTCAGCCCTTCGTAGTCGCGACCACTGGAGGTGAGGTCGAAGGGCGGGTAGTCAGGTGCCGCAGTGCCTAACACCAGTTCGCGTTTGTTCTGTAGCCACTGCCGCTGGGCAGTGTCCAGTTGGGAGTCCAGTTGAACGCCGACTGCGCGACTCAACAAGGTGAAGTGTTCCGGTTCTGTTTGAACGGCGAGCACGGCGGTGCTCAAGCACATGCCTGCGCTCAATATGATCAAATAGTCCTTTATACGCCTGGGCATCCGCTTTCTCACACTAGCGCGTTTCGTTTTGCCAACTCGATAAGTTCTACCAAGGACTTGGCTTTGAGTTTTTGCATAAGCCTCTTTTTATAGGTGCTGACGGTCTTGTTACTTAGAAACATGCCTTTGGCGATTTCTTTATTGGTGCGGCCTTGTGCAAAAAGTTGCAAAACCATTAATTCCCGGTCATTAACGGCCTTGAACAGTTCCAGCTCTTCGGAATTACCTTCCGAGCCGCAAGCGTTCAATGCCTGGCTCGGGAAATAGTTATAACCCGATAATACCGCGCGAATCGCACTCAGCAATTCACTCAGGTCGCCCTCCTTGCACACATAGCCGTCGGCGCCAGAGCGCATACAGCGGGTGGCAAACAGGGTTGGGCATTGTGCCGTCAGGATGAGGGTTTTCATCGGGGTGTTCATGGCGTTGAAGCGACAGAGTACTTCGAGGCCATCAAGTTTCGGAATACTGATATCCAGAATGATCAAATCCGGAAGGCATTCGCGAACCATTTGTATCGCATCACAACCATTATCCGTTTCGCCGACGACCTTATAACCTTCATGTTCCAACAACATTCGAATCGCCAGCCTGATAACAGGGTGGTCATCGATGATGAAAACTGTGTTCATAATCACATTCCATGCAAGTGCAAATAAAGCGGGCACATTAGCTCAGAAGCTGAGGAAGGAGCATGAAGCTCAAGGGGAATAGGTACAAAACAGGAAAAATCCTACATTAAAAAAGGTATCGTCTTACGAGTTGCTGAGGCTTTGTGGGTGTTTGTGTCTGAGCATGGGGAGCGACGGGGCTCCTGTCGCTGCCAATGTTTTAGTAGCCGGGTTGTTGTAAGTTTTTCTTATATGAACATGTTTAGATTCCTACATTTAGAGTGGCGGGTATCAAGTCGATCAGTTCGTCGCGGTTTAACGGCTTTGCCAAGTAACCCAGCAATGGCAAGTTACGTTGCAGGGCTTGGGTATTCAGGTTTTCCAGTTCGAGTGCGGGCAAGCCGCTGAGCAAGATGGCTCCCACGATAAAACCTCCGCGACTGGCGATTTCGACCAACTCCAGCCCTGGCAGGTCGGGCAGGCATTGGTCGCACAGCATCAGGTCGAAGGGCTGTTCGCACTGCGTCATCAGCCGGATCGCCTGTTCGGCGTTTTCAGCCAGGGTCAACCGGTCGAAACCGAAGCTGTTGAGCAGGCACTGGGTCGCCAGCAGCTGAAAAGGGTGATCCTCCACCAACAGGAGGCGAAGGCGATATCTAGGCATAAGAAGGGCACACGGTGAGTCAAGCGGCGATTGGGCGGGGCGTAGGAACGTCTCGCCATGCCCCCTAAGAGGGTGCGTGATTATTCATCGGCGGTTTGTACGAATTCGATCAGGCCGCTCTGTTCCCATCGTAGGGAGATTCTTTTCAGGGAACAGACGCGTGATCGAAAACATTATTGAGGGCTTGAGCGCCCGGTCATTTCCCGCGCCATCTCAGTGGCGTAGCTGTCGGTCATGCCGGCGATGAAGTCAATCATTCGCAGGAACGAGGCGTGCAGCGACCAGGCCGGATCCGGTGCGCTATTGCCGAGCAGATCGAGGATGCGTCGGTTCTTGAACGACGGCGTGCGCCCGCCATGTTGCTCAAGGGCTGCACCACAGAAGGCGTTGAGGAGAATTTCCAGCGTGGTGTAGGCGCCGATTTCATGCAGGGTCTTGCGCTTGTCCTGGAAGATCTTCTTGCGCGCCATGTCTTTGGCATCCAACACACAACGCTTGGCGGGGCCGTGCATATGCTCGACCAAGTCACCAGGCAGCATGCCGGCCAGCAGGGCGTCCTGCTGTTCGACAAAGGCCCGCGCCGCCGCATTGGTCAGGTGTTCGATGGCCTTGCCGCGCAGGATCGCCAGTTTGCGTCGGCGCGAATCCTGGGCGCCGAGTTGCCGATAGGTCTGCGGCAGGTCGTCGCCCACCAGGTCGAGGAGCAGCGACTCGACCTCGGCGTATTGCAGCAAGTCCATTTCCAGGCCGTCTTCCAGGTCGATCAAGGCGTAGCAGATGTCGTCCGCCGCTTCCATGAGGTACACCAGCGGGTGGCGGGCCCAACGTTGTTCTTCGAGTTGCGGCAGGCCGAGCTTGTGGGCGATCTGTTCGAGGATCGGCAGTTCGCTTTGATAGCAGCCGAACTTGTGCTTCTTGTAGCCCAACGAGTCCGCGTGGCGCGCGGTCCAGGGGTATTTCAGGTAAGTGCCCAACGTGGCGTAGGTCAGCCGGGTACCGCCGTCGAACTGGTGGTATTCCAGCTGCGTGAGTACCCGAAAGCCCTGGGCGTTGCCTTCGAAATTGAGGAAGTCGTTGCGCTCGGCCGTGCTCATGTCGTCCAGCCAGCCGCGCCCGGCCGCCTGCTGGAACCAATGGCGAATCGCATCTTCGCCCGAATGCCCGAACGGCGGGTTGCCGATGTCATGGGCCAGGCAGGCTGATTGCACCACCATGCCCAGGTCGCTCGGGTCGCACCAGTCGGGCAGGGCGCTGCGTAGCGTTTCGCCCACGCGCATGCCCAGTGACCGTCCGACGCAGCTGACTTCCAGTGAATGGGTCAGGCGCGTGTGGATATGGTCGTTGCTCGACACAGGGTGCACTTGGGTCTTGCGGCCCAGGCGGCGAAACGCGCCGGAGAAAATGATGCGGTCGTGGTCTTTGTGAAACGGGCTGCGGCCCAGTTCTTCCGGGCTGTGCAGCGGTTTACCAAGACGTTCGCGGGTCAGCAGGGTGGGCCAATCCAAGGCGGGTACTCTCCGTGCGGTGAATGACCCGCCCAGCTTCCCGGTTCCGCCTTGGCGGGGCAAGTAAAAATCTACAGGCCGGCCGCGTCGATATCGATCAACAGCAAGCGCTGGCCATTATCGAAGAATTGTCCGGCGGTCAGGCAATACTGGTTGGTGGTGGCATCGCGGTAGGTCGAGGACAGCGTCAGGCGCCGCTCCTCCCAGCCTTCAGCCAGCAGATGATAGAAGTATGGGCGCCACGACCAGTTGTGGCCCAGATAGCGGCTGTCGGCTTGCCAGGCGTCCTGGCGCCATTCGAAGTTGGGCGTCAGTTGGGTGCCATGGCGGTCGCATTGGTAAAAGCGCAACAACCATGGATAGTCCGGCAGTTGCGGCAGCTGGCTCAGTGGCGCCTGGCCCTGGGCCCAGGCCTGCAGGATGCTCATCAGCTCGGCCAATTGCCGGCGCAGTTGCATGACGCGCCCGCGCTCCGCCAGTTTCTGCTGGACGTACGCGGCACGCAGTTGGGCAAAGCGCGGCACGAAGGCATCGGTGGCAAACCAGTCCAACTGGGCCTGGGCGAACAGATAACCCTGCACATAACGCGAGCCACACTCCAGGGCGAAGCTCAACTGCGCCTCGGTTTCAACCCCCTCGGCGATGATCCAGCAGCCGGTTTTTTCCGCCATTTGCGCCAGGGCGCGCACCACTTCGCTGCTGGGGCCTCCGCGGGCGGCTTCCTGGAACAGGCGCATGTCCAGCTTGAGAATGTCCGGCTGCAAGGCCAGTACCCGGTCGAGCTGGGAATAACCAGCGCCGAAGTCATCGATGGCAATGCGCGCGCCGGCCTCGCGATAGCGCGCCACCACATCGGCCAGGCGCTGGATATCGCCGCCCAGTTCAGTGATCTCGAACACGATACGGGCCGGGTCGACGTCATGGGCTTTGAGCTGTTGCAGGCTGGGCAAGGCCTGGCCGACGCGCAAGCGGTTGATCCAGCGCGGCGAGATGTTCAGGCTGAGGAACCAGTCCTGCGGCACCTCATGCAGGCGGCTCAAGGCGTTGTCACGAATCTGCCGGTCCAGGCGACGCAATGCTCCGCCTGGGGTGCGCGGGTCGGCAAAGAGCGGGCCGACGGAGAGCAGGCGGCCATCAGCCTGGCGCAGGCGGCCGAGGGCCTCAACGCCGGCAATGCGTCCGGTGGCGGTGTCGATAAACGGCTGGAAGCAGGCGAGCGGTTGCCCGTCAATCACGGGGCCTCCTTAAAAGCGTTGGCGAAAAAAGACCCGGCCCTCGCAGGAGGGCCGGGTCGTTTCTGTTTGCAAGAATGCAGCCAGCAGGGCTCAACCTTTGCGTGAAGCGCCTTGCATGGCCAGTTTGATCAGTGGAATCAAGCCAGCGCCCAGTCGCACCAGGCGGGTCAGGCTACTGATGCTGCCGCCCTTGGCACCCTTGCCGGTAAAGAAGCCGATCAGCGTCACCGCCGCCACGCCCCACAGCGGCGCGTGCTTGATGCCGAGGCTGTCCTGCCAGTTATGACTCATGTTGCGCACCTTAGTCAGGGGCAGCATCAGTTGCTGGGACTCGTGGCGGATTTCCTGGCGATGCATTTCCATGCGCAGGCGGATCAACGCCTTGCGCATTTCCCGACGGGTCGTGGAGGGCGGGATTTCATTCAGGCTCATGGCAACAGGCGCTCCCGATCATTGGCCAGCTCTTCGAGCGTGGCGTGGAACGGCGTGGACTCATCGAACACCGCTGCTTTCAGGCGCACGCCGCAAAAGGCTGCCGCCAGGGTATAGAACACGCAGAGGCAGACGATCCCGGTCAGGCGGTAGCCGGTGTCCCACACCAGGATCATCACCAGGGTCGACAACCCCACCAGCAACAACAGGGCAAACACCAGCGCCAGGCCGGCAAACAGCAGCAGGCTGACCGTGCGCGCCTTCTGTTCCTGCAATTCGATACCAAACAGTTCGACATGGCTGTGCAGCAAGCCCAGTACAGCCGCACCCAGGCGCCGTGAGGTAGAACTTGGGCCCGTTGACGAGCCGGATTCGCCGATAGACATGATTTAGCGCCTTGTAGCCAACAGGCCGATCAGAAAGCCCACGCCGGCGGCAATGCCCACCGACTGCCAGGGGGTGGCCTGCACGTAATCTTCCGTTGCCGTGACGGCGGCCTTGCTGCGCTCGCGCAGGGAATCTTCGGTCAGTTGCAGGGTTTCGCGGGCCTTGAGCAGGCTGTCGTGGATCTTGGCGCGCAGCTCGTCGGCCTGGTCGCCGGCCAGGATGGCGGTGTCGTCGAGCAACTTTTCGGTATCGCTGACCAGGGTTTGAAAATCCGCCATCAGTATTTCTTGAGCCGTCTTCGTCGTTTTGCTGGCCATGGTTATCTCCGTGAGTGGCTGATCTATGCGTGTGGTTTCGAGTCACCGGTGTCGGTGAAGGTTCATTGCAATTGTGTGGTACAGCTTTTGCTTTGCCTTGGTGCGCCTGCCCCTGGGCCTGCGCTGAATCTGGGCGGTCGGGGCTCAAGCCCACAAAAACCTTACCCAAAATAACTGAAACTCGCGGAAAAACCCTGTCGGGGATGGCCCGTTGTGCTGATCGCTGCGCTAAAGCGGTTCACACCCTCGCAAGAGGGGTGGGGCCGCTGGTGCCAATTTAGTGCGCGATTCGCTGGCTTGAACCGCTTTGGTGCTTTTTGCCTTTAATGCAGGCCTGCCAACCTCCATGGAAAATTTGCAAAGCGCGGTGGACACTCTTGTCCATAGCTCCAACACTCTGTTCATCCTGATTGGTGCGGTCATGGTCCTGGCCATGCATGCCGGTTTCGCCTTCCTCGAAGTCGGCACCGTGCGCCAGAAGAACCAGGTCAACGCCCTGTCGAAGATCCTCAGCGACTTCGCCATCTCGACCCTGGCCTATTTCTTTATAGGCTATTGGATCTCTTATGGCGTGAGTTTCATGCATCCGGCCGCGGTGATCAGTGTCGATCATGGCTATGGCCTGGTGAAGTTCTTCTTCCTGCTGACCTTTGCCGCCGCGATCCCGGCGATCATTTCCGGGGGCATTGCCGAGCGTGCAAAGTTCGCTCCGCAGTTGTGCGCGACGGCGTTGATCGTAGCCTTCATCTACCCGTTTTTCGAAGGCATGGTGTGGAACGGCAATTTCGGCCTGCAAGCCTGGTTGCTCGCGACCTTTGGTGCCCGCTTCCATGATTTTGCCGGGTCGGTGGTGGTGCATGCCATGGGCGGCTGGCTGGCGCTGGCGGCGGTGCTGTTGCTGGGGCCGCGCAATGGACGTTATCGCGAAGGGCGCCTGGTGGCGTTTGCGCCGTCGAGTATTCCGTTCCTGGCGCTGGGCTCGTGGATTCTGATCGTCGGCTGGTTCGGCTTTAACGTGATGAGCGCACAGACCCTGGACGGGGTCAGCGGCCTGGTGGCGGTCAATTCGTTGATGGCCATGGTCGGTGGCACCGTGGCGGCCCTGGTGATCGGTCGCAACGACCCCGGCTTCCTGCACAACGGCCCGCTGGCCGGGCTGGTGGCGATCTGCGCCGGTTCCGACCTGATGCACCCGGTGGGCGCTCTGGTCACGGGGGTGGTGGCCGGTGGCCTGTTTGTGTGGTGCTTTATCGCCGCCCAGGATCGTTGGAAAATCGACGATGTACTGGGCGTGTGGCCGCTGCATGGCCTGTGCGGCGTGTGGGGCGGCATTGCCTGCGGCATCTTCGGCCAGGCGGCCCTGGGCGGTTTGGGCGGCGTGAGCCTGCTCAGCCAGTTGATCGGTACGGCCCTCGGCGTGGTCGTGGCGCTGGGCGGCGGCCTGCTGGTGTATGGCGTGATCAAGCACGTACATGGGCTGCGCCTGAGCCAGGAAGAGGAGTATTACGGCGCGGACCTGTCGATCCACAAGATCGGCGCAGTCAGTCAGGATTGATCGGCGCCTCTTCGTCAGTGCCCGGGTGCGAATAAAAGCCATGCAGCAGGCGGTAGCGGTTATGTCGCACTTCATCCACCCGCGCCTGCACCTGATGGTCCGGCAGGCCCAGCAGGATCAAGGCGTGGGAGGCGAGCATCAGGCTCGACTCCAATAGCTCCGGCACCACTTCGCTGGCGCCGGCGGCTTTCAGCTCGGCCAGTTGGCTGTCGTCGCGGGTGCGCACCAGGATCGGTACCTGCGGGTTGATCCGGCGCGCCTCCTTCAGCACCGCCAGGGCCACATCGGTATTGTCCACCGCGATCACCACCAACCGCGCCCGCTCCAGGCCGACCGCGCTGAGCAAGGCGCCACGGCGGCAGTCGCCGTAGTGCACGCTGCTGTCTTCGGTGGCGGCTTCCTGCACCCGTTCCGGGTCATCATCCAGGGCGATGTAAGCCTGTTGTTCCCTACGCAGGAAGCGCCCGATGGATTGGCCGACCCGCCCGTAGCCACAGATCACCGCATGCCCGTGCAATTGGGCGTTGAGCGCGGTGATGGCTTCCAGTTGTACTTGCTGGTTGGGTTTACGGTGCAGACGCAGGGCGATGGCCGGTGCGGCGCGCAACAGCAGTGGGGTCAGCAGCATCGAGCAGAAGGTCGCGGCGAGCAGCAGGCCGTTGAATTCATCGGGTATCAGCCGGCCCTGTTGCATCTGCGCCATCAATGCAAAACAAAATTCGCCGCCCTGGGCCAGGGCCAGACCACTGCGCCAGGCGGTTTCGCTGTCGCTGCCACGCAGCTTGACCAGTGCGGCCACCACACACCCTTTGACCAGCATCAGCGTGAGGGTCAGGCCGAGGATCAGCAGGCTGTGGCTAAGGAACAGTTGCAGGTCGATCAGCATGCCGATGCTGACAAAAAACAGCCCCAGCAGGATGTCGCGAAATGGCCGGATATCCGCTTCGATCTGGTGCCGGTAGTGGCTTTCTCCCAGCAGCATGCCGGCCAGAAAGGCGCCGAGGGCAGGGGAGAGCCCAAGCAAATGGGTGAGCCAGGCCGTCAGCAGGACGATCACCAAGGCCAGCAGCACGAACAGCTCAGCCGAGTGGGAGGCGGCGACTTCATGGAACAGGCGTGGCAACAACCAACGGCTGGCGAGCAACAGGCCAATGAACAGCACCCCGGTCTTGCCCAGGGTCAGTGGCAGCGCCCAGTACCAGGCCTGTTCACTGCTGCCGGTAAACACCGGCACCAGCGTCAACAGCAGCACCGCGACCACATCCTGGAACAGCAACACGCCAATCGCATTCTGGCCATGGCTGCTGAAGATTTCTCCGAGGCTGGTCAGCTCCTTGCTGACGATGGCCGTGGAGGACAAGGCCAGCCCGGCGCCGAGCAACAGTGCGACGCCGGGCGCGAGCCCAAACCCCATCAACAGGCCTCCCAGCAGCATCCCGCAGCCCACTACCTGCAAGCTGCCCAAGCCAAACACCACGTGGCGCAGGGCGAGCATCTTGGTCAGGGAAAACTCCAGGCCCAGGGAAAACAGCAGGAACACCACGCCGAGTTCGGCCAGGTCGGGCAATGCTTCACTGTCATTCACCCAGTCGAGGGCGGTCGGTCCCACGGCCAGGCCCACGCACAGGTAGCCCAGCACCGGGGGCAATTGCAGCCGGCGAAACAGCGCAATCACCACCAGGGATGAGGCCAGAATGATCAGCAGGTTGGCGAACACAAGCATCTCCGTTGCGGGGCGAGCGGACAAAAGGCCGTGAGAGTGGCTGAGTCAGTTATAGGCCATGGTGATCTGGGTCAGGGTTTTATTGTGGTCGGCGGGCTTATTGTGGTTGATGAGCTGCCGTGGCAAGCGCGCCTATTGTGATGTTTGTGGCGAACGGGCTTGTTGTGGCGAGCGGGCTTGCCCCGCGTTGGGCTGCGTAGCGGCCCCAATAGAACCCCCACGTTCCCTCAGGCAGAAATACGGTGTTTGGTTTTGGGGCTGCTGCGCAGCCCAACGCGGGGCAAGCCCGCTCGCCACAGGCAGTTTGCTCAACGCAGTAAGCCTGCCACAACGGGCTGCCTCGCCACAGGTTTTCGTCAGGCTTAGAATGCTCGTCTACTTACTGATCAGGTCCATTCGCCATGCTTCCTGAATGCCAGCTGTTCGGCACCCTGGGTTGCCATCTTTGTGAAATTGCCGAGGCCGAAATCATTCCGCTCGTCGAACACGGGTTGCTGGTCGAGTTGGTTGATATCACCGACCCCGAAGACCTGACCGACGCCTACGGCCTAAGGATTCCGGTGCTTCGACGGGTAGATACCGGAGCTGAACTGGATTGGCCTTTCGACACTGAGCAGGTTGTCGCCTTCCTGCGCTGACGTTTATGCGATGGCGAGTTTCCGAATATTACGTTACTGTATGTTTGTACAGCGATTGAATAGAGGGAACGCCCGTGGTGAATGTTGAACAACTGAAAAGCAGCGTCAATCGCATGTCCGCCGATGTCGTGCGCGACGCGGTGAACGAGCTGCGCCTCGACGGCCTGGTCACGGAAGGCAAGACGCCGTTTAACAAAGTGCATTTCAATACCTGCTTTGCGGAGATCGAGGCGTTGTTCCAGCGCGCCGGTTACCACAAGCAGCTGGATGTGGTGGGTTACCAGGGCTTGCTCTACGCGTTGTACGACCCCGGCCGCTGGGAGGCGGTGGACGTGCTGCGCTGGCTCAAGGAGTTCACCGAGGCGGCCAGTGCCTCGCCGATCCTGCGCGCGGAATTGGCCAAGGCCTGAGATCCGCCCTAGGCTTGATCCCGCTCCATGCGGGATAATGCCGGCCTGTTTTTCCAGGTTTCGAGCATCGGCATGTCCACTTCCGGTTTTTCCGCGTCCCAGCACCAAGCCAGCACTTTGTATTTGCCTCCCGGCTCTTGGGCGACGGTCCTGGAGTGCCTGTGCGGGCATTTCCCGGCGATCAGTCGTGAACATTGGCTGGACCGCATTGCGCGTGGTCGGGTGCTGGATATCAACGGCCGCCCGATTCCGCTGGACCTGGCCTACAAGGAAGGCCTGTGCATCTATTACTTCCGTGAAGTGCCCAACGAAAAAGTGATCCCGGTGCAGGAAACCATCCTGTATGCCGACGAGCACTTGGTGGTGGCCGACAAGCCGCATTTCCTGCCCGTGACCCCGGCCGGTGAATATGTCGAGCAAACCCTGTTGCGTCGCCTGATTCGCCGTCTGGATAACCCGTCGTTGGTGCCCCTGCATCGCATCGACCGGCATACGGCGGGGCTGGTGCTGTTCTCGGCCAATCCCCACAGCCGTTCGGCCTACCAGCAACTGTTCCCCACGCGCCGGATCGATAAATTCTACGAAGCCATCGCCCCGGCCTTGCCGAACCTGACCTTCCCCCTCGTGCATAAAAGCCGCCTGGTCGATGGCGAACCGTTCTTCCGCATGCAGGAAGGCGAGGGTGCCAGCAACACCGAAACGGCGGTTGAAGTGCGTGAAAAACACGGCGACTTATGGCGCTACGGCCTGTTCCCTGTGACCGGTAAGAAGCATCAGCTGCGCGTGCACATGACAGCGCTGGGGGCGAGTATCTGCAACGACCCGTTCTACCCAGAGGTGATCAAGGATGCCGTGGACGACTACGCCAACCCCTTGAAACTGCTGGCCCAGGGGGTGCGTTTTATCGACCCGGTCAGCGGTGAGGCGCGCAGTTTCCGCAGCCAGATCACCCTCCACTGGTAACCCCCGGAAACGACAAGGCCCGCACGCGGCGGGCCTTGGGTGCAAGCGCTGGGCTTACAGGTCTTTAACGGTGCGAACCTGGTCTTTGTTGATGCGGGTGCGCTTGCCGTCAAGCTGCTCGAATTCGTAGAAACCCGTATCTTCATTGTATTTCGGGGTGTCGACGGCCTGGATTTCGCGACCGTCATTCAGGGTGATCACTGTTGGCGAGGCGCAACCGGCAAGGGTAGCGAGGCCCAGTGCAAGCATGAGAGCGGCGATGGTCCGTTGAGTCATGAGTGTGTCTCCGAGAGAATTCTTTTTGAGTGCTGACTCTGTGACGTGTAAGGCGTCGACAAAGTTCCTTGTGCGAGGTTCATTCTGACACGCCAGGCTGCGTGTGTAACAGCGCGGGTGTGTTCAGGTTGGCCAGGCGCGGGTCATCGGGCGGGCAGTCCAGCCCCACGCCACCCAGTTGCAGGAAGAGCTTGCGCGGACTGCGCTCACCGGCTTGCCAACCCCGTTCTACCTCGGTTTGCAGGCTGGTCGGGATGATGCAGATCAAGGGTTCCCAGAACTCACCGTGACGCACCATCACCGGCAGCTGTGGATGCTGTTGTGCAATCCTACGCAGGTCGGCGAGCAGTTGGGCATCGAGGTGCGGGACATCGCACGGCAAAACCAGCAAATGTTCATGGCGTGCGGCGGCTAATCCCGCGCGGACGCCCGCCAGCGGCCCGGGAAAGTCCGGGCTGTCGTCATTCACCAGTTGGTCGGCGTAGGGCGCATACCGGTCCTGGTTGCGATTGCACGAGATGATCAGGTCGTCGGTCAGCGGCCGGACCAGGCGCTGCAAGTGCGCGATCAACGGCGCGCCGTGCCATTGGAGCAGACCTTTGTCCTGGCCGCCCATGCGTTGGCCGCGGCCACCGGCCAGCAGCAGAATCGAACAGGGCAGGGGCGAAGAATCATCGGGCATGTGGGTTCCGCAGCGGCAGGTAAATGGGGGCCTGTGATATAACATCGGGCTGTTCCTTCGACAACCGGACCGTGCCATGAAAGCCAAGGCAGATGCGCCCTTCGTACCCCTGAATATCGCTGTACTGACCGTCAGCGACACCCGCACCCTGGACACCGACACGTCGGGCCAGGTGTTCGTCGACCGCCTGATCGCCGCCGGCCACCACCTTGCCGAACGCGTGCTGCTCAAGGACGACCTCTACAAGATCCGCGCCCAGGTCGCCCACTGGATCGCAGAAGACGTGGTGCAAGTGGTGTTGATCACCGGTGGCACTGGCTTCACCGGTCGCGACAGCACCCCGGAAGCCGTGAGCTGCCTGCTCGACAAACAGGTCGACGGCTTCGGTGAACTGTTCCGGCAGATCTCCGTGGCCGATATCGGCACCTCCACCGTGCAATCCCGCGCCCTGGCCGGCCTGGCCAATGGCACCCTGGTGTGCTGCCTGCCCGGCTCTACCAACGCCGTGCGCACCGGGTGGGACGGTATCCTCGCCGAGCAGTTGGACAACCGTCACCGCCCCTGCAACTTCGTGCCGCACCTCAAGCAGGCCGAACCCTGTGAATCCCGTGGATAAGCCGGGCAAGACCGGTGCCCTGATGCCGGTGGAAGACGCACTGCGGCAATTACTGGACATGGCTGAAGCGGCACCGATCCGCGAGCAGGAAGTATTGCCCCTGGCCGAGTGCGACGGTCGGGTATTGGCGCAAGACATGGTCTCGACCCTCGACCTGCCGCCCTGGCCCAACAGCGCCATGGACGGTTACGCCGTGCGCCTGGCGGACTGGACGGGAGAGCCGCTGGTGGTGAGCCAGCGCATTTTCGCAGGGGCCGCGCCGCAGCCCTTGGCCCTGGGGACCTGTGCGCGCATCTTCACGGGAGCGCCAGTGCCCGAAGGCGCGGACTGCGTTGAGATGCAGGAAAACGCGGAGGTCCATGCCGATGAGCGCGTCAGCTTTACTCAGCCGCTGCACGTCGGCCAGAACATTCGCCCCCAGGGCCAGGAAACCACGGTGGGCGAACGGGTACTGTCCGCTGGCACACGCCTGGGCCCGATCGAACTGGGCCTGGCGGCGTCGCTGGGCCACGACTGCTTGAGCATCGTGCGCCGTGTGCGCGTCGGGGTGCTGTCCACCGGCGACGAATTGATCGAGCCGGGTTTGCCGTTGGGCCCAGGCCAGATCTACAACAGCAACCGCCGCGTGCTATGCAGCTGGCTCGAACGCCTGGGCTGCGATGTGATCGATGCCGGTATTCTTCCCGATGACCTGGAGCAGACGCGTACCCGCCTGGCGGGCCTGGGCCATGTCGACCTGATTCTGTCGACCGGCGGAGTGTCGGTGGGCGAGGCGGACTTCCTTGGCATCGCCTTGCGTGAAGAGGGTGAACTGGCCTTGTGGAAGCTGGCGATCAAGCCGGGCAAGCCGCTGACCTTTGGTCACTTCCGCGGCGTACCGGTGATCGGCCTGCCGGGCAACCCGGCATCGACCCTGGTGACCTTTGCCCTGTTGGCACGGCCTTACCTGTTGCGCCGCCAAGGTGTGGCAGAAGTTGAGCCGCTGCGTTTCGAAGTGCCTGCGGGCTTCACCTGGCCCAAGCCGGGCAACCGCCGCGAATACCTGCGCGGGCGCATCGAGCAGGGCCGGGCGATCATCTATCGCAACCAGAGCTCCGGCGTGCTGCGCAGCGCGGCGTGGGCGCAAGGGTTGGTGGAGGTGTTGGAGGGTACGACGCTGGAGATGGGTGATCGCGTCAATTTCATCCCCCTGAGCGAAGTCCTGAATTGACCTCAAGCTGAATGTCGACTTAGCGCTGTCGCGCAGTAACCATGGACCCCCTGTGGTGAACGGGCTTGCTGTGGTGAACGGGCTTGTTGTGGCGAGCGGGCTTGCCCCGCGTTGGGCTGCGCAGCAGCCCTAAAACCAGGCACCGCGGTGTGTCAGTTAAAAACACATCGCCTGCAATGGGGCTGCTTCGCAGCCCAACGCGGGGCAAGCCCGCTCGCCACAACAAACCCGCTCGTCACAACAAATCCGCTGGCCACAACAAGTCCGCTGGCCACAAAGATGCGTACATTCAGTAATCGTCGCCACGCTCGGTCACATCCCGCTCCACGGGCCCGGCATCCGGGTCGTACCCCACCGGAAACTTGCCCTTCAACGTCCAGGCAAACGCAATGATCTCGGCGATCGTGCGGTACAACTCCTCCGGGATACTGTCCCCCAGTTCCATGCGCGCGAGCAGCTTTACCAGCTCGGCGTTTTCATAGATAGGCACTTCATTTTCCCGGGCCAACTTGAGTATCGCTTCGGCCAGGGCGTCGTCGCCCTTGGCGGTCAGGGTCGGCGCTTGCTGGCCGTCGTATTTGAGCGCAATTGCCTGGCGCGGCGGGTTGGAGTTTTTCATGCGGTTTCATCCACCCAGCGTTGTTCCAATCCGGTTTTGGGCCCGCGGGGTGGCGTGCCCAGGTGGCAATCCAGATCGCCGACGTTGAGCCCCGATGACACCAGGCGCTCGCGAAGGCTGCCCAGGTGGCTCTCGATCAGGCTGGCGGTGAAGGCGCGCGAGGCCCACAACTGGCTGGACAGCTTGCCTTGGGTCAGTTGCGCCTGGACCTGCAACGGCCCCAGCGGCTCCATATCGAAGGCCAATTCGACGCGCCAAAGCATCTGCTTGGGGTCCTTCTTTTCTTTACGTTCAGGCTGTTCCTTGTCCGGCGTCGGCTCTTCACGCTGGAACTTGACCTGCAACGGCACGATGTCTTGCAACGTGCGCATGGGGATTTCCAGTTGCCAGGTGGTTTGCAGCCGGCCATCGGCAGTGGTACCGGTTTGCTCCAGGCTCGACAGCTGGTGGCTCTGCAGGCGCGAGATCGCCCCGGCGGCCAGGCGCAGCAGGTTTTCCAAGTCGCCTTCACCCTCCAGCTTTGCCATGAGCCGTTCGGGCAGCGGGAAACTGGCGGGTATTTGTCGGGCGCTGACCTGGCCCAGGGTGTTCAGCGGGCTACGCACAAAGTTCGGTAAGACCTGAGCCAGGGTGTTGGCAGCGAGGATGGCACTCAAGTTGGTGTTGGCCGGCAGGGCCGGTACCAGGTCGGCGACCAGGCGCAGCAGCGCGCCCTTCATATCCAGCGGCGGTACCTGCGGGTTTTGCCCCGCGAGTAATTTGGCTTCGAGAAAGGCCCCGCTGTTCTGGATCACCTGCGCCAGCACCTTGGGGTTGCTGACCTGCGCCAGGTCGGGCAACGCGGCCAGCAAACGCTCGGCGGCCGCGCGCAGGTCGGCCGAGGTGCTGTCACTTTTCGGCAGGTTTTGCAGCGCGGTGAACACCACATCCAGCGAGCCCTGGCGACTTTGCTGGGTGGCGAGTTGCTGGGTGACCGCCAATTGATCCTTGAGCCCGCTCAACGGCACGAAGTTCAGGGTTTGCGCGTTCTGCACCACGGCGCTGAGCAAACTGCCCACGCGCAAGGGTTGCGGGCTTTCCACCGTCAGCGTCGCGCCAGCCAAGGCGTTATTGAGCACGGTCACCAGCGACCGATAGATCGCCGGCTGCGTGGTGCCCTGGGGCAGGGCCTGGGTGGTCAGCACCTTGGCCTGCAGCAGGGTGCCTTCCGGCAGCTTGGACGTATCGATACGGGTCAGTGCGGCGACATTGGCGCTCAAGGCTTGTTGCAGGCTGATGGCCAGGTTGCCGGCCGGGGTCTGGCTGACCGATACGTTAGTGCCCAGCGGCAAGGGCTGCGGGCTGCTGGCCTGCACCAGGGTCTGGCGGCCACCGTCCAGGGTCAATTTGAGCAACAGCTGAAACGCCTCGCCCCCTTGTTTCAGGGCGAGAACCTCGGCGTTCACGGTTTTACCCGGGTCGATCAGCCCGATTTGCGGCTCCAGCAGTTTGAGCAAGGCGCCTGGGGCAGGCGCGGGGCTTTGCCCGGCCACCGGGGCGGGAGGAAGCGTAGGAAGGTTGATCTCACCGGTCATCGCGCGCGTCGTCTCTGGGAAATTGCCCTCTTTAGCGTAGGGCATCGCATGTATAATGCCGCCCGTCTGCAAAGAGAGCGGTAAAAACCTCACAACTATTTGATCCAGCTCTCTAAAATCGGTCGCCAAAGCCGTTATTGTGCTTCTTTCTATAACGGCCGCTGCACCGCCGACTTGAACCGTAAAGGCCCGCGATCTCTTGACCAGCCCTCTTCTTGAAGCCGTAGCGCTTGCCTGTGAACGCGACCTGCGCCTGCTGTTCGAACACCTCGAATTGCGTCTGGCGGGCGGTGACATGGTGCAGATCAGCGGCCCCAATGGCAGCGGCAAGACCAGCCTGTTACGCCTGCTGGCCGGGCTGATGCAGCCGACGGCCGGTGAAGTCCGGCTCAATGGCAAGCCGTTGAACGAACAGCGCACCGAGCTGGCCCGCAACCTGGTCTGGATCGGCCACGCCGCCGGTATCAAGGACGTGCTCAGCGCCGAAGAAAACCTCAGCTGGCTCAGCGCCCTGCATCACCCTGCCTCCCGCGATGCCATCTGGCAGGCCCTGGCCGCAGTCGGCCTCAAGGGCTTTGAAGACGTTCCCTGTCACACCCTGTCCGCTGGCCAACAGCGTCGCGTGGCCCTGGCGCGCCTGTACCTGCCGGGCCCGCCGTTGTGGATTCTCGACGAACCGTTCACCGCCCTCGATAAACAAGGCGTCGCCCAGCTCGAAGAGCACCTGGCCCGTCACTGCGAGCAGGGTGGCATGGTGGTGCTGACCACCCACCACACGCTGGTGCGTATGCCCGCCGGCTACCGTGACCTTGACCTGGGCCGGTGGTCGCTATGAGTGTGTTCGCCCTGCTGGTCGCACGCGAAGCGCGGTTGTTGTGCCGCCGCCCGGCGGAACTGGCCAACCCGCTGGTGTTCTTCGCGATTGTGATCGCATTGTTCCCGTTGGCCGTCGGCCCCGAGACTAAACTGTTGCAAACCTTGTCGCCGGGGCTGGTGTGGGTGGCGGCGCTTTTATCCGTCCTGCTCTCGCTGGATGGGCTGTTTCGCAGTGATTTCGAAGACGGTTCCCTCGAACAGTGGGTCCTTTCGTCGCACCCCCTGCCACTTCTGGTACTGGCCAAGGTACTGGCACACTGGGCTTTTTCCGGCCTGGCGCTGGTGCTGCTCTCGCCGTTGCTGGCGATGATGCTAGGGTTGCCCACTGAGTGCCTGCCGGTGTTGCTGCTTTCCTTGTTGCTCGGCACGCCGACCCTCAGCCTGTTGGGGGCGGTAGGCGCGGCGCTGACGGTAGGTTTGAAGCGCGGAGGCCTGTTGCTGGCGCTGTTGATTCTGCCGTTGTATATCCCGGTGTTGATCCTGGGCAGCGGCGCTTTGCAAGCCGCGCTCATGGGCATGCCGGCGACCGGTTACCTGCTGTGGCTGGGTAGCCTGACCGCCCTGGCGGTAACCCTGACACCCTTTGCTATAGCGGCCGGCCTGAAGATCAGCGTCGGCGAATAATGAGGTCTGGCCAAGCGTTCTAAACCTTAGCCAGTAAAGACCCTGAGCTTCCCGTGACGACGGGCAGCAACCGTGATGGAAACAGCAATGAACTGGACCTGGTTTCACAAGCTCGGCTCGCCTAAGTGGTTTTACGGCATCAGCGGCAAGCTGCTGCCGTGGTTGAGCGTCGCCGCCATTTTGCTGATCGGCATCGGCCTGGTCTGGGGCCTGGCCTTCGCGCCGCCGGACTACCAGCAAGGCAACAGCTTTCGCATCATCTATATCCATGTGCCCACCGCGATGCTGGCCCAGTCCTGCTACGTGATGCTGGCGGTGTGCGGCATCGTCGGCCTGGTGTGGAAGATGAAGCTGGCGGACGTCGCCCTGCAATGCGCCGCGCCCATCGGCGCGTGGATGACCGCCGTGGCGCTGGTCACGGGCGCGATCTGGGGCAAACCCACCTGGGGGTCGTGGTGGGTGTGGGATGCACGACTAACGTCCATGTTGATCCTGCTGTTCCTGTACTTCGGTCTGATTGCCCTGGGCAACGCGATCAGCAATCGTGACAGCGCCGCCAAGGCCTGCGCGGTGCTGGCGATTGTCGGCGTGATCAATATCCCGATCATCAAATACTCGGTGGAGTGGTGGAACACCCTGCACCAGGGCGCCACCTTCACCCTCACCGAAAAACCGGCCATGCCCGTGGAAATGTGGGCACCGCTGCTGCTGATGGTGCTGGGGTTCTACTGCTTCTTCGGCGCCGTGCTGCTGATGCGCATGCGCCTCGAAGTGCTCAAGCGTGAAGCCCGCACCACGTGGGTCAAGGCCGAAGTGCAAGCCAGCCTGGGAGCGCGTGGATGAGTTTTGCTTCTTTCAGTGATTTTCTCGCCATGGGCCACCATGGCCTGTATGTCTGGACGGCCTATGGCATCTGCCTGGCGGTGCTGGCCCTCAACGTCGCCGCGCCGATCCTGGCTCGCAAGCGTTACCTGCAACAAGAGGCGCGTCGTCTGCGCCGGGAGACCGAAAAGTGAATCCGCTGCGTAGAAAGCGTCTGTTGATCATCCTTGCCATCCTGGCGGGCGTCGGCATTGCCGTCGGCCTGGCCTTGAGTGCCCTGCAACAGAACATCAACCTGTTCTACACCCCGACCCAGATCGCCAATGGCGAAGCCCCGCAGGACACGCGCATCCGCGCCGGCGGCATGGTGGAGAAGGGCTCGCTCAAACGCTCCGGTGATTCCCTTGACGTCACCTTCGTGGTCACCGACTTCAACAAGGCCGTGACCATCACCTATCGCGGCATCCTCCCGGACCTGTTCCGCGAAGGCCAGGGCATTGTCGCCCTGGGCAAGCTCAACGCCGACGGCGTGGTGGTGGCCGATGAAGTGCTGGCCAAGCACGACGAGAAGTACATGCCGCCCGAGGTCACCAAGGCGTTGAAAGACAGCGGCCAACCCGCTCCAGCACCCGTCAAGGAGGGCTAAGTGATGACGTCCGCACTGTTTATTCCAGAGTTGGGCCAGTTGGCGATGATTCTCGCCCTGTGCTTTGCCATCGTGCAGGCCGTGGTGCCGTTGCTCGGCGCCTGGCGCGGCGATCGCCTGTGGATGAGCCTGGCGCAGCCGGCCGCCTGGGGCCAATGTGCATTCCTGGTCTTCGCGTTCGGCTGCCTGACCTACGCCTTTATGACCGACGACTTTTCTGTCGCCTACGTGGCCAATAACTCCAACAGCGCCTTGCCCTGGTACTACAAATTCAGCGCCGTGTGGGGCGCCCACGAAGGGTCGTTGCTGCTGTGGGCCTTGATTCTCGGCGGCTGGACGTTCGCCGTGTCGATCTTCTCGTGGCAATTGCCACAAGTGATGCTGGCGCGGGTGCTGGCGGTGATGGGCATGATCAGCATCGGCTTCCTGCTGTTCCTGATCATGACCTCCAACCCGTTTACCCGCATCCTGCCGCAGATCCCGGCGGACGGGCATGACCTCAACCCGTTGTTGCAGGACATCGGCCTGATCGTGCATCCACCGATGCTCTACATGGGGTACGTGGGTTTCTCGGTGGCCTTTGCCTTCGCCATTGCCGCCTTGCTCGGCGGGCGCCTGGATGCGGCCTGGGCGCGCTGGTCGCGGCCCTGGACCATCGTGGCCTGGGCCTTCCTCGGCATTGGCATCACCCTCGGCTCCTGGTGGGCCTACTACGAGCTCGGCTGGGGCGGCTGGTGGTTCTGGGACCCGGTGGAAAACGCCTCGTTCATGCCGTGGCTGGTGGGCACCGCGCTGATTCACTCCCTGGCCGTCACTGAAAAACGCGGCGTGTTCAAGAGCTGGACCGTGTTGCTGGCCATCGCGGCATTTTCCCTCAGCCTGCTCGGCACCTTCCTTGTGCGTTCGGGCGTACTGACTTCGGTGCATGCGTTCGCGTCTGATCCTGCGCGCGGCGTGTTTATCCTGATCTTCCTGCTGTGTGTGGTGGGGGGCTCACTGACCCTGTTCGCCCTGCGCGCGCCCGTGGTCAAGAGCCAGGTGGGCTTTAACCTGTGGTCGCGGGAAACCCTGTTGCTGGGCAATAACCTGGTGCTGGTGGTGGCCGCCTCGATGATCCTGCTCGGCACCCTGTACCCGCTGGTGCTGGATGCGCTGAGCGGCGCCAAGCTGTCCGTCGGCCCGCCGTACTTCAACGCGTTGTTTATCCCGTTGATGGGCCTGTTGATGGTGGTGATGGCGGTCGGCGTGCTGGTGCGCTGGAAAGACACCCCGGTCAAATGGCTGGCGGGCATGCTGATGCCAGTGCTGCTGGGCAGCGTCGCCTTGGCGGTGATCGCCGGAATCGCCTATGGCGATTTCAACTGGGCGGTACTGGCCACCTTCCTGCTCGCCGCCTGGGTGTTGCTGGCCGGTGTGCGCGATATTGTCGACAAGACCCGGCACAAGGGCCTGATCAATGGCCTGCCGACCCTGACCCGCAGCTACTGGGGCATGCAGATCGCCCACATCGGCATCGCCGTGTGCGCCCTGGGCGTCGTGCTCTCCAGCCAGAACAGCGCCGAGCGCGACCTGCGCCTGGCACCGGGCGAGTCCATGGACCTGGCCGGTTATCACTTCATCTTCGAAGGCGCCAAGCACTTCGAAGGGCCGAACTTCACCTCCGACAAAGGCACCATCCGCGTCGTGCGCAACGGTAAGGAAGTGGCCGTGCTGCACCCGGAAAAACGCTTGTATACCGTGCAGAGCTCGATGATGACCGAAGCCGGGATCGACGCCGGTTTCACCCGTGACCTCTACGTCGCCCTGGGTGAGCCACTGGGTGATGGCGCCTGGGCGGTGCGCGTGCATGTCAAACCGTTCGTGCGCTGGATCTGGTTCGGTGGGTTGATCACGGCGGTCGGTGGTTTGCTCGCGGCGCTGGACCGGCGCTATCGGGTCAAGGTCAAGAGCCGGGTGCGTGAAGCCCTCGGTCTGCAAGGAGCGGCGGTATGAAACGTTGGTTGATGGTCGTGCCGCTGGCGGTGTTCCTGCTGATGGCGGTGTTCCTGTATCGCGGGTTGTACCTGAACCCGGCCGAGTTGCCCTCGGCCATGATCGGCAAGCCGTTCCCTACCTTCAACCTGCCGACGGTACAGGGCGATAAAACCCTGACCCAGGCCGACCTGCTGGGCAAACCGGCGCTGGTCAACGTGTGGGGCACCTGGTGCATCTCCTGCCGCGTCGAACACCCGGTGCTGAACAAGCTCGCCGAGAAGGGGGTGGTGATCTACGGCATCAACTACAAGGACGACAACGCGGCGGCCTTGAAATGGCTGGCCGAGTTCCACAACCCATACCAGTTGGATATCCGCGATGAAGACGGCAACCTCGGTTTGAACCTCGGCGTCTACGGTGCCCCGGAAACCTTCTTTATCGACGCCAAGGGTGTGATTCGCGACAAATACGTCGGCGTGATCGACGAGGTGGTGTGGCGTGAGCAACTGGCCGCCAAGTACCAGGCACTGGTCGACGAGGCCAAGCCATGAAGCGTCTGTTAGCCGCTGCCGTACTGGCGCTGGGCTTGGCCGGTGTGGCCCATGCCGCCATCGACACGTACGAATTTGCCAAGGACGCTGACCGCGAACGTTTCCGCGAATTGACCAAGGAACTGCGCTGCCCCAAGTGCCAGAACCAGGACATTGCCGATTCCAACGCGCCGATCGCCGCCGACCTGCGCAAAGAGATCTTCCGCATGCTGGGGGAGGGCAAGGACAACCAGCAGATCATCGACTTCATGGTCGACCGCTACGGTGATTTCGTGCGCTACAAACCGGCCCTCACCGGCAAGACCGCGCTGCTCTGGTTCGGCCCCGCCGGGCTGCTGCTGACCGGGGTGGTCGTCATGGCCGTGATTGTCCGCCGTCGCCGCGCCGCGCCTACCGATGGCTCCGACGCGCTATCCCCCGAAGAGCGTAAACGCCTCGACCAATTGCTGGACACCAAGACTGATGATTGATTTCTGGCTCGCAGCCGGGTTGCTGCTTCTGATTGCCCTGAGTTTCCTATTGATCCCTGTGTTGCGCGGCCGCCGTGCCCAGCGTGAAGAGGACCGCACCGCGCTGAACGTGGCGCTCTACCAAGAACGCGTGGCCGAGCTGCAAGTGCAGCAGGACGAAGGCGTACTCAACGCCGCGCAACTCGACACCGGCCGCGCCGAAGCTGCCCGCGAGCTGCTGGCCGACACCGAAGGCGTGGAAAAACCCCGCGAGTCGCGCCTGGGCAAACCCTTGCCATTGTTGGCGGCGTTCCTGGTGCCGGTGCTGGGCGTTGTGCTTTACCTGCATTATGGCGCCAGCGACAAGGTCGAACTGACTCGCGAATTCTCCCAGCCGCCGGTGTCCATGCAAGACATGACCCGCCGCCTGGAACGCGCTGCCGCCGCGCAACCGGACTCTGCCGAAGGCCTGTACTTCCTCGGGCGTGCCTACATGGCACAAGACCGTTCGGCCGATGCCGCCAAAGTCTTCGAGCGCACCGTGGCCCTGGCCGGGCGCCAGCCTGAGCTGTTGGGGCAATGGGCCCAGGCCCAGTACTTCGCCGACAACAAACAGTGGTCGCCCAAAATCCAGGCCCTGACCGACGAAGCCCTGAAGCTGGACCCCAAGGAAGTCACCAGCCTCGGCCTGCTCGGTATTGCCGCGTTTGAAGGCCAGCGCTATCAGGAAGCGATCGACTACTGGAGCCGCCTGCTGGCCCAACTGCCCCCGGAAGATAATTCCCGTGTTGCCCTGCAAGGCGGGATTGACCGCGCGGCAGAGAAGCTGAAAGAGAGCGGTGGCACCGTCGCCCAAGCGCCTAAGGCGACGCTGAAAGTTCGCGTGGATCTGTCCGCCGACGTGAAGGCCAAATCCCTGCCGGGCGACAGCGTTTTCATCTTCGCCCGCGCGGTCTCTGGCCCGCCGGCGCCTTTGGCGGCCAAGCGCGTGACCGTCGCCGACTTGCCCGTCACCGTCGAACTGGGCGATGCCGACGCGATGATGCCGCAGTTGAAACTGTCCAACTTCCCCGAAGTCCAACTGGTTGCGCGCATATCCCGGGCCGGTCAACCGACCACAGGCGAATGGATCGGCCGCAGCCAACCCCTGGCCAGCAGCACCACTGCGCTGCAGCAGCTGACCATCGACAGTCCGGACCAGTAATTCGAGGAAACGCCTATGACCGCATTTGCACGTATCACCTTGCTCAGCCTGGTACTGGGGCTGAGCGCTTGTGCGGTCCACCGACCTCCCGCGCCCACCGGCCCGACCATCCCCCCGGGCCCATCGACCCAGCCGAGCACCAGGCCCTCCGGCCCGGTGACCCCGGCACCGAAACCTGTGCCAACCTCGTCACCCACCTTCGCCCCGCCCCCCGGCGCCGCCAGCCACTGGGACGGCAAGATGCAGGTATACGTACTGGACGACCAGCCTGACACCTTCTACCGCCAGCGCACCTACTACCGCTGGAGCAACGGCTGGAGCCGTTCCATCAGCCCGAACGGGCCTTGGGAAGACACCGACGTGCACGGCGTGCCGCCGGGGTTGAGCAGGCAGTACGCCCAATGACAAAAGGCGACCTTCGGGTAATGCCAGTCATTACCCTGTAACTGTGCCGAGCGTGCTTGTCGTGGCGAGCGTGCTTGTTGTGGCGAGCGGGCTTGCCCCGCGTTGGGCTGCGAAGCAGCCCCCAAAACCTGGCGATTTAATATGCCTGGAGAAACGCGGTGGCCTTATTGGGGCCGCTTCGCAGCCCAACGCGGGGCAAGCCCGCTCGCCACAACAAGCCCGCTCGCCAAACGCGGTGGCCTTATTGGGGCCGCTTCGCAGCCCAACGCGGGGCAAGCCCGCTCGCCACAACAAGCCCGCTCGCCACAGGTTACTCTTTGTTCGTTCTATCTCTTGACTGACTGGCATCAGGGTTTAGATCTGCGCGCTATCAAGCCACGGCGCGGTGAGGTGATCGAACGCCACCCGAAATCTGTGTAGGGCCGGTCCTAACGATGAGGCGGCATAAGAAAGAACGAGCCGTACGCAGATTGGGCGCCGGGGGATGGAAACCCGGCAGGGGCATGCCCTCCTGCGTACAGCTCGCTCGACATCATGCGTGCCCGATCCAGGGTGAGCCGTAGGAAAAGTCTTGTTTTGCCTCAGCCCAGGCTATATCGGCGGATGTGCCGGCATTCCCTCGCTGCTGGGTCGGTATGGAATCGACCGTTTTCGCCCAATGATGGCCGCGTCGAACGTGATGCGCGGTGGGGCGTACTCGGGTAGTGTGGCCACCTCCGGCCTGGCGACCCAACGGTTGCTGGATAGACTTTCCAGTGATGACGACGCGAGCAACTGACGGCAAGCCCAGAGCTGTAAAGGCGTCCTGTAGTGCAACACATATGGCGACAAGCAAAGAGGGTGTTTTCATGGCAGGCAGGTTGATCTATCTCATCGGGCCATCGGGTTCGGGCAAGGACAGCCTGCTGGATGCGGCACGACCCCGCTTGGCCGAGCGCGGCTGCCGCTTGGTGCGCCGCGTGATTACCCGTTCGGCGGAAGCCGTGGGCGAGGCCGCGCAAGGGGTAAGCCCCGAACAGTTTGCCGCGATGAAGGCCGAGGGCGCGTTTGCCCTGAGCTGGCAGGCCAATGGGCTGTCCTACGGGATTCCCAGGCAAATTGACGAGTGGCTGGCGGCGGGGGAGGACGTGTTGGTCAATGGCTCCCGTGCGCACCTGGCGCAAACCCGTGAGCGCTACCCGACGTTGCTGGTGTTGTTGCTGACGGTTGACCAGGTCGTGTTGCGCCAGCGCCTGATTGCGCGTGGGCGTGAGTCTTTGCCAGATATTGAAGAACGCCTGGCGCGCAATGCGCGGTTCACCGCGCAACTGATCGCCGGCAATGAGGCAGGACTGTTTGTGCTGGATAACTCCGGCCCATTGGAGCACACCGTCGAGCGTCTGCTGTGCTGCCTCGACCAAGGGCACTCGGCGTGTGCTTGACCCTGCTGGGCCGGTAACGCGCGGCAAATCCCGGTCGAGTGCGCCGGCGCGTACCGGGGGTTTTCAGGGTGTGCCCCATGCCGACCCTTACGACTATTACGCACGTTTGCGCCGCGTCGACGAGCTGCTATTCGACACCGATCTCCGGATGTGGATCGCCAGCCGCACCAGGAGCGTCGAGGCAGTGCTGGCACATCCTGATAGTGGTTGAATGGACCTATCCCACGGTTCAAGCGTGCAGTGCTAAGCCAATAACCCTTCCACATATTCCACAAACGCCCGCGCCTTGGCGCTCGTCATCCTGCCTGTGGGGAACACCGCCCATAGATCCCGTGCGCATCCCAAGAAGGATCTGCCGCTGGGCACCGTCAGAAGCATCAGGAAACGCGCCGGGCTGTTTCAGTTTTAAGGAGAGCATTCATGCAATACCCAATCTGTATCGAATGGGGCGATGACTTCACCGCTACCGGTATCCAGATCCCCGATATTCCAGGCGCCGTCACTGCCGGGGACAGTTTTGAAGAAGCGTACAACGCTGCTGTGGAGGTCGCGCACATCCGGCTGCAGGAGATCGCCGCAGAGGGTGGGGTGATTCCGATGCCCACGTCGGTGGCCGATCATTACGCCCACGCAGACTATGCGGGGATGGGCTGGGGGATGCTGGAGTTGGACATCTCGCCCTATCTGGGCAAGACCGAGAAGGTCAATGTGACCTTGCCCGGCTATGTCATCCAGCGCATCGACCGGTATGTGCGCGAGCACAAGGTCAAAAGCCGCTCGTCATTTCTGGCGGACGCGGCTTTGGAGAAGTTGGTGCGCTCTTAGGCGGTGGCGACCGCCGCCTGCCGCGATGCACTGAGGAAGCGCAGTAACGCCAGCAACGGAAACGCGCTGCCTACCAGCATCACGCCCAGCCAGCCGCCGTGTTCGTACACGCTGCTGGCAATCGCCGAACCGAAGGCGCCGCCGATGAAAATGCTGGTCATGTACAGCGCGTTCAGGCGGCTGCGGCTGTTGGCGTCAAGGGCGTAGATGGCGCGTTGGCCGAGGACCATGTTCATCTGTACGCAGAAGTCCAGGACCACGCCGGTCACCGCCAGGCCGATCACGCTGTACAGCGGGTGGACGAAGGCCGGCAGGAAGCTCAACACCGCAAAGATCATGGCCAGCAGCGAAGCACGGTGGGTGTGGCCGGCATCGGCCAGGCGCCCGGCGATGGGGGCGGCGATGGCACCGATGGCGCCGACCAGGGCGAAGATCGCAATCTGGGTCTGGCTCAGGCCGTGGTTGCGCACCAACTCCAGCGGGGCGGCGGTCCAGAACAGGCTGAAGGTGGCGAACATGCAGCCTTGATAAAAGGCGCGTTGGCGCAGCAGCGGTTGATCACGCAGCAAGGTGCCGAGGGAGCGCAGCAGTTGGCCGTAACTGGCGGAGTGATCCGGTTGACGCTTGGGGATGGTCAGCATCAGCACCACGCTGATAAACGCCATCAACGCTGCCGCCGCCATGAACATCGCCCTCCAGCCAAAATGATCCGCCACCACGCTGGACACCGGCCGTGCCAGCAGGATGCCCAGCAGCAGGCCGCCCATGATGCTGCCCACCACCCGTCCCCGCGACTCGGCCGGCGCCAGGTGCGCGGCCAATGGGATCAGGATCTGCACCGACACCGAACTGAAGCCGATCAGCAGCGACACCAGCAGGAACAAGTTCGGCTGCTCGGTGAACGCCGCGCCCAACAGGCTGGCAATGGCTACCACGGTGGTGGCGATCATCAGCTTGCGGTTCTCCAGCAAGTCACCCAGGGGGACCAGGAAAAACAGGCCCAGGGCGTAGCCGATTTGCGTCAGCGATACGATCAGGCTGGCCATCGCCGGCGTCAGGCCGATGTCCGGTGCGATGAGTTCGATGATCGGTTGTGCATAGTAGATATTGGCGACGATGGCGCCGCAGCAAAACGCAAACAGCATCACCATCCCGCGGGTCATGGTGCTTGCAGCGTGTGAGGTAGCGTTCATGGTGTTCTCATAAAAGCGAAGGAAGATGGCGAGCGAGAATAAAGACAAGGCCCGGCGGGCAGTAGGCCGTTTGTGGTGATAACACTCATGCCGGGCATTAATGACTGAAACGTTAATTTTCGGGTCGAAGGGCAATGATACATTCAGTCATAACTGCCGAAACAGGAAATCCAGTGCCATGAAGATCACGCTGAACAAGATGCTCCTGGCGTCAAGCCTGGCCGCCGCGATGGCCGTCGGCCTCGCCCACGCCGCGGAGGCGCCGCGGGTAGGCGTGCGCGGCGCCATCACCGCGATGGACGGCGACGCCATGCACGTCAAGGTCAACAGTGGTGAAGAGGTGACTGTGCACCTGACCCAGGCCACCCAGGTCCGCGCCGTGACCCTGGCCAAGATCGATGAGATCAAACCGGGCAGCTACATCGGCTCGGCCGCCATGCCCAACGCCGACGGCACCCTGACCGCCCTGGAAGTCCACGTGTTCCCACCGGCGATGGCCGGCACGGGTGACGGGCATCGGGCGTTCGACCTGAAGGAAGGCAGCAGCATGACCAACGGCACCGTCGGCGACCTGGTCGTCAGTAACGGGCGCACGTTGACGGTGAAGTACAAGGGCGGCGAGCAGAAGATTGTGGTGCCGGAGGATGTGCCGATCGTCAACCTTGAGCCAGGAGACCGTAGCTTGCTTAAACCGGGGGTCAAGGTGGTGTTGTTCGCGGCACAGGGCAAGGACGGAACGATCACGGCCCAGGCGATTTCCGCCGGCAAGGATGGCGTGACACCGCCGATGTAACACCAACCACAAAACTAAATGTGGGAGGGGGCTTGCCCCCGATGGCGGAGTGTCAGTCGACAGATGTCTCACTGATGCACTGCCATCGGGGTGCAAGCCCCCTCCCACATGTTTACCGCGTTTCTTCAGTTATTGACCGGAATAGATCTGGTCGAACACCCCACCATCATTGAAGTGGGTCTTCTGCACGGTACGCCAGTCACCAAAAGTCTTCTCCACCGACAGGAAGTCGACTTTCGGGAAGCGGTCGGTGTACTTGGCCAGCACCTTCGGGTCACGTGGGCGCAGGTAGTTGTTGGCCGCGATTTCCTGGCCTTCTGGCGACCACAGGTACTTCAGGTAATCTTCAGCGGCCACGCGGGTGCCTTTTTTCTCGACCACTTTGTCGACCACGGACACCGGCGGCTCGGCCTCGGCGGAGACGCTTGGGTAGATCACTTCGAATTGATCACGGCCGAATTCACGGGCGATCATTTCCGCTTCGTTTTCAAAGGTCACCAGCACGTCGCCGATCTGGTTGGTCATGAACGTGGTGGTGGCTGCACGGCCGCCGGTATCCAGCACTGGCGCTTGCTTGAACAGCTTGCCGACAAACGCCTTGGCCTTCTCTTCATCACCGCCGTTCTTGAGCACATAACCCCAGGCCGACAGGTAGGTGTAGCGGCCGTTACCCGAGGTTTTCGGGTTGGGCACGATCACTTGCACGCCATCCTTGAGCAGGTCAGGCCAGTCTTTCAGGGCTTTGGGATTGCCCTTGCGCACGATAAACACGGTGGCGGAGGTGAACGGCGCGCTGTTGTTCGGCAGGCGCGTTACCCAGTTGTCCGGTACCAGCTTGCCGTTGTCGACCAGGGCGTTGATGTCAGTGGCCATATTCATGGTGATCACGTCAGCCGGCAGGCCGTCGATCACCGAGCGCGCTTGTTTGCTGGAACCGCCGAAGGACATCTGCAACGTCAGCTTGTCGTTCGGGTGCTCGGCTTCCCAGTGCTTCTGGAAGGCGGCGTTGTAGTCCTTGTAGAAGTCGCGCATCACGTCATAGGAGACGTTGAGCAGGGTGACCGGTGCAGCCTGGACGGCGCCCGCCAGGGCAAGGCCGGCGGCCAGGAGAGAGGCGCTAACGAATTTTTTCACTGCTCATTCCTTGTTGTTCGAGAAGAGGGGGAGGCACATTGCCAGCGACTATAGCTGGGGCGGCATAGTCGTTTAAAGATTAAAAAGAACTTTGCTTATTCCACTTTCTTAAAAAGATTGCTGCCGCAGCGCGAGCAAAATGCTGCGTTGGGCTCGTGGCTGTCCTTCTTGCACACCGGGCAGTCGGTGTGCAGTTGCTCGCCACGCATGGCACTGGCCAGCTCCGCGGTAAAAATACCCGTGGGCACGGCAATGATTGAGTAACCGGTGATCATCACCAGCGAGGAAATCACCTGGCCCAGCGGTGTCTTTGGCACGATATCGCCGAAGCCCACGGTGGTCAGGGTCACGATCGCCCAATAGATGCCTTTGGGGATACTGGTAAAGCCGTGTTCCGGGCCTTCGATCACGTACATCAAGGTGCCGAACACCGTCACCAGGGTGCACACGCTCACCAGGAACACCACAATCTTCTGCTTGCTGCCGCGCAGCGCCGCCATCAGGTAGTTGGCCTGCTTGAGGTAGGGGCTGAGCTTGAGCACGCGGAAAATCCGCAGCATGCGGATGATGCGGATGATCAGCAGGTACTGCGCGTCGCTGTAATACAGCGCAAGGATGCCGGGCACGATGGCGAGCAAATCCACCAGCCCGTAAAAGCTGAAGGCGTAGCGCAACGGCTTGGGCGAGCAGTACAGGCGCAACCCGTACTCGATCAGGAAGATCAGCGTAAAGCCCCATTCAATGTAGGCCAGCACATCGGCATAGTTCTGGTGGATCTGGTCGATGCTGTCGAGCATCACGATCACCAGGCTGGCGAGGATGATCAACAGCAGGATGCCGTCGAAGCGCCGTCCGGCGACGGTGTCGCTCTGAAAAACCATGACGTAGAGTCGCTGACGCCAGTCGTTGTTGCTGTCCATAAAGCCCGCCTGAATCGAATATCGAGCAAGCCTAGGGGGATTCAAAGGGGCTGTCCATGCGCGGTTTCCGAAGCACGCGAAGGCTGGCGCGCACCAGCCAGCAGGCGAGGATGAACGGCGCGGTCAGCGCTGGCAGGTGCAGGGCGGCAAAGCCGGGCGTGAGGATGATGGTCAGCAGGATGCCAAGCAGCGGCAGCCACGCTTGGCAACGCACCTGGCTGAGCGCCAACGCCGCCAGCGCAGGGTTGTAGCTGTGCAGGCCGAGCAGGGCGCTGGTGGGCTCCTTCAGCCACAGCGCAAGCAGCACGCCGGCACTGGTGCCGGTCAAGGCCCATATCGCGGAGCGTCGATTCGCCAGCCACAGGCCGAGGGCAATCAGGGCGCCGGCCTGGGGCTGATCCAACAGCATGATTTGCGCGAGCCCGGTCAACGGCGCGGCGCTGAGGGAAACGATGTCGGGTTGGGCCGGGGTAAGCGTGCTCGCGGGGACTGTTCCCAGCAGCAACCAACCCAGGCCGACAAAAGGCGCGGTATAGGCCGGCAAGTCATCGGGCTGGCTGGCGCGTTTCAACCATTGCCGCATCAGGATCGCACTCAAGCCGCCGCACGCCAGGATCAACGGTGGCAGCACGGCCGTCCAGGCGAACTGCTGACTGATCAACACGCCCACTAACACGCCGTTGTAGCTATAAAGCCCGGCCTGGCGCTCAGCCTTGGGATAACCGCGACGCTGGGCCGTGAGCAAGCCCGCCACGCCACCCAGCAGCGCGCCACCGAGCAAAGCCGGGGCGCCGATCAGGATTGCCAGCAGGCACAGCAGGCCGCACAGCGGATGGCGTTGCAGGACAATCTGGCTGAAGCCGTTGAGCAGGGCTTCGGCCCAGTCGGGGCAGGTTGGGTTGGGCATGGTGGGTATTCAGTGGGACCGAGTTGCCCCCGATGGGGCCCTGACAGGCGCTAGATCAGCGTCTCGATGCGCAGCGAGTTGGTCGACCCCGGCTGCCCAAATGGCACCCCGGCGGTAATCACCAAGGTATCCCCGCGTTGCGCCATGCCCTGGGCCTGGGCGATCTCCAGCGCCGTCGAGCACACTTCATCCACCTGGCGCAGCCGGTCATTGACCACCGAGTGCACGCCCCACGCCACGCTCAAGCGTCGCGCGGTCGAGAGGTTCGGCGTGAGGTTGAGGATCGGCGCCACCGGCCGTTCCCGCGCCGCGCGCAAGCTGGAGCTGCCCGACTCGCTGTAGTTCACCAGCACCGCCACCGGCAGGATGCTGCTGATGCGCCGGATCGCGCAGCTGATGGCATCCGACACCGTGGCATCCGCCTTGGGCCGGCTGACGTCGAGTTGGGCCTGGTAGTCCGGGCCGTTTTCCACCTGGCGGATGATCTTGCTCATCATCTGCACGGCTTCCAGTGGGTACTCGCCCGACGCCGTCTCCGCCGACAGCATCACCGCATCTGCGCCTTCGGCTACCGCATTGGCAACATCGGTGACTTCGGCGCGGGTCGGCGCCGGGGAGAAGCGCATGGATTCAAGCATCTGCGTGGCCACCACCACCGGTTTGCCCAACTGGCGGCAGGTGCTGATGATGTCCTTCTGGATTTGCGGCACGCTTTCGGCCGGTACCTCCACGCCCAAGTCGCCTCTGGCCACCATGATCGCATCGCTCAGTTCGGCAATTTCGTGCAGGCGCTGCACGGCCGAAGGCTTCTCGATCTTGGCCATCAGGAAGGCTTTGTCGCCAATCAGCTCGCGGGCTTCGCGGATGTCTTCCGGGCGCTGTACGAATGACAGTGCCACCCAGTCCACGCCCAGCTCCAGGCCGAAACTCAGGTCACGACGATCCTTGGCGGTCAGCGGGCTGAGTTCCAGCAGCGCCTGTGGGACGTTCACGCCTTTGCGGTCAGACAGTTCGCCGCCATTGAGTACGGTAGTGTCGATGGCATCGGTGTGCCTGGTGATCACCCGCAGGCGCAGTTTGCCGTCGTCCAGCAGCAGGTCCATGCCCGGTTCCAGGGCCTTGATGATTTCCGGGTGGGGCAGGTTGACCCGGCACTGGTCGCCCGGCGTCGGGTCCAGGTCCAGGCGCAACGCCTGGCCACGCACCAGTTGCACTTTGCCCTCGGCAAAACGCCCGACCCGCAGCTTCGGCCCTTGCAGGTCCATGAGGATGCCCAACGGGTAATTGAGCTGGCGCTCCACCTGGCGAATCCATTGGTAGCGCTGGGCGTGATCGGCATGCTCGCCGTGGCTGAAGTTGAGGCGGAAGATATTCACCCCGGCTTCCACCAGTTCGCGGATGTGATCGATACCGTCGGTGGCCGGGCCCAGGGTGGCGAGGATTTTGACTTTCTTGTCAGGCGTCATGTTGGGCAGTCTCAAGAATCAGAATGGCGCGAAAATCGTTGACGTTGGTGCGGGTCGGTTCTGTGATGATCAAGCCGTCGAGGGCGGCGAAGTAGCCGTAGCCGTTGTTGTCATCCAACTCATCGCTGGCTGAAAGGCCCAGCGCTTCGGCACGCGCGTAACTGCACGGGGTCATGATGGCGCCGGCGTTGTCTTCCGAGCCGTCGATGCCGTCAGTGTCGCCGGCCAGGGCGTACACGCCGGGCAAGCCCTTGAGGCTATCGGTGAGGCTCAGCAGGAATTCCGCATTGCGCCCGCCACGGCCATCGCCACGTACGGTGACGGTGGTTTCGCCCCCCGAGAGGATCACGCACGGCGCCGCCAGCGGTTGGCCGTGCTGCACGATCTGCCGCGCGATACCGGCGTGCACCTTGGCCACCTCCCGCGCTTCGCCTTCGAGGTCGCCGAGGATCAGCGGGCTGAAACCGGCCTGGCGCACTTTAACCGCGACGGCTTCCAGGGATTGCTGGGGGCGGGCGATCAGTTGGAAGTGGCTGCGGGTCAGTATCGGGTCGCCGGGCTTGATGGTTTCTGACGCCGGGTTCTGCAACCAGCTGCGCACGGATGCCGGCGTGTCGATGCCGTAGCGGTTGAGGATCGCCAGGGCCTGTTGTGACGTACTTGGGTCGCCAACGGTCGGGCCGGAAGCGATGACCGTGGCCTGGTCACCCGGCACATCGGAAATTGCATAGGTATAGACCGTCGCCGGCCAGGCGGCCTTGGCCAGCCGCCCGCCCTTGATCGCCGAGAGATGCTTGCGTACGCAGTTCATCTCGCCGATGGTCGCGCCGGACTTGAGCAGGGCCTTGTTGACGGCCTGTTTGTCGGCCAGGCTGATGCCTTCGGCGGGCAGGGCCAGCAGGGCAGAGCCGCCGCCAGAGAGCAGGAAGATCACGCGGTCGTCTTCGCCAAGGTGGCTGATCAGTTCGAGCACTCGCTTGGCCACGGCCAGTCCGGCCGCATCCGGGACCGGATGTGCGGCTTCGACCACTTCGATTTTCTGGCACGGCGCGCCGTGGCCATAGCGGGTGACCACCAGGCCGCTGACTTCACCTTGCCAGCAATTTTCCACCACCAGCGCCATGGCGGCCGCGGCTTTGCCGGCGCCGATCACGATCACCCGACCGCTGCGGTCGGCGGGCAGGTAGGGTTCAAGGACTTGCCGGGGGTGGGCAGCGTCGATGGCTGTGGCAAACAGCTCGCGAAGCAGGTGTTGCGGATCGACCGACATAAGCGGGCTCCGGGGAATTTTTATTATTGGAAAGGTGGTGCAACCTGTAGGAGCGAGCTTGCTCGCGAAGGTCGTTAACGATAACGCGGGTAACCTGATACCCAGTGGCGCTCTCGGGTTTTTCGCGAGCGCGCTCGCTCCTACAGGGGGCTGTGTAGAGGGGTTATTTATCGCGAATCGAGAAATTCGCCATATGCTCCAACCCCTTGATCAACGCCGAGTGATCCCAGTTACCGCCGCCAATCGCCGTGCAGGTGCTGAATACCTGTTGGGTGCCGGCGGTGTTCGGCAGGTTGATCCCCAGTTCCTTGGCCCCGGCCAGCGCCAGGTTCAGGTCCTTCTGATGCAGGTTGATGCGAAAGCCCGGATCGAAGGTGCCCTTGATCATGCGTTCGCCGTGCACTTCGAGGATCTTCGACGAGGCAAAGCCACCCATCAGCGCTTCACGTACCTTGGCCGGGTCGGCGCCGTTTTTGGCCGCAAACAGCAGCGCTTCGGCCACCGCCTGGATATTCAGCGCGACGATGATCTGGTTGGCCACCTTGGCGGTCTGGCCATCGCCATTGCCACCGACCAGGGTGATGTTCTTGCCCATGGCCTGGAACAGCGGCAGGGCACGCTCAAAGGTCTGCGGTTCGCCGCCGACCATGATGCTCAAGGTGCCGGCCTTGGCGCCGACTTCACCGCCGGACACCGGGGCATCCAGGTACTGTGCGCCGGTCTCGTTGATCTTGGCGGCGAACGCTTTGGTCGCAGTGGGCGAGATCGAGCTCATGTCGATCACCACCTTGTTCGGCGACAACCCGGCAGCCACGCCGTCGGCGCGGAACAGCACGTCATCGACCTGCGGGGTGTCGGGCACCATGACGATGATGAACTCGGCTTCCTGGGCAACTTGCTGCGGGTTGGCCAGGGCCACGGCACCGGCTGCGATCAGTGCTTCTGGCGCCTTGCCGTGATGCTCGGACAGGAACAGTTGGTGACCGGCTTTTTGCAGGTTGGCAGCCATGGGTTGGCCCATGATGCCGGTGCCGATAAATCCGATTTTAGCCATGATGAAATCCTCTTTTTATTAGCGCGGTCCGCCAGACACCGCAGATTCAAGGTGGGAGGGGGCTTGCTCCCGATAGCGGTGTGTTAGACGAAATGGTGTTGACTGACTCGCCGCCATCGGGGGCAAGCCCCCTCCCACATTTTGGTTTTGGGTGGTGCCTGTCAGATGGCGTTATGGGTTTTGAGCCAACCCAAACCCGCTTCGGTGGTGGTCAACGGCTTGTACTCACAGCCCACCCAACCCTGGTACCCAATCCGATCCAGATGTTCGAACAGGAAGCGATAGTTGATCTCCCCAGTCCCCGGCTCATTACGCCCCGGGTTATCCGCCAGCTGGATATGGTTGATCTCACTCAGGTGCGCGGCCATGGTGCGGGCCAGATCACCTTCCATGATTTGCATGTGATAGATGTCGTATTGCAGGAACAGGTTGGCGCTGCCCACCTGCTCGCGGATCGACAGGGCCTGGGCGGTGTTATTCAGGTAGAAGCCTGGAATATCACGGGTATTGATCGCCTCCATCACCAGCTTGATGCCCACTGCTTGCAGTTTGTCGGCGGCGTACTTGAGGTTGGCGACAAAGGTTTTTTCCAGGGTTGCATCATCAACGCCCTGGGGCCGGATACCCGCCAGGCAGTTGACCTGCGTATTACCCAGCACCTGGGCATAGGCGATGGCCAAGTTGACCCCCGCGCGGAATTCCTCGACCCGATCCGGGTGGCAGGCCAGGCCGCGTTCGCCCTTGGCCCAGTCACCGGCCGGCAGGTTGAACAGCACTTGGGTCAGGCCATGGGCATCCAACTGTGCCTTGATGTCGGCTGAGCTGAACTCGTAGGGGAACAGGTATTCCACCCCACTGAAGCCTGCCTCGGCAGCGGCTTTGAAGCGAGCAAGAAAGTCCTGTTCGGTAAACAGCATGGACAGGTTGGCGGCGAAGCGCGGCATAGGGTTCTCCTTAATCGAGCAGGGAAATGGCGGTCGGCGCATCATTGCCGACCAGGGCCAGGTCTTCGAATTCATTGACGGCGTTGATCTCGGTGCCCATGGAAATATTGGTCACGCGCTCCAGAATAATCTCAACGATCACCGGGACCTTGAATTCTTCGATCATCGTCTCGGCCTTGCGCAACGCCGGCGCAATCTGGCTCGGCTCGAACACGCGCAGGGCCTTGCACCCCAGGCCTTCGGCAACCGCGACGTGGTCCACGCCATAGCCGTTGAGTTCCGGGGCGTTGAGGTTGTCGAAGGACAGCTGCACGCAGTAGTCCATTTCAAAGCCACGCTGGGCCTGGCGGATCAGCCCCAGGTAGGAATTGTTCACCACCACGTGGATGTACGGCAGCTTGAACTGCGCACCCACGGCCAGCTCTTCGATCATGAACTGGAAGTCATAGTCGCCGGACAGCGCCACCACTTTGCGGCTCGGGTCGGCCTTGACCACGCCCAGCGCTGCCGGGATGGTCCAGCCCAATGGGCCAGCCTGGCCGCAGTTGATCCAATGGCGTGGCTTGTAGACGTGCAGGAATTGCGCGCCGGCAATCTGCGACAGGCCGATGGTGCTGACGTAGCAGGTGTCTTTGCCGAACACCTGGTTCATCTCTTCGTACACCCGTTGCGGCTTGACCGGCACGTTGTCGAAGTGGGTCTTGCGGTGCAGGGTGGCTTTGCGCTGCTGGCAATCATGCAGCCAGGCGCTGCGGTCCTTGAGTAAGCCTGCGGCTTTCCACTCGCGGGCCACTTCGATAAACATCGTCAGGGCGGCGCCCGCGTCGGAAACAATACCCAGGTCGGGGGTGAAGACGCGGCCGATCTGCGTCGGCTCAATGTCGACGTGAATGAATTTACGCCCCTGGGTGTACACCTCCACCGAGCCCGTGTGGCGGTTGGCCCAGCGGTTGCCGATGCCCAGCACCACATCTGACTTGAGCAGCGTGGCGTTGCCGTAACGGTGGGAGGTTTGCAGGCCGACCATGCCCACCATCAGCGGGTGATCGTCCGGGATGGTGCCCCAGCCCATCAGGGTCGGGATCACTGGAATGCCGGTCAGCTCGGCGAACTCCACCAGCAGCTCGCTGGCGTCGGCGTTGATCACGCCGCCACCGCTTACCAGCAGCGGGCGTTCGGCCTGGTCCAGCAGTGCCAGGGCTTTCTCCACCTGGATGCGTGTGGCCAGGGGTTTGGCCAGGGGCAGTGGCTGGTAGGCGTCGATATCGAATTCGATCTCGGCCATCTGCACGTCGAACGGCAGGTCGATCAGCACCGGACCGGGGCGGCCGGAGCGCATTTCGTAGAAGGCTTTCTGGAACGCGTAGGGCACCTGGCCGGGTTCCAGGACGGTGGTTGCCCATTTGGTCACCGGCTTGACGATGCTGGTGATGTCCACGGCCTGGAAGTCTTCCTTGTGCATGCGTGCCCGCGGCGCCTGGCCGGTGATGCACAGGATCGGGATCGAGTCGGCCGAGGCGCTGTAGAGGCCGGTGACCATATCGGTGCCCGCCGGGCCCGAAGTGCCGATGCACACGCCGATATTGCCGGCCTTGGTGCGGGTGTAGCCCTCGGCCATGTGCGAGGCGCCTTCAACGTGGCGAGCAAGGACGTGATCGATGCCACCCACTTTCTGCAAGGCCGAATACAGTGGGTTGATCGCGGCGCCTGGGATACCGAAGGCGGTGTCCACGCCTTCACGGCGCATCACTAAAACGGCGGCTTCGATTGCTCTCATTTTGCTCATTGTTTTGGTGCCTCTTGCGTTTTGTAATTGTATACAAGTGGTGTTTGTCCAAAGTGTATTCACGGCGAGCGACATAGGTCAATGCATTTTATGTGCGGTCCTTTGCGTTCGTCGGAAGGCAGTTTTTCGACGGATGGAGGGTTTGTTAAGAAATATTGTATACAATAAATAAAATAATTGTGTTCTATTTGTTTGATCGAGCATCTGATCAAACAGACCTCCACGGCGTTACCCATAACAAGATAAGGACGGCACCATGAGCGCTTTAACCTTGAAAATTGCCACCCAACTGGCCAGCCAGGCCCTTACCGCTGGCCGTACGATTTCAGCCGCGCCGCTGACCATCGCGGTACTGGACAGCGGCGGTCACTTGATCACCTTGCAACGGGAAGACGGTGCCAGCCTGCTGCGCCCGCAAATCGCCATCGGCAAGGCCTGGGGGGCGATCGCCTTGGGCAAAGGCTCACGCCTGCTGGCGCTGGATGCGCAGCAGCGCCCGGCGTTTATCGCCGCGTTGAACAGCCTGGGGCAGGGCAGCGTGGTGCCGGCACCGGGCGGGGTGTTGATTCGCGATCAGGCGGGGTTGGTGTTGGGGGCGATCGGGATCAGTGGGGATACGTCGGATATTGACGAGCAGTGTGCGATCACGGCGATCGAGGGGGTGGGGTTGATGGCGGATGCGGGGGTGTCAGCTTGAGGATTGGGTGACTGTCAGGGCCTCATCGGGGGCAAGCCCCTCCCACATTTTGAACTGCGAACATGGTCAAAATTGTGGGAGGGGGCTTGCCCCCGATTGGCCCAGGCCCCCCGGTGTATCAGTCCGGCTCACACCCCTTGAGCACCAACCGAATAATCGTCTGCGCCGCGGCTTCATAATCGGCCTCATCCAGCTTGGCTTTGCCGGTCACCGCCGAGATCTGCCAGTCAAAATCCGCATATGTCTGCGTCGCCGCCCAGATGCTGAACATCAGGTGATTTGGATCGATCGGTGCAATCAACCCGCGATCCACCCAGCTCTGGATGCAGTCGATATTGTGCTTGGCCTGGGCGTTGAGCTGTTCAACCTGCTCGGTGCTCAGGTGCGGGGCGCCATGCATGATTTCGCTGGCGAACACCTTGGAGGCGAACGGCAGGTCGCGGGAGATACGGATTTTCGAGCGGATGTAGTTGCTGAGCACCACCGAAGGCTCACCCTCGGGGTTGAACGGCGTGGAAGCCGCCAGGATCGGCTCGATAATGCTCTCGAGCACCTCGCGGTAGAGGTTGTCCTTGGACTTGAAGTAGTAATAGACGTTGGGCTTGGGCAACCCGGCCTTGGCGGCGATGTCGCTGGTCTTGGTCGCGGCGAAGCCCTTGTCGGCAAACTCCTCGCTGGCCGCCCGCAGGATCTTTTCTTTGTTGCGCTCGCGAATGGTGCTCATAAAGTGCTCAGTCTCACAGATACTGTTTTTTTTTGACGGCGTCTGTTGCCGCCATTCTGCGTCGCCGCTCCTCCCCCTAGCGAGCTATGAGTCGTCGCGGCTCCTTGCCTGACGACAACAGCCACTCGCCAAAAGAGAAACGTATCTATGAAACTGAGCACGGGATGTTTCCTTGCCAGGACAGGCGGTCGGGCATGGTAGCACCGGCTTCGCGCGAGCCTCAAGAATGCGCCATTGCCGCGCTTTCCCTGGGCTGCGTTTGCCATTACCGTATCGGCTCTTTTGCAGTGGGCGATTGCCGATGGACACCTCTGAAAAAAACGTGATTACGTCCCTGGATGTGGCCCGGCATGCCGGTGTTTCGCGCTCGGCGGTGTCGCGCACGTTCACCCCGGGTGCCAGCGTGGCCCCCGCCACCCGCGAAAAGGTGCTGGCCTCGGCCAAGGCCCTGGGTTATCAGGTCAATATGATTGCCCGCACCATGAACAAGGGCAGCAGCAACTTTGTCGGTGTGGTCACTGCCGGTTTCGACAGTGCGTTTCGCGCCAGCCTCTTGAGCCCCATCGCCCATAGTCTGAGCCGTCGTGGCTTGATGCCCTTGTTGATGAATGCCGATGACCCGGCGCAGCTTGAGCAGTCGTTGCATGCGTTGCTCAGCTACCAGATTGCCGGGGTGATCCTGACCTCGGCCTCGCCGCCGTTGTCGGTGGTCCAGCATTACCTGGATCGGCAGATTCCGGTGGCGATGATCAACCGTGGCCATGAACTGGCCGGGGCTGAAGTGGTGGGCAGTGATAACCGCGCCGGTGGGCGTATGGCTGCCGATGCCTTGCTCAAGGGCGGCGCGCGGCGCCTGGCGTTTGTGGGCCAGGGCGCGCATAACTTCAGCAGCCGCGAGCGCTGGCTGGGGTTTTCCCAGCGCCTGGCCGAGGTGGGGGTCGAGGCGCAGACGGTGTTTAATGAAACCCCGGGTTATCAGGGCGGCATGCAGGCGTTGCTGGCGTTGTTCAGCCAGGGGGAGGGACCGGACGCGATCTTCTGTGCAACTGATATGCTGGCACTCGGGGTGATGGACGCATTGCGCTTTACGTTGCACCTCCAGGTGCCGCAACAGGTGCAGGTGATCGGCTTTGACGATATCGCCCAGGCTGCGCAATTGGCCTACGACCTGACCACCGTGCGCCAGGACAGTGTGCAACTGGCGCAACGCGCCGTCGGTGCTATCGTCGCGCGGGGGGAGAACTTCATGCGGGTCGCTGAATTCGAGCCGGTGCCTGTGACCTTGATCGAACGCGGCACGACGAAAATTCAGAAATAAAATTTCAATAATAGCTTGAAGAGAAAATTTATTTCGTGTTGTATGGGCAGTAATCGGTGAATGGCCGGCCTCCCCAAAAAGGCGTGCCTTCACTTTTTTTTCCCGAACGATTGCACACGTGTGCAATCGACGCTGAAGGTAAGGCTTATGACACAAGCAGAGACATTACCGCGCCTCGATCATCTGGCCGCGCGTTACGCGCTGGTGCGTCAGGTCGCGATGGAAGCCGCGCGGCGTGGCATGACGTATTACCAGCAGCGCGAGCAATTGCATGTTGAACATAAAGGGGCTGTCCCCCAGGACGTGGTCAGCATCGCCGACCGCGAGTTGGAGGTGTTTATCAAGGCGCGCCTGGCCGAGCAGTTTCCCGAGGATGGCTTCGTGGGCGAGGAGGGCGGCGCGGCCGGCTTGCAAGCGCGTTGTGTGTGGGTGGTCGACCCCATTGACGGTACCAGTTGCTTCGTCAATGGCCTGCACACCTGGTGCGTGTCCATCGGCCTGCTGGTGGACGGTCAACCCTGGCTCGGTGCCGTGGCCGACGCCAACCACAACGAGCTGTTCCACGCCTGCCGCGGCCTGGGCGCCTATGTGAATGACACGCCGATCCGGGTCAGCCCGGCCGCCGATATTCGATACGGTGTGACCGGCGTCGGCACCTCCCACCGGCGTGGCAAGGAGCACTTCATCCCGTTTCTCACTGGCTTGCTGGAGGGCGGCGGCATGTTTATTCGCAATGGTTCCGGCGCGCTGATGATCGCCTACGTCGCGGCTGGGCGCCTGGTGGGCTACTACGAAACCCATATCAACAGTTGGGATTGTGCGGCGGGGTTGGTGCTGGTCAGTGAAGCCGGTGGCCGTTGCAGCGATTTCCTGCGCGGTGATGGTCTGCTCGGCGGCAACCCGTTGCTGGTGGCCAGCGCCCAGGTGTACCCGCAACTGGCCGAGTTGATCGGCCCGTCACTGGAGGCTTGAGCCCTTTTTACGATCTGCGTTTGAACGTACAGCGAATAATAACAATAGGAGACTGTCCGCCATGAATTCCCTGCTGTCCTTGTTCCATGCCGCGCCTGCGCGACCTCTGGTGGCCGACCCCGATGGGCGACGTTTTCGCCGGGTGCGTTGGCTGACCTTTTTATCCATGTCCCTGAGCTATGCGCTGTTCTACGTGTGCCGGCTGTCCTTCAATGTGGCCAAGCCGGCGCTGGTGGGGCAGAACCTGCTCAGCCCAACGCAACTGGGCATGATCGGTTCCGCGCTGTTCTTCACCTATGCCGTGGGTAAGCTGGTCAACGGCTTCCTGGCCGACCATGCCAATGTGCGGCGCTTCATGATGCTCGGGTTGTTGATCAGCGCGGTGGTCAACGCCTGCATGGGCCTGACCACCAACGCGATCATTCTCACCCTGGCCTGGGGTCTGAACGGTTGGGCCCAGTCCATGGGCGTGGGGCCGTGCGTGGTGTCGTTGTCGCGCTGGTACGCCGACAAGGAGCGCGGCACGTTCTATGGCTTCTGGTCGATTGCCCACAGCCTGGGCGAGGCGTTGACCTACATCGCAGTCGCCGCCGTGATCGTCACCTGGGGCTGGCAGTACGGCTATTTCCTGGCGACTGCCATGGGCGTGCTCGGTATGTTGCTGATCTACCTGTTCATGGCCGACTCGCCGCAGAGCGCAGGCTTTGCAGAAGTGGACGGTGGCCGCGAAGAAGTGCTGTTGAAGACCGTCGGCAAGTGGGGCGCGCAATTGGCACTCCTGAAAAATCCGGCGCTGTGGCTGCTGGCCCTGGCCTCCTGCCTGATGTATATCGGCCGCTATGCGGTGATTTCCTGGGGCGTGTTCTTCCTTGAAAACGCCAAGGGCTACAACACATTGTCGGCTTCGGCGCTGATCTCCATCACCGGTGTATTCGGCATTGTCGGCACGGGCCTCAGTGGGCTGGTGTCCGATCGCTTCTTCGATGGCCGGCGTCATGGCCTGGCGATCCTGTTCGGCTTGATGAACAGTGCGTCGCTGGGGATGTTTCTGTTCCTGCCTGGGGGCCACTACTGGCTGGATGCGCTGGCCATGATGTTGTTCGGCCTTTCCATGGGCGCGTTGCTGTGTTTTCTCGGCGGCTTGATGGCCGTGGACATTGCCGCCAAAAGCGCAGCCGGTGCAGCGCTGGGCATGATCGGCATTGCCAGCTACGCCGGGGCAGCGGCGGGCGAGATTCTCACCGGGGTGTTGATCGAACACGGCACCACCCTGGCCCAGGACGGCAGCAAGCTGTACGACTTCCATACCCTGTCGCTGTTCTGGCTGGGCGCTTCGCTGATTTCGGTATTGATGACCGCGCTGTTTTCCGGGCAAGTTCACCGCCGTAAACGAAAACAACAGCTTTTGATCGATACCCCGTTAACTAACTGACTACCTCTTGGTTTCACCCGTTCCGAGTCATCGGAAGCCGTACCGCTGTGCGCGTAAAACAGCAAAGTTGTCGTGTCATCCACAATAAAAATAACAGGTAAAAACATGAAGAAATTGAGCGCTGGACATCATAAGAAAGCATTAAGGCGATATTCGTTTATTGGTCTGGTCATTGCCTCTAGCACCACCCAGGCGCTGGAACTGGACTACCAGCACCAGTATTCGGAAGTGGAGCGTGAGCATAAGGACAAGGTGATGCTGACCCAGGCCCTGGACAATGGCCTGGCGTTCTCCTTCGAAGCGGTGATGGCCACCGCGCCTGACAGCGACGGCCAGCCGGGCAAGGCGTTTTCGCGGCTGACCAAGGACGAACTCAAGGCCAAGGTCAAGTACAGCCACAAGTTGGGGGCCAAGTGGAAGGTCAAGCCCAAGTTCACCTATGCCGACGGCAAGGATAAGAAATCCTATAAGCCGTCGTTGAAAGTATCCTATGCCATCACTGATAAGTTCTCCATTACCCCGGGGTATTACCACAAACTCACGCGGTATGACGAAGAGGGCAAGGCGGATAAACACGACGATGCGCTGGAGTTGGGCGCCAAGTACAAGTTTGGCCTGTTGTCGGTCGGTGTCGGGCGCAAGCAGATATACAGCAATCAGATTGTCTTCGACGGTACACGCCAGAATTACAGCAATAAGCTGCTGTTCGAATACAAACTCACCAACTACTTGACCCCATACCTGGAAGTGGCCGACGTGTATGTCGACAAGAACACTGACCAGCGCCAGGCCCGCTACCGCGTGGGCTTCTCCTACGAATTCTGATGAAAGGAACCTGAGCATGACCCTATTCAATCGTATGGGCCTGGCTGCGGCTGCGCTGACGCTATGCACCGGCCTCCAGGCTGCCGAAGCCAGCCATTACGTGCTGGAAAAAGCCGTGCAGGTCAGCCGCCATGGCGTGCGCTCACCCACCGATACCGACAAGCTGGTCAAAGCTACCGGCCGTGCCTGGACCCCATGGCTGGTGCAGGATGGCGAACTGACCGGCCATGGCTACCTGGCCGCCAGTTACATGGGCGCCTGGCAAGCGGCGTATTACCGCGATGCCGGCCTGTTGGCCAGTGGCTGTCCGCAAGCTGGGAGCCTGGTCGCCGTGGCCAGTCCCAAGCAGCGCACGCGTTCCACCGCCGCCGCGCTGCTCGATGGCATGTTCCCCGGCTGCGGCGAAAAAGCCCTTGCACGCAACAAGCCAGACCCGTTGTTCCAGACAGATGAAATGCCTTTCGCCAAGATCGACCCGGCCATCGCCAAGGCCCAGATCCTGCAAGCCCTGGGCGGTAACCTGCAAGCCGCCGAGGAGCGCCTGCGCCCGGACCTGGAGCGCCTGAAAAACGCGGTGTGCGAAGTGGGCAAGGCGTGCCCGTTCTTCGACACGCCATGGGCCTTGAAAGAAGGGGATGGCGGGCGGTTCAAGATCAAGGGGCTGGATAAGGCGTCGTCGATGGCCGAGACCATTCGCCTGCAGTACAGCGAGGGCATGCCCCTGACCGATGTCGCCTTCGGCCATGCTCGCGATGCTGCGCAAGTCTCGGCCCTGGGGCGTCTGCACCGGGCCAAATACGACTTCATCAACGACACGCCGCACATTGCCAGCCGTGGCGGCTCGCAGTTGATGAACCAGATTGTGCTGGCCCTGGAACAGGGCACTCCCTTGGAGAAAAATGATCCGCTGGGCAACCCGCCGCCGGCGCGCCTGTTGATGCTGGTGGCCCACGACACCAATATCTCGCACCTGCGCACGATGCTCGGGTTTACCTGGCAACTTGGCGAGTATCAGCCGGGCAATATCCCGCCCACCGGCACCTTGGCGTTCGAGCGCTACCGCGACACCCAGACCGGTGAGCGCTTTATCCGCACGCGGTTTATCACCCAGGGCATGGATCAGATACGCGCCCTGCAACGTCTGGGGCCTGAGCATCCACCGTTGCAAGCCGACTTCGATCAGCCAGGCTGCCAGCACACCGCTGTTGGTACCCTGTGCCCGATGGCGCAGTTTGTCGAGCGCACGGGTCGCGCCATTGACCGCACGGCGCTGACCGCTTACCGCTATCCCTGATCCGGCATGGCCATTCCCGTTCGTCCAGCGTGGGAATGGCCCTCCGTAGACCCGACACAGGACACCGTTATGTTCGCTTGCTTCGTACGATTGACCCCCTTGTTACTGGCCGGTCTGGTTTCACTCCAGACCCAGGCCGCGCCCGCCGACGGTTTTGTGCTGGACAAGGTGGTGCAGGTCAGCCGCCACGGCGTACGCCCGCCCACCGACAGTGCGAAACTGGCCAAGGTCACCGGTCGCGGGTTGCCCAATTGGTCGGTGCCGGATGGGCATTTGACCGGCCACGGTTACGCAGCGGCCGTGGAGATGGGCCGCTATCGTGGCCAGGTCTTGCGCGCCGCCGGCCTGCTGCCCAATGGCTGCCCGGCGCCCGGTGAAGTGTTTGTGCGCGCCAGCCCCCTGCAACGCACCCAGGCCACGGCGTCGGCGTTGCTCGATGGCCTGTTTCCTGGCTGCGGGTTGCAACCGAGCGTGGTGCAGGGCGATAAGGATGCGCTGTTCCAGGCCGACAAAATGCCTTTCGCTCGCCTGGACCCGCAGCGCGCTGAAGACAGCGTGCTGGCCCGCATGGGCGGTAGCGTGGCCGGTGCTCAAGCCCGTTACCACGAGGCTGAACAGCAATTGCGCAAGGTGATCTGCGGTACGTCCGGCGCGTGTGCCTACGCGGCTGAGCCTTGGCAATTGACCCAGGATGAAGACGGTCGCCTGGCGATCAAGGGGTTGAACACCCAAGCCAACCTCGGCGAGACCTTTCGCCTGGAGTACAGCGAAGGCTTGCCGCTGGATCAAGTCGCCTTTGGCCATGGGCGCAGTGCGCAGCAGGTGTCTCAACTGACTGCGCTGACCAAGGCCAAGTACGACTTCATCAACGACAGCCTGTACATCGCCAGCCGCGGTGGTTCGCAACTGATGAACCAGATTTCCCTGGCGCTCAAACAAGGCACGCCACAGGCCGCCCCGGACCCCTTGGGCATGCCGCCCGACGCGCGTTTCACCCTGCTGGTGGCCCATGACACCAATATTTCCTACCTGCGCACGCTGCTGGGGTTTCGCTGGACCCTGGGGGACTACCTGGAGGGCAATATCCCGCCGGTGGGCAGCCTGCAATTCGAGCGCTACAAGCAGGTCGCGAGCGGGCGCTATTTCCTGCGGGTGGCGTTCGAGGCGCAGTCCCTGGAGCAGATTCGTCAGTTGACGCCGTTGTCGATGTCTCAGCCGCCGTTACACGCCGATATGGCCGGTGCTGAGGGCTGTGTCGACACAAACGCGGGCGTACTGTGTCCATTAGCCAGTGCCTTGCAACGGCTGGATCGAAACATCGATCGCACCGCGCTGACGCCTTACCACTATCCATAACCCCCCGAGCCTCCTATCCTCGGCAAAACTTTTCCGAGGAGCGGAACATGGCAGGAAGCAGCTTACTGGTACTGATCGACGACATCGCCGCCGTCCTCGACGATGTCGCCCTGATGACCAAGATGGCCGCCAAGAAGACCGCCGGCGTGCTCGGCGATGACTTGGCGCTCAACGCCCAGCAAGTTTCCGGTGTGCGCGCCGAACGGGAAATTCCGGTGGTGTGGGCGGTGGCCAAGGGCTCGTTTATCAACAAGTTGATCCTGGTGCCCACTGCGCTGTTGATCAGTGCCTTCGCGCCCTGGGCGGTGACGCCGTTGTTGATGCTCGGCGGCGCCTACCTGTGTTTCGAAGGCTTTGAGAAACTCGCGCATAAATTCCTGCACAGCAAAGCTGAAGACCAGGCCGAACACACGCAATTGGTCGAAGCCGTGGCCGACCCGGCAACCGATCTGGTGGCCTTTGAAAAGGACAAGATCAAAGGGGCGATCCGCACCGACTTTATCCTCTCGGCGGAAATCATCGCTATTACCCTCGGCACCGTGGCCGATGCGCCCTTGATGCAACAGGTGATCGTGCTGTCGGGCATTGCCATTGTCATGACCATCGGCGTCTACGGACTGGTGGCCGGTATCGTCAAGCTGGATGACTTGGGCCTGTGGCTCACCCAGAAGCCCGGCCAGATGGCGCGCAGTATCGGCGGCGGGATCCTGCGGGCGGCGCCGTACATGATGAAGAGCTTGTCGGTGATAGGGACGGCGGCGATGTTCCTGGTCGGCGGCGGCATCCTGACCCATGGCGTGCCGGTGGTGCATCACTGGATCGAGGGCGTGAGCCAGAGCACCGGTGGATTGGCGTGGTTGATGCCGACGTTACTGAATGCGGTGGCGGGGGTTATCGCTGGGGCGCTCGTATTGGCGCTGGTCAGCGTGGTGGGCAAGATCTGGAAAGCGCTCAAGGCATAAATCGCCGACACAAAAAAAGGCCATTCAATCGAATGGCCTTTTTTGTCGGCGTTATTTACTCGGCAATCTGCAACTTGCGTGATTCGGTATAGATGTAGCGCACCTTCTCGTACTCGAACGGCGAGTTCATCTGACCGTAGCGGAAGCTGGTCTGGTAGCGCTTGTCCACGGCACGCAGGGCCCAGATTTCCGGGTGGTTGGAGCTGACTTCGGAGACGTTCAGGAAGTTGATCTCGGTTTCGGCACCGTAGTCGACGATCAGGCCGGTGGTGTCGCGCAGGTTCGACGGGCCGAAGATCGGCAGCACCAGGTAGGCGCCGCCGGGTACGCCGTAGAAGCCCAGGGTCTGGCCGAAGTCTTCGCTCTGGCGCGGCAGGCCCATGGCGGTAGCCGGGTCCCACAGGCCGGCGATGCCGATGGTGGTGTTGAGCAACAGGCGCCCGGTGGTTTCCAGGGAGCGATGGCCCTTGAGCTGCAACAGGCTGTTCAACAGATTGGGGACGTCGCCCAGGTTGTTGAAGAAGTTGCTCACGCCGGTCCGCAGGAAGCTTGGCGTGACGTAGCGGTAACCGTCGACCACCGGCAGGAACACCCATTGGTCGAAGCGGTAGTTGAAGTGGTAAACGCGGCGGTTCCACGACTCCAGCGGGTCATACACGTTGAGTGCGGTGAGCGACGAACGCTCGAACTCGCGTTGGTCCAGGCCCGGGTTGAACTTGAGTTTGGTCAGCGGTTCCTTGAAACCGTCGGAATCTACTACGGTCGGTGTGTGGGCCTTGCTGTTGTCGGCATTGGCCACGCCTGCGCACATTAAAGCGGCGAGCAGAAGAAGATATTTAGCCACGGAAGAACTCCAGCATGGCGTCGGCGTTGACGCGGTAATTGAGGTTGCCGCAGTGGCCGCCCAGTGGGTAGACGGTCAAGCGATCGCCGAAGGTTTTACGTAGGAAACCGAGGTCGCCGGGGCCCAGGATCACGTCGTCGGCATTGTGCATGACGGCAATTTTCGGGCTGTCGTGCAGGTAGTCCTTGAGGGCGTACAGGCTGACCTGGTCAACCAGTTGCAACAGACTGCCGCCATCGGAGCGGGCGCGCCACATCGGGATTACCTGCTCAGTGAGGTAGCAGTCGAAGTCGCATTGCAGCGCACGCTTGAGGAATGGCGTGAGGCTGGTGCCTTCGGTGATCGGGTACTTCGGCGGGATGATCAGGCCGCGGCGGTTGATCAGGTCCGAGGTGAAGGCGATGTCGGCCGCCGAGAAGCGAAACGAGGTGCCGATCAGCATGGCCATCTGTTCGTTGGTCAGGTGCTGCTTGGAGTTCTGGAAGTCGTAGAGCAGGGCATCGTTGAGGTCGATGTAGCCCTTTTGCTGGAAGTAGCGGGTCAGTTTATTCAGCACCAGCTCATAGAAAGTGGTGGTGTTGTTGATGCCCTTGACCTCGGTCTGTACCAGCTTGTCGAGGTTGGTGACCGAGGTATACAGGTTGACCGGTGGGTTAAGCAGCAGCACTTTCTTGAAGTTGAAGCTGCGACGGGTCTCGTCGAGCTTGCTGACAAACGCCGCGTCCAGGGCGCCAAGGCTGTAGCCGGTAAGGTAGAAGTCGGTCACCGGCAGCGAGGCGTTCTGTGCGCGCACGGCCTGCATCACGCGGTACATATCTTCGGCATCTTCCTGGCTGATGCCGGGGGTGGCGAAGCGCGAAGCCGAGGCGATGAAGTCGAAGCTGGTCGGCGAAGACAATTGCACCACGTGGTAGCCGGCCTGGTAATACAGCTTTTTCAGGTACTCGTTGATGCTGCTGTCAAAGCGCGCGCCGGTGCCGGCGATCAGGAAGATCAGCGGCGCGGCGCGATCCTGCTTGGCGATGCGGTAGGTCAGTTTCTTCACCGCCCAGAAATTGTCGGGCAGGCTGAATTCGCGCTCGGGGCGCATGTTCAGGGTGTAGTCGGACTGGTTGATCTCGTCGTCGGTCGGCAGTTTGGGCCGAAGGTCAGGCGGGGTGGTGGCGATGGTCGCTTCGAACGGGTTCGTCAAAGGGAAGCCATAGCTGGCTTGGTCAATGTCGACGGCCAGTGCTGACGCACTCAAAAATAGGCTGCCCAGCAAGGCAGCACAGCGCAAGGAACGGAGCATGACTTAATCCCTAAGAGGAAACGTGCTGAATGAAGTTCGCAGGCTATGACCACCGCGTTGCCACCGAAGTGCCAGCCTTCGGCACGAAAAGTCGGAAAAAAACGTCGGAATCGGGGTAATAGTCGGCAGACGATACACTTTGCCACGTATTGGTGAACACTAATTGTGTGTATGTATCTTGCTAACGGCCGCTGGCGCATTAAGCTGAGCGCCGTTTTTGCCTTTCGGAGTGCTCCATGTCCCGCCGCTTGCCGTTGATCCTGCTGCTTATCGCCCTGCCGTTATGGCTGGCTGCCAGTTATGCCGCACGTTACGGCTTCATGGAGGATGGCCAGTGGGTTGGCATCTGTGCCGATGAGGCCAGCCGTTGGGAATGCCAGGTGCGGTCGAACCTGGGCTTGATGATTCACTTCAAAGTGATGGGCTGGGCTGCGTTGGTGACCTCGGTGCTGGCGTTTTTCGTGCCGGGTCGTGCGGGGTGGGGCTTGGCCGTGTTGGGCCTGGTGTTCGGGTTCCCGGCCCTGGCGTTGTACAACACCACGTTTGCGGTGTTTGCGGTAGTGATTGCGGGGTTGCGGTTGGTCAGGCAGCCGCGGGGCGCCTGATAGGGCTGATCCGAAGCGTAGCCCCCTCCCACATTTGTAAGGAGAGGGCGACAGCCGATGGCGGTCTTAAGCCTTGCGCATCCGCAAGCACCGCCACAAGGCCACTACCATCAACACGCTGACCAGCGCCCAGCCCCATGCCTGCTGGTTGAACAGCCCTTCGCGGTACAGCTGCGGCGCAATGCCGGCACCGATGATAAAGGTCAGCAGGGCAATTTCCCGGCGCGGCCCGGTCACCGGGCGAACCAGATAGACCAAGGCGGGCAGTACCAGCGCGGCACTTGGGAAGCTGCGATAACGGGGGTCGAACACCAGTGCCAGCATCATCACCGCGCCCGCGAACCCGGCCGTCGCCACCAGCCAACCGGCGCGGTGCTCCAGCCAGTCGAAGGCACGCGCGCGCCAACCATGGCGAGTGCTCAGGGCCAGGGTAGCATGGGCCAGCACCAGCAGGTTCAGCGCCACCAGCAAGCCGGCCCATACCCACTCATCATTAAAGCGTGCGGTCACGCGGGTGAGTTCGGCCCAGGTGCCGATAGAGCAGGCCGCGACGCCCCCCAGCAGCGGCAACAACCAGGCAGCGCAGGTGCTGCGGACGCGGCCACCGAGCACCAGGGTGCCCAGCAGGATAAGCCCGCCCATGCCCAGCCATAGTGGCCAGTACGGCACATTGGTCACCGGGCCAGCAAGGATGCCCTTGTCCTGGCGATCCGCATCGAACAGGCCCCAGTAACCGCCTACGGCGCCTTCGCTGGCGCGCTTCCACGGTTGGTCGAAGGCTTCGATCAGGTTGTAGCGCCAGCCGTTGGCCTCAGCCATGGCGACAAAACCACGCATGAACTTGGCTTCATTGACTCGGCTCGGCACGGCGGTTTCGCGCTGGCGGCCTTCGCTCGGCCAGCCGGTCTCGCCGATCATCACGTCCTTGGGGGCGAACTTATTGCCGAAGGTCTGGCGCACATCCCCTACATGCTTGAGCGCCTGGTCGATGCCCGACGGGTCATCTTCCCAGTACGGCAGCAGGTGAATGGTCAGGAAATCCACCGCCGGGGCGATTTCCGGGTGTTGCAGCCAGAACTCCCAGACATCGGCGTAGGTGACCGGCTGCTTGATCTGGCTTTTGACTTTATGGATCAGCTTCACCAACTGCGCGGCGGTGACTTCCTTGCGCAGCAGGGTTTCGTTGCCGACGATCACCGAGGTCACCACGTCGGCGTTGGCATTGGCCGAGGCGATCAGGGCGTCGACTTCTTTCTCGGTGTCGACGGGGTTGCTGTTGACCCAGGCGCCGATCATCAACTTCAACCCATGCTTGCGCGCCAGGTCCGGCAAGGCTTCCAGGCCGGTCATGGAATAGGTACGGATGCATTCGAAGCGGGTGGCGAGCAGGGCCAGGTCGGCGTCCATGCGCTCGGGGCGCAGCGTGAACGGCTGGTCGAACGGCGATTGGTCCTTGTCGAATGGCGTGTAGGACGCACATTGCAGCTTGTGGCTGGCGCTGGCGACGTCCGGCAGGACCACCGGCCGGCCGAGGCCATACCAGTAGCCGACAAGGGCAAGCACGGCAAGGATCAGGGCGAAGCAATAGGGCAGGGCAGGGAAGCGGGCATTGGCGGGCATGGTCGGCTTATCTGGGGGAGCAAAGGCGCGCATCTTACCCGGATTTAGCCCGTCCCAGTGCAGCAGCATAATTTTGACATGCAAAGTTCGGGCGGGATTGTGGCGCTATGTCCTACAAAATGACTTGCTGGCGATGTGATGTCGTTTCTTGCTTACCTGAGGTCGCGGACAGAGCAGGTCGAAGATTGGCGCAGGTTGATGATCGAAGTGTCAGCACTCCACTGATGTCGCAACAGCCGAATCGATGCGCGTGAAGGGGGCGCGGTGCACCACATAACAACAGGTTGACGTCGCTCGGCATCCGTCGGGCGCAGCACTTTCGGGGAAGTACTATGAAGATGCGACGACTCTTGGGCGCAGCTGCCACTCTGGTAGTTGCGATGGGCTCCACACTGGCCAGCGCCGACAGCAAGACCCTGAGCATCGGCTACGTGGACGGCTGGTCCGACAGCGTTGCCACCACCCATGTGGCGGCAGAGGTCATCAAGGAAAAGCTCGGTTATGACGTGAAACTGCAAGCGGTCGCCACCGGGATCATGTGGCAGGGTGTGGCCACCGGCAAGCTCGACGCCATGCTCTCCGCCTGGCTGCCCGTGACGCACGGTGAGTACTGGGCCAAGAACAAGGACAAAGTGGTCGACTACGGCCCCAACTTCAAGGATGCGAAGATCGGCCTGATCGTGCCGGAGTACGTCAAGGCCAAGTCCATCGAAGACCTCAAGACCGATACCACCTTCAAGAACAAGATCGTTGGGATTGACGCCGGTTCAGGCGTGATGCTCAAGACCGACGAAGCCATCAAGGCTTATGGCCTGGACTACAAGCTGCAAGCCAGCTCCGGCGCCGCAATGATCGCCGAACTGACCCGTGCCGAAGACAAGCAGGAATCCATCGCGGTCACCGGTTGGGTGCCACACTGGATGTTCGCCAAGTGGAAACTGCGTTTCCTGGACGATCCAAAAGGGATTTATGGTGCTGCTGAAACCGTCAACAGCATCGGCAGCAAGGGCCTGGAGAAGAAAGCGCCGGAAGTCGCGGCCTTCCTGAAGAAATTCCAGTGGGCCTCCAAGGACGAAATCGGCGAAGTCATGCTGGCCATTCAAGAGGGCGCCAAGCCTGATGCAGCGGCCAAGGATTGGGTTGCAAAGCACCCTGAGCGTGTAGCCGAGTGGATCGGTAAGTAACAGACCCTGATATACCTTTGTGGGAGGGGGCTTGCCCCCGATGGCAATCTGTCAGCTATCGATGTGCTGGCTGACACACTGTCATCGGGGGCAAGCCCCCTCCCACATTAATTTCATCCCTTGCAAATCCTCCTGCATTCTCCCGATCCCTCGCTACACTCGATCTAAGACTAAGGTCGTCTGGAACCTCTACGGCAGCCGCATACAGTGGATACGTTCCAATAATAAAAAAGCTGTGCTGCGAGGATAAAAACAATGAACGACAGCATTTACCTCTCGATTCAAAACAGCCCGCGCTTCAAGGAGCTGGTGAGAAAAAGGGAAAGGTTCGCCTGGATTCTCTCGGCGATCATGCTAGGGCTTTACTCCGGATTCATCCTGTTGATCGCCTACGGGCCGCAAATACTGGGCGCTAAACTCAGCCCCGGTTCATCCATCACCTGGGGAATCCCCATCGGTGTCGGGCTGATTGTCTCGGCCTTTGTGCTCACCGGCATCTACGTGCGACGCGCCAACGGCGAATTCGACGACCTGAACAATGCGATTCTCAAGGAGGCTGCGCAATGATCCGTCGTCTATTGGCTGTATTCGGCGCTTCGGTCTTCGCGCCCGCTGTCTGGGCGGCGGATGCATTGACCGGTGAAGTGCACAAACAACCGCTGAATATTCCAGCGATCCTGATGTTCGTGGCCTTTGTCGGCGCGACATTGTGCATTACCTATTGGGCATCCAAGCGCAACAAGTCGGCGGCCGACTACTACGCGGCCGGCGGCAAGATCACCGGTTTCCAGAACGGCCTGGCGATTGCCGGCGACTATATGTCGGCCGCGTCCTTCCTGGGGATTTCCGCACTGGTCTATACCTCTGGCTACGATGGCCTGATCTACTCGATCGGCTTCCTGGTGGGCTGGCCGATCATTTTGTTCCTGATCGCCGAGCGCCTGCGTAACCTGGGCAAATACACGTTTGCCGACGTGGCGTCCTACCGCCTCGGGCAAACCCAGATCCGCAGCCTGTCGGCGTGTGGCTCGCTGGTGGTGGTTGCGTTCTACCTGATTGCGCAGATGGTTGGCGCGGGCAAGCTGATCCAACTGCTGTTCGGCCTGGATTACCATGTGGCGGTGATCCTGGTGGGTATCCTGATGTGCATGTACGTGCTGTTCGGCGGCATGCTGGCAACCACCTGGGTGCAGATCATCAAGGCCGTGCTGCTGTTGTCCGGTGCCTCGTTCATGGCGCTGATGGTGATGAAGCACGTCAACTTCGACTTCAACATGCTGTTTTCCGAGGCGATCAAGGTTCACCCTAAAGGTGAGGCGATCATGAGCCCCGGCGGTTTGGTGAAAGACCCGATCTCGGCATTGTCCCTGGGCCTGGCGCTGATGTTCGGTACTGCCGGCCTGCCGCACATCCTGATGCGCTTCTTCACGGTGAGCGATGCCAAGGAAGCGCGTAAGAGCGTGCTGTATGCCACTGGCTTTATCGGCTACTTCTACATCCTGACCTTCATCATCGGCTTCGGCGCGATCCTGCTGGTCAGTACCAACCCGGCGTTCAAGGATGCGGCAGGTGCCTTGCTGGGCGGTAACAACATGGCGGCGGTGCACCTGGCCAATGCGGTGGGCGGCAGTATCTTCCTGGGCTTCATCTCGGCCGTGGCGTTTGCCACCATCCTGGCAGTGGTAGCCGGCTTGACCCTCGCGGGTGCCTCGGCGGTGTCCCATGACCTGTACGCCAGTGTGATCAGGAAAGGCAGGGTCAACGAGAAGGACGAGATCCGCGTCTCGAAGATCACCACCATCGCCCTGGCGGTGCTGGCTATCGGCCTGGGTATCCTGTTCGAAAGCCAGAACATTGCGTTCATGGTCGGCCTGGCGTTCTCCATCGCCGCCAGCTGTAACTTCCCGGTGTTGCTGCTTTCCATGTACTGGAAGAATCTCACCACCCGTGGCGCGATGATCGGCGGCTGGTTGGGCCTGGTCAGCGCGGTGGGCCTGATGATCCTGGGGCCAACCATTTGGGTCTCGATCCTGCACCATGAGAAAGCGATCTTCCCGTATGAATATCCGGCGTTGTTCTCGATGATCATTGCGTTCATCGGTATCTGGTTCTTCTCCATCACCGACAAGTCGGCGGCGGCAGTCAAGGAACGTGCGCTGTACTTCCCGCAGTTTGTGCGTTCGCAGACTGGCCTGGGGGCGAGTGGGGCGGTTTCTCACTAAGGTAGTCGCTGGATAAGGAAATGCCCCGGTCGAAAGGCCGGGGCATTTTTTTTCTGGGGTTCCGGGTTGTCTGTACCAATGTCATCGGGGGCAAGCCCCCTCTCACCGTTAACCGAGTACATCATTTGGAATGCAGTTCAATGTGGGAGGGGGCTTGCCCCCGATGGCGGTAGACCAGGCGGCACAAACAAAAACGGCCTCCACTGAGGGAGGCCGTTTTCGGTGCAACTAAGCGATGCTTACTTGCGATCTTCCAGCTTGGTGATGTCACGCGACTCGTAGCCGGTGTACAGCTGGCGCGGGCGGCCAATCTTGTACGGGCTGGAGAGCATTTCTTTCCAGTGGGAGATCCAGCCCACGGTCCGCGCCAGGGCGAAGATCACGGTGAACATGCTGGTTGGAATGCCGATCGCCTTGAGGATGATCCCCGAGTAGAAGTCGACGTTCGGGTACAGCGAGCGTTCGATGAAGTACGGGTCGGTCAGGGCGATCTCTTCCAGGCGCATGGCCAGTTCGAGTTGCGGATCGTTGTTGATGCCCAGTTCCTTCAGCACTTCGTCGCAGGTCTGCTTCATGACGGTGGCGCGTGGGTCGCGGTTCTTGTAGACCCGGTGACCGAAGCCCATCAACTTGAACGGATCGTTCTTGTCCTTGGCCTTGGCGATGAACTTGTCGATGTTCGAGACATCGCCGATTTCATCGAGCATGGTCAGTACGGCTTCGTTTGCACCGCCGTGGGCAGGGCCCCACAGTGCGGCGATACCGGCGGCAATACAGGCGAACGGGTTGGCACCCGAAGAGCCCGCCAGGCGCACGGTAGAGGTGGAGGCGTTCTGCTCGTGGTCGGCGTGGAGGATGAAGATCCGGTCCATTGCCTTGGCGAGTACCGGGCTGATCGGTTTGATCTCGCACGGGGTGTTGAACATCATGTGCAGGAAGTTTTCCGCGTACGTCAGGTCGTTGCGCGGGTACATCATGGGTTGCCCCATGGAGTACTTGTAAACCATTGCGGCCAGGGTCGGCATCTTGGCAACCAGGCGGATCGCGGAAATTTCGCGATGCTGCGGGTTATTGATGTCGAGGGAGTCGTGATAGAAGGCAGACAGGGCGCCAACCACACCGCACATGACGGCCATCGGGTGGGCGTCGCGGCGGAAGCCGTTGAAGAAGGTCTTCAACTGCTCGTGAACCATGGTGTGGTTCTTGACGGTGCTGACGAACTGGGCTTTTTGCTCGGCTGTTGGCAGTTCGCCATTTAGCAGCAGGTAGCAGGTTTCCAGGTAGTCCGATTTTTCAGCCAGTTGCTCGATCGGGTAGCCCCGGTGCAGCAAAATGCCATTATCGCCATCGATATAGGTGATCTTCGACTCGCAAGAGGCGGTCGACATGAAGCCTGGGTCGAAAGTGAAACGGCCCGTGGCCGTCAGGCCCCGTACGTCGATAACATCGGGACCAACGGTGCCGGTTAAAATGGGCAGCTCGACGGGGGCTGCGCCCTCGATGATCAACTGCGCTTTTTTGTCAGCCATGTGGCCTCCTATTTATGCTTCAAATCATCAGACAGACCCCCCACGCAGGGCCCGCACCACTATAGTGAGATAAATTCAGATGTCAATTTGCCTAAAGTCTTGCTCCAGAAGGCTTTAACCGTACTTTTTCCTCGAAATTGACTGCCATTTACGCCTTTTATCCCTCCAGCGCAATCCGCTATTAGGGTGAGGTGCGCGCGTTGTCATTAGTAACCTAACTGTCTATACTCGGCCACCGACCGCCAAGGGCTTTTGGGCTTGCTTTCATTGGGGGTCGCACTCCCTGGGTGGTGCTTACCTGACCAGTGCACTCCCCTACAACTTTGCCCTGATTGTTAGGGGCTCTTCAGTGTGAAAAAAAAGCCGTGAAGAATAGCCAACGACCTGTAAACCTTGACCTAAGGACCATCAAACTCCCCATCACCGGCGTTACGTCGTTCCTGCACCGTGTTTCCGGCATCATCCTGTTCCTGGGCCTGGGCATCATGCTTTATGCATTGAGCAAATCCCTGGGTTCCGAGGAAGGTTATGCCGAGGTGAAGGCATGCTTGACCAGCCCGCTGGCCAAGTTCGTAGCATGGGGCCTCCTGTCCGCTCTGCTTTATCACCTGGTAGCCGGCGTGCGCCACTTGATTATGGATATGGGCATCGGTGAGACGCTGGAAGGCGGCCGCCGCGGCTCGAAAATCGTCATCGCCATTTCCGTGGTGCTGATCGTTCTGGCAGGAGTTTGGATATGGTAACCAGCGTAACGAATCTGTCGCGTTCGGGCCTCTATGACTGGATGGCACAGCGTGTGTCTGCGGTCGTTCTCGCGGCTTATTTCATTTTCCTGATCGGATACCTCGTCGCAAACCCGGGCATTGGCTATGAGCAATGGCACGGGTTGTTTTCCCACAATGCGATGCGAATCTTCAGTCTGCTGGCCCTTGTAGCCCTGGGCGCTCACGCCTGGGTCGGCATGTGGACCATCGCGACCGACTACCTGACGCCGATGGCGCTGGGCAAGCCCGCGACCGCAGTACGGTTTCTCTTCCAGGCAGTATGCGGCGTCGCGATGTTCGCTTACTTCGTCTGGGGTGTGCAGATTCTTTGGGGTATCTGATCCATGGCTAACATTCCAACTATTTCCTTCGACGCCATCATTATTGGTGGTGGCGGTGCTGGCATGCGCGCAGCGCTGCAGCTGGCTCAGGGTGGTCACAAGACTGCCGTGATCACCAAGGTGTTCCCGACGCGTTCCCATACCGTATCGGCCCAGGGTGGCATCACCTGCGCCATCGCGTCTGCCGACCCGAACGATGACTGGCGCTGGCACATGTACGATACCGTCAAGGGTTCCGACTACATCGGTGACCAGGATGCTATCGAATACATGTGTCAGGAAGGCCCGGCCGCGGTGTTCGAGCTGGACCACATGGGCCTGCCGTTCTCCCGTACCGAGCAGGGCCGTATCTACCAGCGTCCATTCGGCGGCCAGTCGAAGGATTACGGTAAAGGCGGCCAGGCTGCCCGTACATGCGCCGCCTCCGACCGTACCGGTCACGCGTTGCTGCACACCCTTTATCAGGGCAACCTGAAAGCCGGCACCACGTTCCTGAACGAGTACTACGCGGTTGACCTGGTGAAAAACCAGGACGGCGCATTCGTCGGCGTGATCGCCATCTGCATCGAAACCGGTGAAACCACCTATATCCGCGCCAAGGCGACTGTTCTGGCGACCGGTGGTGCAGGCCGTATCTACGCTTCGACTACCAATGCCCTGATCAACACCGGTGACGGCGTCGGCATGGCACTGCGTGCAGGCGTGCCGGTACAGGACATCGAAATGTGGCAGTTCCACCCGACCGGTATTGCCGGCGCTGGTGTACTGGTTACCGAAGGTTGCCGTGGTGAAGGTGGCTACCTGATCAACAAGAACGGCGAGCGTTTCATGGAGCGCTATGCTCCGAACGCGAAAGACCTTGCCGGTCGTGACGTTGTAGCCCGTTCGATGGTCAAGGAAATCATTGCCGGTAACGGCTGTGGCCCGAATGGCGACCACGTGCTGCTCAAGCTCGATCACCTTGGCGAAGAAGTGCTGCACAGCCGCCTGCCAGGTATTTGCGAGCTGTCCAAGACGTTCGCGCACGTTGATCCGGTCGTTGCCCCGGTTCCGGTTGTTCCGACTTGCCACTATATGATGGGCGGTGTTCCGACCAACATTCATGGCCAGGCGATCACCCAGAACGCAGACGGTGTGGACGAGATCATCCATGGTCTGTTCGCCGTGGGCGAAGTGGCTTGCGTATCGGTTCACGGCGCCAACCGCCTGGGCGGCAACTCGCTGCTCGACCTGGTGGTATTCGGTCGTGCTGCTGGCCTGCACCTGGAAAAGGCGCTGACCGACGGCATCGAATACGATGACGCTACCGACGCCAACATCGAAGCGGCCCTGGCACGTCTGACCGCTCTGAACGAGCGTACTGATGGCGAGGACGTGGCTACCCTGCGTCGCGAGCTGCAAAGCTGCATGCAGAACTACTTCGGTGTATTCCGTACTGGCGAATACATGCAGAAGGGTATTGCCCAGCTGGCTGACCTGCGCAAGCGTATCGCCAACGTCAAGATCAACGATAAGAGCCAGGCGTTCAACACCGCTCGTATCGAAGCCCTTGAGCTGCAAAACCTGCTGGAAGTGGCCGAAGCGACTGCGATTGCCGCTGAGGTTCGTAAGGAATCCCGTGGTGCTCACGCTCGTGAAGACTATGAAGATCGCGACGACGAGAACTGGCTGTGCCACACCCTGTACTTCCCGGGTGAAAAGCGCGTTGCCAAGCGTGCCGTGAACTTCTCGCCGAAGACGGTTCCGACGTTTGAACCGAAGATTCGGACTTACTAAGGGTGGCTGCCATGTTGAAAGTCAGTGTTTATCGCTACAACCCTGATCAGGACGCTGCGCCGTTCATGCAGGAGTTCCAGGTCGATACCGGTGGTAAAGACCTGATGGTGCTGGATGTATTGGCCCTGATCAAAGAGCAGGACGAAGGTTTCTCCTATCGTCGCTCTTGCCGTGAAGGTGTGTGCGGGTCCGACGGCATGAACATCAACGGCAAGAACGGCCTGGCGTGCATCACGCCGCTGTCCGCCGTTGTTAAAGGCAACAAGCTGATCGTTCGTCCACTGCCAGGTTTGCCGGTTATCCGTGACCTGGTCGTCGATATGAGCATCTTCTACAAGCAATACGAGAAAGTTAAGCCATTCCTGCAGAACGACACGCCGGCTCCGGCCATCGAACGTCTGCAGTCCCCGGAAGAGCGTGAAAAGCTCGATGGCCTGTACGAGTGCATCCTGTGCGCTTGCTGCTCGACGTCGTGCCCATCCTTCTGGTGGAACCCGGACAAGTTCCTGGGCCCAGCCGCTCTGCTGCAAGCGTACCGCTTCCTGGCAGACAGCCGTGACACCAAGACTGCCGAGCGTCTGGCTTCACTGGATGACCCGTTCAGCGTATTCCGCTGCCGCGGGATCATGAACTGCGTCAACGTATGTCCCAAAGGCTTGAACCCGACTAAAGCCATTGGTCACATCCGTAACATGTTGCTGCAAAGCGGCGTGTAACTGACGTTGTAGCAAAGCAGGACCGTTGTGCCCGTAAATGCTGCGGCGCAGGCTTCAACCGGCGCCGTAGTTTTAACTTGAGCAGCGACTTACAAAGCCGCGGCTCTTATTTTGAAGAAATGAGACAAGCAGGGGCATTCGGGTTGGTACCCGAACTATCAGCGTGATCCTAAGTGGCTTGTTTTGGTCGCTGCACTTGGCCTTTTGCAAGCAAACTCGGTGTTTTCGCCGGTGGTGTCCCCAAATCGAGGGTGACCAAGCATGCAAGAAAGCGTGATGCAGCGCATGTGGAACAGCGGCTATCTTTCAGGTGGTAACGCTGCCTATGTGGAAGAGCTTTATGAGCTCTACCTGCACGACCCTAACGCTGTGCCAGAAGAATGGCGCACCAAATTTCAGACGTTGTCTTCAGACGGCAACGCTGCCACCGATGTATCGCACGCAACAATTCGCGATCAGTTCGTGCTGCTGGCAAAGAACCAGCGCCGCGCCCAGCCGGTTTCCGCCGCAAGCGTGAGCAGTGAGCACGAGAAGAAGCAAGTTGAAGTACTGCGACTGATCCAGGCCTACCGTATGCGTGGCCACCAGGCGGCCCAGCTCGACCCGCTGGGGCTCTGGAAGCGTCCTGCACCTGCAGACCTGTCGATCAATCATTACGGCTTGACCAATGCCGATCTTGATACGACCTTCCGTGCCGGCGACCTGTTCATCGGCAAAGAGGAAGCGAGCCTACGCGAAATTCACGAAGCGTTGCAGCAGACATATTGCCGCACCATCGGCGCTGAGTTTACGCACATCACCGATTCCGAACAGCGCCACTGGTTCCAGCACCGCCTCGAAGGCGTGCGTGGCCGTCCGGTGTTGTCCGCCGATGTGCGCAGCCACCTGCTTGAGCGTGTGACCGCAGCCGAAGGTCTCGAAAAATACCTGGGCACCAAATACCCGGGCACCAAGCGTTTCGGCCTGGAAGGCGGCGAGAGCCTGATTCCGATGCTCGATGAGCTGATCCAGCGTTCCGGTTCCTACGGCACCAAGGAAATCGTGATCGGCATGGCCCACCGTGGCCGCTTGAACGTGCTGGTCAACACCTTTGGCAAGAACCCGCGCGAGCTGTTCGACGAGTTCGAAGGCAAGAAGAAGGTCGAGCTGGGTTCCGGTGACGTTAAATACCACCAGGGCTTCTCGTCCAACGTGATGACCACCGGCGGTGAAGTTCACCTGGCCATGGCCTTCAACCCATCCCACCTGGAAATCGTTTCTCCAGTGGTCGAGGGTTCTGTCCGTGCTCGCCAGGATCGTCGTAACGATTCCACCGGTGAAAAGGTCCTGCCGATTTCCATCCACGGTGACGCGGCATTCGCCGGTCAAGGCGTGGTCCTGGAAACCTTCCAGATGTCGCAGACTCGCGGCTTCAAGACCGGCGGCACCGTTCACATCGTCATCAACAACCAGGTGGGCTTCACCATCAGCAACCCGTTGGACGCGCGTTCCACCGAGTACGCCACCGACGTTGCCAAGATGATCCAGGCGCCGATCCTCCATGTGAATGGTGATGATCCGGAAGCCGTGCTGTTCGTGACCCAACTGGCTGTCGACTACCGCATGCAGTTCAAGCGTGACGTGGTGATCGACCTGGTTTGCTACCGCCGTCGCGGTCACAACGAAGCCGATGAACCAAGCGGCACCCAGCCGTTGATGTACCAGCAGATCACCAAGCAGCGCACCACCCGTGAGCTGTATGCCGAAAGCCTGATCAAGGCCGGTATCGTTGATGATGCGCGTGTTCAGGCGAAGATCGATGAATACCGCAACGCGCTGGACAATGGTCTGCATGTAGTAAAAAGCCTGGTCAAAGAGCCGAACAAAGAGCTGTTCGTTGATTGGCGTCCGTACCTGGGTCACACCTGGACGGCGCGTCACGACACCTCGTTCGATCTGAAGACCCTGCAGGAACTGTCCGCCAAGCTGCTGGAAATCCCGGATGGCTTCGTGGTTCAGCGCCAGGTTGCGAAGATCTACGAAGACCGTCAGAAGATGCAAGCCGGCGGCCTGCCGATCAACTGGGGTTATGCCGAAACCATGGCGTACGCGACCCTGGCGTTCGAAGGTCACCCGATCCGCATGACCGGCCAGGACATCGGCCGTGGTACGTTCTCGCACCGTCACGCGGTATTGCACAACCAGAAAGACGCGGGCACCTACATCCCGTTGCAGAACCTGTACGAAGGCCAGCCACGTTTCGACCTGTACGATTCGTTCCTGTCCGAAGAAGCTGTACTGGCGTTCGAATACGGTTACTCGACCACTACGCCTAACGCGCTGGTGATCTGGGAAGCCCAGTTCGGCGACTTCGCCAACGGCGCACAAGTGGTGATCGACCAGTTCATCACCAGCGGTGAGCACAAGTGGGGCCGTCTGTGCGGTCTGACCATGCTGCTGCCACACGGTTATGAAGGTCAGGGCCCGGAGCACTCCTCGGCCCGTCTGGAGCGTTACCTGCAGCTGTGCGCCGAGCACAACATCCAGGTGTGCGTGCCGACCACCCCGGCGCAGATCTACCACTTGCTGCGTCGCCAGGTGATCCGCCCGCTGCGCAAGCCGCTGGTAGTGCTGACCCCGAAATCGCTGCTGCGTCACAAATTGGCCATCTCGACCCTGGAAGATCTGGCGGATGGTTCGTTCCAGACCGTGATTCCAGAAATCGATACGCTGGACGCCGCCAAGGTCACTCGCCTGATCCTGTGCAGTGGCAAGGTCTACTACGATCTGCTGGAAAAACGCCGTGCCGAAGGCCGCGAAGACATCGCCATCGTGCGTATCGAGCAGCTTTACCCGTTCCCGGAAGATGACCTGATGGAGATCATCGCGCCTTACACCAACCTCACGAATGTCGTGTGGTGTCAGGAAGAACCGATGAACCAGGGCGCGTGGTACAGCAGCCAGCATCACCTGCGTCGCAGCATCGGTAACCACAACAAGGCCCTGGGCCTGGAGTATGCCGGTCGTGATGCTTCTGCTGCACCTGCTTGTGGTTATGCGTCGATGCACGCCGAGCAGCAGGAAAAACTGCTGCAAGATGCTTTCACTGTTTAACGCCTTCGCGCTGACTGAAACCGAATTTTAAGGACCCACAGATAATGGCTATCGAAATCAAAGCCCCGTCATTCCCGGAATCGGTTGCCGATGGCACCGTTGCCACCTGGCACAAGAAACCGGGCGAGGCCGTCAAGCGTGACGACCTGATCGTCGACATCGAGACTGACAAAGTCGTACTGGAAGTGTTGGCCGAAGCCGACGGCGTCCTGGGCGCAATCGTTGCCAACGAGGGCGACACCGTCCTGTCCAACCAGGTCCTGGGCTCGATCGAAGAGGGCAGTGCCGCCGCCGCTCCAGCCGCCGCTGCACCGGCTGTCGCTGCTTCGGCTCCAGCTGCCGCACCGGCTGCTGGTGGTGAAGACCCAATCGCTGCCCCGGCTGCGCGTCAGCTGGCGGAAGAAAACGGCATCAACCTGGCTTCCATCAAAGGCACTGGCAAAGACGGCCGTGTGACCAAGGAAGACGTGGTTGCTGCAGTTGAAGCCAAGAAAAACGCTCCGGCTGCCGCGCCTGCCAAGGCTGCTGCCCCAGCTGCCGCTGCGCCTGTGTTCGCTGCCGGCGACCGCACCGAGAAGCGCGTACCGATGACCCGCGTGCGTGCCACCGTGGCCAAGCGCCTGGTTGAAGCCCAGTCGAACATGGCGATGCTGACCACGTTCAACGAAGTCGACATGACCGAAGTCATGGCCCTGCGTTCGAAGTACAAGGATCTGTTCGAGAAGTCCCACAACGGCGTGCGCCTGGGCTTCATGTCGTTCTTTGTGAAAGCGGCCACCGAAGCGCTGAAGCGCTTCCCGGCAGTCAACGCTTCCATCGACGGCAGCGACATCGTCTACCACGGCTATGCAGACATCGGCGTTGCCGTGTCCAGCGACCGTGGCCTGGTGGTTCCGGTTCTGCGTAACGCCGAGCTGATGAGCCTGGCTGAAATCGAAGGCGGCATCGCCGGCTTCGGCAAGAAGGCCCGTGACGGCAAGCTGACCATCGACGAGATGACCGGTGGTACCTTCACCATCACCAACGGTGGTACCTTCGGTTCGATGATGTCGACACCGATCGTCAACCCGCCACAAGCCGCAATCCTGGGCATGCACAACATCATCCAGCGTCCGATGGCCATCAACGGCCAAGTCGTGATCCGCCCAATGATGTACCTGGCGCTGTCGTACGATCACCGCCTGATCGATGGTAAAGAAGCCGTGACTTTCCTGGTGACCATCAAGAACCTGCTGGAAGACCCGGCTCGTCTGCTGCTGGATATCTGATAGAAGCAGCTGCAGGCCTCGAGTGACAGGCTGCCGGAGAAGGCAGCCGGGCTTGGGGCTTGCGGCTTGAAAGCTTGCTGCTAAATAGAGGAACTATTTTCATGTCGCAGAAATTTGACGTTGTAGTGATTGGTGCAGGCCCTGGCGGCTATGTTGCCGCCATCAAGGCCGCACAATTGGGCCTCTCGACTGCTTGCATCGAAAAATACACCGACAAGGAAGGCAAACTGGCATTGGGCGGTACCTGCCTGAACGTTGGTTGCATTCCTTCCAAGGCGCTGCTGGACAGCTCCTGGAAATTCCACGAAGCGCAAAGCGGTTTTGCCATCCACGGCATCAACCACGCTGGCGTGACCATGGACGTACCCGCGATGGTCGGCCGTAAAGCCAACATCGTCAAAGGCCTGACCTCTGGCGTTGCGACCCTGTTCAAGGCCAACGGCGTCACTTCCCTGCAAGGCCACGGCAAACTGCTGGCCGGCAAGAAAGTTGAAATCACCAAGCCAGATGGTTCGGTAGAAATCATCGAAGCCGAGAACGTGATCCTGGCGCCAGGTTCGCGTCCAATCGACATTCCACCGGCACCTGTTGACCAGAAAGTCATCGTTGATTCGACTGGCGCCCTGGAATTCCAAGCCGTGCCTAAGCGCCTGGGTGTGATCGGCGCTGGCGTGATCGGCCTGGAGCTGGGTTCCGTCTGGTCCCGCCTGGGTTCCCAGGTCACCGTGCTCGAAGCCCTGGACACGTTCCTGCTGGCCGCCGACACCGCGGTGTCCAAGGAAGCGCTGAAAACCCTGACCAAGCAAGGTCTGGACATCAAGCTGGGCGCTCGCGTGACCGGCTCGAAGGTTAACGGCGAAGAAGTCGTTGTGACCTACACCGACAAGGATGGCGAACAGACCATCACGTTCGACAAGCTGATCGTCGCCGTGGGTCGCCGTCCAGTGACCACCGACCTGCTGGCTTCCGACAGCGGCGTGAACATCGACGAGCGTGGCTTCATCCACGTTGACGATCACTGCGCTACCACCGTTCCTGGCGTCTACGCCATTGGCGACGTGGTTCGCGGCATGATGCTTGCGCACAAGGCTTCCGAAGAAGGCATCATGGTTGTCGAGCGCATCAAGGGCCATAAAACCCAGATGAACTACGACCTGATCCCATCGGTTATCTACACCCACCCGGAAATTGCATGGGTCGGCAAGAACGAACAGCAGTTGAAAGCTGAAGGCGTTGAAGTTAACGTCGGCACCTTCCCGTTTGCCGCTTCTGGCCGTGCCATGGCAGCCAACGACACCGGTGGTTTTGTCAAAGTCATCGCTGATGCCAAGACTGACCGCGTATTGGGCGTCCACGTGATTGGCCCAGGCGCAGCAGAGCTGGTTCAGCAGGGCGCAATCGGTATGGAATTCGGCACCAGTGCCGAGGACATCGGCATGATGGTCTTCTCCCATCCGACCCTGTCCGAAGCGTTGCACGAAGCCGCGCTGGCAGTGAATGGCCATGCCATCCACATCGCCAACAAGAAGAAGCGCTGAACGAGATAATAAGAAACCACGGCGGTTGCCCGTCGTGAGCCTTGCGCGCAAGACTCACCGCGGAATATCCGCTGGACGCAGTCTTGCGCAGCTTGACCGGGCCCAAGTCCGGCAAGTTGCGTAAGCAGCAGTCACAGGTGGCGCGGCACTCATAATGAGCGCAGCGCCGAATGCGCAGTACCTAACGAAGACGGTAAAAAGCATGAATCTTCACGAGTATCAGGGTAAGCAGCTGTTCGCTGAATACGGCCTGCCAGTTTCCAAGGGCTACGCAGTAGACACCCCGGAAGCAGCAGCAGAAGCTTGCGACAAAATCGGCGGCACTGAATGGGTTGTCAAAGCCCAGGTCCACGCTGGTGGTCGCGGTAAAGCGGGCGGCGTTAAGCTGGTTCGCAGCAAAGAAGACGCCAAGGCCTTCGCACAGCAGTGGCTGGGCAAGCGTCTGGTGACTTACCAGACTGATGCCAATGGCCAGCCAGTCACCAAGATCCTGGTTGAATCGTGCACTGATATCGCTAAAGAGCTGTACCTGGGCGCTGTCGTTGACCGTTCGAGCCGTCGCATCGTGTTCATGGCTTCCACCGAAGGTGGCGTGGACATCGAGAAGATCGCTCACGAAACCCCAGAAAAAATTCTGAAAGCCACGATCGATCCACTGGTTGGCGCTCAGCCATTCCAGGGTCGCGAGCTGGCTTTCCAGCTGGGCCTGGAAGGCAAGCAAGTTGCCCAGTTCGCCAAGATCTTCGTAGGTCTGGCCAAACTGTTCCAGGATCACGATCTGGCCCTGCTGGAAGTGAACCCGCTGGTGATCAAGGCTGACGGCGATCTGCACTGCCTCGACGCCAAGATCAACATCGACGCCAACGCCATGTACCGTCAGCCTAAGCTGAAGACTTTCCACGATCCGTCGCAGGACGATCCGCGCGAAGCGCACGCTGCCAAGTTCGAACTGAACTACGTAGCCCTGGAAGGTAACATCGGTTGCATGGTCAACGGTGCCGGCCTGGCCATGGGTACCATGGACATCGTCAACCTGCATGGCGGCAAACCAGCCAACTTCCTCGACGTAGGCGGTGGTGCTACCAAAGAACGCGTAACCGAAGCCTTCAAGATCATCCTGTCCGACTCCAACGTCGCTGCAGTACTGGTCAACATCTTCGGCGGCATCGTTCGTTGCGACATGATTGCCGAAGGCATCATCGGTGCAGTGAAAGAAGTCGGCGTTAAAATCCCGGTTGTTGTTCGCCTTGAAGGCAACAACGCTGAACTGGGCGCTAAAGTACTGGCAGAAAGCGGTTTGAACATCATCGCGGCTACCAGCCTGACCGACGCTGCTCAACAAGTTGTCAAAGCTGCGGAGGGCAAATAATGAGCGTCCTGATCAATAAAGACACCAAAGTTATCTGCCAGGGTATTACCGGTTCGCAAGGTAGTTTCCACACCCAGCAAGCCATCGAATACGGCACCAAGATGGTTGGCGGCGTAACGCCGGGCAAAGGCGGCACCGAGCACCTGGGCCTGCCCGTGTTCAACACCGTGAAAGACGCTGTAGCTGCCACTGGCGCCACCGCCAGCGTGATCTACGTTCCAGCTCCTTTCTGCAAGGACTCGATCCTGGAAGCGGCATTCGGCGGCATCAAGCTGATCGTGTGCATCACCGAAGGCATTCCTACCCTGGACATGCTGGACGCTAAAGTTAAGTGCGACGAGCTGGGCGTAGTCCTGATCGGCCCTAACTGCCCAGGCGTGATCACTCCAGGCGAATGCAAGATCGGCATCATGCCAGGTCACATTCACTTGCCAGGTAAAGTCGGTATCGTTTCCCGTTCCGGCACCCTGACCTACGAAGCTGTGAAGCAGACCACTGACGCCGGTTTCGGTCAGTCGACTTGCGTCGGCATCGGCGGTGACCCGATTCCAGGTTCGAACTTCATCGACATCCTGAAATTGTTCCAGGAAGACCCGAAGACCGAAGCGATCGTGATGATCGGTGAGATCGGCGGTTCGGCTGAAGAAGAAGCGGCTGCCTACATCAAGGCACACGTGACCAAGCCGGTTGTTTCCTACATCGCTGGTGTGACTGCCCCTGCTGGCAAGCGCATGGGCCATGCTGGCGCAATCATCTCTGGCGGCAAAGGCACTGCAGACGAGAAATTCGCTGCACTGCAAGACGCAGGTGTTAAAACCGTGCGTTCGCTGGCAGACATCGGCAAGGCCCTGGCCGAGCTGACCGGTTGGGCTGTCAAGTAAGCCTCGCGCTTAACTGACGCTTTACCAGGCAAAGGCCACCTTCGGGTGGCCTTTGTGCGTTCTGAGTTTGTTCATTTGCCTGTATTGCCAAATTTGGTATGAAAACGCGACATGAAAGTGTCGCTTATCGGACAGTCCGCCCCGCAACAGTGCGTTCGTCAGGCTAATTCTGTACCCTAGCCGCCTCTTTATGCGCCGACATCCCAAAAGGAAGCCGCGCGCTAGACCCGTCGGTCCCCATAAGGGCCGGCCGTATTTCCCTCATCCATAGGGAATCCCTCTCTAAATTCCGATTCAGTAGTGTGGTATTTCCTCAAATGAAAGTGTTGAAAAGCCAGGATATCCTGGCGTTGGGCTTCATGACTTTTGCCCTGTTCGTGGGCGCTGGCAACATCATTTTCCCGCCTATCGTTGGTTTGCAGTCCGGGCCTCATGTCTGGATGGCGGCGCTGGGCTTCCTGATCACTGCGGTCGGCTTGCCGGTGGTCACCGTGATTGCCCTGGCCAAGGTCGGTGGCGGCATGGATGCATTGAGCAGCCCGATCGGCAAGATCGCCGGTGGCCTGCTCGCGGCGGCGGCGTACCTGGCGGTAGGGCCGCTGTTCGCCACCCCGCGTACCGCGACCGTGTCTTTTGAAGTAGGCCTGGCGCCGCTGACCGGCGAGAGCCCGCTGGCGTTGTTCCTCTACAGCTCGGTGTATTTCCTGGTGGTGTTCTTTGTCTCCCTGTACCCAGGCCGGCTCCTGGACACCGTGGGTCGCTTCCTGGCGCCGCTGAAGATCATCGCGCTGGCCATCCTCGGCATTGCCGCGTTTGCCCTGCCGGCCGGTGAGGTGGGTGTCGCCACCCCGGAATACGTTGCTGCACCGTTCTCTCAAGGCTTTATCAATGGTTACCTGACCATGGATACCCTGGGGGCGCTGGTGTTTGGCATTGTGATCGTCAATGCGATCCGTTCCCGTGGTGTTGAATCGCCCAAGTTGATCACCCGCTACGCGATCATTGCCGGGTTGATTGCTGGCGTAGGTTTGGCGCTGGTGTACATCAGTTTGTTCCGCCTCGGGGCGGGCAGCCATGAAGTCGCTGCTGGCGCAGCCAATGGCGCGGCTGTATTGCACGCCTATGTGCAACACACCTTCGGCTCCCTGGGCAGTGGTTTCCTGGCGGTGTTGATTTCGCTCGCGTGCCTGGTCACCGCCGTCGGCCTGACGTGCGCTTGCGCCGAGTACTTCAGCAAAATCCTGCCCCTGTCCTACAAGACCCTGGTAGTGATCCTGGCGCTGTTCTCGCTGTTCGTGTCGAACCTGGGGTTGACCAAGCTGATTGCGTTCTCGATCCCGGTACTCACCGCGATCTACCCGCCGTGCATCGTGCTGGTGGCCTTGAGCTTCTGCAAAGACTTCTGGCAGGAGCAGGGCCGTATCGTCGGGCCGGTGATGCTGGTGTCGTTTATCTTTGGCTGCATCGACGCGCTCAAGGGCGCCGGCCTGGCGGGCTGGATGCCTTCGCAGCTGGCGAACCTGCCGCTGAGCGAGCAAGGCCTGGCCTGGCTGGTGCCGTCGGTGATGACGCTGGGTGTGGCGGTCGTCATTGATCGCATGCTGGGTAAGCGCAGCGAAGCCATCGCGTAACACGCGGGTTTCATGCAATACAGAAATGCCCCGTATCAATCGATACGGGGCATTTTTTATGCTTTATGAAACTACACCTTCTAAAGTTGGAACTGGATCAGTGTGGGAGGGGGCAAGTCCATCCCACCTTTGAACCGCATTCCGCCATCATTCACCCTGTAATAGGACCCGCATGTCGTTCGTCGAAGCCAATCAGATCCACCTGCTTGCTGCCCTCTGGTTCATCCTGTGTTGGGGTGGCTACACCCGTTATGCCACCTGGAAAGCCCGAGACACCGCGTGCCTGGCCAGCGTGCTGCATTTGTATCGCGAGGACTGGATGCGCCGCATGCTGCTGCGTGACAACCGGATCGCCGACGCCAGCGTGATCGGCAATCTGGAGCGTAATGCCTCATTTTTCGCCTCCAGCACCTTGATCATCCTCGCCGGCATTCTCACGGTGCTCGGTGCTTCCGAGCGGGCGGTGTCATTGCTGGCGGACATCCCCATGGTGCAGCAGGCCTCCCAGGGCATGTCGGAGATCAAGCTGCTCTGCCTGGCGCTGGTCTTCGTCTATGCCTTCTTCACCTTCAGTTGGTGCATGCGTCAGTACAACTTTGCAGCGGTGCTGGTAGGTTCGGCACCGATGATCGGCGAGCGGCATGTGTCCGAGCAGGAGCGAAAGGCATTTGCCTTGCGAGCGGCACGGGTTATCTCGATGGCAGCCAATCAGTTCAACTTCGGCCTGCGTTCTTATTACTTCGGCATGACCATGCTGGCGTGGTTTGTCAGCCCGTGGTTATTCATGTTGATGAGCGGCGGGGTGGTGCTGGTGCTGTATCGCCGAGAGTTTCATTCCGACGTACTGCAAGTGATGGTGTATACCCAGACGGATACGCCACCTCCGGAAGCGCTCAAAGAAGTGGCTTAGGCTGGATCAGCGTATTAATACGGAGAGTAAAGAACAGCAGACAAAGTAAAGCCCGCTATTTAAGCGGGCTTTCTTTTTGCAGCGAAGCTAATTCAAGCCGCGGTCTCAAGAACCGGTGGCTGGGGTAGCGGGTGCAGCTTCTTTCGCAGCGGCGGCGTTCGATTCAGCCTGAGCTTTGGCAGCATCGGCGTTTTCTTTCGCAGCGTCGTTCACTTTATCCTGAGCTTTGGCCATATCTTTCTGAGCTTGCTCAGAATGCGCGGCGGCATCTTGGGCTTTGTCTTCGGATTTTTTATCGCAGGCAGCGAGACCGAGGGCAGCGGCCAACATCATGGAAATAGCTAAAGTCTTGCGCATGGGGTGTTTCTCCTTATTGAAGATATCTACTGGCCTTTCGAACGTGGGGGGCCAGCATTAGTTCCTTTTATTGCGTAGATATATAAACCTCGCGCGCCAAGGAACTTTCGCCCGTGGCGCCCACTCCGCGGATCAACACTAATAAGAGTCTGGAACGAATGACCGAAAATCCACTGTTAGCGCGTGCCACACGCTTTGTATCGGCGTTGCGCCATTGTCAGGTCCTGGGTATTACCGTTCATCACGCAGATGGAGAGGGTATGACGCTGGTCCTGCCCTACGGGCCGCACATAGTCGGAGACCCCCTGAGCGGGGTGATCCATGGCGGCGCCTTGACCTCGTTGATGGACACTGCCTGCGGCATGGCCACCCTGTGTGTCTTGCCGGAATTCGAGGTGTGTCCGACCCTGGATCTGCGTGTGGACTACATGCATCCGGCCGAACCGCACAAGCCGGTGTACGGCTTCGCCCAGTGCTACCGGGTGACCAGCGACGTGATCTTTACCCGTGGCTTCGCCTATCAGGACGACCCCCAGCAGCCCATTGCCCATGTGGTGGGCACGTTCATGCGCATGGGTAAACGCCTCAAGGGCACGCAGGGATTGGGCAGCACTGTCCAGGGAGAGAAAGCATGACGCACCGGTTCAAAACCCGACTCGAACAAGCCCATCAGCGCGGTAACTACGCGGTGCTGCTCGACCTGATCCCCTACGCCAGGCTGATCGGCATCGAGTGCACCCGCCTGGGCGATGAATTGTTGTTCCGCATGCCGGCCAACCAGGACAACATTGGTAACCCCATATTGCCGGCACTGCACGGTGGCGTGATTGCCGGCTTTATGGAGCTGTCGGCGGCGTTGCACCTGCTGGTGTTTACCGGTGCGCCGGGGCTGCCGAAGATTATCGATTTCTCCCTGGATTACCTGCGCGCCGGGCAGTTTCGCGACACCTATGCCAAATGCCAGGTATGGCGCCAGGGCCGTCGCGTGGCCAATGTGGCGATCACCGCCTGGCAAAGCACCCCAGCGGAACCGATTGCCACTGCGCGTGCGCATTTCAAGATTGAGGAAGTGGCCCGCCCTTGAAATCCTGGTCTTAGCCCCCAACTTTGATGACAACCCGCCGCCAACCCTCTAGGGCGCGGCCACTGCCATCCAATTGGAGTTTGATGACCATGAGTGTGGAAACTCAAAAGGAAACCCTGGGCTTCCAGACCGAGGTGAAGCAACTGCTGCACCTCATGATCCATTCGCTGTATTCCAACAAGGAAATTTTCCTTCGCGAATTGATCTCGAACGCCTCTGACGCTGTCGACAAATTACGTTTCGAAGCCCTGTCCAAGCCAGAGTTGCTGGAAGGTGGCGCGGAACTGAAAATCCGTGTGAGCTTCGACAAGGACGCCAAGACCGTCACCCTCGAAGACAACGGTATCGGCATGAGCCGCGAAGAAGCGATTACCCACCTGGGGACCATCGCCAAATCCGGCACCGCTGACTTCATGAAAAACCTCTCGGGCGACCAGAAGAAAGATTCGCACCTGATCGGCCAGTTCGGCGTGGGCTTCTACTCCGCCTTCATCGTCGCCGACAAGGTCGAAGTGTTCAGCCGTCGAGCCGGCCTTGACGCCAGCGAAGGCGTGCATTGGGCTTCGAAAGGCGAGGGCGAGTTTGAAATCGCCACGATCGACAAGGCTGACCGCGGTACCCGCATCGTGCTGCACCTCAAGCCCGGTGAAGACGAGTTCGCCGATGGCTGGCGCCTGCGCAACATTATCAAGAAGTACTCCGACCACATCGCTCTGCCGATCGAATTGCCGAAAGAGCAGGCTGCTGCCGAAGGCGAAGAAGCGCCAGCGGTTGAGTGGGAAACCGTCAACCGCGCCAGCGCGCTGTGGACCCGTCCGCGTACCGAGATCAAGGACGAGGAATACCAGGAGTTCTACAAGCACATCGGTCACGACTACGAAAACCCGCTGAGCTGGAGCCACAACAAGGTTGAAGGCAAGCTGGAATACAGCTCGCTGCTGTACGTGCCGGCCCGTGCGCCGTTCGACCTGTACCAGCGTGAAGCGCCGAAGGGCCTGAAGCTCTACGTGCAGCGGGTGTTCGTGATGGACCAGGCAGAGTCGTTCCTGCCGCTGTACCTGCGCTTTATCAAGGGCGTGGTCGACTCCAATGACCTGTCGTTGAACGTGTCGCGGGAAATCCTGCAGAAAGATCCGATTATCGACTCCATGAAGTCGGCGCTGACCAAGCGCGTGCTCGACATGCTGGAAAAACTGGCGAAGAACGAGCCTGAGCAATACAAGGGCTTCTGGAAAAACTTCGGCCAGGTCATGAAAGAAGGCCCGGCAGAAGACTTCGCTAACAAGGAAAAAATCGCCGGCCTGCTGCGCTTCGCATCCACCCAGGGTGACGACGGCGAGCAAGTGGTGTCCCTGGCCGAGTACCTGGCGCGCGCCAAGGAAGGCCAGGACAAGATCTACTACCTGACTGGCGAAACCTACGCTCAGGTCAAGAACAGCCCGCACCTGGAAGTCTTCCGCAAGAAAGGCATCGAAGTGCTGCTGCTGACCGACCGCATCGATGAGTGGCTGATGAGCTACCTCAACGAATTCGACGGCAAATCTTTCGTCGATGTGGCGCGTGGCGACCTGGACCTGGGTAACCTGGACTCTGAAGAAGAGAAGAAAGAAGCCGAAGAAGTCGCCAAGGCCAAAGAAGGCCTGGTTGAGCGGATCAAGGCGTCCTTGGGGGATGCGGTCAGTGAAGTGCGGGTCTCCCACCGTCTGACCGACTCCCCGGCGATCCTGGCTATTGGTGAGCAGGACCTGGGCATGCAGATGCGCCAGATCCTCGAGGCCAGCGGCCAGAAGGTGCCGGATTCCAAGCCGATCTTCGAATTCAACCCGGCTCACCCGCTGATCGAGAAACTCGACGGCGAGCAGAGCGAGGAGCGGTTTGGCGACCTGTCGCACATCCTCTTCGACCAGGCGGCCCTGGCCGCTGGCGACAGCCTGAAAGACCCGGCCGCCTATGTGCGCCGACTGAACAAGCTGTTGGTTGAACTGTCGGTTTAACACCGTTGTAGAAAAACCCGCTTCGGCGGGTTTTTTCGTTTGGAGGCGCGAGCAAGCTCGTTCCTACAGCCCATTTCCGTTCTAGTGATCTTCAACTGGAGAAAATGATGAGCCAAGTCACCGTGCGTTCCGTGGTCTATCAGATTGATGGCCAGTCTTATGAAAGCCGCCTGGCGTTTGATGCCAGCCACAAAGGTCCGTTGCCAGGCCTGCTGATGGCGCCGAACTGGATGGGTGTGAGTGCGGGTGCCGAGGAGATCGCCAAGCGCGTTGCCGCCAAGGGCTACGTGGTGCTGATCGCCGACCTGTATGGGCAAAAGGTTCGCCCATCGAATGGTGATGAAGCCGGCGCGGCGATGATGCCATTGAAAAACGACCGCCCGTTGCTGAATAAGCGTATGCAGGCAGCCTTGGAGCAGTTGCAGGGCCAGGCCGAAGCCGCCGTGGATACCTCGAAGCTGGCGACCTTCGGTTTCTGCTTTGGTGGTTGCTGCTCGTTGGAACTGGCGCGTACCGGTGCGCCGTTGAAGGCTGCCGTGTCGTTCCACGGCACCCTCGATACGCCGAACCCGGCGGATGCCAAGAACATCAAGGGCTCGGTGCTGGTGTTGCATGGCGCTAGCGACCCGTTGGTGCCCAAGGAGCAGTTGCCGGCCTTCGAAGATGAAATGAACGCGGCCGGTGTGGATTGGCAACTGCTGAGCTATGGCGGCGCGGTGCATTCGTTCACCGATCCGCACGCCAATGTGCCGGGCATGATGATGTACGACGCGAAGACCGCTGCGCGGGCTTTCCAGTCGATGCACAACTTGCTGGATGAAGTGTTCAAGGGCTAAATCTTCAACGTCTGTTCCGGCCTGATCGGGGGCACGCGCCTTCCCACACTTGATTGGATTCACACGGTCAAAATGTGGGAGGGGCGGTGCGACGATTCGACTTGCCCCCGATAGCTATTTCACAGGCAACTCAATTCTTTCTGACTCTCCGGGCACCGTCGGCCAATCCCCTGCGGCCCAGCGCTGCCTGGCCTGCTCAATCCTGGCCGGGTCGCTCGCGACAAAATTCCAGTTGATCCTTCGCGGCCCATCCAGCGGCGCGCCGCCAAACACCACCAGGTGGCAATCGCTCTCGACAGACAGCGTCATTTCCTGGCCGGCTGGCAATACCACCAGGCTGTGCACCTCAAGTGGCTCACCGTCCAACTGAGCTTCACCCGCCAGCACGTACACCGCGCGTTCCTCGTGTTCATCCGGGATCAGCAAGGTAGTGGCCGGCTGCATCTGCACCTCGGCATACAACGTGGGCGATAGCACCGGTACCGGCGATGTGAGGCAGAAGCCACTGCCGGCGATCAAGCGGATCTGTACGCCCAGATTGTCACTCACTGGCAGGCTTGCCGCGGGGTGATGGCTGTAATGGCCAGGTCCGCTCTCATGATCCTTGGGCGAGGCCAGCCACACTTGCAGGCCGTGCAGGTTGGATCCCTTGGTCTTGAGCGGCTCCGGCGTGCGTTCGATGTGGGCAATCGCGCTGCCGGCGGTCATCCAGCTGACATCGCCAGCTTGCACCACCTGGTCCGACCCTAGGCTGTCCTTATGCTGCAATGCGCCGTCGAACAGGTAGGTGAGGGTGGACAGCCCGATATGCGGGTGCTGGCGGACATTCATGCCGCTGCCCGGTGCATAGTGGGTGGGCAGCATATGGTCGAAGAACACAAAGGGCCCGACACTGCGGCATTCGCGCGACGGCAGCGGGCGCAGGATGGGTTGGCCTTCGACATCTTCGGCGCGAGGGCGGATCACGGTGAGGGTGGTCATGGTGCGTCCCAGTCTGAGCGGGTTAGATGATGCAGAGCATAACCCGCTCGACGGGAGGTTGCTGCTATTGGCTGAAGGCGCCTTCGGACAATTGAGTCTCAATGGTGACTTCGGCGGTAGTCATCAGCTTGTGTACCGGGCAACGGTCGGCAACACGGTGCAATTCGTTGCGCTGCTCGTCGGTGAGCACGCCCTTGAGGGTCAGCTTGACGTTGAGCTTGTACTTGCCCTTTTGCTCCTCGGTCGCATCGTGGGTGACTTCCACGGTGACGCCCGTCAGCGGGATGTCCTTTTTCTGTGCATAGAGCTTGACGGTCAAGGCCTTGCAGGACGCCAGTGCGGCATCGAAATAATCGTGGGGAGAGGGCGCTGAATCGTCGCCCCCAAGGCTTTTGGGCAGGTCGGTGAACAGCTCATGGTTATTGATATTGACGCTGTGACGAAAGTTATCGTGGTTCAGCGTGTTGACGGTAACAGGCATGGCAAACCTCACTAAGGGGGCAGGATGAAGGTCTTGCAGTTATAGAGCATGCTGGCACTTAGGTGTTCCGTGTTTTTCGTGATGAACCCGGATGTATCACCCAAGGTCTACCCGTATCAGCCCCTATCGAGGTGTTACCGTGCCCTGGACCCGCCTGAGTCTAGCCCTGTTGCTCGCTGCCAGCAGCCTTGCCGTACAGGCTCGCGATTATGCCTACAGCGATGCGCACCTGCATTACGTGGACTTCTTCCAGGAAACGGCGGGCATGGACAAGCTGCTCAAGGCGATGGCGGATAATCGCATTGAGCATGTGATGATTTCCGGCATCCCTGTGGCGAAGAAATGGCATGAAGACGAACCCAAGCGCCCGCGCTACTACGCCGGCGATGACGCGGATGCCTACTGGTACAGCGCCACCGATGTCATCGTCGCGGCAGCGATCAATGCACTGACGCCGGAGCAACGCTCGCGCTTTCATCCGTTTCTTTCCGGCTTCAACCCCAACGACAAGAATTCCGCCGCCCATATCCAGCGTATGCTCGACCTCAACCCGGGGCTGTGGCAAGGCATTGGCGAAGTGTTTACCCGGCATGATGACCTGACCGCGCTGACTTCCGGTGATACACCGCGGGCCAATAACGAAGCCATGACGCGCATCTATCACCTGGCCGCCGAAAATGACCTGCCGGTGATGTTGCATTCCAACATCACCTCCAAGCGCGAGCGCAACCCGCTGTACCTCGCTGAAGTCGAACAACCGCTGCGTAATCATCCGCACACTCGGTTTATCTGGGCCCATGCCGGCACCAGCAAGGAAATCCATCGCCATCAGGTGCAGATGGATTTTTTGCTGCCCACGCTGAGCCGCCTGCTGGAGGCGTACCCCAATCTGTATATCGACCTGTCCTGGAGCATGCTCACGCCGTATTTGCTCGATGAGGCGGGTAAGCCCCGGCCGGAATGGGTTGCGCTGGTAGAGCGCTTCCCGGAGCGCTTTATGCTGGGGTCGGATGTGGTAGGGCGTTTCAACAAGCTGGGTAAGGAAATGCGGGGCTTTGATCCCTTCCTGAATGCGTTGCCTGAGAAGGTTGCGCACAAGGTGGCGCGGGATAACTTTCTGGCCATCCTGCCCAAGTCCCGTCGCGGCGGTTAGATTGAGGCGGGCGTGCTCGCGATGCAGTCGACACCGTCTGAGATTTCATCAGCCAAAAAAAAGCCCCGAACCAGTCGGGGCTTTTTCATGTGATCAACCTGCGGGGCTTACTTGCCCAGCCAGCGTTTCAGCACCAGGGTGGCGTTAGTGCCACCGAAGCCGAAGCTGTTGCTCATCACGGTGTCGACTTTTACGTTTTCCACGGTCTTGGTCAGGATCGGCATATCGGCCACGACCGGGTCGATCTCTTCGATATTGGCCGAACCGGCCATGAAGTTGCCTTCCATCATCAGCAGGCAGTAGATCGCTTCGTGAACGCCGGCGGCACCCAGGGAGTGACCGGACAGGCTCTTGGTCGAGCTGATGGCCGGGGCCTTGTCACCGAATACCGCACGTACGCCTTCCATTTCCTTGGCATCGCCGACCGGAGTCGAGGTGCCGTGGGTGTTCAGGTAGTCGATCGGGGTATCCACGGTTGCCATTGCCATCTGCATGCAGCGGATGGCGCCTTCGCCGCTTGGCGCAACCATGTCGTAACCATCGGAAGTGGCGCCGTAGCCGACGATTTCCGCGTAGATCTTCGCACCACGGGCCAGGGCGTGTTCCAGCTCCTCGACTACGACCATGCCGCCGCCGCCGGCGATGACGAAACCGTCACGCTTGGCGTCATAGGCGCGGGAGGCTTTTTCCGGGGTGTCGTTGTACTGGGTGGACAGGGCGCCCATGGCGTCGAACAGGAACGACTGGCTCCAATGTTCTTCTTCACCGCCACCGGCGAACACGATGTCCTGCTTGCCCAGTTGGATCTGCTCGACGGCAGTACCGATGCAGTGAGCACTGGTCGCGCATGCGGAGGAGATCGAGTAGTTCACGCCCTTGATCTGGAACGGCGTGGCCAGGCAGGCGGAAACGGTGCTGCCCATGGTCCGCGTAACGCGGTACGGGCCAACGCGCTTCACGCCTTTTTCGCGCAGGATGTCCAGCGCTTCCATCTGGTTCAGGGTGGACGCGCCGCCGGAGCCGGCGATCAGGCCGGTGCGCACGTTCGAGACCTGGTCAGGGCTCAGGCCGGAGTCGGCGATCGCATCTTTCATGGCCAGGTAGGCGTAGGCGGCAGCGTGGCCGACGAAGCGGTAGATCTTGCGATCAATCAATTCTTCGAGGGGCAGGTCGATGGAGCCGGAAACCTGGCTACGCAGACCCATTTCGGCATATTCCGGGTTGAATCGGATGCCAGGGCGACTTGCACGCAGGTTAGCGGTGACGGTCTCTTTGTCATTGCCCAGGCAAGAAACGATGCCCAGACCAGTGATAACGACGCGGCGCATGCGGATAACCCTTAAAAGTTGTCAGTGGAAGTGAATACGCCGACCCGAAGGCCTTCGGCAGTATAGATCTCGCGACCGTCGACGCTCACCGAACCATCGGCGATGGCCAGGTTCAGCTTGCCCCGGAGGACGCGCTTGATCTGAATGTTGTAGGTGACTTTCTTGGCGGTCGGCAGGACCTGGCCAAAGAACTTCACTTCGCCCGAACCCAGGGCGCGACCGCGGCCCGGCAGACCTTGCCAGCCGAGGAAGAAACCGACCAGCTGCCACATGGCGTCAAGGCCCAGGCAGCCCGGCATGACAGGATCGCCTTCGAAATGGCAGGCGAAGAACCACAGGTCCGGGGTGATATCCAGCTCGGCGACCAATTCACCTTTGCCGTACTTGCCACCCTCTTCGCTGATATGGGTGATGCGATCCACCATCAGCATGTTCGGGGCGGGCAGTTGCGCGTTACCTGGGCCGAACAGCTCACCGCGACTGCAGCGCAGCAGGTCTTCCCGAGTAAAGGCGTTTTGTTTGGTCATGCGAGCTCCTCAATAATCCCATGCGGCAGGGTAGGGCAAATCTTCCCGAACCGACTGAAGCGTTCATGCCTCATCTCGGCAGCCTACACATAGACTATTGCGTTGTAGTGAAAGTCACAGCGTCAAGGCACTGAATGTACACTTGTTCACTGAAATTTTAAACCGGACCCGTTTATAGGCCCGTTCGGGTGCCTAAGACTGCCGCACTTTCGTGTTTCACGCCAGTCGGACTTGGCTGATGGCGCTGCGCTATTGCACCCAGCGCTGCAGGATTTGCTGCAAATCCGTGCGTTTGAACGGCTTGGCCAGGTAATCGTTCATTCCGGCAGCGAGGCAGGCTTCACGGTCGCCCTGCAAGGCATTGGCGGTGAGGGCGATTATCGGCAGGTCGGCGCAGCCCGGCAGTTGGCGAATCTGCCGGGTGGCCTCGTAGCCGTCGATCAGCGGCAGTCGGCAATCCATCAGGATCGCGGTGAATATGAGGCTCTCGGCGCTGCGGATCGCTTCGGCGCCGTCGGTGGCCAGGCTCACCTCAAATCCGAGGCTGCGCAGCATGGCTTCGACCACCGTGCGGTTGACCGGGTTGTCCTCTACCAGCAGCACGTGCCGGCCTTCGCCGGCGCCGGCTTTGCCTTCGGCATCCTGGGCAATGGCCGGCAGGCTGTGCTGGTCGATGGCCAGGGGGATTTCCAGGGTAAACACCGAGCCACGGCCTTCTTCGCTCTGGGCCCGCAGGGTGCCCCCCATGCGTTCGGCCAGGGTCCGGGCGATTGGCAGGCCCAGGCCGGTGCCGCCGTAACGTCTTGAAATGGAACTGTCAGCCTGCTGGAACGCGTCGAACATCAACTCCAGGCGCTCGGCAGAAATGCCGATGCCGCTGTCGCGCACGGTGCAGGTAAACCACAGCAGTTCATGGTCGAGGGTTTGCCATTGGGGTTCGACGCTGACCGTGCCGTGCTCGGTGAACTTCAGGGCATTGCCGATCAGGTTCACCAGGATCTGGCGGATACGCGTGGGGTCGCCCAGCACCCGCAACGCCCCCATGCCTGGCGGAATCGGCAGGGTCAGGGCCAGCCCGCGCTGTTGGGCGCTGTGCTGGAAGGCCTGGGCACAGCTATTGATCAGGTCCGCCAGGTTGAATGGAATATGTTCCAGCTCCAGGGCGGCGCGTTCGATGCGCGAGAAGTCGAGGATGTCATTGATGACCTTGAGCAAATGCTCGGTGGACTCGGACGCCAGCGCCGCGTATTCGGTCTGCTCCTCGGTCATTTCGGTGGTTTCCAGCAGTTGCAGCATGCCCAGCACCCCGTTCATGGGCGTGCGCAGCTCATGGCTCATCATTGCCAGGAATTCCGACTTGGCGTTGTTTGCCCGTTCAGCTTCCTCCCGGGTCTGGATCAACTGGGCCATGGCCTGCTGCTGTTCGCGACTGGCCTGGTTGAGGCCTGCGGCCAGGTTGTTGATATGCCGCGACAGGTCGCCCAGCTCCGAATCATCCACAATCGGCAGCGGCGTCTTGTAGTCGCCTTGCTGGATGGCTTTTACCGCGTTGCCCATCGCGCTGATCGGTTGCGACAGGCTCGCCGCCAGGCGCCTGGCGAGCAGGAAGGTAAACAGCAGGGCGAAGAGGGCCAGGATGCCGGCCTTGAACAGGATCTCCTGCTGGCGCTGGCTGAAGGCGTCATTGGACATGCCGACGATCACCCGACCCAGGTAGTCGGCGCGGGGAGCCTTGGGTTCGTTGAGGTTGTCCTGGAAAAAGTCATTGCCCAGCTGGATATGTTGCAGGCGAATCGGTGCCTGGAACACTTTTACCGACAGCGAGCGGTCGTGTTTTTCCGAGGGTTGTTCGACGTACACCAGGATGTTCTCAGCGCTGTCCTGGATCTCCAGAAAGCGCACATGGGGGGTGGCCAGCGTCGCGCGCAGCAGGCTGTCGAGCACGTCGTTGTTGCCGGAGATCACCCCGTATTCGGTGGCGGGGGCCAGTTGGTTGGCGATCAATTGGCCGGTGTGGTCCAGTTCCTGGCGCAGGTCCTGGATACGCACGAAGGTGAAGAAACTGATCAGCAGCAATGTCAGCAACAGCGCCGGGCCCAGGGTGATGAGCTGGGTGCGGGTGTTGATGTCCCAACGACGACGCAGAGTCATGGGCGTTTTTCTCCTTCGGCCAGGCGGGCGGCGACGTTGGCTTCGTCGACCTGTTCGATGCCCAGTGAGCGTGCGACTTGCGGGTTGCCCACCACTTTGAAGTGTTCCGGGTACAGCGCGCGTGGCCAATTGGCCGGCGAATGGTCAAGCAGGCGGTCGAGCACGGCGAGCCAGTCGGCCTGGTCACTGTAGGTGCTGGACAGGCTGCCAGCCTTGACGAACCCGGCGTTGGGGCCCACCAGCGGCAATTGCCGGGCGTAGCTGCTCAGCAGCAGGTTCTTCGCGGTTTTCGGGTTATACAGCTGCGGGTCGTCGAGGCCGAGCAGCACGTCACTGTTCTTGAACAGGTTCAACAACGGCCGGCTGTCATTAATGTTGTCCCACCGCTGCGGCACGATCTCCAGGCCCAGGGGCGCTGCGTACTGGGTCAGCTCAGGGAGCAGGAATTCGCTGTCGGTGCCGTAGAGCACGCCGATGCGCCGCGCCTGAGGCAGGATGCCGGTGATCAGGCGTAACTGACGATCCAGGGGCGGGTCGCTCCAGAGCAGGCTGATCCTGGCGGGCAGGTTGCTGCCCAGGCGTTGCCGGGCTTGCAGGCGGCTGATACGCAAGACCAGGGTCGGCGGGCCCTGGGTGTCCTGCAGGCGCCAGTCGAGGCCGGGCAGGTCCAGCAGGATCAGGCGGGTGCCGGCGGGCAAACGGTTTGGCGCCGGCAGGTCCTTGAGGGGAGTAAAGGTCACGTGGTCTTCGGGACGCTGGCGGGCCAGTGCCTGGGCGAAGGCCTGGACGCCCGCGCCGTCTTCGGCGGCGGTCAGCAGGATGTCGGCACCCCAGGCCGACCCGGTCAGCAGCAGGCATGCCAGCAGCACACAGCGCTGGCAAAACCTTGAGATAAAAAAGAGGGTCATCCTTGACTGATCGCCCATGTCAGAACTCTAACTCCGCGCTGAAGTAGAGTACGTGGCGATGGTCATAATTGTTATCGGCCCAGGTGGTGGGCTGGTTGTCGAGGCGTGTTTGCAACATGCCGGCCAGCTCCACGTTGGCTTTGCCCAGGGCAAGGCGCTTGGCCACCCGCAGGTCGACCCGTTCGAAGCGATATTGGTTGAGTGCGTCGTCGCCATAGTAGAACAGCGCGCTGGACCAGCCTTGCCCCCATTCGCGCAGCCAGCCGGCCGAGCCGCTGTTGCGCGCGGTCTGTGCCTTGTCCCGCGGGTTGCTGGTGGTGGCGTCGACGTAAGCGTAGGTGAGCCGCAGGCGGTCGGCGTTGCTCATGCGCCAGTCGAACTGTGATTCGGCGCCGGTAAACCGCGAACTGTTGGCGTTGCTGGCAATGTATTGGTTATTGCGCAACGGCGAGCTGATCATGTCGGTGATTTCGTCGTAGAACAGTTTCACGTCCATGTTCAGTCCGAGGTCGGCAAAAAAGCCGTTATAGCCCAGTTCCCGTGATTTCATCAGCTCTTTATCGAGGTTTCCGGGGCCGCGTGTCACTACAAAGTATTGCCCGGAATTCTGCCCGTAGGTCGGGGAGCTGAGGTTGGTGACGCGGTAGCTCCAGTTGACGTTGTTCTCGAACATGTCCGGGGAACGGATGGCTTCGGAGTACACCGCGCGCAGGCCGTGGCGCGGGTTGATCAGGTAGTTGACCGCCACCCGTGGCGTCAGCGAGTTGCCGCTCAGGTGGGTGTCTTCATACATGGCACCGCCTTGCAGCAACCAGTGTTCGCTGGCGCGCCATTCCAGTTGGCCGAACAGGCGCCAGGTGGTGTCGTCCAGGGTGCCATTGAAATAGGTGTCGGAGTCGGCGCGGTCGTAGCGATAGTTCATGCCGCTGACCAGGCGCAGGCTGTCGGAGAGGCTCAGGGTGTCCTGGACCTCCAGGTCGTAGCGGCTTTCGCGGGTGCTCTGGTCGATATTGCCGCATACGCTCTGGTTGGCGCCGTTGCGCCACTGGTTCAGCACTTCGTTGGCCAAGGCTTGCTCGGCGGCGCTACCGGGCGGAGCGGTGCCCTGGCTGTAGGTGTCCATGTGCCGGGCCAACTGTTCGGCGTAGTTGGGGTTCAGTTGCCACAGGCGGGTCAGCTCCGGGCTGAACGACACCTTGGCGTCACAGGCTTTCCAGACCTGCCGGCGGTCCCATTGTTGCGCTGAGCCCTGGACGTAGAGGCTGTGCTCGGGGTTGAAATCGAAGTTCCAGCGCAGCGAGCCGGCATAGTCCTTGGCAGTGACGTCGGAGTTGTCACCGCCTTCGGTAATCCCGGCAAATACAGGTGTGTAGGTATAGGGACGCTGGTTGGTCCCTTCCTTGGCGTTCAGTTGCCAGTCGATACTCTGTTGCGCGTTCAATGTCTGGCTGACCGCCAGGCTGAAGCGGTTAAGACGCCGACCGTCACGGCGGTCGGCGCCCACGGCATCGCTGTCGAAGCCATCGTCCTGCTGCCCGGACATGGACAGGCGCAAGTCACCGGTTTCCCAGCCCACGCCCTGGCTGGCATAGAAATCGTTGATCCCCCGTTCGCCACGAACCACTTTCACCCGCGTGCCATGGCTATTGGCCGGCGCGCGCGTGAGGATATTGACCACGGCCATCAACGCGTTGGCGCCGTAACTGACCGTATTGGGCCCACGGAACACTTCGATGCGCTCGATATCCTCCATGGCCACCGGGATATCGCTCCAGTCCACGGTTGCCAGGCCCGCGCGGTACACCGAGCGTCCGTCGATCAGCACTTGCATGCGTCGCGCATCGCTGGCGCTGGTGCCGTGGTAGTTCACTGCCGCCTGGTTACCGGTGGTGTAGCCCACCATCATCCCCGGCACCAGCCGCAGCAGCTCGGCGATGTCCCGCGCACCACTGGCCTTGATCAGCTCGCTGTCGATCACGGTCATGCTGCCGGGCACGGCGGCGGCCGATTGCTTGAGGCGCGTGGCGGTGAGGACCTGGGGCAGCGGCTGGCTGTCGAGGAACAGGTCGTCGGCACACACAGCGCCGCTGAACAGCAGCAACCACCACAGGGATGAACGGGGAGGAGGGCCCAAATACACGGCACGGCCTTGATAATTACGGATAGCCGCCCATGTTAACTGAGGCGGGGCCATTTGCCAGTCGCCACCCTTGCAATTACTTCACACAGGCATGGCATTTTCCGACAGGCGTGCGAATTGACACGGGGGCTGGCCGCAAGCGGGTCGGCCCGTATAATGCCGCCATCGCCACTGGTATGGATTAACGGATTGCATATGACTGAACAGCGCCCTATTGCGGTCCTGGGAGGCGGAAGTTTTGGTACCGCCGTGGCTAACCTGCTGGCTGAGAACGGTCACCCGGTGCGTCAGTGGATGCGTGATCCCGAGCAGGCCGAGGCCATTCGCGTGCATCGGGAAAACCCCCGTTACCTCAAAGGCATCAAGATTCATCCGGCGGTCGAGCCGGTGACCGACTTGCAGGCCACGCTGGAGGCGTGCGAGCTGTGCTTCGTCGCGCTGCCTTCCAGCGCCTTGCGTTCGGTGCTGGCGCCGCATGCCGAGCGCCTGGCGGGCAAGCTGCTGGTCAGCCTGACCAAGGGCATCGAAGCGCACACCTTCAAGCTGATGAGCGAAATTCTCGAGGAGATCGCTCCGCAGGCGCGCATTGGCGTGTTGTCCGGGCCGAACCTGGCGCGGGAAGTGGCGGAGCACGCGCTGACCGCCACGGTGATCGCCAGTGAAGACGAAGCGCTCTGCGAGCGTGTCCAGGCGGTACTGCATGGCCGGACCTTCCGGGTCTATGCCAGTGGCGACCGCTTCGGTGTCGAACTGGGCGGTGCGCTGAAAAACGTCTACGCCATCATCGCCGGCATGGCGGTGGCCCTGGGCATGGGGGAAAACACCAAGAGCATGCTGATCACTCGCGCCCTGGCGGAAATGACCCGTTTTGCGGTGAACCAGGGGGCCAATCCGATGACCTTCCTGGGCCTGGCGGGCGTGGGCGACTTGATCGTCACCTGTTCGTCGCCCAAGAGCCGTAACTACCAGGTTGGCTTTGCGCTCGGCCAGGGTTTGAGCCTGGAAGACGCCGTCACACGCCTGGGTGAAGTGGCCGAAGGGGTCAATACCCTCAAGGTGCTGAAGGCCAAGGCCCAGGAAGTCGGGGTGTATATGCCGCTGGTGGCCGGCTTGCATGCGATCCTGTTTGAGGGGCGCACCTTGAACCAGGTCATCGAGTTGCTGATGCGCGCCGAGCCGAAAACCGATGTCGACTTTATTTCCACCAGTGGTTTCAACTGAGGAACGCGTCATGAACGATCCGAAAGCAGCTCCCAAGTACGAATCCATTGCCTTGCGCATCCTGTGGATGCTGGTGTTTGCCCTGGTGTGGCAAGTGGCGCAGTTCCTGCTCGGCGCGCTGGTGGTGGTGCAGTTGGTTTACCGCCTGGTCTACGGCGCACCGAACCTGGGCCTGATGAACTTTGGCGATAGCCTCAGCCAGTTTCTCGCGCAGATCGGCCGCTTTGGCAGCTTCCACACCGAACAAAAGCCATGGCCGTTCGCCGATTGGCCAACCCCGCGCGCGCCGGAAGGTGAAGCCGCCCACAGCGTGCCGCCGGCACCGCACCCGGTGCGCGACGAGGAGCCGAAGCTATGAAGTTGTGGGTGTTGCGTCACGGTGAGGCCGAGGGCCATGCCCGTACCGATGCCGAGCGCGAACTCACCGAGCATGGCCGTGCCGAGGTGTTGCGCAGTGCGGCGCACCTGATCGGCCAGCCTGTGGACGCGATCATTGCCAGCCCGTACGTGCGGGCGCAGCAAACTGCACAGTTGGTGCGGCAGGCGTTGGGTTTTGAAGCGGACATCCGCACGGTGCCTTGGCTCACGCCGGAGGGCAATCCGCTGGAGGTTCTGAACAAGCTCGACAGCGATGACAATGTGCTGCTGGTCAGCCATCAGCCCCTGGTCGGCAGCTTGATCAGCTTTCTGCAGCATGGTCATCAGCGTCAGCCGCAGCCCATGCACACCGCCAGCCTGGCGGAGCTAGAGGGCGACTTCCCGTTGGCGGGGCTGATGAGCCTGGTCAGTGTGAAGAATCCGTAGGCTTTCTCGCGGCTTTGTGTGTGCTATATAGTCAACCAAGCAAGTGCTTGGTTGGCTATCGCCGGATCACAAAGGAGCGCGTCCCATGCCTGTCGCTTTTCGTTTGCCGTTGCAAGTCTTCTACGAACGTGAAGCGCGGCACCCGCGCCAACCTTTTCTTGTCCAGCCCATCGGGGGTGGTGCGGTACAGACCCTCACCTGGGGCGATGTCGGCCACCAGGCACGCTGCGCTGCGCATTGGCTGCGCGCCAGGGAGCTGCCCCAGGGCTCGCATATCGCTCTGATCTCGAAAAACTGCGCGCACTGGATCATCGCTGACCTCGCGATATGGATGGCGGGGCATGTCTCGGTGCCGCTCTATCCCAACCTCACCGCCGATTCCGTTACCCATGTGCTGCAGCATTCCGAGGCCGTGCTGGTATTCATCGGCAAGCTCGATGACTGGCCGACCATGGCTCCCGGCGTGCCTGCCGGCATGCCCACCATCAGCCTGCCGCTTTGCCCGGCCGGCGCCTTTGATTACCACTGGGCCGACCTGCAAGGCTGTTCACCGATCCAGGATGACCCGCTACCGCCGGCCTCGGCCCTCGCCACCATCATTTATACCTCCGGCACCACCGGCCTGCCCAAAGGCGTGATGCACAGCTTCGGCGCCCTGGGCTTTGCCGCTACGCACGGCACTGAGTTGTTTGGCCTGGGGGAGGGCGACCGGCTGTTGTCCTACCTGCCGCTGTGCCATGTGGCGGAGCGGATGTTTGTGGAAATGGCTTCTATCTATACCGGGCAAACCGTTTATTTCGCTGAAAGCCTCGATACTTTTCTGACGGATCTGCGTCGGGCGCGGCCCACGGCATTGTTTGGCGTACCGCGTATCTGGACCAAATTCCAGATGGGCGTCTATGCCAGGATCCCGGGAAAGCGCCTGGACAGGTTGTTGCGCCTGCCATTTATCGGTAAGCGCGTGGGCCATAAAGTCCTCGCCGGCCTGGGGCTCGACGCGCTGCGCATTGCACTCTCCGGCGCGGCGCCGGTGCCTGAGGCCCTGCTGCGCTGGTATCAGCGCCTGGGCCTGGATGTGCTGGAGGTGTATGGCATGACCGAGAACTGTGGCTACTCCCATGTGTGCCGCCCTGGCCAGCAGAAGATCGGCTGGATCGGCCTGCCTTGCCCCGGCGTTGAAGTGCGCATTGACCAGGCCGGTGAAGTGCAGGTGCGTAGTGGCGCGACCATGCTGGGCTACTTCAAGGACGCGCAAAGAACGGCTGAAGTGCTGACCGAAGATGGCTTCCTGCGCACTGGCGACAAGGGGGAGCAGGACGCCGACGGCCGCCTGCGCCTGACCGGACGGCTCAAGGAAATCTTCAAAACCAGCAAAGGCAAATACGTAGCCCCGGCACCGATTGAAAACCGCCTGGCCGAACATGCGCGCATCGAACAGGTATGTGTGGTCGGTGACGGCCTTACCGCGCCCATGGGCCTGTGCGTGCTGTCAACGGTGGGCCAGCCCGATGCGCGCCATGCCTTGCAGGACAGCCTCGAGCGTTGGCTGGAACAGGTCAACGCGGCCTTGGACAAACATGAGCGTTTGCGGCAACTGGTGGTGGTAAAAGACACCTGGGCGGTAGAAAACGGCTTTCTGACGCCGACCCTGAAGATCAAGCGCAACGTGATTGAATCGACTTACGGTCCACAGTTTCAGGTGTGGAGCGAGCGCAACGAAGTGATTCTGTGGCAGGATTAGGGCCATCATAAAACCAACAAGGACAACGGTATGAGCCTGTGGCGCACCCAACCCAATATCGAGCAACTCAACGCGAGCCAGAAAAACACCATTGGTGAGTTGCTGGATATTCGTTTCGAAAGTTTCGACGACGAGTCCCTGACCGCCAGCATGGTGGTTGACCATCGCACCCACCAGCCCTACGGCTTGCTGCACGGCGGGGCGTCGGTGGTGCTGGCCGAAAGTGTCGGCTCCATGGCCGCCTACCTGTGCATCGATGCCAGCAAGTTCTATTGCGTGGGCCTGGAGGTCAACGCCAACCACCTGCGCGGGGTGCGCAGCGGGCGGGTGACGGCGGTGGCCAAGGCGATTCATATCGGCCGCACCACGCAGGTGTGGGACATCCGCCTGACCAACGATGAAGGCAAGACCAGTTGTGTCTCGCGCCTGACCATGGCCGTGGTGCCCCTGGGCGAGACCCCGCCGGCGCGATAGGCGTGGCGTGAGTGTCATCATTCCTGGCGGTTACGGTCATTGCTGTCCGAGCCAGGCGTGGGACAATCAGTGTCTGTTTTTTGTCGATGGAACCGGTATGTCGCAGCCTGTGTTTTTTGCCCACGCCAATGGCTTTCCTTCCGCTACCTACGGCAAGCTGTTTGCCGCCCTGGCGCCGGAATATGCCGTGGCCCATCTGCCGCAGCACGGCCACGACCCCAGGTTCCCAGTGGACGATAACTGGCAGAACCTGGTGGACGAACTGATCCACCATCTGGAGCAACAGCCAGAACCGGTGTGGGGGGTAGGCCATTCCCTGGGCGGTGTACTGCATTTGCATGCGGCCATGCGCTGCCCGCAGCTGTATCGCGGCGTGGTGATGCTCGATTCGCCAGTGCTGACCCGCGCGGACCGTTGGGTGATCCGTGCCGCCAAGCGCTTTGGCTTTATCGATCGCCTCACGCCGGCCGGGCGTACCCTGGGTCGTCGCGAAGAGTTCACAGACCTGGAGGCCGCGCGCAGTTATTTCGCGGGCAAGACCCTGTTTCGCGGCTTCGACCCGGAATGCTTCGACGCCTATCTGCAACACGGCCTGCACCAGGTGGGTGATCGCCTGCGCCTGCGCTTTGACCCCGCTACCGAAATCAGCATCTACCGAGGCGTGCCCCACACCAGCCCAGGTCAGGTGCGCCAGTTGAAAGTGCCCTTGGCAGTGGTGCGAGGTCGCCAGAGCCGGGTGGTGATGCGTCACCATGCCAGCGGCGTCGACCGCTTGCCCATGGGCGAAATGCTCACCATGCCGGGCGGCCACATGTTTCCCCTTGAACGCCCCCAGGACACTGCAACCTTGATCAAGAACCTGTTCACTCGTTGGCAGACCCGCGAGCGCAGTTGCGCATGAGTACGCCGGTCGAAGAGGTTCGCCTGGGCTTGCCGCATATCGAATTGGCGGCGCACCTGTTCGGCCCCGAGGATGGCGTGCCGGTGATCGCCCTGCATGGCTGGCTGGATAATGCCAACAGCTTTGCGCGGTTGGCGCCGAAGCTGCAGGGCTTGCGCATCGTCGCACTGGACATGGCCGGGCACGGGCATTCGGCGCATCGCCCTGTCGGAGCCGGTTATGCCTTGTGGGATTATGTCTTTGACGTGCTGCAAGTCGCCGAGCAACTGGGCTGGAAACGTTTTGCATTACTTGGCCACTCCCTAGGCGCCATCGTCTCGTTGGTACTGGCCGGCGCCTTGCCGGAGCGCGTGACGCACCTGGGGTTGATCGACGGCGTGATCCCGCCGACCGCCAGTGGCGAGAATGCCGCTGAGCGCCTGGGCATGGCGTTGCAGGCGCAACTGAACCTGCGGGACAAGCGCAAACCGGTCTACAGCACCCTGGAGCGTGCGGTCGAGGCGCGCATGAAAGGGGTGGTGGCTGTCAGCCGCGAAGCCGCGGAACTGCTGGCCCAGCGCGGTTTGATGCCGGTGCCGGGCGGTTACACGTGGCGTACCGACAGCCGCCTGACCCTGGCGTCGCCGATGCGTCTGACTGATGAGCAGGCGATGGCGTTCGTGCGCAGAGTGAGTTGCCCTACGCAATTGGTGGTCGCGGCTGACGGCATGCTGGCGAAACATTCCGAATTGCTTTCTCAACTACCCTTTACGGTCACAACGCTGCCGGGAGGCCATCATTTACACCTGAATGATGAGCCGGGCGCGGTCCTTGTTGCAGACTGTTTCAATCGGTTCTTCCACGCGCCTTGACTTGGCGCGGGCAACTGCCGAGGCTGGGCGGATTGAAAGGGAGTCAACCATGTACGATCTCAACACCGATCTTGAAACTGCTGTGACCTCCGATGGCCAGGGCTTGCCGATCCGATGAGCCTGCGTAAAGGATGTATCCGTGCCCTCGGCCTGTGCTGTTTCAGCCCCTTGGTGTTCGCCGCCGATGTGCCGGGAAGCCAGGATTTACCTGCCGTGTCCCGCCAGGTTGATGCGCAAATCGTCGATTACCGCCCCGCTGAAGAAAAGGAACGCATCTACCCCATGGGCGCGATCCGCAAGATCAGCGGCCAACTGCGCTACGAAGGCCAGGCCACTGCCCGCGGGCGAACCACGGCGATCACCTATGAACTGCCCGCCGAACACACCTCCAGCGCCGCTTTCACTGCCACGCGCGAAGCCTTGCAGGCCAAGGGCGCGCAACTGCTGTTCTGGTGCCAGGCCCGCGATTGCGGCGAAAGCAGCCTGTGGGCCAATGAAGTGTTCGGCAATGCCAAGCTGGTCGGCGCCGACGGCCAGCAGGAGTACCTGCTCTTGCGCCTGGCCGCCCCGCAGGAAAACTCCCTCGTGGCGCTGTACGGCATCACCCGGGGCAATCGCCGGGCTTATCTGCATGTCGAGCAAATAGACGCCGGCGCACCGCTCGGCGAGCTGCTGCCAACCTCCGCCACGCTGTTGCGAGAGCTGAAAAGCACCGGCGAACTGGACTTCCCGACCTTGGGCACAGACCCTGACGCCACCTGGTTGACCTTGATATCCCGCGGGTTGAACCTCGACACCACCTTGCGTGTCAGTTTGACCGGCCCTACTGCCGAAGCGTGGCGCCAGGCCCTGGTTGACAGCGGTGTGCGGGCTACGCGGCTGGAGACCGGCACGGATCAAGCCAAGGGTCTGCACCTGCATCTGATACGCTGACCGTAACAGGGCGAACGGACCCGTGCCGTTCGCCTAAGCTCTCCTCCTACAGCCTTTTGCTAGAGATACCCCATGCTCAATAACGATCGCCTGCTGGTGCAAATCCTGCTGCTGGTGCTGTTCGGTGCCAGCTTCTGGGTGATGGCGCCGTTCTGGTCGGCGCTGTTCTGGGGCGCGGTGCTGGCGTTTGCCAGTTGGCCGCTGATGCGTCTGCTCACCCGTTGGCTCGGCGGTCGTGAATCCCTGGCCGCCGGCATCCTGACCCTGGGCTGGATGCTGCTGGTGGCGGTGCCATTGGTGTGGCTCGGGTTCAACCTGGCGGACCATGTGCGTGATGCGGTGGCACTGATCAAGGATATTCAGGTCGACGGTTTGCCCGCGGCGCCGACCTGGCTGGGTTCGATCCCGTTTGTCGGCGAGCGGTTGGTGGCGATGTGGGACAGCATTGACCAGCAGGGCGCGGCGCTGATGGTCAGCCTCAAGCCGTACCTGGGGCAGGTCGGGAATTGGCTGCTGGCGCGCAGTGCGCAGATCGGCGGCGGCATTCTGGAGCTGACCCTGAGCCTGGTGTTCGTGTTCTTTTTCTATCGTGATGGGCCGCGCCTGGCGATGTTCGTGCACCGCTTGCTGGAGCGCCTGATTGGTGACCGTGCCGGTTATTACATCGAGTTGGTGGCTGGCACCGTGCAGCGCGTGGTCAACGGCGTAATCGGTACCGCCGCCGCCCAGGCGTTGCTGGCGCTGATCGGCTTCCTGATCGCCGGTGTGCCGGGCGCACTGGTATTGGGTATTGTCACCTTCCTGCTCAGCCTGATCCCCATGGGGCCACCGCTGGTGTGGATTCCGGCCACGGCCTGGCTGGCGTGGAAGGGCGATTACACGTATGCGGTGTTCCTCGGCGTGTGGGGCACGTTCATCATCAGCGGCGTGGACAACGTGCTCAAGCCGTACCTGATTAGCCGTGGCGGCAACCTGCCGCTGGTTATCGTGCTGCTTGGGGTGTTCGGCGGGTTGATCGCCTTTGGCTTTATCGGCCTGTTTATCGGCCCGACCCTGTTGGCGGTGGCGTACAGCCTCTTGATGGATTGGAGCGCGACCCAGGCCCAGGGGCGGCGTGATGACAAAACGCTGTAGAGGCTTGCAGTCGCTACGGCTTCAACTCCCCCTAGCGGCGGGGGAGCCACATGACGGCGGTGAGGCCGCCGCCCGGAGTGTCTTCCAGGCTCAGGCGGCCGCCGAGGCGCTCCACCGCGTCCTTGGCGATTGTCATCCCCAGGCCGACGCCGCCGGAGTTGCGGTTGCGTGAGCCTTCCAGCCGATAGAACGGTTCGAACACCGCTTCGCGTTTATCCGCCGCAATCCCCGGCCCGTGGTCGATCACGCGGATAATCAGGGCCTCGCGGCTATCCTGCAGTTCCACACGCGCCGTGCCAGCGTAGCGCAGGGCGTTGTCGATCAGGTTGTTCAGGCAGGAGCGCAGCGCCATGGGCTGCACCTGCAAAGGCGCGCAGGTGCCGGCAAACTGCACATCGGAACCTTGGTCCTGGGCGTTCTCGCTGAGGGACTCCACCAGTGCCTGGACGTCGAGCCAATGTCGGGTTTCGCTGGTGCGTTGTTCGTGCAGGTAGCTCAGGGTAGCGTCGAGCATGCCAATCATGTCGTCCAGGTCCTGGCGCATCTGGCCTTGCAGCTTGGTGTCTTCGATCTGCTCCAGGCGCAGCTTGAGGCGTGACAGCGGGGTGCGCAGGTCATGGGAGACCGCGCCGAGCATGCGTGCACGCTGGCTGACCTGCTCGCGAATGCGCTTTTGCATCAGGTTGAAGGTCGATGCCGCCTGTCGGGCTTCCCTGGGGCCGGATTCGTCGAGGGGCGGGCTGTCGAGGTCGAGGCTCAAGCGTTCGGCCGCCGCACTCAGGCGCTGGATCGGTCGGCTCAACAGTTTGGCGCCGTACCAGGCCGCGATGATCAACGAGATGAACTGAAACGTCAGCGGTACCACCGGGCCACCAAACCACGGGCGACGATGCTTGTGCAGGGGCTTCATCGTGCCATCGGGCTGCTGCACGAAGGTTTCTGCAGGCGGTGGCGGCGGCGGGCCGTAGTGGTGAAACCAAAAGAACGCCAGGCCATGGGCCAGCACAATCGCAATCAGCAACACGCCGAACAGCCTGCCGAACAGCGTGTTGAAGGTGTTGCGCATCAGCCGATATCCCGCGCGTCGAACAGGTAGCCTTCACCGCGCACGGTCTTGATCAATTGCGGTGCCTTCGGGTCATCGCCCAGCTTCTGGCGCAGGCGTGAAACCAGCAAGTCGATGCTGCGATCAAACGCCTCGATAGAGCGCCCACGGGCGGCATCCAGCAATTGTTCGCGGCTGAGCACCCGACGCGGCCGCTCGATAAATACCCACAGCAGGCGGAATTCGGCGTTGGACAGCGGTACCACCAGGCCATCGTCGGCCACCAGTTGGCGCAGCACACTGTTCAGGCGCCAACTGTCGAAGCGGATGTTGGCGCGCTGCTCAGTGCGGTCATCGCGTACCCGGCGCAGGATGGTCTGGATACGCGCGACCAGCTCACGGGGTTCGAACGGCTTGGACATATAGTCGTCGGCGCCCAGCTCCAGGCCGATGATGCGGTCAGTGGGTTCGCAGCGGGCGGTGAGCATCAGGATCGGGATATCCGATTCGGCGCGCAGCCAGCGGCACAGCGACAGGCCGTCTTCGCCCGGCAGCATCAGGTCGAGCACCACCACGTCGAACGTTTCCGCTTGCATGGCCACGCGCATCGCGGCGCCGTCGGTCACGCCGCTGGCGAGAATATTGAAACGCGCCAGATAGTCGATCAGCAGTTCTCGGATCGGCACATCGTCGTCTACGATCAGCGCTCGGGTATTCCAGCGCTTTTCATCGGCGATCACCGCGCTTTTTTGCTCGTCGTTCACAGAAGCCGAAGGGGTATGCATAGTGCGATCATCTGCCTGGTTGTAGCGGTCAGCATAGGCGCCCAGCCCCATGGCTGGAAGTGCTGCACGGTGGGTCGTGCGGGCGAGCCTAGCCTTGGGGCGTGTTGAGGGCATGTCGTGAATGTATCGGCTTTGAAACAATTCGCCGAAAAGGCCTGTCCGACGGCGCCTGGTCAGTATTTACCGATCATCGGATCCCGCAACGGCGCCGCTTGCGCTACAATCCGCGCCGATTTCGACTTGCCTGAGAGCCTATTCCAATGTCCGTCTGCCAGACTCCTATCATCGTCGCCCTGGATTACCCCACCCGTGACGCCGCACTGAAGCTGGCTGATCAGTTGGACCCGAAGCTTTGCCGGGTCAAAGTCGGCAAGGAACTCTTCACCAGTTGCGCCGCGGAAATTGTCGGCACCCTGCGTGACAAAGGCTTCGAAGTGTTCCTCGACCTGAAATTCCACGACATCCCCAACACCACTGCGATGGCGGTCAAGGCTGCGGCTGAAATGGGCGTGTGGATGGTCAACGTGCACTGCTCCGGCGGCCTGCGCATGATGACAGCCTGCCGCGAAGTGCTGGAACAGCGCAGCGGCCCCAAACCGTTGCTGATCGGTGTCACCGTGCTGACCAGCATGGAGCGTGAAGACCTGGCCGGCATCGGCCTGGACATCGAGCCTCAGGAACAAGTGCTGCGCCTGGCCGCCCTGGCCGACAAAGCCGGCCTGGATGGCCTGGTTTGCTCGGCGCTGGAAGCCCAGGCCCTGAAGACCGCTCACCCGTCGCTGCAACTGGTGACCCCGGGCATTCGCCCGGCGGGCAGTGCCCAGGATGACCAGCGTCGTATCCTGACGCCGCGTCAGGCACTGGATGCAGGCTCTGATTACCTGGTGATCGGCCGTCCGATCAGCCAGGCAGCCGATCCGGCCAAAGCGTTGGCGGCGGTAGTGGCCGAGATCGCCTGATCAGTCACCGATCAAAAATATGGGAGGGGGCAAGCCCTTCCCATATTTACAGCGGTTGTCGATCAGTCGACCTTGAGCACCAACTTGCCAAAGTTTTCCCCGTTGAACAGCTTCATCAGCGTCTCCGGGAATGTCTCCAGCCCCTCCACGATATCTTCCTTGCTCTTGAGCTTGCCCTGGGCCATCCAGCTGGCCATTTCCTGCCCGGCCGCCGCAAAGTTCGCCGCATGGTCCATCACCACGAAGCCTTCCATACGCGCGCGATTGACCAGCAATGACAGATAATTGGCCGGGCCTTTCACGGCCTCCTTATTGTTGTACTGGCTGATGGCACCGCAAATCACCACGCGGGCTTTGAGTGCCAGGCGGCTGAGCACGGCGTCGAGAATATCGCCGCCGACGTTATCGAAATACACATCCACGCCTTTGGGGCACTCGCGCTTGAGAGCGGCGGGCACGTCTTCGTTCTTGTAGTCGATGGCGGCGTCGAAGCCCAGCTCATCCACCAGGAACTTGCACTTGTCGGCACCGCCGGCAATGCCTACCACGCGACAGCCTTTGATCTTGGCGATCTGCCCGGCAATGCTGCCGACCGCGCCGGCCGCGCCGGAGATCACCACCGTTTCGCCAGCCTTGGGCGCGCCGGTGTCCAGCAGGGCAAAGTAGGCGGTCATACCGGTCATGCCCAGCGCCGAGAGGTAGCGGGGCAGGGGCGCGAGTTGCGGGTCGACCTTATAGAAACCACGCGGCTCGCCCAGAAAGTAATCCTGCACGCCCAGGGCACCGTTTACGTAGTCCCCCACTGCAAAGTTCGGGTTGTTCGAGGCAATCACCTTGCCCACGCCCAGCGCACGCATGACTTCGCCGATACCGACGGGGGGAATGTAGGATTTGCCCTCATTCATCCAGCCGCGCATGGCCGGGTCGAGGGACAGGTATTCGTTGTGCACCAGCACCTGCCCTTCCTGGGGCGTGCCCACGGGCACTTCCTGGTAGGTGAAGGTTTCCCGCGTGGCTGCGCCGACCGGGCGTTTGGCAAGCAGGAACTGGCGGTTGGTCTGGGCGGTCATGGCAAGGACTCTTTAGAAATGAACCTGAGTGATAGACCCAAGATGGCCTGGAAGCAAGGTTGTCCGAGGCGGGCGAATGCCCTGTCTCTTATACACATCTCCGAGCCCACGCCTGGAAGCAAGGTTGTCCGAGGCGGGCGAATGCCCGCCGATAGGCCGTGATGATAGTGATCCACGACGCCTTATCACTGCGACGCATACAGCCTCAACCGGCCTTCTGATAGTGCTGACGCGCCTATCCGGCTGTTGGCTAGACTCGTCCCACGGTAACTTTTCCCAAAGGACATCCTCCATGAGCATGACGTTTTCCGGCCAGGTCGCCCTGGTCACTGGCGCCGCCGCCGGTATCGGCCGCGCGACCGCCCTGGCATTCGCAGGTGAAGGCTTGAAGGTCGTGGTAGCCGACCTGGATGTGGCAGGGGGCGAGGGCACCGTCGAGCTGATCCGGCAGGCCGGTGGTGAAGCGCTGTTTGTGCGTTGCAACGTCACGCTTGAAGCGGATGTGCAGCAACTGATGGCGCAGACTGTCGCCGTGTATGGCCGCCTGGACTATGCCTTCAACAATGCGGGCATCGAGATCGAGAAGGGCAAGCTGGCCGACGGCAGCCTGGATGAGTTCGACGCCATCATGGGCGTCAACGTGAAAGGGGTTTGGCTGTGCATGAAGTACCAACTGCCGTTGCTGCTGGCCCAGGGCGGCGGTGCGATCGTCAATACCGCATCGGTGGCGGGGTTGGGCGCGGCGCCGAAGATGAGCATCTACGCGGCCTCCAAGCATGCGGTGATCGGCCTGACGAAGTCGGCGGCCATCGAATATGCGAAAAAGAAAATTCGTGTCAACGCGGTATGCCCGGCGGTGATTGATACCGATATGTTCCGCCGTGCCTATGAAGCCGACCCGCGCAAAGCCGAATTTGCAGCGGCCATGCATCCGGTAGGGCGCATCGGCAAGGTCGAGGAAATCGCCAGCGCCGTGTTGTACCTGTGCAGTGATGGGGCTGCCTTCACAACTGGCCATGCGCTCGCGGTGGACGGTGGCGCGACGGCAATCTAGGACTCCGTGCAGCGCGCCATTCGAAAAGGCATGAGGCGCTGTGGGGCGTTTCCAGAGCTGGCAAAGCGCCGCGTGTGAATGTGTATCACCAGGTAAATAAGCTAATAAAATCAATACTTTAATAAAAGTTGTCGGCCGGTTTGGCTGGGCTTCTGTGCTTAACTGTTTGAGGTTGAATAACAGACAGTTGAAGTGAGTGGCTCATGGATTTAGGGATCGATCGACAAGCCCTTGTACCGGTGGTGCAGCAAATCGTCAGTGCGGTGGCGGAATGGATTCGCAAGAGCGGGGTCAGCCCCGGTACCCGCTTGCCGTCCATCCGCCAGTTGGCCCTCGACAACTTGCTCAGCCAGTCCAGTGTCATCGAGGCATTCGAACGCATGGTGGCCCAAGGGGTGCTGGCCTCGAAACAGGGGGCGGGGTTCGTGGTCGCGCGTCCTCCCACCGTCCACGAATACCACTGGTATGAAGGCGCGGAACGGGAATGGGGGGACTTTACCGATAGCCCATTGGGTGAACTGAAACTGGGGTGTGGCTGGTTGCCGGACGCCTGGCGCGAAAGTGATGACATCAGCTATGCGATTCGCGAAATCTGTCGCACCGATACCGGCGGTTTGTTCAACTACAGTACGCCGCTGGGGTTGCCGGCGTTGCGCGAGCAGTTGCTCAAGCGCCTGACCCAGATCCGCGTGGCCACCAGCCTCGATCGCATTCTCACCACCCAGGGCGCCAGCCATGCCCAGGACCTGTTGATACGCACCTTGCTCAAGGCGGGCGACACCGTCGTGGTCGAGACCCCAGGCTATGGCAACCTCTATCGCCAATTGGCGCATCATGGCGTCACGTTGCTGGAAGTGCCTCGGACCCGTGGCGGCCCGGACATCCCGGCGCTGGAGGCGCTGCTGCAACGGCATCACCCCACGTGCCTGTTCATCAACAGCCTCTATCACAACCCCACCGGCACCAGCCTGTGCCGCGCGGTCGCCGAGCGTTTGCTCGAACTGGCACGCCGCGAGGATTTCCTGATCATCGAAGAGGATGTCTACGGCGACCTGCAACACGCCAGCTGCACGCGACTGTCGGCGCTGCCCCATGATGACCGGGTCATCTATGTCTCGAGTTTTTCCAAGACCCTCAGTAGCGCCTTGCGGGTGGGCTACCTCAGCGCCAGCACCGCGCTCATTGCCCGCTTGGCTCACCTCAAGACCCTGACCGGCATCGGTACTTCGCGCTTTGCCGAGGCGGTGGTGGCCACGTTGCTGGCCAATGGTACCTACCGCAAGTGGGTGCAGCGCCTGCGCAAACGCCTGGGCACGCAGATGACCGCCACCTTGCAGGTACTGGAGGATGAGGAATGGCAGGTGTTTGCCGTGCCGGCCGGCGGGATGTTCCTGTGGGTGCGGCCTGCCGTGGCGGATCGTTCGCGGCTGCAGGCATATGCGCGCAAGTTCGGCGTCTTGTTGTCACCGGGGGCGCTGTTCAACCCGACGGGTGAATCCAGTGAGTGGCTGCGCATCAATGTGGCCTATGCTGATGATCAACGGGCACTTGCGTTATTCCGCGCCTTGGGCCCTACCAGATCGACCTCGACCATTCTGAAAACGACGAGCGTGTAGCTTTTTGCCATTATTCCGGCGCCAACAGCTTGTGCTCAATGCCTTGGGGTTGCGAATCTCGCTTCTTGTAAACCGGGCTTATGGCATCTGCCATTGCAAGAGGATTCAAGTGCAATGATTTCGGCCGTGCAACGACGTTTCGCCAACCTCGGTATGGCGAAAAAACTGGGCTTGGGCTTCCTTCTTGTCCTGCTGCTGACAGCTTTGGTGGCGGCCATCGGTGTGTGGTCCCTGCAAACCGTTGGCCAGCGTTTCGAAGGCCTCAAGGCAATGTCTTCGCTCAACAACGGCCTGTTCAAGGTGCGCTTGATCGAGCAGGACTACGCGCTGCACGCCGACCCCAAGGCTGTCGATGCCCTGCATGAGAGCGTCGACGCGTTGGCGGCGCTGGCGGCCAGGCTCAAGGCAGAGTCCGCCGCCAATGTGCCAGTGATGACCGATGTGGAGCAGGCCCTGGCGGCTTATCGCAAGGCATTCGATGAGTTTGTCGAGCTGACCCAAACCAAGGACCTGGCCCTGGAAATGGCCACTTGGTCGGTGTCCAGCGTGGCCAATAACCTCGACGTGTTGCAGGCCGGCCTGGCGGACGATGGCGCGTATGGTCTCAAGGAGAGCCAGGGCAAGGAAGGTGCCGAGTTTATCGAGCAGGCGGGGCAGGTCAGCCAGGTCTCGCGCCTGATGTTGCAAGCCATGAACGAAGCCCATGTGCGCCTCGACCAGAGCCGCAAGGCCGACGCCGATGACTCTCAGCAGGGCAAGATCGAGCAGGCCGACCAGGCCCTGGCCCAGGTCGAACAACTGAAAACTTCGGTCAAGGACCCGGGTTACCAGACGGTGCTTAACGAAGTGTCCGGGCATATTGCCTCGTTCAGTGAAAAGCTCGGTGAATACACCGGCCTGCTGGCCCAGGAAAAGGTGGTCTACAAGCAGTTGCATGACCGCGCCGATCAAGTGGTCAGCCGAGTCAACCAGGCCTACGCCACCGAAGACCAATCGATGCAGGCGCAACTGAAGGAAAGCGCGATGTTGATCGTTGGCTCGTCAGCCTTGGCATTGTTGGTGGGGCTGATCGCTGCCTGGGTGATCACCCGGTTGATCGTGGCGCCGCTGCGCAGTGTGATTGCGGTGGCCCAGCAGATTGCCGCCGGAGACCTGAGTGGGCGCATGGAGGTTGATCGCCGCGATGAGATCGGCCAACTGATGCAGGCCATGCAGCAGATGGGCAATGGCCTTAGCCACATGGTCAGCGGGTTGCAGGCGGGTATTGAGCAACTGGCCAGTTCGGCGCATACGTTATCCAGCGTGACTGAGCAGACCAACGTCGAGGTCAGCAGCCAGAAGGAAGAAACCGAGCAAGTGGCGACCGCGATGAACCAGATGACCGCCACGGTGCACGATGTGGCGCGCAACGCCGAGGAGGCTGCACAAGCGGCGCAGACGGCGGATGACAAGGTCGACAGTGGCCAGCAGGTGGTACGCCAGAGTTTGCAGCGCATAGAGTTGCTGGCCACCTCCAGCGCCCACGCCAGTGCCAGCATCGACAGCCTGAGTACGGAAATCCAGAACATCGGCACGGTGTTGAGCGTGATCAAAAGCGTGGCCGAACAGACCAACTTGCTCGCCTTGAATGCGGCAATCGAAGCGGCCCGAGCCGGCGAGCAAGGCCGTGGTTTTGCGGTGGTGGCCGATGAAGTGCGCGCGCTGGCCAAGCGCACCCAGCAGTCGACCGAGGAAATCGAGCGTCTGGTCAGCACTCTGCGTGCTGCGGCGCAGTCGTCGGTGCAGCAGATCCAGCAGAGTGGCGAGCTGGTGAAACTGGCGGTGAGCGATGCGCTGGAAACCGAAAGCGCCTTGGGCAGCATTGCCGTCGCGGTGTCATTGATCCAGCAGATGAACCAACAGATCGCCGCCGCTGCCGAGCAGCAGAGCTCGGTGGCCGAAGAGATCAATCGCAGTGTCACCAGCATCCGCGCGAGTGCCGATCAATCGGCATTGAGTATGCAAGGCAACGCCGCGTCGAGCATCCAGCTGGCGCAGTTGGGGGCGGAGCTGAAGGGGATGGTGGGGCACTTCCGCCTTTGATCGCCGCGTGCTGGCGGCGATCAAAGGGCAGGGCAATCAGGCGTGGTTGGCGAGGAAGGTCAGCAGGGCTTCATTGACGAAGTCCGGATTCTCCCGGCTGGAGATATGCCCGGCGTTTGGGATCAGGGTCAGGCCGCAGCCAATCAACTTGGCCATGGCGTCGGACTCGGCGGGTGGGCGCGGTTTGTCCTGCTCGCCGCACATCACCAGGGTGGTGTCGGCATCCAGGCGTGGCAATTGCTCCAGCACATCCGAGCGGCTGAAGATCAGCCGGCCCAGGGGCACGATGCTGTGCAGCAGGCGTTCCCGGGAGAATGACTGCAGGGCCCTGCGATAGTCCTGGTACAGCGCGGATTCGCGGTCGATGCCGGGGCGGAAGAAGATCGGCGCGATGACATCCAGCAAGGGCTCGGGGATCGCGCCGGTGTCTTCGATCATCTTGAACAGCGAGAAATAGTACTGGCGCGTGGCTTCGGGCTCGGCGCCGAGGTAGGTGTCCATCAGCACCAGGCTGTTGACGCGCCCAGGTGCCTGCAACGCCAGGCGTGCGCCCCACATGCCGCCGACCGACAGGCCGACCAGGTTGACCTGGGCAATTTCCAACTGGTCGAGCAGGGCCAGGGCCTGGCGCGCCAGGTCGTCGAGGGAGCGGGTTGACGCGGGCAGCGGGCCCGACTCGCCGTGCCCCCACAGTTCGGGGACGAGCACGCGGTACTGTTGCGACAGGGCTTCAATCTGCGGCGCCCACATATCGCGATCCCACAGGTAGCTTGAACCCAGGAGCACCGCTGGGCCGGTACCCAGGTCGAGATAGTGCAGCGGTTGTCCATCAATCACGGCGACAGGCATAGCAGGCCTCTAACTTCACGGAGTGAGGGGCACTTTTTTACGCTAGTCGAGAGCGGGGGGATAGGTACAAAGTGATGGCATGTGGCGACGGCGGTCGCCACATGGCGGTGGGGATCAGTCGTAGATGACTTTCTTCTTCCACTCGGCGTCGGCGTCGACGACTTTCAGGCCTTCCGTCAGTTCGTTGACTTCGTCTTCGGCAGGCTTGCTGTTGGTCAGCACCGTGGAGTTGGCGCGGGCCAGCTGCGACTCCAGCAATTGCAGCTGCGCACTGTACAGCACCGGTTCGGGCTGTTTGCGCAGGTACTGTACGCCACGTTCGAAGGCCAGGCGTGCCTGGCCCGGCTGGCCTTGCTGCAAGGCATGCTGGCCGAGGTTATTGAAGAACTCGATATGCAGCAGCACCAGGATATGCCGAATTTCCTTTATCCAGTGCTTGGCCTCGTTGGTCGGCAGGAAACCATCCTGGGCGGCGCGGGTCACCTGGCCGTGCAGGGCTTCCAGCAGGAAACGCACGTCCTTGGCCTTGGTTTCGGTCTGGATCGGGGCGGGCGGGTTGTTGACTGGAATCGACTCACCCTGGGCCACCAGGGCATTGAGCTCGGCGATCCGTGCCTTGACCGCGGCGTTGGTCCTATTGAGGTGCAACAGGCGTTGGTTGACGTTGAGTTCCAGGCGGGTCAGCAACAACTTGAGCGCCGGGGTCATCAACTGGCCAGGGAAAGTCTCGGTGATTTCACCGCAGCGACGCAGCCGATCATTGAGTTCGATCTCGGTGCGCTTCTTTTCCAGTTTGTTGTTTTCCACCACGTGGTTCATGTAGCCAATGGCGATCAGTATTACGATCCCGGCTATTACCAGCAGGGTGATCATGAGTGGTGTCACCGGTGTGACCTCTTTATAGGGTTTGCTGTTGAGTGTAGTGACTGGAACAACCGACGGATAGGACTCTTCGACCAGTTGCCCAGGTAGTTTCTTCTATATAGGTCAGCGCTCCCTGCATGGATGCACATTGCCATCATTTGCTGGAGCGAACTATAGCGTCTTGTAGGGCGTCAGAATATAGGCGTCAAGGGGCGGACGGGCAGAATGCCTGAGCAGGCCGGTAAACGGGGGCGAAGTCATTGATTTAAATAAATTTATCCTTGGGGGTTGACGACCTTTCAATCCATCCATAGAATGCGCGCCACTTACAGCGTAAAGCACACAGCGAAACGCGGTAGGGAGTGAATGTTGTACGTGTGTCCCCTTCGTCTAGTGGCCTAGGACACCGCCCTTTCACGGCGGTAACAGGGGTTCGAGTCCCCTAGGGGACGCCATTTGCGGGAATAGCTCAGTTGGTAGAGCACGACCTTGCCAAGGTCGGGGTCGCGAGTTCGAGTCTCGTTTCCCGCTCCAATTTTTAAGCAGTGTTGCCCTCGGGCGGCACTGAGTGAAACCAGGACCACATCTTCGGGTGAGGCCTCTGGGCACTGGAATACACACCATGTGTTTCAGTAGCGTGTCCCCTTCGTCTAGTGGCCTAGGACACCGCCCTTTCACGGCGGTAACAGGGGTTCGAGTCCCCTAGGGGACGCCATTTGCGGGAATAGCTCAGTTGGTAGAGCACGACCTTGCCAAGGTCGGGGTCGCGAGTTCGAGTCTCGTTTCCCGCTCCATATTCAATGAAAACGCCGATCAGTGATGATCGGCGTTTTTGTTTGCGTGGGATTTATGCCGGCCGAAAAAGCCCGCCATCGCGGCGGCCTCATTCGGCTATCAGAGCTTCGGCAACTGCCCGATACGCCCCATCATTTCAGTAACGATCTGCAGATCCAGCAAGAACTGGTCGACCGTCTTGAACTCTTTATTGGTGTGGCCGGTGTACTTAACGTCGAGCCTGGCCAGGCCGAACTGCACGCCGTTGGGTAGGTCATGCACCGAGGTTGAGCCGGCAGAGGCGCCGAATTTTCGCGGCATGTCGAGGTTTTCGCTGGCTACGTCCAGCAAAGCCTTGACCCACTCACCCTCGGGGTCGCGGAACATCGGTTCGGTCATCAAGTAGTCCACGTCCATTGCAATGGCGTTCTTCGTGCTCCAGGCGCCCAACTTGTCGGCAATCTCGGCTTTCAGCACGTCCAAACGTTTTCCCTTTGGTACGCGTAGGTTGACCGTCAGCGTGAAGGTCTTTTCGTTCATTCCGATGAAGGTCAGTGATGTAGTCAGAGGCCCCATGAAAGTGTCCGAAAAGCCAATACCCAGTTTGCCTCCCAGGTAATCCAGCCCCCAGTTGTCGGCAGCGTAACGCGCGGCATCGGAAATATGGTTTTGCTTGAGTGCGATGTTCCCGTCCAGGCTGTGGATGAAGCCCAACATCCTGGAGACGGGGTTCACACCGGATTCGGGTTCTGATGAATGCGCGGACACGCCGGTAACGGTCAGTTGGACTTCCTTGCCGACGACTTGGGCGTTTACGTTGAAATTATCGCCATTGCGCCTCGCATATTCGTTACCCGCCTTTTGCAGGCGGGCTGCCAATTCAATCGGATTTTCCCCCAACAGTATGGCAACCGAGGTCAGCGGGATCTGGTTGGCGGCGAGACCTCCGGTCATGGAGATGATTTCGGCGCCGTCGCCTTGTGCGGTGCGTCGGGCAAAGTTCGCGGTGACAGTGCCATAGCCTTTCTCGGCAATGACCACCGGATAACCGCCATCCAGAGCCACGTTGTAGTGGGGCGTGGGGTTGCGTTCAAAGTAGTAGGCGATTGCATCGCCGGCGATTTCCTCAGTGGTATCGACCAGCAGCTTGAAGTTTCTCGCCAGCGGTAGCCGCTCCTCCTGGATGACCTTCATGGCGTAGAGCGCCACCACGATGCCATTCTTGTCGTCCTCCGTGCCTCGGCCATACAAGCGGTTGCCGACCTGGGAAACCTCGAATGGGTCGAGCCGGGTGCCGTTTTCCAATACCCAGTCCTGCGGATTGGCAGGCACGACGTCGGCATGCGCGTGAATGCCCACGACTTCATCGCCGGCGCCGTTGAGCGAGACCTCGAAAACGCGGTTGTCGATGTTGCGAAAGGAGAGGTTGAATGATTCTGCCAACGTCTTGAGTGTGTTGCCCATCTTGATGAATTCGGGGTTATCGTGCTGGGCAACCCCCTCCACACGAAATGTCGGAATGGCCACCAGTTCGCGCAGGGTGCCAATGGCGGCGTCCCCGTACTTCAATCGGGCATAGAGGCCAAGCAGGCGATGAATCTGGTTTTGCTGTGCGGTGGAAAGTGCCTTGCCGTCAAGGAAACCGCTGATTGCCGCGCCGAGGTCGCTTCTCATGGGTGGGGCGCTCACGCCCAGCTGTCTCAGGAACTCACGGAAGTCAGTGGGCAATGTTTCGCTGAAGTGCGTGAGGATGGCGCGGCTTTGTTGCGGGGAAATATTGGCCTGTACGGGCAGGGTGAATGCTGCAAGGGGGACTACCAGGGCAGCGATGAGCAGGTGCTTAAGTGATGACTTCATTGTTGTGGCACTCCTATCTTCGTAGGCAGTTGAGATTGCCTGCCGAAGCTAACACCGTGAGGTAGAAGGACGGGTGCTCAAAACAAAATGAGATGTTTCCTACGAGCGTCTTACCCATGCAAAAACGCCGCTCGGTCAAGGGCGGCGTTTTTATTTGTGCGCAGCCAGGCAGCCAGCGCGATGGACCCGCCAGGACGGCGGATCCGAGGGGGGTCAGAGCTTCGGCAGTTGCCCGATGCGGCCCATCATTTCGGTAACGATCTGCAGGTCCAGCAAAAACTGGTCGACGGTCTTGAACTCGTTGTCGGTGTGCCCGGTGTATTTCACTTCCGGGCGCGCCAAGCCGAACTGCACGCCGTTCGGCAGCTCATGCACCGACGTCGCGCCGGCCGAGGTCCCGAACTTGTGTTCCATGCCCAGGTTTTCGGTGGCCACCGCCAGCAGGGCCTTGACCCACTCGCCTTCGGGGTTGCGGTACATCGGTTCGGCGATTGAGTAGGTGAAGTCCACTTTGACTTTGGTTTTCTTGTCCCAGGCGCTCAGCTTGTCGGCAATCTCGGCTTTGAGTTTTTCCGGCGACTTGCCCTTCGGCACACGCAGGTTCACCGCCAGCTTGAAGGCTTTGTCATCCAGGCCGACAAACGTCAGCGAGGTGGTCAGCGGGCCCATGAAGTCATCGGCGAAACCTACGCCCAACTTGCCCCCCAGGTAATCCAGGCCCCAGTTATCCGAGGCATACCGCGCGGCGTCGGTGATGTGGTTGTGCTTGAGGGCGATCGTGCCGTCGACGCTGTGGATCAATTCCAGCATGCGCGCCACCGGGTTGACGCCGGACTCCGGTTCGGACGAGTGCGCGGACACGCCGGTGACGGTCAACTTGACGTCTTTGCCGTCGACCTTGGCGGTGACCTCGAAATCGCCGCCGTTGCGCTTGGCGTATTCAGCCCCGGCCTTTTGCAGGCTGGCGGCCAATTCGGCCGGCTTGTCGCTGACCAGGGTGGCGACTGAAGCCGACGGAATCTGGTTGGTGGCCATGCCGCCGGTCATCGAGATGATTTCCGCGCCTTTGCCTTCACCCTTGCGACGCGGGAAGGTGGCCATGACCGTGCCATAGCCTTTCTCGGCAATCACCACCGGGTAACCGCCATCCAGTGCCAGGTTGTACTGCGGCGTCGGGTTGCGCTCGAAGTAATACGGGATCGCATCCCCCGACGTTTCCTCGGTGGTGTCCACCAGCAGCTTGAAATTGCGCGCCAGTGGCAGTTTCTCCTCCTTGATCACCTTCATCGCATACATCGCCACCACAATACCGTTCTTGTCATCCTCGGTGCCGCGGCCATACATGCGGTCGCCAATCAGCGTGACCTTGAACGGATCGAGCTTTGTGCCGTCCTTGAGTACCCAGTTTTCTGGCGTGACTGGCACGACGTCGGCGTGGGCATGAATGCCGACCACTTCATCGCCGCTGCCCTCCAGAGAGATTTCGTACACGCGGTTGTCGACATTGCGGAAGCTCAGGTTGAAGGCTTTCGCCAGGCCCTGGAGCTTGTCGGCGATCTTGAGGAATTGCGGGTTTTTGTACTGCGGCAGGCCATCCACGTTGAAGGTCGGGATTTCCACCAGCTCGCGCAGGGTTTCGAGGGCGGCCTTGCCGTACTTCACGCGGGTGTAGATACCCAGCAGGCGATGGATTTCGTTTTGCTGCTCGGCGGTGAGGGGCTTGTTGTCGAGAAATGCACTGATGGCCGGGCCCACGTCGCTGGTTTTGCCCAGCTCGCCCTTGGCCAGGGTGCCGAGGAAACCACGAAAATCGGTGACGGAGGTTTCGCTGAAACTCTTGAGAATCGCCGTGCTCTGTTGCGCGGTGATGTTGGCGAAGGCGGGCGAAGTAAAGGCCGAAAGACTGGCCGCGAACAGGGTCGCAACGGCCAATTGCTTAAGTGGAAAGTGCATGGAGGGACGCATTCCTTTGCAGGTAGTGAGTAGGACGTTTCTGATCGATCTGTCAGAAACATTTCCACACACTACCATTACTCAGGTGTCCCTGGTCAATGCTGGCCAGGATGGGGCGCCGGGTACTCATCGGTGACGTTCAAGGCTCTTGCGTAGGGCCCGTCCCACAGCTGCTCATGCAGATCCCCTATACGCCTGGCCATCATTTCACTGCGCATCACCACTTCCAGATTGCGCGAGTTATCCAGGTAGCCACCCAGCCAATTGCTGGTACCCACCCACGCCACTTTCCCGTCGATCTCCAGGGTCTTGCTGTGGATGACCCGCGCGTAGGGAATAAACCCTTGCTTGGCCTCGGGCAGGGTGACGATCTTGATCTGCACGTTGGGCAGTACCGCCAGGCTTTTCAGGTACGGCAGCTCCAGTGCGTCGGTGTTCCAGTTCGACACCATCAGCTTGATCGACACCCCCCGCGCGGCGGCCGCTCGCACGGCGTTGTCGATCACGGCGTAATACGGGCGGGTTTTATCCGGGCCGTAGGACAGCGGCGCGTAGTCGAGCAACTGCACGCGGACTTCGTGTTGTGCTTCGCTGAGCAGGCGTGGCAGTTCGAGTTGTGAATCACCCACGCCCGGCGGGTTGTAGCGTTGCGGGCTGGCCACCAGGTAGTTGCCGGTGCGCGCGGGTGCTGTACCGGCGGCCGGCAGGGGCACGGGTTGGTGCTCGGTGAGGGCGGCCTGCGCTCGCCAGTCCTGGTCAAAGATCGCCTGTACCTGGCTTACCACCGGGGCGTCGGTGATCCGCAGTCCGGTTTCATGGATATGTTCCAAAGAACGCCAGTCGAAATTCTGGCTGCCGATAAACGCCTGTTTGCCATCGACCACCATGTATTTGGCGTGGAGGATCCCGCCGCTCAGTTGTCCGTACGACAACACGCGTAAGCTCAGGTTGGGAATCGCGCGTAAGCGTTCCAGGGTGGAGGCTTCTGACAAGCGAATGCCTTTTTCCTCCAGCAGGAAGCGAATCTTCACGCCGCGTTTGCCAGCGGCTTCCAAGCGTTCGATGACGCTGTCCATCACCGAGCCGGGGTGATCCACCGCGTAGAACTGGCCGATATCGATCGTACTTTTGGCGCCGTCGAACAGCTCGATCCACACCGGGCCCGGCTGGCGCAGATCGGCGGTGCCCAACGCGGTATCCACCGGCACGGTGTGCACCAGTTCAAACCCCGGAATCGAAAAATCCGCCTGGACCAGCGGACTCATGAGCAAGCCGGCGAGGCCTGCGATGCGCACTTTCAAGGAGAGGGACATAGCGGTCTCGAGTCAGAAAAAGAAGACGGGCGCATCACGCGCCCGTCCCAACACTTACGCAGTACGGCTGTGCAACGCCGCAGGCACCAGATGCGGCACTTCACCCTGCACACGGGCACCGGTGGCGGCGCGAATCAGCAGGATCTTCAACTGATCGTTGATGCGCTCCAGGCTGTCCTGGAAGAAGTTGTGGAAGACCACGCAGAACAGTGCAATGGCGATCCCCAAACCGGTGGCGAACAACGCGGTACCGATGCCACCGGAAATCTGCCCTGGGTCGGACACACCCGCCGAGGCCAGCGCCTTGAACGTGTCGATGATGCCGAGGATGGTGCCCAGCAAGCCCAGCAGCGGCGCGGCGGTGGTGATGGTCTCGATGATCCACAGGCTGCGGGCGAGTGGCGCGCGGGTGGTCAGGTATTGGGTTTCGATCACGTCATCCAGGTCCTTGCGCGAACCGTGGGAGGCCTTCTGTGCCAGCACCGGCACCACCATGCTTAATGGCAGGCTGTCGCGACGCGTCAAGCTATCCGGCAAGTCGCGCTCGCTGTGCACCTGGGCGCCCAGTGCCGCGGTCAAGGCGCGTGCCTGGCGGCGGACGTAGGCGAAGTAGATGCCTCGTTCGATGGTGATGAAGATGGCGATGGCCATCGCGGCATACATCACATAGAAGGTGATGTCGTGGAGCAGGTTCATGTCCATGTTCACTTACCTCGCAGTTAGAAATTGGCTTCCAGGGACACCGTCACGGTGCGTTCCAGGCCGACGATGTAGGCCGGGTCGCCGTCGCGGAAACCACCGTAGGTGGCGGCGTTGGTCTTGGTGGTGTACACCCCGTCCAGGTACTTCTTGTCGAACAGGTTGTCGACGTTCAGGCGCAGGGTCGCGTCCTTGACCACCTTCTTGTCCACCGGCAGGTAGATACCGGCGCCGGCGTTGAACACGGTGCGCCCGGAGATGGCTTCATCGTTGGTCAGGTCGCCGTAGAGCTTGCTGGTGTATTTGCCGCCGAAGGTTCCGTAGAAGCGCCCGTCGTCATACCCGATGTTGGCTGCCAGCATGTTTTTCGGCACGTTGGCGAACTGCTTGCCGCTGGTGGGCAACAGGATCGCTTTGCCGGCGTTGTAGACGGTCAGGTCATCCTGCTGCTCGGCCTTGGTGTAGGTGTAGGAGGTGTAATAGTTGAAGTGGTTGGGCAGCAGGCCGCTCCACTCCAGCTCCAGCCCGCTGTTGTTGACGGAGCCGGCGTTGATGTCGGCGAAGTCGCCGTTGATGTCCTTGGACGACACCTGGCGATCCTTGAACTGCATGTAGAACAAGGTGGCGGCCACGGTCATGTCGTCGCCGGTGAAGCGCCAGCCCAACTCATGGTTCCAGCTGGTTTCCGGTTTGGAGTTGATCGAGTCCACGCCCTTGTCGTACAGCACGTAGTTCTGCGGGATACGCATGTTGCGCGACAGGCTGTAGAACAGTTGGTCGCGTTCATCGAGCTGGTATTTGAGGCCAGCGTTGGGCAGCAGTTTGTTGTAGCTCTGGTTACGTTTTTCGGCTTGTTCGGTGAGGCTGCCGTGGTTGGTACCGTCACGCTTGACGTTCATGTACGCCAGGCCGGCCACCAGGGTCCAGTCGGGGGCGAAATACCAGGTGTCCTGTGCCCAGACTTTCTGCGCCGGCGTGACGGTGAAGCGGTCGCGACCCTGCACGGTATTGCCGTTGGCATCGACCACGGCGTCGCCGTCCGGCCAGGTGTCGGTGGGTTTGCCGTTGTTCTTGAGCGCAATGAACGGTTGGGTCTGGCTCTGCCGCGCGCGTTCGTACCAGTAGCCGAATTGCAGGCTGTGTTCTTCCAGGTCCCAGTTCAGCTTGGTGGTAATCCCTGGTCGCCACGTCTGCGTGCGCGAAGGGCGGTAGTACACGCCGGTGGTGGAGGAACCGTCGGCGTTGTATTGCGCTGCGGTAGGCAGGTTGCTCAGGTCGAATACGCCGCCAGCGTTCGAGCCACGGTTGAGTGCGTAGCTCGACGAGTTGACGCCGCTGCCGTTACCCCAGAAGTAATACGGGATCACCGACAGGGCCAGGTTATCGGCCAGTTTGAACTGGGTGTTGAGCACGCCGGTAAAGGTCTGGAACGGGTTCTGCGCCAGGGCGTAGTAGCTATTGAGCTTACCGTTGCTACCCACGGTCGGCGTGGCGGGGTAGGGGTCGTACTTAGGGCCGTTCTGTTGGAATTGGGCCTTGGTCAACTGGCTATAACTGTTGTTGTCCTGCTCGTGGTACTTGAGGATCAGGTTGGCGGTGTTGCCGTTGCCCGCATCGAAGAAACTGTTCCACTCGACCTTGTCCGCCCGCACGGCACCTGAGCCACGCCACATCTCGCCTTCGGTGTGGGACACCGATAGCCAGTTGCTCAGGCCATTGACCTCGCCGGTATTGAGACGGGCGAAGGTCTTGCGCGTGGCGTTGCTGCCCATGATCTGTTTGACGAACGCGCCGGTTTCCTTGGTCGGGCGAATGGTCACGATGCCGATATTGCCGCCGCTGGAACCGATGTGCGGGCCGTCGGATTCGGCCGAGCCCTGGGTGACGAAGATCTGGTCGATGTTTTCCGGGTCGCCCAGCAGGTTGGAATACAACGCGTAGTTGCCGGAATCGTTGATCGGCATACCGTCCACGGACATCCCCACCTGATCGGAGTTAAGCCCGCGCATGGTGAAGCGAAAGCCCGAGAGGCCGGTGTTGTCTTCACTGGAGATATTCAAGCCCGGGGTGTACTTGAGCTTGTCGATCGCATTGCCGGTGGCGGTCTGTTTATCCAGGGCCTCCTTGGTCACGGTGGAGCGAGCCTTGATGCTTTCTTCCTGCACCATATAACCGCCACCGGCAGTGGCTTTGCCCTGAACCCCAATGGTCCCGACATCGCTGTCGCTGGTGTCGGCCATGGCCATGCCGTGGCCCATGCTTGCGGCAACGAGTGCCAGATGAATCCGTGTGAACCTCATCACTGTCGTCCTGGTGTCGGGTGCTTATTGCACGCTGTAGTTGAAGGTGGCGGTGAAGCGCTGCTCATTGCGCCCCCCGAAGGCTTGCTCGGGGAATGGCTTGACTTGCTTGATACGACGCAAGCTGTTGGTGGCGGCCCGGTTGAGCAACATGCTCGAGGCCTGGGTTTGCAAGCCGGAGTCGAGTACCCGACCCTGGCGGTCTACCAGCAGCCAGATCACGACCTCGCCGGTGGGGCGTTCGAGGGAGGCCTGGCGTCCGGTGGGGTATTGCTTGTAGGTGTCCAGCTCATTGCGCAAACCCTTGAGGTAACCGCCTTCCAGTGCCTGGCTGTCGACTTTCGGTGGCGCAGGCGGTGCGGGTGTCGGCGCCGCCGGGGCAACCACGGGTGGCGCCGGTTTGGCGGCGGCTACCGGTGGCGCGGTGGGCGCGGTTTTGGTGATCACCGGTTTGGGTTGCGGTTTTGGCTTGGGCTTGGGTTCCGGCTTGGGCGGTGGCGGTGGGGCCGGCGGGGCCTCTTCGTCCTCGATCACGGGGGGTGGCGGCTCTTGTTCCACCACCGGTTCCGGCACCACTTCGGGCTCCGGTTCGACCAATGCCAACTCGACCGCCGACTCGTCGTACACCGGCTCGACTTTCAACGTCTGGGACTGGATACCCAGTGCAATCAGCACCAGGGCGATCAGGGCCGGCACACTGCCGAGCAGCTGACGCGCACGAAACAGGACGTACATGATCAGGACTTACGCGTGGCAATGGACACGGAGGTAAAGCCACCCATACGCAGGGTGTCCATCACCTCGACCAGGCGCGACACTTCCACGCCCTTGTCGCTGTTGACGATGATCGTCGACTTGGTATCGGGCTTCTCTGCCGCCTTCAGCGCCGGTACCAGAGCGTCGACCGTAAGGTCTTTGCCGTCGAGTTGCAGTTGGCCTTCCAGGCCCAAGGTCAGGATGAATTTGTTCTGTGGCTTGAGCTGTTGTGAGCTGCTGGCGCTGGGCAACTGGGTCTTCATACCGAGCGCCGGAATCACGTTCAGGCTCACGAGTACGAAAAACACCAGGAGGAACATCATCACGTCGATCATCGGGATCAGTTCGATGTGTGCCTTGCGCTTCTTGGGTTCATCCCAGGTTCTCATTCCGCTACCCCGTTATTGAATTAGGGGCGACACGCTAGCAATGAAAAATGACCGAACGGTTAACTTTAGTTGACGTTTTGAGGGCTCTAGGACGCGTCTTACAGACGACTTACCGGTCATTTACGGGGTGTAACCAAACTGACACTCACCGGGGGCATTCTCAAAAAATTTACATCGAGGCGCCCCTGGAATGAGTAGCCAATTGCCACATCTCTCCACCTCGCGACTGCTGTTGCGAGCGCTGGAAAAAGCCCAGGCCGAGACGTTGTGCGCCCTTGCCAACGGGCCGAACGTTGCCGACAACACGGCCAGCATTCCGTCGCCGTACACGCTGGAAGACGCCCATGGTTTTATCGACGGCATGCAGGAAAAATTTCGTTCCCTGGGCTTGATTAGCCTGGGCATGCATCGGCGTGACATAGACGCGTTGGTGGGCATCGTTAGCCTGCGCATCAACGCTACTCATCACTACGGGCACTTGGGTGGCTGGGAGTCTCGGTCATGAGCGGCGAGATTGATCTTGGCCGCCGCCGGGTACTTGCCGGGCTGGCGGTGGCTACCACGTTTTCGATTCTCAGCCCGTTCGCCCGCAGTGCGGGAGTCGACTATCCCTTCACCTTGGGCGTGGCGTCTGGCGATCCGCTGCCAGATGGCTTTGTGATCTGGACACGCCTGGCGCCGTTGTTCAATGCGGTCGATGGCCAGGGTGGCTTGAGGCGTGCGGTGCCGGTACGTTGGCGAGTGGCCAGCGATGCGGCGATGACACGTATTGTGCGCCAGGGCGAGGTGATGGCCACCGAGCGGTTTGCCCATTCGGTGCATGTGGAGGTCGCGGGGTTGGTGGCGGGCAGGCCGTATTGGTACCAGTTCGAGGGGCTGGGGGCGCAGAGCCCGGTGGGGCAGTCGCGTACGGCGCCGCCACGGGATGCGATGGCATCGGCACACGTGGGGTTTGTTTCGTGCTCGCACTGGGAGCGTGGTTATTTCAGCGCCTATCGCCACTTGGCGGCGGAGCAACCCGACCTGGTGTTCTTCCTCGGCGACTACATCTATGACAATTCCTATGCGGCCGATTCGGGCAAGATCATTCGTCCCCATGGCAGTGGCAATGCGGTGAGCCTGACGGATTACCGCAACCGCTACGCCCTGTACAAAACCGATCCGGACCTGCAGGCGCTGCACGCCGCGGCCCCCAGCGTGGCCACCTGGGACGATCATGAGGTGCAGAACGACTACGCCAACCGCTGGTCCCAGGACCCCAGGATTCCAGTGGCACAATTTCTCCAGCAACGCGCAGCGGCCTACCAGGCGTTCTACGAACATATGCCGCTGCGCGCCAGCAGCCTGCCCCACGGCTCGGACATGCGTATCTACCGACGCCTGGACTATGGACGATTGGCGCGTTTCCACGTACTCGACGGCCGCCAGTATCGCTCCGAACAACCGTGCATCCTCGCCAATGGCAGCCACCAGGGGCATGTAGCGGCCAATACTTGCGCCGACTTGCGTGACCCAGGGCGCACGATGCTGGGGTGGCAGCAGGAGGCCTGGCTGGACCAGGGCTTCGCCCAGTCCAAGGCGCAGTGGAATGTGATCGCCCAGGACCTGCTGGTGGCACCGCTGACCCAACGCGACCTGACCAGCCACATGCCTGGGCGCTGGACCGATGGGTGGGATGGCTATATGGCTAATCGTTCGCGGATGCTGGCGTCCATCGAGCGTCATCGGGTCAAGAACCCGGTGTTCTGGGGCGGCGATATCCATTCGTTCTGGGTCACGGACCTGCATGCCGATGGCGATCGCCCGGATTCACCGGTCGTCGCCACCGAGTTTGTCGGCACGTCGGTGACGTCCGACGGGCCGCCCTATGACGCCTTCACCCAGATCCTGCCGCTGAACCCCCATGTGAAGTTTTTCGACAGTCGCCAGCGGGGCTATGTGTCGGTGGCATTGGAGGCGCGAAAGATGCTGACGAACTTTCGGGTGATTACCGATCCTCGCGACCCGGCAGCCACCGTTTCGACGCTCAAGTCGTTTGTAGTGGAGCCGGGGCGGGCAGGGGCGATCATGGTCTAGGGCGTGCTTTTATCACTGAGTTTGCCGCTGATGGGTTGTGTCAGTTGATTTCGTAGCGAACGGACAACGCGCCCTTTTTCTCCGACAGCGCCAGGATCGTCACCTGGCCCAGCTCGCTCAACGCTTGCACATGGGTACCGCCGCAGGCATAGGCGGGCAGTTCGCCAAAGCCGACTTCCCGGGTGCCATCTTCCAGCGTCATATGGCGCGGGAAGTCGGCGGCGATCCATTGGTTGACCTGCTGCTGAATGGCTTCGGCGTCCATGGTCTGGGCCTGTTCGCCACGAATAAACGTGATCTTGCCTTCGCCTGGCCAATGGTGCGCCTTGATCGGCATCCAGCCGAGTGTTTCGCCGACATTGCCGATCAAGTGGCCGGCGGAATGCAGGCGGGTATGCAGGGTGCGACGTTGCTCATCGACCCGCGCCGTGATCGGGCCCGGTTCCACCGGCTGGTCGACATAGTGCACCACGCGATCGGCCTCTTGGGTGACCCGCACTACCTGACTGCCGCCAAGCCAGCCCGTGTCGAACGGTTGGCCACCGCCCTGGGGGTGGAAAATCGTCGATAGCAGGATGACGGCAAATTGCCCTGCGTGCGGCGTGCAGCTCAGCACTTCAAGCTCGGCTGTGAGGTGGTCGTGGGTGAAAAACAGGCGCTCGGTCATTCTCTACATCCGCATCAAGGTTCTGCGGGCAGTATAAATAGTGCGTGAATGAGTGATAATCCGCTGAATTATCAATGGACCTGTGCGTCATGAGCATCAATCTTCCCTTGCCGCTGCTGGGTGAAATGGCGATCTTCGTCAAAGTGGTGGAAGCCGGCAGTTTCTCCGCAGCGGCGCGGCAATTGAGTGTTTCGCCGTCGGCGGTGAGCCGGAGTATTTCGCGACTCGAACAGGCGCTGGCGACTCGCCTGTTGCAGCGCACCACGCGCAAGTTGCGTTTGAGCGAGGGCGGCGAAGAAGTGTTCAAGCGTTGCCAGGAGATGGTCAACGCGGCGCGCTCGGTGATGGAAATCAGCGGCCAGTTCACCCACGAGCCCGAGGGCCTGGTGCGGGTCAGCGTGCCCAAGGCGGTGGGGCGTTTTGTGGTGCATCCGCATATGCCGGAGTTTCTGCGGCGTTATCCCAAGGTGGATGTGCAACTGATCCTGGAGGATCGGCATGTGGACCTGATCGACGACAACGTCGACCTGAGCATCCGCATCACCGACAGCCCGCCGCCTGGGCTGGTGGGGCGGCAACTGCTGCCCATCGAGCACTTGCTGTGCGCGACACCCCAGTATCTGGCCGAGCACGGCACGCCTGGCCATCCCCAGGATTTGTTAGGACACAGTTGTATCTACCTGGGGGAAACCCCGGGGGATTCACGCTGGAAATTTCGCCAGGGCGGCAGGGCGGTGACGGTCGGCGTGCGTGGGCGTTATGCGGCAAACCACACGGGCGTGCGGCTCGATGCCGTGTTGCAGCATGTGGGGATTGGTAGTTTGCCGTATTTCACCGCGCGGCATGCCTTGGAGGAAGGGCGCTTGGTGCAGGTGTTGCCCGCGTGGGACTTTATTGCGTCCTACCATGGCCAGGCGTGGTTGCTGCATTCGCCAACGCGGTATCTGCCGCCGAAGTTGCGGGTGTTTATCGATTATCTGGTGGCGTGCATGGCGAAGGAGCCGACGTTGAGCCCCCGCTGAATCTCTGACGTAGCGCTGTCGCACAGCAAACTGGAAACCCTGTGGCGAGCGGGCCCGTTGTGGCAAGCAGGCCTGTTGTGGCGAGCGGGCTTGCCCCGCGTTGGGGCGCGTAGCGGCCCTAATACCAGTCTCCCGGTTCTACCAGAAGAAATGCGGTGGCCTTATTGGGGCTGCTTCGCAGCCCAACGCGGGGCAAGCCCGCTCGCCACAACGGGCCCGCTTGCCACAACAGGCCCGCTTGCCACAACAAGCCCGCTCGCCGTAAAAAAGCCGTCATTTAAGAGGATATTTTAATTCTTAATCATCAGTGACTTATTTGAGGGTTGAGGGGCTTGCTCCCACCTTCAGTTCAGCAGTGCCTTGAAGGATCAGTGCTTGCTCTGGTCCTGTGGCATGGCCAGCAGTTGCTTTTCCTGGTTCCAGTCGAACGGTTCGTCGTTCTGTTCGGCTTCGAAGCGACGTTCTTCCAGGGCCTGGTACAGGTCCAATTCTTCGTCGGGCATGAAGTGCAGGCAGTCGCCGCCAAAGAACCACAGCAGGTCGCGCGGCACCAGGTGGGCGATCTGCGGGTAGCGCAGGATGACCTGGCTCATCAGGTCCTGGCCCAGGTACTGGCTTTCGATCGGGTCGATCGGCAGCAGGGCGCGCAGTTCGTCAAAGCGTTCGAGAAACAGGGTGTGGCTTTCCTCGGGCACCTGTTCGGCTTCGCCGACGGCAACCAGGATACTGCGCAGGTGGTCGAGCAAGACGAGATGATCGGCAACGACGTTGGACACGAGATAAGTCCTCTAAAGCAAAAACGGGCGCAGGAGTATATAGCCCCAGCGCCCGTTTTTATATGACCGCTGGACTCAGCGGACCTTGCCCTCTGCCTGGGCCAGTTCTTCCTTGCTGAAATCATCCACGTCGATCACCTTGCGCCGTGCCGCCTCGGCGTCGCGCAGGGTCTGCGCTTCGGCCGGTTGCAGCACCCCGGCGTGCAGCGCCGCGTCGATGGCAGGCTCGCCGGCCGTTGGCTTGACCTGGCCGCTCTTGAGCGCAGCATGCAGTTTCTTTTGCAACGGATGACTGGCGCCGAGCAGGTCGTAGGCGTGTTGCAGGGCGCCTACGGGATCGTCCACCGATTGCGGGCGATAGCAGCCGGCCAGCAACTCCTCGAGCGTCGGGTCGCCCTTGGCGCGGCCGATGACCGCGGCCACCTCGGCATCCAGCGCATCGGATGGCCCCGTATGGCGACGGCCGAACGGGAATACGATCACCCGCAGCAGGCAGCCAAGCACCTTGCTCGGGAAGTTGCTCAGCAGTTCATCCAGTGCGCGCTCCGACTCGCCGAGGCTTTCTTCCATGGCCCAGGTGAACAGCGGTTCAAGGTGGTCCGGCGAATCCAGGTCGTGGTAACGCTTGAGCGCCGCCGAGGCCAGGTACATATGGCTCAGCACATCACCCAGGCGCGCCGACAGGCGTTCGCGGCGTTTCAATTCTCCGCCCAGCAGCATCATGCTCAGGTCGGCGAGCAGCGCGAACGCGGCGGCCTGGCGGTTCAGCGCACGGAAGTAGCGCTGGCTCAAACGGTTGCCCGGGGCTTTTTCGAAATGCCCGACACCGAGGTTGAGTACCAGGGTGCTGGCCGCGTTGCTCACGGCAAACCCGATGTGCTGCATCAGCAGGCCGTCGAACTCCTTCAGGGCCTGGTCGTGGTCTTCGCGACCGGCCAGGGCCATTTCCTTGAGCACGAAGGGATGGCAGCGAATCGCGCCCTGGCCGAAGATCATCAGGTTGCGCGAGAGGATATTCGCGCCCTCCACGGTGATGAAGATCGGTGCCCCCTGCCAGCTGCGACCCAGGTAGTTGTTCGGGCCCATGATGATGCCCTTGCCACCGTGTACGTCCATGGCGTGGCTGATGCACTCGCGGCCGCGCTCGGTCAGGTGGTACTTGAGGATCGCCGACAGCACCGAGGGTTTTTCCCCGAGGTCGACGGCATTGGCGGTGAGCATCCGCGCACTGTCCATCAGCCACGCATTGCCGCCGATACGTGCCAGGGCTTCCTGGATACCTTCGAAGGCCGACAGCGGTACGTTGAACTGTTCGCGCACCTGGGCGTATTGGCCGGTGACCAGGCTGGTGAACTTGGCGGCGCCGGTGCCGACGGCGGGCAGGGAGATCGAGCGGCCTACCGACAGGCAGTTCATCAACATCATCCAGCCCTTGCCGAGCATTTCCTGGCCACCGATCAGGAATTCCAGGGGGATGAACACATCCTTGCCCGAGTTGGGGCCATTCATGAATGCCGCGCCCAGGGGGAGGTGGCGGCGGCCGATGTTGACCCCGGGCGTATCGGTCGGGATCAGCGCCAGGCTGATGCCGAGGTCTTCTTCTTCACCCAGCAGGTGGTCCGGGTCATGGGCCTTGAAGGCCAGGCCGAGCAGGGTCGCGACAGGGCCGAGGGTGATGTAGCGTTTTTTCCAGTTCAGGCGCAGGCCCAGGGTTTCCTTGCCTTCCCATTCACCCTTGCAGATCACCCCGGTGTCGGGCATGGCGCCGGCGTCGGAGCCCGCCAGCGGGCCGGTGAGGGCGAAGCACGGAATATCGTCGCCACGGGCCAGGCGTGGCAGGTAGTGGTTGCGTTGTTCGTCGGTGCCGTAGTGCAGCAGCAGTTCGGCCGGGCCGAGGGAGTTGGGCACCATCACCGTGGAGGCCAGGTCGCCGCTGCGGGTGGCGAGCTTCATGGCCACCTGGGAGTGGGCGTAGGCGGAGAAACCCTTGCCGCCATATTCCTTGGGGATGATCAGGGCGAAGAAACCGTGGGTCTTGATGTGCTCCCAGGCAGCGGGTGGCAGGTCCATGGCCTGGCCGATTTCCCAGTCGCTGACCATGGCGCAGAGGGCTTCGGTGGGGCCGTCGATAAAGGCCTGCTCTTCTTCGGTCAGTTGCGCCTTGGGGTAGGCCAGCAGTTTGTCCCAGTCGGGGCGACCACTGAACAGTTCGCCGTCCCACCACACGGTGCCCGCATCGATCGCGTCGCGCTCGGTCTCGGACATCGGCGGCAGGACTTTCTGGAACCAGCTGAACAGCGGCTTGGTGAAGTATTGGCGGCGCAGGTCTGGCAGCAGCAGCGGCGCGGCGACAAGGGCGATCAGCACCCAGAAGATCAGCAGCAGCCAACCCGGTGCGTGGCTCCAGGCGCCCATCGCCAGCAGGTAAACGGCGACCACGCCCAGGGCGGGCAGGGGCGCGGTGCGGCGGTGTGCCAGGTAGGCAATGCCGACCACCAGAACCAGTATCCACAACAACAGCATATTCAATCCTCCATGAAACCAGGGGCAAAACCACCATTGAGCTTAGTCGGCATCCGAGAAAGCGCGGTGATCAGGCGTTACGAGTGGTACTGGGAACACCGTGGGATCACCGATCACCAGGCGCCGACATTTGGCCGATTCGTCGTTATCTCCATGGCACACCTGTCGTTAAACTCCAGGCTTCCCTCGGAGATCAAGCTCATGGATACGTACCTGAGTCCCAGCCGCTTCATCGATAGTGACCACCCTGCCGTGGTGGAGTTCGCCGAAAAACACCGCGGTACCCGCACGGTTTTAAGTGACCAGGCAGTCGCCCTGTATTACGCCGTACGGGAGGCGGTGCGCTACAACCCCTACACCTTCAGCCGCGACCCAGGCACCTTGAACGCCAGCTTCGCCCTGGCGGCTGGCGAAAGCTATTGCGTGCCCAAGGCCACCTTGCTCGCCGCCTGTGCGCGGCACTGCGGCATTCCGGCGCGCATCGGCCTGGCGGACGTGCGCAATCACCTGTCGACGCCGCGCCTGATCGCGCTGCTCAAAAGTGATGTGTTCGCCATGCACGGCTACACCGAGCTTTATTTGAACGGCCGCTGGGTCAAGGCGACGCCCGCGTTCAACCAGCAATTGTGTGAGCTGTTCGATGTGCCGCCGCTGGAGTTCGACGGGGTCAATGACAGTGTTTTCCATGCGTTCAACCGCCAGGGGCAACGCTCGATGGAGTACGTGGTGGATCATGGGCAATTTCCCGATGTGCCCGAGGCTTTCTTCTTCGCCCATCTCCAGCAGTGTTACCCGCACCTGTTTACCGACGACATGCCGAGCCTGCTGGGCGATCTGCGCAGTGATTTAAGCCGCGCGTGAAGCGGCGTATGCTGCTGCGTTCATCCAGCCATGTTCATTCACAATAAGGCACGGTCATGCTGAAAATCTGGGGTCGTAAAAATTCATCAAACGTCAGGAAAGCACTGTGGTGCGCCGAGGAACTCGGCCTGGACTATGAGGCAATTGATGCGGGCGGGGCTTTTGGCGTGGTCGACACGCCGCAATACCGGGCGTTGAACCCCAATGGCCGGGTGCCGGTGATCGAAGACGGCGATTTTGTCCTGTGGGAGTCCAACACCATCGTGCGTTACCTCTGCGCCAAGCAGGCATCCAGCTGGTACCCGAGCGACCTGAAGGCGCGGGCCAACGCGGAAAAATGGATGGATTGGACCACGTCGACCCTCGCCGAACCGTTCAAGAGCGTGTTCTGGGGCATTGTGCGCACGCCCGCTGACAAACAGAACTGGGACGCCATCCACGCCGGGCGCCAGGCCTGCATCGATGCGCTCAAAACCGTCGACCAGGCCCTTGCCACCCAACCCTACCTGTCAGGTAATGAGATCGGCATGGGTGATATCCCTCTGGGCTGCTTTATCTACGCCTGGTTTGAAATGCCCATCGAACGCCCTTCGATGCCCCATCTAGAGGCCTGGTACCAGCGCCTGCAACAACGGCCGGCCTACCGCAAAGCGGTCATGACCGCGTTGACTTAATACTGACTATTAATACAGGTGACTGTACTTGTGCGGCGCGGGCAAGCACCATGCTTGTCATGCGCCGCCGTTGAACTACGTGGGCTGCGCCCTCATCTATTGTTCCTATTCCCTTCTTTGGTGCGTATTCCGATATGAGTTCCGCTCTGTCCATCCGGCAGCTAACCAAAACCTACGGCAACGGTTTCCAGGCCCTGAGTGGTATCGATCTGGACGTTGCCGAAGGTGATTTCTTCGCCTTGCTTGGCCCCAACGGTGCCGGCAAATCCACCACCATCGGTATCCTTTCGACCCTGGTCAACAAGACCAGCGGCACGGTGAATATTTTTGGCCATGACCTGGACCAATCCCCGGCGGCGCTCAAGCGTTGCATCGGTGTGGTGCCCCAGGAATTCAACTTCAACCAGTTTGAAAAGACCTTCGACATTGTCGTGACCCAGGCCGGTTACTACGGCATTCCGGCGAAAATCGCCAAGGAACGCGCCGAACAGTACCTGACCCAACTGGGCCTGTGGGACAAACGCGACGTGCCTTCGCGTTCGCTCTCCGGCGGTATGAAGCGGCGCCTGATGATCGCCCGCGCGCTGGTGCACGAACCGCGCCTGTTGATCCTCGATGAGCCCACCGCCGGGGTGGACATCGAACTGCGTCGCTCGATGTGGACCTTCCTCACCGAGCTGAACGAGAAAGGCATCACCATCATCCTCACCACCCACTACCTGGAAGAGGCCGAGCAGCTGTGCCGCAACATTGGCATCATCGACCACGGCACCATCGTCGAGAACACCAGCATGCGTAACCTGCTGAGCCAGTTGCATGTGGAGACGTTCGTGCTCGACCTGAAAAACAACCTGTCGGTACCGCCGCAACTGGTCGGCTACCCGACTCGCCTGGTCGACGGCCACACCCTGGAAGTCCAGGTGGACAAAGCCATGGGCATCACTGCGTTGTTCAGCCAATTGGCGACCCAGAACATCGAAGTGTTGAGCCTGCGTAACAAAACCAATCGCCTTGAGGAGTTGTTCGTGTCCCTGGTGGAAAAAAACCTGGCGAAGGTGGCGGTATGAGTTCTGAACTGCAACCCAACCTCGTCGCGCTGCAGACCATTGTCTATCGCGAAGTGAAGCGCTTCACCCGGATCTGGCCGCAGACCCTGCTGCCACCGGCGATCACCATGGTCCTGTACTTCGTGATCTTCGGTAACCTGATCGGCCGGCAGATCGGCGACATGGGTGGCTTCACCTATATGGAGTACATCGTGCCCGGCCTGATCATGATGTCGGTGATCACCAACTCCTACGGCAACGTGGTCTCCAGTTTCTTCGGCAGCAAATTCCAGCGTTCTATCGAAGAACTGATGGTCTCGCCGGTGTCGCCACACACCATCCTGATCGGCTACACACTGGGTGGCGTGCTGCGAGGCTTGATGGTCGGTGTGATCGTGACCTTGCTGTCGCTGTTCTTCACCCACCTGCAAGTGCACCACCTGGGGGTCACCCTGTTGGTGGTGGTGCTGACGGCGACGATCTTCTCGTTGCTGGGCTTTATCAACGCAGTGTTTGCACGCAACTTCGACGATATCTCGATCATCCCGACGTTCGTGCTGACCCCACTGACCTACCTGGGCGGAGTGTTCTACTCCATCACCTTGCTGCCGCCGTTCTGGCAGACCGTGTCCCTGGCCAACCCGGTGCTGCACATGGTCAACGCGTTCCGCTACGGCATCCTTGGGGTGTCGGACATCAAGATCAGCGTGGCGATCACCTTCATGATCGTGGCCACGGTGGTGTTGTATATCGGTTGCGCGAAGTTGCTGGTGAGCGGGCGCGGGATGCGTACCTGAGCACCGACCTGAACGTGGGGAAAAATGGGGGGAGGGGGCTTGCTCTCCGATAGCGGTGGATCAGTCAGTGCAAGGCTGACTGTCAGGCCGCTATCGGGAGCAAGCCCCCTCCCACATTTAGATGTGTGTCAGGTCTGCAATGCCAGCTCGATCAGCTCGTGCAGTTCTTCAACCGTCAGCGGTGTGCTCGAGAACAGAATACGAAACACCGTCGGTGCCGCCAGCAGGTTGATCAGGTGATCCACGCTGGGCGGTGGCGGCGTGTCGTGCGGGTAGCGATCGACAATCGCCTGGAACTGCCCGCTGAGGATGCTCACGCAGTACCCAGGCGTAGCCCGGCACTGCACATCGCGCATCATGTTGCGCCCCGGCTCCGAACTCATTTCATCCAGGTATTGCTCGGCCCAGGCTTGCAGGTCGCCACGCAGGCTGCCGGTGTTGGCCGGCTCGCTGTCGGGGCGCATGCGGGCCAGGGCCACGTCCGCGAGCAACACGGAGAGGTCGCCCCAGCGTCGGTAGATGGTTGAGGGGGTGACGCGCGCGCGCGCGGCAATCATCGGCACGGTGACACTGGAACGCTCATGGGTTTCCAGCAGTTCACGCACCGCCGAATGGACGGACTCTTGTACCCGGGCACTGCGGCCCCCCGGGCGGAGGCCTTCTTTTATCGCCATGGGTGTGACCTTAACACAAAGAATTTGCTTTAAGCCCTGATCGGTCGCACACTGCGCAAAAGCAAAATATTAGCTTTAGCGGAGCGTGCCCATGTCCAACCTGACTTCACACCGTTCCAGCCTGGTGTTCCTGGCGATCACTTTGCTGACGTTCCTGGCGGCTTCCAGTGCGCCGACGCCGTTGTATCACCTGTATCAGGAGGGCCTGCATTTTTCAGCGGGCATGCTGACCCTGATCTTCGGGGTATACGCTTTGAGCCTGCTGGTGGCGTTGCTGACCGTAGGTTCGCTGTCGGACCACCTGGGGCGCAAGCCGGTGATCTTCACCGCACTGCTCCTCGAGATGCTGGCGATGCTGCTGTTTATCCATGAAGACAGCGTGGCCTGGCTGATCGCCGCGCGGACCCTGCAAGGTTTCGCCACCGGCATGGCCACGGCGGTACTGGGTGCCGCGCTGCTCGATACCGACCGCCAGCACGGGCCGCTGATCAACAGCGTCGCGCCCTTGCTGGGGATGGCGTGTGGCGCCATGGGGTGCAGCCTGCTGGTGGAATTCGCGCCGTTTCCCACCACCTTGATCTACTGGACACTCTTGAGCCTGATGGTGTTGCAGGCCGTGTATGTGTGGCGCCTGCCGGAAACCGTCAGTCGGATCCCTGGCGCGTTGGCCTCGTTGTGGCCCACCTTGCATGTGCCGCTCCAGGCGCGCCGCGCGCTATGGATTGCGCTGCCGGTGGATATCGCCGTGTGGGCCATGGGCGGGTTCTATCTGTCCCTGGCGCCTTCGCTGGTGCGGGCGGCCACGGGGTCGACGTCCAATCTGATCGGCGGCGGGCTGGTAGCGGTGTTGACCTTGAGTGGTGCGCTGATGATTTTCAGCCTGCGCAATCGCCCGGCGGACAAGACCTTGCGCCTGGGCGCCGTGTTGCTGGCGGTGGGCGTCGCGCTGATCCTCAGTGCCGTGCACGCTGCCAGCCTGCCGTTGTTTTTCCTTGCGACGCTGATCGCCGGCAGTGGTTTTGGGGCCGGGTTCCTCGGCGCCTTGCGCAGCGTTGTACCATTGGCCTTGCCCCATGAGCGCGCCGGCTTGATGTCGGCGTTCTACGTCCTGAGTTACCTGGCGTTCTGTGTGCCATCGCTGTTGGCGGGCAACCTGACGCGCACCTTCGGGTTGATCGCGACCACCGATGCGTATGGCGTGTCGCTGATCGTGCTGGCACTCAGTGCCTTGGCGGCGCTGCTGCTGCAGGATTACACCCGCACCAAGGCGACATCGAGCCCGTGATGCGCTCATAATCGGCGATCTCCGACCGCCTTGAGATTCAAGCATGAAGATCATCCGCAGCAAGGACTTCACCGGCAGCCGCGCCTGGGAGGCGCTGGATATCGCCAACATGAACGGCATCACCACCCGTTTGCACTGGACCGACCAGCCGTACCGCTGGCACGTCAACGATGGTGAGGAAGTGTTCGTGGTGCTCGATGGCCGGGTGCATATGCACTACCGCGATGGCGGCATGGAGCAGGTGGCTGAGTTGGCCGTGGGCGATATTTTCTACGCCGGCGTCGGCACTGAACATGTGGCGCATCCCCAGGGCCCTGCGCGCATCCTGGTGATCGAAAGCGAAGGCAGCGTTTGAGTGCATATCGGTAAAACAGATAACAGTTAGAGATATTACCCGTTATATAGATATTCGATCAGGTTCTACCATGGCCTCAACCTCATGCGAGGAAGAGGATTGCCATCATGACCTGCTCGAATACCATCAGCTACAAGCCCTTCAGTCACCTGGCCCGTCCCCGGGAAGTGATTCGCCAGTTCACCCCCAACTGGTTTGCCGCGACCATGGGCACCGGCGTGCTTGCGCTGGCCCTGGCTCAATTACCGTTCGACCTGCCGGGTTTGCGCGCCATTGCCGAAGGGCTGTGGCTGTTCACCATAGGCTTGTTCCTGCTGTTCAGTGCCCTGTATGCGGCGCGTTGGGTGATGTTTTTCCACGAGGCCCGGCGGATTTTCGGGCACTCCACCGTCTCGATGTTCTTCGGCACTATCCCCATGGGCCTGGCGACCATCCTTAACGGATTGTTGTTGTTCGGCCTGCCACGCTGGGGGAGTGATGTGCTGCCCCTGGCCGAGCTGCTCTGGTGGCTGGATGTGGCCATGTCCCTGGCCTGCGGCGTGCTGATCCCGTTCATGATGTTCACCCGCCAGGAACACAGCATCGACCAGATGACCGCCGTATGGCTGTTGCCGGTGGTCGCGGCCGAAGTGGCGGCGGCCAGTGGTGGCCTGCTGGCGCCGCATCTGGTCGACGCCCATTCGCAACTGGTGATGCTGGTGACCAGCTACGTGCTGTGGGCGTTCTCCCTGCCGGTGGCGTTCAGTATCCTGACCATCCTGATGCTGCGCATGGCCTTGCATAAATTGCCTCACGCCAATATGGCCGCATCGAGCTGGCTGGCCCTCGGCCCCATCGGTACCGGTGCCCTGGGTATGTTGGTGCTGGGCGGCGATGCGCCGGCGATCTTTGCCGCCAATGGTTTGCCCGGCGTCGGTGAAATGGCCAACGGCCTGGGCCTGGTGGCGGGTATGACCCTGTGGGGCTTCGGCTTGTGGTGGATGCTGATCGCGGTGCTGATCACCCTGCGTTACCTGCGCGCCGGTATCCCGTTCAACCTGGGGTGGTGGGGTTTTACCTTCCCGCTGGGGGTATATGCCCTGGCCACGTTGAAGCTGTCGAGCCTGTTGCACCTGGGCTTCTTCAGCGCATTTGGCAGTGTGCTGGTGGGCGCGTTGACGCTGATGTGGCTGGTCGTTGCCAAGCGCACTGTGCAGGGCGCCTATAAAGGTGAGCTTTTTGTTTCGCCGTGTATTGCAGGACTAGGGAATAAGTAAGCGCGATTAGGTAAAGTCGTGGCCTGATCAATAACAGGCCACGCAGGAACACGGACGATGAGCCACCCCTCACAATTCACCTTGCTGCGCACACGGCGTTTCCTGCCGTTTTTCATCACCCAGTTGCTGGGCGCCTTCAACGACAACATCTTCAAGCAATCGCTGATCCTGGCGATTCTCTACAAGCTCACCATCGACGGTGACCGCTCGATCTGGGTCAACCTGTGCGCGCTGTTGTTCATCTTGCCCTTCTTCCTGTTCTCGGCGCTGGCCGGCCAGTTTGGCGAGAAATTCAACAAGGATGCGTTGATCCGCGCGATCAAGATTGGCGAGATTGTGATCATGGCCGTCGGCGCGACGGGCTTTCTGTTCAATCACCTGGAACTGATGCTGCTGGCGCTGTTCGCCATGGGCACGCACTCGGCGCTGTTCGGCCCGGTGAAGTATTCGATCATGCCCCAGGCCCTGCACGACGATGAATTGGTGGGCGGCAACGGTCTGGTGGAGATGGGCACGTTCCTGGCGATCCTGGCCGGCACCATTGGCGCAGGGATCATGATGTCTTCCACCCACTATGCGCCGGTGGTGTCGGCGGCGATCGTCGGCGTGGCGGTGCTGGGTTACCTGGCCAGCCGCAGCATTCCGCGCGCGGCGGCGTCCACCCCGCAACTGCGCCTGGACTGGAACATCTTCAGCCAATCCTGGGCGACTTTGCGCCTGGGCTTGGGCCAGACCCCGGCGGTGTCGCGCTCCATCGTCGGTAACTCATGGTTCTGGTTTGTCGGCGCGATCTACCTGACGCAAATCCCAGCCTATGCCAAGGAGTGGTTGTACGGCGACGAAACCGTGGTGACGCTGATCCTCACGGTGTTCTCGGTGGGCATCGCCCTGGGCTCGATGCTGTGCGAAAAACTCTCCGGGCGGAAGGTGGAGATCGGCCTGGTGCCGTTTGGCTCCTTTGGCCTGACCGTGTTCGGCCTGCTGCTGTGGTGGCATTCGGGCGGCTTCCCGCAGAACGTCCAGGCCAATGACTGGCTGGCGGTGCTCAGCTACGGCCAGGCGTGGTGGGTGTTGTTGGATATCCTCGGCCTGGGGGTGTTTGGCGGGTTCTATATCGTGCCGCTGTATGCACTGATCCAGTCGCGCACCGCCGAGCACGAACGAGCGCGGGTGATCGCCGCCAACAACATTCTCAACGCGCTGTTCATGGTGGTCTCGGCGATTGTCTCGATCCTGCTGCTGAGCGTGGCCAAGTTGTCGATTCCTGAGCTGTTCCTGGTGGTGTCGTTGCTCAACATCGCGGTCAACGCCTACATCTTCAAGATCGTCCCCGAGTTCACCATGCGCTTCATGATCTGGCTGCTCAGCCACTCCATGTATCGCGTGGAGCATCGCAACCTTGAGCTGATCCCGGAGGAAGGTGCAGCGTTGCTGGTGTGTAACCACGTGTCGTTTGTCGATGCGCTGTTGATTGGTGGCGCGGTGCGTCGGCCGATTCGCTTCGTCATGTACTACAAGATCTACCGCTTGCCGGTGCTGAATTTTATCTTCCGCACCGCGGGGGCGATCCCGATTGCCGGGCGCAATGAGGATATCCAGATCTACGAAAAAGCCTTCACGCGGATTGCCCAATACCTGAAGGACGGAGAGTTGGTGTGTATCTTCCCGGAAGGCAAGTTGACGGCTGACGGCGAGATGAACGAGTTCCGTGGTGGCGTGACGCGCATTCTTGAGGAGACCCCGGTGCCGGTGATCCCGATGGCGTTGCAGGGGTTGTGGGGGAGTTTCTTCAGTCGCGATCCGAACAAAGGCTTCCTCCATCGCATCTGGTCGCGCGTCGTGCTGGTGGCGGGTGAGCCGGTGGAGGGTCCGACGCCTGCCAGATTGCAGGAGGTCGTTGGCGCTTTGCGGGGGAGTGTCAGGTAGTTCTGTGCTGGATGTACCGGCCTCATCGGGGGCAAGCCCCCTCCCACATTTGATCACGTTGTTCTGACGATCGCGGTCTAGTGTGGGAGGCGGTGCGACGATTCGACTTGCCCCCGATGGTGGTAGTGGCCTAAGCGCTGATCTTGAGCCCGACAAGCCCGCAAATGATCAACGCCACACTGGCCAGCCGGAACAACGCCATGGATTCCCCGAACAGAATAATCCCGGCAATCACCGTGCCCACCGCTCCCACGCCAGTCCAGATGGCATAGGCGGTGCCCAGCGGCAGCTCCTTCATGGCCAGGCCAAGCAGGCCGAGGCTGATGGCCATGGCGGCAATCGTCAGCGCCGTGGGCAGCGGCTTGCTGAAACCGTCGGTGTACTTCAGGCCGACGGCCCAGCCGACTTCAAACAAGCCGGCAAACAATAGAATGATCCAGGACATGATGACCTCCCTTGCAAAAGCGGGGTCGTCCCCTGATGTGCGCTCGAGAGCGTCGCGAGGTCGTCCCCGCGAAGCTCGGTAGAGTGCCGAAAATGGATCAGGCGATCAAGTTTGCGGGGTGTTTTCCAGCATGCGACGGTCTTCCTTCTCGCTCATGCGGCGGAAGTAGGTCGATAGCAACGCCCCGGAAATATTGTGCCAGACACTGAACAGCGCGCTCGGCACCGCCGCCAACGGAGAAAAGTGCGCGCTGGCCAATGCGGCGCCCAGCCCGGAGTTCTGCATGCCCACCTCCAGCGCCAGCGACTTGCGTTGGGCCAACGGCAGCTTGAACACGCGGCCGGTGAAGTAGCCCAGCAGGTAACCGAAGCTGTTATGCAGCATCACCACGGCCATGATCAGCAGGCCCGATTCGGCGATCTTCGCCTGGCTCGCCGCCACTACTGCGGCGACGATGATCACGATGCTGACCACTGACACCAACGGCAGCACCTCCACCGCATGGTGCACCCGCTCGCCGAGCACGCGTTGCGCGACAACGCCGAGCACGATCGGCAGCAGCACCACTTGCAGGATCGACCAGAACAACTCCATGAACGACACCGGCAACCAGGCCGAGGCCAGCAGCCAGATCAGCGCCGGGGTGAGCAGCGGGGCGAGGAGGGTGGTGACGGCGGCGATGGCCACCGACAGCGCCAGGTCGCCACGGGCCAGCCAGGTCATCACGTTGGATGAGGTGCCGCTTGGGCAGCAGCCGACCAGGATCACCCCAACGGCAATTTCCGGCGGCAGGTGGAAGGCCTGGCACAGCAGCCAGGCCACGCCCGGCATGATCACGAAGTGTGCGACTACGCCCAGGGCCACGCGCCACGGGTGGCGAGCGACTTCGGCGAAGTCTTCAAGTTTGAGGGTCAGCCCCATGCCGAACATCACCAGGCCCAGCAGCGGGACGATGGCGCTTTTCAGGCCGATGAACCCGTTGGGTTCGAAGAAGGCCAGCACGGCAAATATCAACACCCAGTAGGCGAAGGTATTGCCGACGAAGCGGCTCAAGGCGGCGAGTGCGCGCATGGGGGTGTCCTTTTTTATTCGATTTTTGAAATGCAAATGCGATCAAATGTGGGAGGGGCGGTGCGACGATTCGACTTGCCCCTCCCACATTTTGATCTTCACACGGCTTAGATGCCCTGCGGGGTTTCTTCGCCGCCGAGGGCTTCGATCAACGCCGGCAGGAAGTCACCGAAGGTCAGCATCATCAGGGTGAAGCTGGCATCCAGTTGGCCCAGGGCTTCTTCACCACCGTCCTGTTCCGCCTGGTCTTGCAGCAGGTCTTCGAACTTCAGGCGCTTGACGGTCATCTTGTCGTCGAGCATGAAGGACAGCTTGTCCTGCCAGGCCAGGGACAGTTGGGTCACGACTTTGCCGGTGCTCAGGTGCAGCTGGATTTCTTCGCTGGTCAGGTCCTGGCGCTTGCAACGCACGATGCCGCCGTCTTCGTGGGTGTCGCGCAGTTCGCATTCGTCGAGGACGAAGAAGTCATCGGCCGGTTTCTGGGTAGTGACCCAGTCGGTCATGATGGCGGTTGGCGCGGTTTTCACGGTGAGTGGGCGCACCGGCAGGGTGCCGATCACTTCACGCAGGGTGGAGAGCAGGTCTTCGGCGCGTTTCGGGCTGGCCGAGTTCACCAGGATCAGGCCCTGTTTCGGCGCGATGGCGGCGAAGGTCGACGAGCGGCGAATAAAGGCACGCGGCAGGAACGCCTGGATGATTTCATCCTTGATCTGGTCCCGTTCCTTTTTATAGACCTTGCGCATTTGCTCGGCTTCGATTTCCTCGACTTTCTCTTTGAGGGCATCACGCACCACGCTACCCGGCAGGATGCGTTCTTCCTTGCGCGCGGCGATCAGCAGGAAGTCACCGCTGACGTGGACCAGGGGAGCGTCCTCGCCTTTACCGAAAGGCGCGACGAAACCGTAAGTGGTCAACTCCTGGCTTGCACATGGGCGCGCCAGTTTGGTGGCCATGGCCGCTTCCAACGCCTCGGCATCAACAGGCAGATCTTGGGTCAGGCGATAGATAAGCAGGTTCTTGAACCACATGGGGTGAGTCTCTCCTTTATACAAAGGGGGGCATTATTCTCTTGATAGCGGCTGAGGCCAACCCTGCCTAAGCCATTGGAAGCTATCAAAAAAAAGATTTAAGAAAGTGCTTGCCAGACCTGGGGTCGCTCCGTAGAATGCGCGCCACACCGAAACGAAGGGTGATTAGCTCAGCTGGGAGAGCATCTGCCTTACAAGCAGAGGGTCGGCGGTTCGATCCCGTCATCACCCACCATTCGCTTCAAGTGTTACGCGCAGCGGTAGTTCAGTCGGTTAGAATACCGGCCTGTCACGCCGGGGGTCGCGGGTTCGAGTCCCGTCCGCTGCGCCATATTCGGTCACCTGGAACGCTGAACGCCAGGTACCACAGGAAGCCCGCTCATCGAGCGGGCTTTTTTTGTGCCCGGGATTCAGCGCCTTGGTGGCGTCAGGGCGACGACGGTCCATTCTGATCAGCCTGATCCACGAGATCGACAACCTGCGTTCGCTGTGTGGTGAGGTCGATCGGCGATACACTTTCGCGCACAATCTTCCGAATTAGCTTACTTCTCGCGCTTTTTCACGCGCGGTAGGGGACACCTCGAAGGCGGCAACATACGGTGAACATCGATACCCGCATCAAATTCCGCCACCTGGTGTGCTTTCTCGAAGTGGCGCGCCAGGGCAGTCTGGCGCGCGCCTCGGAAAAATTAGCGATCAGCCAGCCGGCGCTTTCCAAGACCCTCAAAGAACTCGAAACCCTGCTGACGGCCACTTTATTTATGCGCAGCAAAAGTGGCGCGGCGTTGACGGAAGCCGGAGTGGCTTTTTTGCGTTATGCCGGGCCGAGCGTACAAGCGCTGCGTGAAGGGGTGAACAGCCTGCGTTCCGGCGAGCACGAGCCCTTCACCGCCAGGCTCGGCGTGCTGTCCACTGTGGAAAGTTTGTTGGTGCCCGAGGTCGTCTGTCGTTTGCATGCCCGACATCCCGCGCTGATCGTGAGCGTGGTGACCGGGCCGAGCGCGTACCTGTTGTCGCAATTGCGGGTGGGGGAGCTGGACTTGGTGGTCGGACGCATGACGGACAGCCCGCAGATCCTTGGGCTGATTTTCGAGCATCTATACAGCGAATCCATGACCCTCGTGGTGCGTAACGGCCATCCGCTGTTGAGCGATCCACAGGCGCAGGAACATATCGAAGATTATCCGCTGGTGTTGCCGCAGGCAGGGACGACGATTCGCAAATTCGCCGACAGCTTGTTCGTGCAGCACAGTATCAATCCGCCGCGCCAGCGCCTGGAAACCCTATCGTTGATCTTGAGCCGGCGTTATGTGCAGTGCAGTCAGGCGATCTGGGTCGCGCCTTTCGATGCGGTCAGGCAGGACTTGAATCGAGGTGATCTGTTTGAGCTGGAGTTGGGAATTCGCGAACCGGGTGGTTCCGTGGGACTGTGCAGCAATCCTGCGTTGACGATGTCCTTGGCGGCTCAATGGTGCGTGGAGGTGCTGCGCGAGGTGGGCCAGGAATATCGCGAGGGTTTCTATCCATAACCATTTGGATATGGATAGGGTTGGTTTTTTCAATTTTGGATAGCGCCTCATCAAGGGACACTGGGTTGTTTATTGTTGTTTATACAATATTCATCCCTGATTTTTATCCATAATAAAAAGGAAACCGACATGTCTGATGCGGACAACAGCCGTTTCGTCATTCGTGACCGCAATTGGCACCCCAAAGCCCTGACGCCTGACTACAAAACCTCAATCCTGCGGTCCCCGCGCCAGGCCTTGGTGAGCATCCCGCAGTCCCAGTCGGAAGCCAGCGGCCCGGATTTTTCCCACTTGGAGATGGGGCATCACGATAACGATCTGTTGCTGAACTTCAACCACGGCGGCTTGCCCATCGGCGAGCGCATCATCGTCGCCGGTCGGGTGTGTGACCAGTATGGGAAGCCGATTCCCCATACCCTGGTGGAGATGTGGCAGGCCAACGCGGGGGGGCGCTATCGGCACAAGAAGGACAGCTATCTGGCGCCCATCGACCCTAACTTCGGTGGCGTCGGTCGTGCCTTGACCGACCGCGACGGCAACTACAGTTTCCGCACGGTCAAGCCTGGCCCGTATCCATGGCGCAATGGTCCCAACGACTGGCGTCCGGCGCATATTCACTTCTCCATCAGCGGCCCATCGATTGCCACACGATTGATCACCCAGTTGTATTTCGAAGGTGACCCACTCATCCCGATGTGCCCGATCGTCAAGTCGATCGCCAATCCGGATGCAGTGCAGAGCCTGATCGCAAGGCTTGATATGAGCATGGCCAATCCCATGGATTGCCTGGCTTATCGCTTTGATATCGTTCTGCGCGGTCAGCGCAAGACTCACTTCGAAAACCGCTGAGGAGGCCCGATCATGCCCGTTGAACTTCTACCTGAAACCCCGTCGCAAACCGCCGGTCCTTACGTGCATATCGGCCTGGCGCTGGAGGCGGCGGGCAACCCGCCCCGCGCGCAGGAAATCTGGAACGAAATGGCCAAGCCCGGTGCGTCGGGGGAGCACATCCTGTTGCTGGGCCATGTCTATGACGGCAACGGTCATCTGATCCGCGATGCGTTCCTGGAGTGTTGGCAGGCTGACCACGAAGGCGTTTACGACAGTGACTACAACCTGGAAAAGCCCTTCAACAGTTTTGGCCGTACGGCGACCACGGATACCGGCGAGTGGCAGATCCATACCGTCAAGCCGGGCACCGTGAAGAATGCTGCGGGTGTGCCGATGGCGCCGCACGTCAATGTTTCGCTGTTCGCGCGGGGCATCAATATCCACTTGCAGACCCGTGTGTACTTCGACGATGAAGCCCAGGCCAATGCCGTCGATCCCGTGCTGAATCTGATCGAACAGCCTCAACGCCGGGAGACGCTGGTCGCCAAGCGTTGCACGGTCGATGGCAAGTTGGCTTATCGTTTCGATATCCGCATACAGGGCGAAGAAGAAACGGTGTTCTTCGACTTCTGACGGGGCACACCCGTAAGCCCGCTCATTGAGCGGGCTTTTTGCTGTCTGGGGGTTAGAAGTCCCAGCGTGTGGTGACCATGAAGTTACGTGGCTCACCGTAGGCTGCGGAGTTATAGAAACCGATGTTGGTGTAGTAGGACTTGTCGAAGAGGTTGTTCACGTTCAGCGTCGTCGACAGGTTCTTGGTCACCTGGTAGCGCGTCATCAGGTCGACCAGCCAATAGGCGTCCTGGGAGAACTCTTCATACTGTGTGTGAGGGGTGTTGTAGATGTCCTGCCAGCCCATGCTCTGCCAGCGCACGCCGCCGCCGACGGTCAACTTGTCGAGGTTGCCCTTGAGTTTATAGGTGGTGTACAGCTTGATCTGGTCTTCAGGCTCGAAGGTGGAAATCTTCACATCCTTGTCATCGCGCACCACCTTGTGGGTGTAGCCAGCCTGGAGTTGCCAGCCGGGCGCAATCTCGCCGGACATCTCCACTTCATAACCCTTGGTGACGGCCTTGCTGCTCTTGTACGCATAGTTATTCGGGATCGGCGTCTGGTTGTTGTACTCATCATCCGAGAGCGCGCGATTGGATTCGTGGATTTCAAAGTAAGCCGCGCTGGCGTTTACGCGGCCGTCGAGGAAGTCCGCCTTCACGCCCAACTCCCAGTTCTGGCCTTCATCCGGTTCAAGCAGCTTGTTGTCGCGGTCGCGGTTGTAGTTTTCCTGCGGCATGAAGATATCGGTGTAGCTGGCGTAGACCGCATAGGTGTCGTTGAGGTCGTACACCGCGCCGATGTACGGCACGAAACGTCCGGACTCGCGGTAGTTGGGGTTATAGCCTGTGACCTGATAGTTGACCACGCGCCCGCCCAGCAGCAGCTTGAGGTCATCGGCCAGATTCAGGCGCGTGGTCATGTAGGCGCCGGTCTGTCGCACGGTGTCGTCGGTCAGCGATTGGGCGGTGCCCCAGTCCGGTTCGCGGGCGTTGCCGTGCCAGTTATTGAAGTCGACGATATTGGGGGAGAGGTTCCAGTAGCCCTTGCCTTTCCATTCCGAGGCACTGATCGAACCGCCCAGCACCAGCTCATGCTCGCGCCCGCCCAGGCTGAACGGGCCGCTCACATACAGGTCGGCGGAATCGCTGACCGTTTCCCCGGTGTACTTGCCCGAGGTGAGTTGCGCGGTGCCGTCGGGCTGTGGCTGGTCGCCCTGGATCGAGCCCATCAGCGCGTGGTAGCCATTGATCTTGTGGTCCAGTTGCAGTTTGCCAACCCAGCCGTTGCCCAGGTCATGTTCAAGCATGGCGAACACGGTGCGGGTGTATTGCTCCCAACTGCTCCAATCGGCGGCATTGTTGAACGAGCGCTTGACGCTGTTGCGCTCGCCGTTGGCGTTGATCAGTGGGAAGCTGCCGGACCACGACGAGGCGGTCGGCAGGCTGTCCTGGTAGTCGCCGCCGACGGTCAGCAGGGTGTCGGGTGACAGGTCGAATTCCATGATGCCGTAGTAGGTCGGGCTCTTGCGTGAGTAGCGGTCCATGAACGAGCGCTTGTCTTGATAGGCGGCGACTGCCCGGCCACGCACATTGCCGCTTTCGGTCATCGGGCCGCTGACGTCCAGCTCGCTGCGATAATTGTCCCAGGAGCCGGCGCCCAGGGTGGCATGCCCCTGGAAATCCGCGGTGGGTTTCTTGCGCACCAGGTTGATCGTTGCGCCCAGTGAGCCGGCGCCGGTGAGCAGGCCGGTGGCACCCTTGAGCACTTCGACGCGGTCATAGATCGCCATGTCGCTCAGGGTGTTGCCTGCCGAATAGGCGACGTTGCGCGCGGTCGAGGGGATGCCATCGTACTGGAAGTTGTTGATGGAAAAACCACGTGCGTAATAGTTGCTGCGCTCGGTGTCGAAGGCCGACACCGTGATGCCGGGGGTGTGGCGCATCACGTCGTCGACGTTGTTCAGGCCGAAATCGTCCATGTGCTTACGCGTGATGACGCTGACGGACTGCGGGGTTTCCTTGGGGGTCAACACCAGGCGAGTCGCGGTCGCAATGCTGCCGGGTGTGTAGGAGCTGCTGTCTTCGGTGACGTTGCCTAGTTGGTTGGCGGTGACCTGCGTCGGGCCCAATTCCATGACGCCATTGCTGCTAGTCGGCATGGGCTGCAGCGCATACACCTGGTCGCCCTTGACCGCGCGGTAGCCGCTGCCTTGCAGCAAGCGGTCAAAACCCTCCTGTGTGGCGTACTGCCCTTTCAGGCCGGGACCGTTGAGGCCTTCCAGTTCGTGAGACTGGAACACAATCGCCACGCCGGCCTGCTGGGCAAAGCGATTGAGTGAACTGCCCAGCGGTCCGGCGGGAATGTCATAGGTCTGTGCCGCGACGTTAACCGTGTCCGCCTGGGCCAGGTTGGCGGTCATCGCGCTCGCGGCCAGCATGGCCAGGGAAAACGGGGCGCTTTTCAGCAGGCCAAAGCGCCCGCGTGGGGAGGAGGGGGTGTGCATGGTGGCGGCAATCCTTTACGTGTCGAATTACCTTGCTTGACGGGCAGCCTCGAAAAAACCGGAAGCAAATGCGAATAATTATTTATTGGGCGTTTTGTCTAGGGCCACCCGGATCAGCCACGGCGTGTAGGTGTACACCTTGATCGGCAGGGTTTGTGCCAGTAATTGCAGGGCATGGTCGCTGTCATCCAGGGGGATCACGGCCGACACACGCAGGTTTTGCAGCGCGGCCCGATCAAATTGCAGGTGGCCGGCGCGATGCCGTGCGATCTCATCGAGGACCTCGGGTAATGGTCGGTTTTCCACCACCAGTTGATGGCGGCGCCAGGCGTCGTTGATGCTGGCCGGGTCAATGCGGCCGGCCAGGCGTACGCTGTTGGCGCTGACCAGCGCCTGGGAGCCGGCGTCGACTTCCAGGGTCTGCTGGGCATTGGCACTCTGTGCGGCCACCCGCGATTCCAGCATGCTGAGCACGGTGACATCGTCCTCACGCTTGACCACAAACCGTGTGCCCAGCGCCCGCAAGGTGCCTTGGGCCGTCTGCACGATAAACGGCCGCGCCGGGTCATGGGCCACCTCCACCAGGATTTCGCCTTGCAGCAGATCGATGCGTCGCTGGGTGGCATCGAAATGCAGGTTCGCCGCGCTGATACCGTTCAACGTCAGTGCCGAGCCGTCCGCCAAGTGCAAGGTTTGCCACTGGCCGGGACCGTTGCGCACGTCGGCCATCCACCGTTGTGGATAGGGACTGATCAGCAGCGCCGCTGCGGGAAGGGCCAAGCTGCAAGCGAGCAGCAGGGTGCGCATCGCGTGTTTATTGCGGCGCGATGGTTTATCGGCAAACGCCGCATCCAGGGCTGCCCGCGCCGGTGATTTTGTCTCGCGCAGGGCCTGCACCCTGACAATCACAGCCTCCATGCGCGCAGCGGCGGCGGCGTACCGCGGGCCTTGCTGTTTCCAGCTCTCGAACGCCAGGCGTTGGGCCTCGCTCAAGGGGCCTTCATGCAACTGCAGCTGCCATTCGGCGGCTTGTTCTTCGATGTGCTGTCGGGTATCGGGCATGGGCCGTCAGGTGTCCATGCTGTGGCCGCAATGCACCAGCGCCTGGATCAGGTACTTGCGCACGGTCCGTTCCGATAGCTTGAGTTGCGTTGCGATTTGCTGCTGGGTCAGTTCTTCGAGGTAGTACAGCACGAAGGCCTGGCGCGAATAGGCGTGCATGCCTTCGAGGATAAAGGCGATGTGCTCCAGGGCTTCGAGGGTGGTGTGGATCTGCTCCGGCGACTGGAACCCCTCCAGCGCATCCAGGGTCAGCGCCAGCTCTCGCAGGTAGGCCTGTTCGATTTGCCGGCGTCGGGCCTGGTCGATAATTAGGCGCCGGGCGGTGGTGCTCAGGTACGCCCTGGGTTCGCGAATGGTCGCCACGCATTCGCGGGTGTGCAGGATGCGTGCAAAGGTGTCCTGTGCCAGGTCAGCCGCGTTCTGCCGACAGCCCAGCTTGCGCCGGAGCCAGGTGAGCAGTCAGCCATGATGCTCGCTGTAGAGCTGGGTTATTTCCCGTTGGTATGGCGGTTCACCCACAGACATAGGCGTGGCTCAAGGGTTATTGAGAATGGTTTTTAATTGTGCGGCCTGGGGTGGGGCAAATGCAATAGACTCGCGTTTGGCACGCAAGGCGCGTGTTTTCAGGGCTGGCGTGTCGGTCGAAAATTTATTTCAAATAAATTGCATTTAAATCAACACATTGCAGATTTTTCGTATATGATGCGCCCCACACCGAAAGTGAAGGGTGATTAGCTCAGCTGGGAGAGCATCTGCCTTACAAGCAGAGGGTCGGCGGTTCGATCCCGTCATCACCCACCATTCGCTTCAAGTGTTACGCGCAGCGGTAGTTCAGTCGGTTAGAATACCGGCCTGTCACGCCGGGGGTCGCGGGTTCGAGTCCCGTCCGCTGCGCCATATTCGGTCATCTGGAACGCTGAACGCCAGGTACCACAGGAAGCCCGCTCATCGAGCGGGCTTTTTGCTGTCTGGGGTTTGGCAAAGCGGCTGGAAGAGTTCGTCCAGCACGCAGTAGAACGCGATGCGCTGTTCATCGGGCTTGACCCCGAAAATCCGCGTGTTCCTGGACGTCGCCGCCGAACGCCTGTTCACAACCCCATCAGCCGATAGCCCACCTGCAACTCGGTAATGAAGTACTGCGGTTGAGCGGGGTCCTCCTCCAGTTTCTGGCGCAGGTGCGCCATGTGCACCCGCAAGTAGTGGGCGCGATCCACGTAATCCAGGCCCCACACCTCCAGCAGTAGCTGGCGATGGGTGAGCACCCGGCTTTGGCCGCGCACCATCGCGCAGAGCAGGCGGTATTCGATGGGTGTGAGGTGTACCGGTTGGCCCTTGCGCCAGACCTCATGGGTGGCGAGGTCGACTTCAATCTCGCCAAACGCCACTTTGCTGGTGGCCGCCACGCTGCCGGTCTGCCCGTGCCGGCGCAGTTGGGCGCGGATGCGGGCGAGCAACTCGGGCACGCCGAAGGGCTTGGTCAGGTAGTCATCGGCACCGGCGTCCAGGGCGGCGACTTTTTCTTCTTCGCGATCACGTGCCGACAGCACCAGGATCGGCACCGCCAGCCAGCCGCGCAGCTCGCTGATCAGTTGCTTGCCATCGCCATCCGGCAGGCCGAGGTCGACGATCACCAGGTCCGGCTGACGGCTGGCGGCGTGGATCAAGGCGCGCTTGACGCTATCGGCTTCGAACACCTGGAACCCTTCGTCTTGCAGGGCGATGCCGACAAAGCGCCGGATATTGGCTTCGTCTTCAACAATCAGAATACGTGCAGTGTTCATAGGGATTCCATGGACGGCGGAGTGCCCGCCGGTAGCGTGATGATGAAATGCATGCCGCAGGTACGCCCCGGGTTGGCCTCGATACGCCCGCCGTGTGCCTCGACAATACGTTTGGCCAGCGCCAGGCCCAGGCCGATGCCGGTCACGGAAGACTCCTGTTGGCCGCGCGCAAACGGTTCGAACAGATTGGCCGGGGCCCGACCCGGGCCGGTGTCGCTGACCATCAGCACGATGCTGTCCGACGTGGCGTGGGCCGCGACGCTGATGGTGGTGCCCGGTGGGGTGTACTTGGCCGCGTTGTCCAGCAGGTTGACCAGCACGCGTTCGATCAACAGCGCGTCGACGTCCACCAGCGGCAACCGCGTGTCGAGCGAGGTGTGCACCTGATGCCGCGCCAACGGCTCGCGCAACTGGCGCAGGGCGCTGCCGACGATTTCTTCGAGGGAGTGCCATTGCCGGTTCAGGCGCACGCCGCGTTCCTGCATGCGCGCCATGTCCAGCAGGTTTTCGATCAGGCGCTGCATCGACGTGGCTTGTTCGTGGATGCCGTGCAACAACTCGCGCAACGGCCCCGGTGGGGCGTGGGGCAGGGCGGTGTCGGCGGCACCGATCAAGGTAGTCAATGGTGTGCGCAGGTCGTGGGAAATCGCCGCAAGCAGGGTATTGCGCATTTTTTCACCCTCCATCTGCACCAGGGTGTTTTGCGCCACCTCGACAAAATGCACGCGCTCCAGGGCAATCGCCAGTTGGCTCATGCAGGCTTCCAGCAGGCGGCGTTCCTGTGGGTCGTTCAGCCGTTCGCTCTGGGCCAGTTCCAGCACCAGCACACCGCGTACGCGCATAGGCGCCTTGAGCGGCAGGTAGCAGCCCTTGGCCGCCGATAGGGTGTCGGTGCCGTGGCCGGCGGCATGGCCGTGGTCGTAGGTCCATTGCGCGATGCTGTCATCCATCGGCAGCCCGCCTGCGCCCACGCTGTGTACGCCATCGGCGGCGTCCGGCAGGGCCAGGCCGACGCGGGCTTCGAACACGCCGCTGAACGTGCGCAGCGCGACTTCGCTGATTTGTTCCACGGTCAACGCTGCCGACAAGTCACGCGCCAGCCGCGCCAGGGAGGTCGCACGGCGTTCGCGCGCGGCGGCGGTGCGCGCTTCGTGGCGCAGGCGTGCGGTGAGTTGCCCGGTGATCAAGGCGATGCCGAGCATCAGCGCAAAGGTGAAAAAATACTGGGTGTCAGTGACCGTGAAGGAATAGCGCGGCTGCACGAAAAAGAAGTCGAAACACAGCACCGCGAGCATCGCTGCCCACACGCCGGGGCCGCGTCCATACCGCAAGGCCACCAGCACCACCGTGAGTAAAAACAGCATGACCACGTTGGCCAGGTCGAACACTTGCAACAGCAACGCGGCGACGGCGCTGGCGGCGAAACAGGCAAGGCTGGCCCACCCATAGGCCAAGGCCCTACCTGGCACGGGAGCAGGTTTTTCGAGGATCGGGGGCCTGTCGGGCACAACCCCGTGGGCCATCACGATCTGGTCGATTTGCGGATGATGGTGGCTGATCCGGTCGCTGACCGATTGATGCCAGAACCGCCAGGCCTGGCGCGGGTGATGGCCCAGCACCAGGCGATTGGCGTTGTGCTCACGGGCACAGGCGACCAAGGCTTGCGCCACGTCCATGCCCGGCAACGTGGCCGTATCGGCGCCGAATTCGCTGGCCAGGGCCAAGGTTTTAATCGCGCTCAGGTAGCGCCTGGCACCGCGCCCCTGGGCGGAGGCGACATGCACGACAATCCAGTCCGCCTCCAGCTTTTGCGCCAGGCGCGCCGCTTCACGCACCAGGCGTTCATCGCCGGCATCACCGGCCACACCCACCAATAGCCGTTCGCGGGCGGGCCACAGGGTCTTGATCGACTGTTCGCGACGGTACACGCGCATCTGCGTGTCGACCCGATCCGCCGTGCGCCGCAATGCCAATTCGCGCAGGGCCAACAGGTTCCCCTTGCGGAAAAAATGCTGCGATGCGCGTGCCGCCGCAGGGCCCAGGTACACCTTGCCGTCCTTGAGGCGTTGCAGCAGATCGTCCGGCGGCAGGTCGACCACCACCACTTCGTGAGCGTTATCGAACACATGGTCCGGCACGGTCTCGCGCACGCGAATGCCGATGATGCCGCTGACCAGGTCATTCAGGCTTTCCAAGTGTTGCACGTTGAGGGTGGTCCATACATCAATGCCGGCGCTGAGCAGTTCTTCCACGTCTTGCCAGCGTTTGGGATGGCGCGAACCGGGGATGTTGCTGTGAGCCAGTTCATCCACCAGTACCACGGCGGGATGGCGCAGCAGGGCGGCGTCGAGGTCGAATTCGGTGAGGGCGAACTCACCGTGCAGGCGGTGGGCGCGGGGCAGTTGCTCCAGGCCGTGGAGCCGTTCGGCGGTCTCCGTACGGCCATGGGTTTCCACTACGCCAGCCAGTACGTCACGGCCCTGGGCGACCTCGCGTTGCGCTGCCTCGAGCATGGCGCAGGTCTTGCCCACGCCGGCGTTGGAACCGAAATAGATACGCAATTTGCCGCGCAAGGCGGCCTGTTCTTCCTGTTGCACCCGCGCCAGCAGGGCGTCGGGGTCGGGGCGTGCATCGTTTAAGGCGGGCATATTCTTCCTCTAGTTGTCTGTAGGCGCGGGCTTGCTCGCGAAAAAACTGAGGGTGCCGTTGGGTGTCAGGTTTCCCGCGTTATCGTTAACGCCCTTCACGAGCAAGCTCGCGTCTACAGTGGATGGGGCGCTATACGAGGCCCAATCCCGTCAGCAGCAGGTCGATCAGCTTGATCCCGGCAAACGGCACCAGCACCCCGCCCAGGCCATAGATCAGCAGGTTGCGGTTGAGCAAGGCCGCCGCGCCGATCGAGCGGTAAGTCACGCCGCGCAGGGCCAGGGGAATCAACGCGACAATGATCAGCGCGTTAAAAATCACCGCGCTGAGAATCGCCGAGTTGGGGCTGCTCAGCTGCATCACGTTCAACGCACCGAGCTGGGGATAGGTCGCGACAAACGCCGCCGGGATGATCGCGAAGTACTTGGCCACGTCATTCGCCACACTGAAGGTGGTGAGGGCGCCGCGGGTCATCAGCATCTGTTTGCCGACCTCGACCACTTCGATCAGCTTGGTCGGGTTGCTGTCCAGGTCGACCATGTTGCCGGCCTCTTTGGCGGCCTGGGTGCCGCTGTTCATCGCCACCGCCACATCGGCCTGCGCCAGTGCCGGCGCATCGTTGGTGCCGTCGCCGGTCATGGCCACCAGCTTGCCCTGGGCCTGATAGTCGCGGATCAGTTGCAGCTTGTCTTCCGGGCGGGCCTCGGCGAGGAAGTCATCCACGCCGGCCTCCACGGCAATCGCGGCGGCGGTCAGGCGGTTGTCACCGGTGATCATCACGGTCTTGATGCCCATGCGCCGCAACTCGGCGAAGCGCTCCTTGATACCGCCCTTGACCACATCCTTGAGCTCGACCACGCCCAGCGCCTTGGCGCCATCCGATACCACCAGCGGCGTGCTGCCGCGGCGTGCCACTTCATCCACCTTGGCCTGCAAGGCCGCCGGAAAGCTGCCCCCCAAGGCTTCGATATGACTGCGGATCGCGTCGGCTGCGCCTTTACGAATCGCCCGGCCTTCGGGCAGGTCGACGCCGCTCATGCGCGTCTGTGCAGTGAAATGTACGAAGTTGGCGCCCAGGGCGTTGATGTCCCGCCCACGGATGTCGAACTTTTGCTTGGCCAGGACCACAATGCTGCGGCCTTCCGGGGTTTCATCGGCCAGCGAGGCCAGTTGCGCGGCGTCCGCCAGCTCGGCTTCTTTCACCCCTGGCGCCGGCAAAAAGTTGCTGGCCTGACGATTGCCCAAGGTGATGGTGCCGGTCTTGTCCAGCAGCAGGACGTCGACGTCGCCCGCCGCCTCGACCGCCCGCCCGGAGGTGGCGATGACATTGGCCGACATCATGCGGCTCATGCCCGCCACGCCGATGGCCGAGAGCAGGCCGCCGATGGTGGTCGGGATCAGGCACACCAGCAAGGCCACCAGCACCGTGGCGCTGACCACGCTGCCCGTACCGCTCATGGCCACGGCGAAGATCGAATAGGGGCTCAGCGTGGCAATCACCAGCAGGAACAACAAGGTCAGGCCCACCAGCAGGATGGTCAGGGCGACTTCGTTCGGGGTTTTCTGACGCTTGGCCGATTCGACCATCGAGATCATGCGGTCCAGGAACGATTCGCCAGGGTTGACGCTGATGCGTACGACCAGCCAGTCCGACAGTACCCGCGTGCCGCCCGTGACCGAGGAAAAGTCACCACCGGCCTCGCGAATCACCGGCGCCGATTCGCCGGTGATTGCGCTTTCGTCCACCGAGGCGACGCCTTCGATCACGATACCGTCCAGCGGCACCAGGTCGCCGGCTTCGATCAGCACCACCTGATCTTTGCGCAGCAGCGTGGCTTCCGTCGGCAGCCACGCCGCGCCGTGCTTGGGCTGTTGCAACAACTTGGCCAGTGTCTGGCGTTTCATCCCGCGCAGGCTCGCGGCCTGGGCCCGGCTGCGGCCCTCGGCCAGGGCTTCGGCAAAGTTGGCGAACAGCACGGTGAACCACAGCCACAAGGTGATGCTGAGGATAAAGCCGCTGGGCGCTTCACCCTGGCCACCGAGGGACTGGAACCACAGCAGCGTGGTAAGGATGCTGCCCAGGTACACCACGAACATCACCGGGTTTTTCCACTGGGCCTGGGGCAGCAGTTTCTTGAACGCTTCCGCACAGGCGGTCAGCACGATACTGCGATCAAACAGAGGTAAACGAGCATTCTTCATGGGGGAAATCTCTTACTCACTGGCCGCAATGGGGGGCTGACGCGATGGCAGGCGAGCGTCCAGCGCAAGGTTGAGTTGCAGCACATTGACCCGTGGTTCGCCGAGCAAACCGAGGGTGCGCGCGGTGGTGTGGGCGTTGACCAGTTGCAGCAGCTCGGCTTCGGGGAGTTGCCGCAGGCGGGCGACCCTTGGCAGTTGCAGCCGCGCGTTGGCCACCGAGATATGCGGGTCGAGGCCGGAGGCGGAGGCGGTGACGGCGTCCACCGGCACTTGCGCGTCGGTGGCCAGGCCGTTGTCCTGGCGATAGGCCTGGACGCGTGCGGCGACCTGGTCCACCAGCTTCTGGCTGGTGGGGCCCAGGTTGCTCGCGCCGCTGGAGCCTGCGTTGTACGGCTGCGAGACGCTTTTGCTCGGGTCTTGCGGGTCGGCGCCGAGGGTCATGCTCGGGCGGCCGTGGAAGTATTCCGGGCGGGTGAAGTGCTGGCCGATCAGCGCCGAGCCCATCACCAGGCCGTCGCGTTCAAGCAGCGAACCCCGGGCCTGGAACGGAAACAACAGCTGTGCGGCAACGGTGGTGAACGCCGGGTATGCGAGCCCCGTCAGCAGCATGAAAAAAACCGCCGAAACCAGCACTGGGCGCAACAGCCCTTTGAATATCGATTGAGTCGTCATCCAGGTGTCCTCAGTTGTACGTCTGGCCGGACAGCAACTGCAGTTGCTCCACCAGCGGGCCGAGCGCGAGCGCCGGCAAAAAGGTCAGGCCGCCCACCACCAGCACCACGAACACCAAAAGCAGCATGAACAGCGGGGTTGCGGTGGGGATGGTGCCGGCGCCAGCAGGCACGGTTTTTTTCATCGCCAGGGAGCCGGCCACGGCCAGCATCGGCAGCAGGGTGAAGAAGCGCCCGATCAACATCGCCAGGCCGATGGTGGTGTTGAAAAACGGCGTATTGGCGTTCAATCCGGCAAAGGCCGAACCGTTGTTGGCGGTGCCCGAGGTGTAGGCGTACAGCACCTCACTGAAACCATGCGGGCCAAGGTTATTGAGGCTGGCCATGGTGTCGGGCCAGAGGGCGGCGAGGGCGGTGAAACCAAGGATGCTGATGGGGGGCGCGAGTACCGAGAGCATCACCAGTTTCATCTCCCGGGCTTCGATTTTCTTGCCGAGGAATTCCGGGCTGCGGCCAATCATCATGCCTACCAGGAACACGGTCAGCAGGGCGTATTGGATCAGGTTGATAAAGCCCACGCCGTCGCCGCCGAACACACAGTTGAGCATCATCTGTGCCAGGGGCACGAAGCCGCCCATGGGGGTCAGCGAGTCATGCATGGTGTTGACCGAGCCGGTGGTGGCCGCCGTGGTGGTGGCGATAAACAGGCTGCTGTCGGCGATACCGAAACGCAGTTCCTTGCCTTCCATGTTGCCGCCGCTTTGTTCCAGCGACAGGGTCTGGTTGGCACCTGCCTGGGTCAGCCGCGGGTTGCCGTTTTGCTCGGCGCCGTAGACCAGTGCGAGGAAGCCGATGAACAACACCAGGAAGGTGCCGAAAAACACCCAGCCCTGACGGCGCTGCAACAGCATGCTGCCAAAGGTGTAGGTCAGCGCGGAGGGGATCAGCAACATGCTGAGGATGTGCAGGGCGTTGGTCAGCGGTGTCGGGTTTTCGAAGGGGTGGGCGGCGTTCATGCTGAAGAAGCCGCCACCGTTGGTACCAATATGCTTGATCGATTCAAAGCTGGCCACCGCACCGACAATCAGTTGCTGCTGCGCACCTTCCAGCGTTGTCGCCAGTGCCTGGGAGGCGAAGGTTTGCGGCATGCCCTGCCACACATAGACCAGCGCCATGCCCACGCACAGCGGCAGCATCACGCGGTAGAGCGTGCGGGTGAAGTCGACCCAGAAATTACCGATATCGCCCGAACTGGAACGGCTCAAACCGCGAATGAAGCCGGCTGCCGCGACCACGCCGGAGGTGGCGCCGACGCACATCAGAAAGGTGATGACCGCCATCTGGCTGAAGTTCGACAGGCTGGTTTCACCCGAATACGCCTGCCAGTTGGTATTGGTAATAAAGGACACGGCGGTGTTGAACGCCAGGTCCGGGGTTTGTGCGGCCAGCCCCAAGGGGTTGATCGGCATCACCGCCTGCAGGCGCAGGATGAAATAACCGAGCAGCATCATCGCTGCGTTCGATAACAGCAGCGCCGAACCGTAGCGAGCCCAGTTCATGCTCTCCCGTGGGTCAATGCCCAACAGGCGATAGGTACAGCGTTCCGGCAAGGCATGCTGCGTCCCGGTAAACACCCGGGTCAGCCATTTGCCCATCAATACGGCGAGCCCCGTCATCAACCCCAGGACCAGCGCAAATTCCAGCACAGTGCTTAACATGTCGTGGCTCCGTTCAAATCTTGCCCATGGCGACAATGGCCATGGCAGTCGCAACAAAAAACACCAGGGAGATGCCAATAAACATCAGGTCGTACATGGCGAACTCCCTAGAATTTTTCTGCGCGAATAAGGGCATAGCCCAAGTAAGCGAACAGCCCCACGGCACAGAAGCCGCTGGCGATATAGATGAACGTGAGTGTGAGCACGGTGTAACTCCCCTGAATGAATAAGCCGCAATGGCGGACGCGGGGGAGGTTAAGCGCTGGGGTATCAAGCTCGGGCACTGATTAGTGGCCCCGGTATTAAGACGGTATATAGACGAGGTTTTGCCGGACGAACGAAAACAAGGGATAGCCCGCCGCCCGGGTATCCCTTGAAAAACTGGGGTTCTGCTGATTTTGATGGCCTGCTTATTTGGCCTTCTTTTTCTTCTCGCTACGGGTGGCGAGGTGTTCGAAACAAAACGCGGCGGTGCCAAAGAGCGCAATCATTGACAGGACAACCATGCCTAAAGTTGAACTTTCCACGATGACTTCCTACGGGGGGTGGGGGGTAGGAAGTGACGGTAGAGTGTCCGGGGTTAGTTGCTCAATAGAGGCGACATAATCGTTATGGCGAATGGGCAAACTATACGAACTCTTTACGAAAAGCAGAACAGCACAGCCTCTGCCTGATCTAATGCAATCTAAATGCGGGAGGCTCCCCTACCCCTGTGGCGAGCGGGCTTGCCCCGCGTTGGGCTGCGCAGCAGCCCCAATAAGAGCGCTGCAGTGTGCCAGGCAGCTCCGGGGCTGTTTTTTGGGGCTGCTGCGCAGCCCAACGCGGGGCAAGCCCGCTCGCCACAACAACCCGGTCGTTTAATGGGGAGGTTTCAATTCTTAATAATCAATAAGTTATTTTTGAGGGGCGTGCTCCCACCACTTGACGGAGTCCTGCCCCCCCAACCTTACAAGTTGCGGCTGTGCCGATAATCACTCACCGCCTCATACACGGCTTTACGCAAGCGATTGATCCCCCCGATGGGCCGGTGCGCCTCTACCCCAAACCACGGGTTGAACGACTGGTTGTCGCACGCCAGGTTAAGCGCGGGTGTATCGAAATCCTGTGGCGGGATCTTCACCTTCGCCACGGTTTCATAGGGCGCATCGCTTTCCTTCCATTCGATGCTGGTGTCTTCGATCGGCATGTACTTCTGCGGGTTCTGCCGCTGGATCTGCAGCACGAAACACGCCGGTACGCGATCGGTGGACAACTGCTGGTTCAAGGCACTGCGCAGGAAATTCGGCAGGTCCTGGTTCTGTTTCGGCAGCACGTATTCCGGGCAGCTCTGCGGGTCGGGCGCGACACGGAACTTGGCGTTGGCCGCACCGAACTTATAGGGCGAAACCGAAAAGTAGGTGGTCTGCGTTGGGCTGGCCGGCGCGAGGGCCAGGGTCGCCAGGGCGATAAACAGGTGGCGCACTTGCCAACTGCGTGGGTCGGCCTTGGGGAAGAACGCCAGGACTTTCTTGCCGTCGGCCTGGGCGCCGATGTTCTGCGCGTATTCAGCCACATCGCTGACAAAGAAGTTCGGGTGGCTGAACATCACGAAGTCCTGTTCGGCCCGCGCCTGCTGGTCCGCCAGCAGCTGCTTACCTGGCACATCGAGCAGCTTGAGCGCCATGCCGCGCGCATCGCGGATGCTGTCGAACTGCGGGTAGGCGTTGCCGTTGGACAGGCGCATCATCGCCTGCCAGGTCTTGTCCGGCTCAGCGAAGACGCCCTGGCGCAATGCCGGATCGAGGTCGGCGGGCACGCTGACTTCGGCCTTCACGCAACCATGGGCCTTGGCATGGGCATCGCGCAGGTAACGCGTGCCTTCGCGGTGCTGGTCAACGATGCGCACAGCGGTCTGGATAATGCCTTGGGTCATCACCGCTTCACCGGGCGGGATCTGCTCATCCGGCGACACCGGGCCGCTGTGCTGCCAGGCAAACCACGCCGTGCTCGCCAGCCAGCCGAGCAGGCCCAGGCCCACCAGCCACAGCAGGGTCTTGCCGAGAAACGCGCCGATGCGCAGCCACAGGCGGGCAAGCAGGGAAGGTTGGTCGTATCGAGATCGGATCATCATGGCAGTTGTTGCTCCAGCGGGCCGCCCAGCACTTTCAGGTATTCCAGCAGCGCCCAGCGTTCCTGCGGCAACAAGCCACGGCCGATGACGCCATTGCCACGTTGGCCGGCACGGAATTCGTGGCCGCTGTTGTGGTTGCCGGTGATTTTGGTATCGAACAGGAAGGCATTCTTGAAGGCTGCGGTCTCAAAGCCCAGGTGACGCGGGTCGTAGTTGAAGGTGCCTTTATAGAAGGTGGTACTGCGTTCGTCCTGGGGCGAGAGCAATTGGTAGATCGTCGGCACGGAGCCGTTATGCAGGAACGGTGGGGTGGCCCATACGCCGGCTAATGGCCGCGCCTTGTAGGCGCGCAACTCGCGCACGCCGATAGGCAGGCCGTAACCGTCCAGGCGCGGCCGCTCGGCCGGGGTCACACCGGCAGCGCGGTAGGCGTGGTCCTCAACGAAGGCGGTGACGTAGGCCAGGCCCTTGGCCACCGAGACTTTTTTCAGGTCCAGTGGTTCGGTGGGCGTGGGGTGCAGTTCGACATTGAGCTTGGCCAGTTCCGCAGGGTCCCATTGCAGGGCGCTGAGGTCATAGCGCTGGTCGGCAATGTTGCTGGCGGTGCCCGGGTCGGTCCCGATGTAGTCCACCGGGAGCATCTTCAGGTGCTGCACCGGGCGGCCCTGTTCCTGGGTGACGGCCGGCACATGGCAGCCGGCGCAGTTCTCGGTGAACAGCGCGCGGCCTTGGGCCGCGAGGGGCTTGTCGATGGCGCCGAACAGATCTTCCGGCCAGGTGGGGGGCTTGAGGCGTTGCAGGGTTTCTTCGATCAGGTTCAGGTCGCGCACGCGCACGCTGGACGGGTAGCGCGCATCGCCCTGGAGCGGCTGGCCGGCGCCGTCGAAGAACGTCAGGGTCGCGCCCACGCCGAGGGCTTCGCCGATATTGCGGGCCATGGGTTGCTGGGCTGAACCGTTCCATTGCACCCAGTCGAAGGTCCAGATATCCCACAGTTGCGGGTAGTCCACAGGTGCGTTGGCAACGCGGTAATTATCCGGAGAAATGGCATCGCCGAAGCTGGCGTTGGCGATGCGGCCAAAGGCGTCGGTGCGTCCCGGGCCTTCTTCGGTGGGGTAGAGGCCGCGATGGGTGTCATTCCAGGCGACTTTGAGGAACCGGTTCAGCGACTGTTTGAAGTCCTGGCGCAGTTGCTCCTTGTTGTGATCGTCGTAATCGTGACCCAGCACGTGGCGGGCGAAACGCTCGAATTTCCACGGGTTGTAATACGTTGCCGCAAGGCTGGCCACCAGGGCCTGGCCGAAACTGCCGCCGCGCAAGGTGGGCACGCTGGAGGGCAGCACGTGCTGCGCGGAACCCCCGTCGATACGCAGGGCCTGGCCGTTGAAGTGAAGCTCGCCGGTGTGGCAGGCGGCACAGGTGATATCCAGGTATTCGCTGGGGTCGTCGGCGTTCTTGTGTCGGGCGAAACCCACGGGCAGGTTGCCGGGGTTCTGCGCGGTGGGCACTTGCTTGGGGTCTACCAGGAAACCGAAGCGCGCCAGGTACTCGGGCGTGGCAAAGCGCTGATCGGAAAACGGCAACTCCAGGGCAGTGAACCAGTCGTAATGCAGGCCCTTGACCTGGGTGCCCTGGGGCGTGAAGTAATAGGTCTGGCGGTCGGCGGCACTCCATTGATCCTGGTAGTGCACCTGCTTCACGGGGACGTAGTCCGGCAACTTGGGATTGACGGTGTAATAGATCACCACGGCCAGCAATAGGGCAAAAATGGCGAATATCAGCAGTAAAACACGGGAAAAAATGCGCAAGATGGCTATCCTTGTCTCGGCCTTGTCGAGGGGTTGCGTTGTTATGCCACTACGCCACAAGTGCGGCAAGTGGCCATGAGGCTGGTAGTAGGCGGACCCACGATCCATCGCGGGGGCCCATCATGAATGAAAATGCTTTTAAACACGTGAACTTATCAGAAGTTTCCTGCTCACATGCCGGTAGCCATTGGTCGTGGCCGCCTGATAAGCTCGCGACTTTATTCAAATGCCCTTTTGGCGCATGAACAAGGAAATAGCATGAAACAGCATCGGTTGGCGGCGGCGGTGGCCCTGGTTAGCCTGGTACTTGCGGGTTGTGATTCGCAGACCAGCGTAGAGCTGAAAACCCCGGCGCAGAAAGCTTCCTACGGCATCGGCCTGAACATGGGCAAGAGCCTTGCCCAAGAAGGCATGGATGACCTGGACTCCAAAGCGGTAGCCCAAGGCATCGAAGATGCCGTTGGCAAGAAAGAACAGAAGCTGAAAGACGACGAACTGGTTGAAGCGTTTGCCGCACTGCAGAAGCGTGCTGAAGAACGCATGGCCAAGATGAGCGAAGAGTCGGCAGCCGCCGGCAAGAAATTCCTCGAAGACAATGCCAAGAAAGACGGCGTCGTCACTACCGCTTCCGGTCTGCAGTACAAGATCGTGAAGAAGGCCGATGGCCCTCAGCCTAAGCCTACCGACGTGGTGACCGTTCACTACACCGGCAAACTCACCAACGGCACGACCTTTGACAGCTCCGTGGATCGCGGTAGCCCGATTGACCTGCCGGTCAGCGGTGTGATCCCTGGTTGGGTCGAAGGCCTGCAACTTATGCACGTTGGCGAGAAGGTCGAGTTGTACATCCCGTCCGACCTGGCTTACGGCGCCCAGAGCCCGAGCCCTGCGATTCCAGCCAACTCCGTGCTGGTATTCGACCTGGAACTGCTGGGCATCAAGGACCCGGCCAAGGCTGAAGCCCCTGACGCACCAGCCGCCAAGAAGTAATCGGCGCCTGAACACCCAACGCCCCGTCTCGACGGGGCGTTGTCGTTTCTGCGGTTCCCCCATTCACGGCTCCGCCAATCCAAACGAACGTCCGCAACGTGAAACAGTCTGATATAAGGTTCGAGTACGGCTATCCGCACGCAAGCGCCAAGTCAATGAATTCTTGGGTTTTTTTCATGTGCGCAAAAAACGCCCGATCTGACTGCAAGCCTTGTAAACCGTGGCTTTCAGCCAGGAAAACGGGCTCTGTTCACAAGGTTATCCACAATTTGTGTGGATAACCTTTTCTGTTGCCTGGAACTGGAGTGACGAATGAAACCACCCTTCAATTTCACCCGCTTCCTGCCCATGGCCGCTCGCCTGCTCGGCCGTGGACGGTTGCCGACCCTGCTGTTCGCCGTTGCCGCCAAGGGCTCAAGCCAGGGGAACCGCTTGGGCAAACTCAAGGATGACCTCAAGCTGCTCCAGTCCCTGTGCCTGGCCTACTGGCGCGGCGAGTACCGTGCGATCAGTCCCAAGGCGCTGGTTTCGGTGGTGGCGGGGCTGATGTACTTCCTCAGCCCGGTTGATGCGATCCCGGACTTTATCCCCATGTTCGGCATGCTCGACGACATTGCGGTGCTGGCATGGGTCATGAAGACCCTGGAAGGCGAACTCAGCGCTTTTCGTGCCTGGCGTGAGGCGCAGCGCCCGGAAAAGCTCGCCGTGGTCGAGCGGCTGCCTGCGACACCGGCCTTGCTGGCCAATGAAAACCCGCAAAAAAACTGACGACAGTGCTATCCCCCTGCGACCTTTGTGGCTGTTAGGATTACACTCTTAAGAAGGTGCTTAAGGAAAGTGCTTACTTAGTAAGTGTTGTTATCCTACGGGGCGGTCATGGATATTCAGATAATTTCACGGAATGGCGAACCCGAATATGCGGTGTTGCCATGGGATCAGTACCAGGCGCTGCTAAAAGCTGCCGGTCAGCAACAGCCTACGTCACCTTCGCCTTCTACTGCCCAAGCCGCTGTCGCCCAGGACCTGCGCCCGCTCGCTGACCTGCGCGGCTTGCGCGAAGCCAAGGGCCTGGCCATCGAGACCCTGGCGCGTACCGTGGGTATCAGCCCCTCGTATCTTGGATTGATCGAAAGTGGTGAACGCCAGCCGGATGCCGCGATCCGCCGCAGCCTGGCCTGGGAACTGGGCGTTGCAGGTTGGAGGGACGAGTCTTGAGCTTACGTATCAGCCGTCAACACTGGGATGGGTTATTGAATGAACTGGACCAGGCGCGCCGCCAGCGCCATCTGCTGACCTACCGCGCACTGCTGGAGCGCCTGCAATTTCCCACGCCGGCCATGCAAACCCTGGCCGCCGCGCTGGAACACCTGGCTGCGCTGGACGCCAAGGCCGAGCAGCCGTTACGCAGCTCCCTGGTGATCAGCCAGGGCGCCAGCCGCCTGCCGCGCACCGGCTTCTTTGAGTGCGTGGAGCGCCTGGGGCGTTTCAGCGGGCCATCCGATGGGGTGGCCGCCGCCTCCTGGCACGCCTCGGAAGTGGTGCGCGTATTCGAATACGAGTACCCGGAGTCCGCCGAGGCCTAAAGCGCCTGTGGCAGTAAATCCAGGCTGTCGATCACATGGATGCTGTAGCCGGCCACATCCTTGGCGTGGTGTTTGGCCTGGGATGCCAGTTCGGCCAACTGGCTGGCATCGAGTTGTCCACAGGCCTGTGGATATAAATGCACCACGCCGATGGACAGCGACAGCAACGCAAACTCCTGGCGTATACCTTGGCGGTTCAGGGCCACGAAGCAGCCTGCATCCAGGTGCTCGGCGCGGTAGAAACGTCGGCATTGGGTGTGAAAGTCGTCCAGCAGTTGGTTGAGCCGCTTGCGCCAATCCTGCGGCCCCAGCACCAGCAAAAAGTCATCGCCACCGATATGCCCGACGAAGTCGCGGCTGGGGTCGACCCGGTCGTTCAGGCATTGTGCCAGGCACAACAACACCTCATCCCCACGCCCGTAGCCGTAGATATCGTTGAACGGCTTGAAGCTGTCGATATCCACATAGCAAATCACCGACTCCCGTTGCTGTTGCAACAGCCGCGTCAGGCACTGCTGGATCGGCACATTGCCCGGCAACAGGGTCAACGGGTTGGCGTAGCGCGCTTGCTGGATTTTCAGTTCGGTGATCAGCTTGAGCACGTCGATCACCCGGCCCAGGCCCAGGTAGTCGCCGTTGAGCGTGATGATGAAATCCTCTTCGATGCGTTGCCGGGCGCGGCTGGTGAGCAGCCGGCTGACTTGCTGCAAGGATTGGCTCAGTTCCACCGCCAGAAAATCAGTGCTCATCAGGCGGCTGATCGGCTTGCGCGCGAAGAGGTCGGTGGCAAACGGCTTGAGCAGCGCATCGGACAACGAATGCCGATGCACGATACCGACCGGATGGCCACGCCCATCCAGCACCGCCAGCGAATTGAGGTTGGCCTGGCGCCGGAAAGATTCCAGCACTTGGGCGGTGGCGGTGTCCTGATCCACCGCCGGTTGTTCGTTGAGCAGCGCGCTGAGGTCGCTGGCTTCCTCGCTGAGGGCAATATTGGCGTTGTCGGGCTTGGGCAGCATCAGGCGTGCTTCTTGCGGCGGGTGTTCCTGCGGGCGGCAAAGCAGGTACCCCTGGACCAGGTCGACCCCCATCTCGGTCAGCACCGCCAGCTCCTCGGGCAATTCGATGCCCTCGGCGATCACCTGGGCACGAGAGGCCCGGGCGATCTGCAGGATGGAGCCGACAAACTCACGTTTGAGCGCGTCCTGATGAATACCGTCGATGAAGTGCCGGTCGATTTTCACGTAATCCGGGCGTAACTCCGACCACAGCCGCAGGCTGGAATACCCGGCACCCAGGTCATCAAGGGCGATGGCGAAGCCCATGTCACGGTAATGATGCAGGGCGGTTTGCAGCACGTCGAAATCGTCGGTGGGTGTCTGCTCGGTGAGTTCGATCACCACCTGGCTCGGTGGAATGCCGAAGTCGCGCAGCAGTTGCAGGGTGCGTCCTGGTTGGTGCGCCGTTTCCATCAGGGATTCCGGCGAGATATTGAGAAACAGCTTGCCCGGCAGCTTCTGGTCGCTGAAGCGGCGGCAGGCGCTCTCGCGGCAGGCCATTTCCAGTTCACTGAGGCGCCCTGCGTGGCTGGCCACGGCGAACAAGGCGACAGGGGAGTGCAGCGGGCTGTTGGACGGGCCACGACTGAGGGCTTCGTAGCCGAGGATGCGCCGTTCTGACAGGCAGATGATCGGTTGGAACAGGCTGTGCAAACTGCCTTGAGCCAGGATAGAGCCCAATGCATTCAGCTGTTCGGTCATGGTCATGGCGATCTCGATCGAAAAAAAAGGACCGCAGGCATTAAGCCTACGGTCCTTCATTTCACGACAGAATGATGTCTATATGATGACACTCTGCTGAGCGATCACATTAAATCGCCATCATTTACTGCTTGGCCACCTGCTTGCTGACTTTCAGGTAGTCCAGCAGGATCCGGCCTGTCTCGGCCAGGTAGGCGTCGTCTTCCGGCTTGGTTTTATCCGCCTCGGTCGGCAGCGCATCTTCATCTTCTTTCTTCAGCTCCTTGAGTGGCTCTTCGCCCTTGGCCTTGCGGCGGACGTTTTCCAGCACCAGTTGCTGATTCTCGATGTCGCTGTGCTGCTTGCGGCGATCCACTTCGTTGAGGCTGACGGTTTTCTCTTCCATCAACTTCTTGGCCAAAGCCAGTTTGTCGCGGATAAACACGAACTCGGCATCCTTGGCGGAGCGGATGTCGTGGTCGGCCTTCAACTGCGCCAGGAACGGTTTGAACGGGTCTGACGCGGGCTTGATCGCGGGACGGATGGTGTCCCACGGCATGGCCTCAGGCAGTGCGCTCTCGCCGATTTCCTTGGTATCGATGATCGATGGGAAGTCGATGTCCGGCAGTACGCCCTGATGCTGGGTGCTCTGCCCGGAAACCCGGTAGAACTTGGCCAGGGTCAGTTTCAGCTCGCCATGGTTGAGCGGCTGGATGGTCTGCACGGTGCCTTTACCGAAGGTCTGGCCGCCGATGATCAACGCGCGGTGATAGTCCTGCATGGCGCCAGCGAAAATCTCCGAAGCCGAGGCCGAGAGGCGGTTGACCAGCAACGCCATCGGGCCTTTGTAGAAGGCGCCCGGGTTCTCGTCTTCGAGCACGTCGACACGGCCGTCAGCATTGCGTACCAACACGGTCGGGCCCTTGTCGATAAACAGGCTGGTCAGCTCGGTGGCTTCCTGCAGGGAACCGCCGCCGTTGTTGCGTAGGTCGATGACCACGCCGTCGACTTTTTCCTTCTGCAGCTCGGTAAGGATTTTCTTCACGTCGCGGGTGGTGGACTTGTAGTCCGGGTCGCCGGCACGGAAGGCCTTGAAGTCCAGGTAGAAGGCCGGGATTTCAATCACGCCCAGCTTGTAGTCCTTGCCATCCTGCTTGAGGTTGAGGACTTTCTTCTGCACGGCCTGGTCTTCGAGCTTCACCGCTTCGCGGGTGATGGACACGATCTTGCTGGTCTGGTCGTTCGGCGCATTGGTGTGCGGAATCACTTCCAGGCGCACCACGCTGCCTTTCGGCCCACGGATCAGCTTGACCACTTCGTCCAGGCGCCAGCCGACCACATCGACCATCTCTTTGTCGGCCTGGGCCACACCGATGATCTTGTCGGCCGGAGCCACTTGCTTGGTCTTGTCTGCCGGACCCGCCGGCACCAGGCGCACGATCTTGACCTGGTCATTGTCGCTTTGCAGGACGGCACCGATGCCTTCCAGCGACAGACTCATATTGATATCGAAGTTTTCCGCGTTATCTGGCGACAGATAATTGGTGTGCGGGTCGTAGGACATCGCAAAGGTATTGATGTAGGCCTGGAAGATATCTTCGGCACGGGTCTGGTCCAGGCGCGCCAACTGGTTCTTGTAGCGCTTGGTCAACAGTTCCTGGATGGCCTTGGGGTCTTTGCCGGCGATCTTCAGGCGCAGCACTTCGTCCTTGACGCGTTTGCGCCACAGGTCGTCGAGCGCGGCAGTACTGGTCAGCCAAGGGGCGTCCTTGCGATCCACCAGAAGGGATTCCTTCTCGGTGAAGTCGAGCTTGTCGACGCCTTTGTTCAGCTCCGCCAAGGCGAAGTCCAGACGCGCTTTGACGCGGTCCAGGTAGCGCTTGTAGATGGTGAAGCCGGGTTGCAGGTCGCCGCTCTTGAGGAAGTCGTCGAACTGGGTCTTCCACTTATCGAACTCAGCGATATCGCTGGCCAGGAAGTAGCTGCGCGACGGATCCAGCAGCTTGAGGTAGCTGTCATAGATGATCACCGAGCGCGCGTCGTCCAGCGGCGGCTTGCTGTAGTGATGGCGCTTGAGCAACTCGACGACGTTAAGGCTGGCAATCACCTCATCGCGATCAGGCTGAAGATTGTCCCAGCTATTGGCTGCGAACGTATTGGTCGACATCGACGAGAGGCCGAGACCAATGAAAAGAGCGAGGGCGGTGCTGGGGAACAAATGCTTCATGCTGATTCGACGCGGGGGCAATTGATAACGCATATTAGGCCGTCTTTGAAGTCGCCGGTTCCATATGGGCCGGTCGCATAATGCAAAAAGCCCGACGCTACAGCTACGGGCTCAGTCCAGACTCACTATGGAGGCACTGTGAAAGCATTGCAAGGCGTTGAAGGTCATGTGGAGTGGGTTGAGGCGCCAAGTCCTACGTGCGATGTAGGCCAAGTTCGCATTCGCGTGGCGGCTGCGGGGCTCAATCGCGCCGATTTATTGCAGCGGGCGGGGCTCTATCCGCCGCCGCCGGGCGTCAGCCATGTGCTGGGCCTGGAGTGTTCCGGGGTGATCAGCGAAGTCGGGGCCGGCTCGTCCTGGCAAGTGGGCGACCGGGTCTGCGCGCTGCTGGCCGGTGGCGGCATGGCGGAAGAAGTGGTGGTGGATGCTCGCCATGTACTGCCCGTGCCCGAAGGCCTGTCGCTGGCCGAAGCGGCGGCGTTGCCTGAGGTGTACAGCACGGCGTGGCTCAATCTGTTCCAGCTGGCAGGGCTCAAGCCCGGTGAAAAAGTGTTGCTGCACGCGGGCGCCAGCGGCGTGGGTTCGGCGGCGATCCAGCTGTGCAAGGCGTTTGGCAGCCCGTGCTGGGTCAGCGTCGGTTCGGCGCAGCGCCTGGCCTACTGCGAAGACCTCGGGGCCCAGGGCGGTGTGGTGCGCACCGACGGTATCGAAGGGTTGCGCGATTTCGGGCCGTTCGATGTGATCCTCGACCCGGTCGGCGGCAGCTACGCGGCGTTGGACCTCAAGCTGCTGGCCCTGGACGGGCGCTGGGTGTTGATCGGCCTGATGGGTGGCCGCGAGGCGCAGCTGGACCTGGCACAGGTGCTGGGCAAGCGTATTCAGTTGTTGGGCTCGACCCTGCGCAGCCGTGATGATCAGTTCAAGGCTGACCTGTTCAGTGATCTGAGCCAGCAGGTGTGGCCGCTGTTCGCCGAAGGGCGCTTGAGCCCGCAGTTGGCCAAGACTTTCCCGATCAAGGATGCCGAGGCGGCGTTTGCCGAGTTGGCGACCAACCAGATTGCCGGGAAGTTGGTGTTGGTGATTGACGAAAGCCTGACCTGATCCGGGATTGAAATAGGGTCAAGGTGGGTGGAGGCTCGCTCCCGATGGCGGTGGGTCAGTGAAGAATTCTTCATCTGGCACACCGCCATCGGGAGCAAGTCGAATCGTCGCACCGCCCCACCCACATTTGGATTTCGGTCGAATCAGACCCAGTGGTGGATCGGCCAGCCGGCCTTCTCGGCGTGCTCGCGCAGCACCGGATCCGGGTTCACCACCTGCGGGTGATCGACTTTCAGCAGTAACGGCAGATCATTGCGCGAATCCGAATAAAAGTACGCCCCTTCCAGGGTTTCTCCTTCCCGTTCCAACCAATCCAGCAAACGCGTGATCTTGCCTTCGCGGTAGGTCAGCACACCGACGGTACGGCCGCTGTACGCGCCATGGCCGACGTCCAGATCGATCCCGAGCACCTCATCGATACCGATACGCGCCGCAATGGGCGTGACCAGGTGGGTGCCCGATGCGGAAATCACCAGGACTCGGTCGCCGTTCGCCCGGTGGCGGGCGATGGTTTTGGTGGCGTCGCTGTAGATCAGCGGCTCGATCACATCTTCGACCCACGGTTCGACCAGATGCTCGATTTCCTCCGGCGTGCGGCCAATCATCGGCTCCAGGCTGAAGTCCATGAAGTCTTCCATGGCCAGCTCGCCCCGGCTGTAGGCGTCCATCAGTTCGTTGTTCTTGCGCATGAACGACTCCGGGTCGACCCAGCCGAGGCGGCCCATCTGCTCGCTCCACAGGGTGGCGCAGTCACCGTGGATCAGCGTGTCGTCCAAATCAAAAATTACCAATGCCATCCGTCATGCTCTCTCAGTCAATCGTTGTTGCTCAGGCTACTTCACACAGCGCACTGGGGTCGATGGAAAGTGCCAGGCGCTGGCCGTCCGGGTGCAGGTCGTCCGCCGAGCGGTTGAGCACGTCCACCACCAGTTCCACGCCACGGGCTTCGATGCGGTAACGGATCACGTTACCCAGCAGGCTGTGGCTGCGCACCAAGGCGTCGAGTTCGCCGCTGCGGCTCAGTTCGATGGCTTCGGGGCGAATCGCGATACGCCCACTGATCGGGCGTTGCAGCAGTTGGCTGGCCTTGTCGGCATCGAGCAGGTTGTAGTTGCCGATAAACCCGGCGGCAAATACGTCCACGGGTGCGGTGTAGAGGGTTTCGGCGTCGCCGCTTTGCACGATCTTGCCCTGGTTCATCAGGAAGATGCGGTCGGACATGGTCAGTGCTTCCTCCTGGTCATGGGTCACGAAAATCGTGGTCAGCCCCAGTTCGCGCTGGATCTGACGGATCTGTTCGCGCAGGTGCTTGCGAATGCGTGCATCCAGTGCCGACAGCGGCTCATCGAGCAGCAACAGGCGCGGGCGCGTGACCAGCGAGCGGGCCAGGGCTACGCGCTGGCACTGGCCGCCGGACATCTGGTGCGGATAACGTCCGGCCAGGTCCTTGAGTTCCACCAGTTGCAGTACTTCCTGCACGCGCTTGTGGCTGTCGTCGGCATTGACTTTCTGCATGCGCAGGCCGAAGGCGACGTTCTGTTCCACGGTCATGTTGGGGAACAGCGCATAGCTCTGGAACACCATGCCGATCTGCCGCTTCTGCGGGCTCAGCGGTACGATGTCCTGGCCGTCGAGGAGAATCTGGCCGCTGTCCACCGAGGTCAGGCCGGCGATGCAACGCAGCAGGGTGGATTTGCCGCAGCCGGACGGGCCAAGCAGGGTGACGAACTCGCCCTTGGCGATCTCGCAGTTGATGTCGCTGAACACCGGAGTGCCGGCGTAGCCTTTTTGCAGGTGTTGGACGCTCACGAAGCTCATTGGCTTTTGTCCTTGTTCAAGATATTGGCGGCCCAGGTCAGCACCAGCACAAAGAAGAAATAGGAAATCACGACGGCACTGGTGAAGTGGCCGCTGCTGTTACGCATGTTGTTGAGGTACACCTGTAGGGTCTCGTAGCGTGTCCCCACGAGGATATTGGCGAACACGAACTCACCGAACAGGAACGAGAACGACAGCAGCAGGGCGACCATCAAGCCTTTGCGCAGGTTCGGCAGCACCACCAGGATCGCCGCCTGCCAGGTGCTGGCGCCGAGCAGTTGCGAGGCGTCCATCAGGTCCCGCAGGTTGATGGCTTGCAGGTTGTTGGTGATCGCGCGGTACATGAACGGCAAGGCCACGGTGAAGTAGCAGCCGATCAGAATCCACGGCGTGCCCACCATCGCGAATGGGCCGGAACCATACAGTTGCAGCAGGCCCACCGACGACACCACCGGCGGCACCGCGAAGGGCAGCAGGATCAGGATATTCATCAGCGCATCGAGCCGGGGGAAGTGGTAATGCACCACAAACAGCAACGGCAAAATCAACACCACCGACAGGATCAGCGCACCCACGCATACCAGCAAGGATTGCCCGAAGGCCATCAGGAAGCGCGGGTCACTCCACAACTGCACATACCATTTCACCGTGAAGCCGGCGGGCAGGATGGTGGCCGACCAACTGCTGGCGATGGAATAGACGAAGGTGCCGATCAGCGGCAATACCAGGATCGCGAACAACAGGTACACCACTACGCGATGGTAGAGGGCGGCAGGGCCGGCTTCAGCGCGAGACATGGTAGCTCCTCTTGAGCAGCAGTTGATGGACTACCGTGACCACGGTCATCAGTGCCACCAGCACGACGGCCAGGGCACTGGCCAGGTTCGGGTCGAGTGACACGTCGCCGGACACCAGGCCCGCGATGCGGATCGGCAGCACGTTGAAGTTACCGGTGGTCAAGGCATAGACGGTGGCATAGGCACCCAGGGCGTTGGCCAGCAGGATCACGAACGTGCCGAGCAGCGCCGGCGCCAATACCGGCAAGCCGATATGCCGCCAGAACTGCCAGCCATTTGCGCCCAGCAACGCCGCCGATTCGCGCCAGTCTTCGCGCAGCGCATCAAACGCCGGGTAGAGCAGCAGTACGCCGAGGGGGATCTGGAAGTAGGTGTAGAGGATGATCAACCCGGTCTTGGAGTACAGGTTGAAGTCCTGGATAAGCCCGGCCTGCTTGAGCATCAAGGTGATGCTGCCGTTGAACCCCAGCAGGATGATGAAGGCAAACGCCAAGGGCACGCCGGCGAAGTTGCTGGTCATGTTGGCGAAGGCGGTGACGAAGTTACGCAGCGGCGAATCGACGCGGCGCAGGGAGTAACTGCCCAGGGTGGCGATGATGATCCCGAAGATGCTGGAGTAGAAGCTGATCTCCAGGCTGAACTGGATCGCTTGCCGGTAGAACTTCGAACTGAAGATGCGCGTGAAGTTGTCCACGCCCCAGCCGGACTCTTCCGTTTGCAGGCTGTTGATCAGCACCCACACCAGTGGGGCAATCTCGAACACGATGAAAAACAGTGCGAATGGCACCAGGCATAGCAACGCCAGCCATTTGCCGCGGGTCATAGCGTTCATTTAAGCAGCTCCCGGCATACCGGTTTGTCGTGGGGGACGCCCAGCAGTTCGCAGACGGTGCCGCACAGCTCGGTCTGTTTCGGTGCGGCGCCGGCGTCCAGGCTGAAGGCGTCGCCGATGACGAACAGCGGCACTTCGCGTTCTTCCGGCAGCAGGCCATTGTGGGAACGGTCGTTGTTCATGCCGTGGTCGGCGGTCACCAGCACCTGGTAACCGGCATCGAGCCAGGCTTGCAGGTAGTCGGCCAGGATGATGTCGGCCGCGCGTGCGCTGTTGCGGTACTGCGGTGTGTCGAGGCCGTGCTTGTGGCCGGCGTCGTCGATGTTCATCGGGTGCACCACCAGGAGGTGCGGCGCGTGCTTGAGCCGCAGGCTCTCGGCGTCGGCAAACAGGTGTGAATCCGGGTAATGGTCATTCCAGTAGAAATGCCCGTGCTGGATCGCCAGCGCCTTGTCGTCGGTATGACGGTCACGGGCGGCGATAAAGGGCGTGCGGTTATACAACTCGCTGACCCAGTGATAGGCCGCTGCCGCCGTGGTGAGACCGGCGTCGGTGGCGTAGTGAAAGATACTGCGCTGGTTGGACAGGCGTGAAACGTTGTTGTGCACGATGCCGCTCTGGATCGGTGGCACGCCGGTGAGGATGCATTCATACAGCGGACGGGACAGGGCAGGCAGTTCACATTCCAGCTTGTAGAGGGCTGCGCGTCCTGCGCCGACATAGGCCTGCAAGTGCCCCATGGCGTGCCTCGCAACCTCAAAGTTGAGGCCGTCGAGCACGACAAGGATGACAGTGTGCTTCATGGGGGAGAACGCTCCGCGGCAATAGACTTGACTCAATTTCCCTGGAGGAACGAGGTCAAAAGTGTGGGAGGGGGCTTGCCCCCGATAGCGGTGTGTCATTCAACGGATTGGTTAGCTGATCCACCGTCATCGGGGGCTAGCCCCCTCCCACATTGGATCTCCACTGGAGCTCCAATGTGGGATAAACCCTTACTTCATTTCTACGATGACCTGCTCATTCCACAACTGCGGCAATTTCTTGGAAGTCGCTTCCCAGGCATCGGCATCCTTGATCGGCTGCGGGTTGGCCTTGGTGTACTGCTCGCCCGGGATCAGGTTCTTGGCGATGTCGGCCGGCAGTTTCAGGTCGGTTTCGGCACGGATCGGACGTGCGTTGCCACGCGCCAGGTTGAGTTGGCCGGCATCGCTGAAGATGTATTCGCGGGTCAGCTTGGCGGCGTTCGGGTGCTTGGCGTATTTGTTGATGATGGTGGTGTAGCCGGATTTCACTGAGCCGTCCGATGGGATCAGCACCACGTAGTCAGCCGGGTTGGCCATCTTGGCCTTGTAGCTCAGGCCGTTGAAGTCCCAGACCACACCCACTTCGACTTCGCCTTTTTCCATGGTGGCGATGGTCGGGTTGGACAGTGACAGGCGGCCTTGCTGGGCGATCTTGGTGAAGAATTGCAGGCCAGGGGCGATGTTCTTCTCGTCGCCTTTATTGGCGATGGCGGCGGCCAGCACGCCGTTGGCGGCTTGTGCCGCGGTGCTTACGTCACCGATGGAGACCTTGTATTTGCCGGTCTGCAGGTCGGCCCAGCTGGTGGGGATTTCAGACCCGTGCAGCAACTTCTTGTTCACGATAAAGGCGATGGTGCCGGTGTAGGCCAGGGCCCAGTGACCGTCTTTGTCTTTCGCCCAATCCGGAACCTGGGCCCAGGTGGACGGTTTGTACGGCTGGGTGACTTCCTGTTTCACCGCGATCGGGCCGAAGGCCGCGCCCACGTCGCCGATATCGGCGCTGGCGTTGTCTTTTTCGGCCTTGAACTTGGCGATTTCCTGGGCCGAGCTCATATCCGTGTCGATGTGCTTGAGGCCGTAGGTCTTGGCCAGGTCTTCCCAGGTGCCTTTCCAGTTGGCCCAGTCATCGGGCATGCCGACGCTGTTGACGGCGCCTTCCGCTTTCGCGGCGGCTTCAAGGGTTTTTAAATCGGTATCAGCGGCCATGGCGGCGGTGCACATGGCAATGGTCGAGCCTAACAGTGATGCCAGGAAAAGCTGTTTCATCCGAAGCTCCTTTGGGCGTTTTCAACGCGGCGTTTTATACGAACGTTAGCGGTGGTGTTGGTCTAGGTCAGCAATACCTGAGCCAATCTAGGCTCGATGGATGACAGTTTCATGTCGATGTCGTTTTTAAAGCGCTGATGTCGCACAGTGCAGACTTAGCGTAGACCATGCTCAAGTGCCCGCAGACTCTGGACTTGGCCGATGTATTGCAGGGTGGGGCAGGGGGCACGATGCGGACTGTCATCTGTCGGTCATCTGTAATGCCTAGGCTGGCACGTAACAACAGAAGCCCAAATAACGCGCGGTTTATGCACCTGAACGGTGCTGGTCTAGTCCAGATAGGTAACGTTGATGCGTGATGAGGCAATCAAGGCGGTGACATCCATCGGCCTGGCGCTGCAAGAGCAGATCGACCACGGTTTGTTGCCGCCTGCAAGCAAACTGCCCGCCGAGCGCAAACTCAGCGAGTTGTTTGGTACCACTCGAATTACCGTGCGGGAAGCCTTGTTACAACTGGAGGCCCAGGGGCAGATCTATCGCGAGGAGCGTCGTGGCTGGTTTGTCTCGCCACCCCGGCTGGCCTACAACCTGATGCAGCGCAGCCACTTTCACGCCATGGTCAATGACCAGGGACGCGTGGCGTCGACCGAGGTCATCAGCGCGCGGCTGCAACCGGCGTCTGCGGCAGTGTGTGCGTGGTTGCAGCTGCCGGCCTTGTCCAGCGTGATCCAGATTTGCCGGAGCCGACGGATCGATGGGCGGCTGGTGTTGTATGTGGAGCACTACCTGAACCCGCACTATTTCCCGGGGATTCTGGAGTGCGACCTGAATCAGTCGATGACCGAGCTGTATGCGCGCAAGTACGACCTGCACTACGGGCGGGTGCGTTTCGAGATTGTGCCAACCTCATTGCCGGTGGAAGCCGCCGCGGCGTTGCGCGTGTCGGTGGGCAGCCCGGGCCTGCGGATTGCCCGGGTCAACTATGACCAGCACCAGCGCTTGATCGACTGCGACCTAGAGTTCTGGCGGCATGATGCGATTCATGTCGGCGTGGATGTGGTGTGATCGGGAGCTTCCTGTAGGAGCGAGCTCGCTCGCGAAAAACCTGAGGGCGCCGAGGTGGATCAGGCTGTCCGCGTTAGCGTTGACGTCTTTCGCGAGCAATCTCGCTCCTACAGTGAGTGCTTTGTGAGTGCCTTGATCACTTGATCCACATTGGTTTCCAACTCCGATACCGGGTCCGCGCCGTCGACGTTCAACACCAGCAACTTCGAGCCGCCTGCCGTGACGGCGGCGTTCACGGCGTCACTCGGCTGACGATGATGCAGCACCACGGCCACGTCGTTTTCCTTCAGCTCGGCACTGAGTTTTTGTAATGCCTCAGGCGTCCAATCCGCATCGGGCCGGGCATCGGTGCTGAGCAGTTCCAGATTCAAACTGCTGATCAGATACCCAAAGTGATCGCTCAAGCTCACCACGCTCAGGTTGTCCGCCTGGGCCAGTCGCGCTTCGCTGTCGGCAGTGAGCTTGAGCAGGCGTTGCTTGAGGGCGGCGAGGTTGGCGTCGATCTTTGGCTTGGCGGCGGGGGCCAGGCGGCTGAGGTCGGCGGCCATTACGTCGGCCATGCGCCCCATGTTATTGCTCGATTGCCAGGGTTGGCTGTTCAAGCCGTCGGTGACGCCCGGTTGCACGGCGATCCCCGGCAAGCCGCCGTCCACCGGGCGTGCGGCGTCCACTTCGACAATACGGATATTGCTGCGCCGCGCCACGGGGTAGAGCGGATCATCGGCCCACAGCGAGCGCAGGCCGATGGCGGCGTCGGCGTCCTGGGCCAGCGTATTGAGCGCCGGTGCGCCACGGCCGGTGAAGTAGGACACCTGGCGCGAGCCTGGCAGGTTGGCCGGGGCGGCACGTTCCAACTGCACGTCGGTGCCCTTGAGCAGCACCGCTGCCAAGCCATAGGTGATGGGCAGCGAGGCCAGGACCTTGATGGGTTTGGCCGCGTGCATGGCCGGCCTGGCGACGTCGGCGGCTATCAGCGGCGGGGTGATCAAGCAGGCGATGGCCAGGGTCAGGGGGGGGAAGAACGCGCGCATTATCCAAGGTTCCCTTTGAGACTGGGCACGGTGCCGCGCGCAATGGCGGCACAGGCGAAGGCGATACCGGCCACGAGGATGATCGCGGCGCCGGAGGGGATCGGCAGGTCGAAGATGATGGGCAGCAGGATCCCGCAGAGGGTGCTGAGGGTAGCGATCACCACTGAGATCCAGAAGAATCCCTTGAGCGATTGGCTCAACAGGCGGGCCGCCGCGGCCGGGATCACCAGCAGCGCACCGACCAGGATCGCGCCGATGACCTTGACTGCCGCCACGGTGATCAGGGTCACCAGGATCACGAACAGGTAGTCCAGGGTCTTCACCGCCACACCGCGTACCGCGGCCAATTGCGGGTTGAAGCTGGCGAGCATGATGCGGTTGTACAGCGGCAGCGCCAGGGCCATTACCAGCGAACCTACGACTGCCAGTACCAGCAGGTCATTGCCGTTGACCGTCAGTACCGAGCCAAACAGCACGTTCTCCAGGATATGCACGTTGATCTTGCCTGCCAGGATCAGCAGCAGGCTCGCGCCCAACGCCAGGGACACCGACAGGAACACCCCGATCAACGTATCCGGCGCCAGGCCGGTGCGGTTGCGCAGGTAGTTGAGCAGGATGCCGAACAACAGGCAGTAGCCAAACAGGCTGCCGTACGGTCCGGTATAGGGTTCTCCGAGCAGGATGCCCACCGCAACGCCGGTCAGCGCCGCATGGCCGACCGCTTCGGAGAAAAACGCAAAGCGCTTGACCACCACCAGCGTGCCCAGGCCGCCCAGCACCGGGCCGATCAGCAGGCCGGCGAGCAACGCGTTGACCACAAAACCATAGGCCAGGGCTTCCGGCAGGTAACCGGAAGAGGCCCAGCCCTGGACCATCAAGCGAAACGCTTCATAACTCATTGCGCCGGGCTCCGAGGGTGGGTAGAGAACAGGGTCAGCAGGCGATCCGGGGTCAGAGCCTCCTTTGGCGTGGCGTCGAACAGCACACGGCGGTTCAACCCGGTGACGCGGTCGGCCAGGCGACCCACGGCCTCCAGGTCGTGCTCGATCCACAGCACGGTGATCCCGGCCAGGCGCCAGTCGCTCAGCAGCCGTTCGAACACTTGGATACCGGCTTCATCGAGGGCCGACATCGGTTCGTCCAGCACCAGCAAGTGCGGGGCCGGAATCAGCCCTTGGGCCAGCAGCACGCGCTGACGCTCACCGCCGGACAGCGCACCCATGCGGCGCTTGCGCTTGTCTTGCATGCCGACCCGTTCCAGCGCCTCGCCGATGGTGCCGGCGTAATGCTTCGACAACCCAAGGAACGCCGGGCGCCGCTGGCACATGGCAGCCATGAAATCATCCACGGTCATCGGCAAGCCCCGGTCGAATTCCAGGGCCTGGGGCACATAACCGATGGTGCCGGGCACCGTTGGCCATTGCAGGCTCAAGTGGCCCTGATGCGGCGTCTGCCCCAGCAGGGTCTTGATCAGCGAGCTTTTACCGCCGCCGTTGGGGCCTACCAGTGCGTGGATGCTGCCCGGCTGCACCTGGAAACTCACGCGATCGAGAATCGCCGTGCGGCCGAGGGTCAGCGTCACCTGGTCGAAGTCGATCGTTGGCCCGACGCTGGCCACTTTCAGGTGTTCCGCCACCGTCATGCCCCCGACTCCTGGATCGCCCGTACCACGGTGTTGAGGTTGCCGGTCATTTCCACTTCGTACTTCTCAGCGCTGTATTCACCGTAGGAAATATGCGAAAGCGGGTAGAGCTTGACCCCGGATTCGCGTTGGATGGTGTCGACATAGGTGGACGGGAAATCCATTTCCGAGAAGATCACCTTCACGTCCAGCGCCCGCAGTTCATCGATGGTTTTCTTCAACTGGCTGGGGCTGGGTTCGATCCCGTGGGCCGGTTCGACCACCGCGGTGATTTCCAGGCCGAACTCGCGCAGCAGGTAGTCGTAGGCCGCGTGCACGGTGGCGACACGCAGGTCCGGGTTGGGCGCGCGGGTCAGCTTGGCCAGGGCGTCGGCGCGCATCTGGCGTAGGCGTTTGCCGTAGGCACGGGCGTTCTGGGTGTAGGTCTTGGCGTTGTCCGGGTCGAGCTTGCCCAGCTCGCGGGCGATGTTGTTGACCTGGGCAATCGAGGCACTGATCGACAGGAAGGTGTGCGGGTTGACCACCTTGCCGGCACCGCGCGCCGCATTGCCGGTGGCGGCCAGCAACGGCACGTTGGCGTTGGCCTCGATCACCGGGATAGCCGGGCGCTCGCTGGTGGCAATCATGCGGTCGGCGAAATCGTCATGGCCGACGCCATTGAGCACGATCACATCCAGGGTGCCGATGCGCTTGATGTCTTCGGCGCGCGGCTCGTAGGCATGGGGGTTGAAACCGGCCGGAATCAGCGGCACCACCTCGGCCTTGTCGCCGACGATATTCGCCACGTAGCTGTAGTAAGGGTGCAGGGTGATGCCGATCCGCAGGCGTTTGGCGGCCTCGGCGTTAGCGAGGGGCGCGAGCATCAGGCTGAACAGGCCAACCAGCAACAGGCGTAACAGGGGAGATGAAATAGACATGGGCAATCGATCTTCTCGTTCAGTGACGGTGCTGGCGGGTGACGCCGGCATCGAATTGCGCGACCACCTGCTGCCAGCCGGCTGCGATCAGCGCCTGGTCAGTGAGGTCGGAAGGGGCGGCGAGGTCTGCGCGGCGGTTGAGCCAGATGTCCGGCTCGGCGCCGTGCACGCGCATCAGCAGCGAGCCACTGGTGGTCGGCGCCTGGCTCAGTCCCAGGTAGGCCGTATTCGCCAGCAACTGCCAGCGATGGTCGCCACGACTGACCGAACTGGCGTCGCGGGCAAACGGCGCAAAGCCTTCTTCGGCCAGTTGTTCGGGGCCAGGCAGGGCGCTTTGCTCTTGTTGCAGCACGTGGATTTCATCCAGCGTTACCCGCAGGTCGGCGTAGATGCCTTGTTCGGCGGCGCTCAGGTCACGGCGGGCATCCAGTTGATGGCTGGACACGGCGGCCACCACCTGGGTTTCACCGTGCAGGGCCACCACCGTGCCGGCCACCGCGAGGATGATCAGGCACAGCAGCAGGACGTAGAGGGTTTCATGGCCGGCACCGGCGGGGCGTACAACCTGTGTGGTACTCATTGAGGCTGGATATCCGCTTGGTCGATTTCCACCACGTGGCCGGGGCCCGCATCAAACAGCACATAGAACTCGGCCGCGGGCTTCTTGAAGGTCAGGGTCGAGTCCTGGCCGAGCTTGCCGGGCAGCAGGATGGTCTCGTCGTAGCCGATCACGTCCAGGGTCACGCCGGGGGCGCCACTGCCGTCGGAAAAGCCGCCGGTACACTGGATCTGCTCACCGGGGATTTCCTTGCATTCGCACATCGGGTTGTGGGCCAGGGCAACCGTACTGAAGCCGGCGCTCAGCAACAGAACGCCACAGGCGCGGGTCAGGCGCATCAAAGTCATGGTTTAACTCCTTGCTTGTTCAGCCAGGCAATGGTTGCAGGCGAGGCCTGGCTCAAAGGAACGGAACCCTGGTGCATCGTGCCGTCCCAGCCTTCCATGGTGACCCACAGTTCGGCGTCGACCGGCGTGCGCTCAGGGATGGGCAGGGCGGCGCCCATGCGGTAGGGCGTGCCGAAGAAGATCACCCCGGCGGCCCGCAGGCTGCGTGGCTTGCCGATACGCAGGTAGGTGGCCTTGACCTGCTCGGCGCAGGTCGCGCACAGGGCGGCATTGAAGGACTTCATCGGGCCGGCCGGGTCCGGGCGCGGGCCTTCGTTGCGGAATTCGGCGAGCTTCAGGCTCCATGGCCCGACCTGCACGTCACCGACCACCCGTTCGCCAAGGCCGGTGTCGCCACGAAACAGCGCGGCATCGGCAAAGTACTTGGGCATAAAGCCCAGGGGCACCAGTAACAGCAGGACGTTGATGTGGAAACGCCATTTCAGCCAAAAGGCCCGCAGCGGTGAAGGCGGGGGCGCGGCAGCGGGCTTGCTCATAGGTTGGCCTCCGAGGTTTCGGCTGGCATGGCCGGGATAGACGCCGGCGCACGTTGGGTCTTGGCTTCGCGCTTGAGGGCATTGAGGGTGGCCAGGGCGGTGCGCTTGGTCCAGATCAGCAGGCCGCTCAGGACCATCATGCTCATGATCAGGCCGAAGAACGCCCAGATCAGCTTGATCCACAGCCCGCCAAAGTCGCCGGTGTGCAGCGGGCGCATGGATTCGGTGACGAACTCCAGCTTCGAGCGGTCGGACAACAAGTGCGCGGCGGCGATTTCCCCGTCATAGGGGTTGATCTGCGCGGTCTGGTACATCAGCGGGTACCAGCCGCGCCCGCCGATCTGCAGGTGGCTGTAGGCATTGAGAGGCAGGCTGACGAAACTCGCCTCCAGGCCGGGAATACGCTGGGTGGCGATCTTGATCGCCTCGTCCACCGGAATCATGGGGGCCGGTACACCGGGTGCAGACAGCGGCACCTTCTCGCGGGCAATCACCGGGATCACCGGTTCAGTGGAAATCGAAATCTGGTTGTCCCCCAGGATCGCCCGGATCAAGAACCAGATACCGGTGATGGAGATCACCGCAATGAACCAGATCGACCAGATACCGCTCAAGCGATGGAAATCACCCCAGAAGATCCGCGCACCGTGGCGGATACGCAGGGTCGGGCGCAGGAAGCCTTTCCAGAACCGCTTGTACACCACCAGCCCGGTGACCAGCGACGCCAGCAGCGGAATACCGAGCGCCGACACCAGGTACCAGCCCCAGCTGTAGCCATTGGTGAACGGCACCAACCACCAGCCGTGCAGGGCACGGGTAAATTGCTGGAAGTTGAAGGCCGGGCTGATCCCCTGGATGACCCCGGTGTACGGGTTGACGTAGACCTCGACGGAGCGCCCGTCGGGGTAGCTGAGGTTGACACTCAGGGCAAAGTGCGACTCATCCGGGCGGCTGATCGACTGCACGATCACCTCGGGCGCGTCACGCTGGATGGCGGCGATCACCTGGTCGTAACTCAGCAGTTCGGCGTCGTCCGACGGCTGGCTGGCACGGATATCCGGGTTGGCCAGCCAGACGATCTCCTGGCTGACCACCGCCAGGGTGCCGGTGACGCAGACGATCAGTACAAAGAACCAGATGGGCAACGCGAGCCAGCTGTGTACAAGAAACCAGAGTTTTGAGCGTGACTTCTTCGACATGTGAATGAGGGTCTTGATCGGAGGGGGCATTGAAGGCCCGGAAAAGGCCGGTCGTAGCTTTTGCTGACGCGACAGGCTGTATCTAAGTTAAGACGGATGAGAATGAGAAATCCCTAAGCGGGATATGAAAGAAAATGTTTCAGGTTCACATTCAGGGCGCTTTATCGCCTCCATCGAACACGAAACATGTTCCAAGCCATCACCCAGGCGCCCTTGCTGCTGGGCCTGGATGCAGTTGGCAGCACCTTGCAGTGCAGCGAAGCGATCAAGGCATTCGAACGCGGCCACCTGCAAGCCAACCCGTGGCTTAACTGACCCACGGCCAAACAAATGTGGGAGGTCCCGCTCAATATCCGACTTAGCGCTGTCGCGCAGCAAACTGGAACCCCTGTGGCGAGCGGGCTTGTTGTGGCAAGCCCTAATGCCGTTCAGTTAAGGCTTTTTTGTAGGAGCGAGCTTGCTCGCGAAGAACTTACAGGCGCCGCGTGTCGAATCTTGCGTAACTCTTTGTTTACCAAGGAGTTTTCCGTTTCGACTGCGCCGGAAGTGGGGCGAATTATAGACTTCCAGAATCTGCCGTCAACTCTTTATTTGGAATTTCTATCAAACCACCGAAAACACCTGACATTCCTTCTATATAGGACGTGTGGCAGCGATAGTTGGGCAATATATTGCTCATTACTCAACAGTTCAGCATCATAGCGACCTCTGCTTCTCTACTATGACCTTGGACGACACACCTCAATGACCACCCCACCCCGCAGCCTGGCCTCGGCATTGTTTCCAGTAGGCCTGCTGTTAATCGCCATGGCCTCCATACAGTCCGGCGCTTCGCTGGCCAAGAGCATGTTCCCTATCATCGGCGCACAAGGCACCACGACCCTGCGCCTGATTTTCGCCAGCGTGATCATGCTGCTTCTATTGCGCCCCTGGCGCGCAAAGCTGACGGCCAAGTCCCTGCGCACCGTAATCGTCTACGGAATGGCGCTGGGCGGCATGAACTTCCTCTTCTATATGTCCTTGCGCACCGTCCCCCTGGGCATTGCAGTAGCACTCGAATTTACGGGCCCCCTCGCCGTGGCTATCTATGCATCACGGCGAGCGATGGACTTCCTGTGGATTGCCCTCGCGATCATTGGCCTGCTCCTGCTGATCCCGATGGGGGAAGCCAGCAGTGGCATTGACTTGATCGGCGCGGGCTACGCATTGGGTGCGGGCGTCTGCTGGGCGCTGTATATCCTGTTTGGCCAAAAAGCCGGCAACGACAACGGCGTACAAACCGCCGCGCTGGGCGTCATGATTGCCGCCCTCTTCGTCGCACCGATTGGTATCGTCCATGCCGGTACTGCATTGCTGACACCCGCCCTGATCCCTATCGCCATTGGCGTCGCCATTCTGTCCACCGCCTTGCCCTATACCCTTGAAATGGTCGCACTGACCCGACTACCCGCCCGCACCTTCGGTACGTTGATGAGCATCGAGCCCGCGTTCGGCGCGCTTTCCGGCCTGTTTTTCCTGCATGAGCACTTATCCCTCGCCCAATGGCTGGCCATCACCTGCATCATCCTGGCCTCCGTAGGCGCCACATTGACCATGCGCAATGAATCCAAACCACTGGTGCCCGCCGACTAATCATCTTTCGAGGTAGCTCTGGTATTTGCCGCTCATTTAGGCCATGTTTAGTCGGTAAACCAATGTCATTCATGGAGAATTTCGACAAGGACAGCCCGAACGCTACAATCGAGAGCGAGTAAGGCCAGCTCCAGGCTTTTTTGCGGAGCGGCTATTAAGGATAGGAATGAAGCGAATTTTGATACTGTTCATGGTCGTGGCCATTGCTGGCTGTGCCGCGACCACCAAGACAGAAGTGAAGCGGGGCAAAAAAGGGCTGCATATCAACTGTTCGGGCCTGTCGTCCTCCTGGGACCAGTGCTACACCAGTGCCACCAATTCTTGCGGAGCCAAGGGCTACCGGGTTATCGCCAAATCCGGTGACAATTCCGAGGAGCCTGGGGACTACCCCTTCGGCCTCAACCCTGCTGGCTACACCAGCCGCAGCATGATCGTCATCTGTAAGTAGTCACCCGAGCAGTCCCCGACTGCTCCGATCAAATTCCTGACACAAACCTGCCCTTTGCGATGCTGTGGCTACACTCCTGCTTGATCACCGAGCCAAAGGAGTTCCCATGACGCACAACAAGAAAATCGTTTTGGTAGTGGGTGCGGGCGATGCAACCGGCAGCGCCATTGCCAAACGCTTTGCCCGCGAGGGGTATGTGGCCTGCGTCACCCGTCGCAGCGCCGACAAACTGCAGCCGCTGGTGGACAGCATCCAGCTGGCGGGCGGCCAAGCCCATGGTTTTGCTTGCGATGCGCGCAAAGAAGAAGGCGTTATCGCACTGATCGAACAGATCGAAAGCGAACTGGGCCCTATCGAAGTCCTCGTCTTCAATATCGGCGCCAACGTCCCCTGCAGCATCCTGGAAGAAACGGCGCGCAAATACTTCAAGATCTGGGAGATGGCGTGTTTCTCCGGTTTCCTGAATGCCCGCGAAGTCGCCAAACGCATGGTTACGCGCAACCGCGGCACCATCCTGTTCACCGGCGCCACGGCAGGTCTGCGTGGAGCTGCAGGGTTTGCCGCGTTCGCCGGCGCCAAGCACGGAATTCGCGCCCTCGCCCAAAGTATGGCGAGGGAATTAGGCCCCCGAGGTATCCACGTCGCCCACGTGGTGGTGGACGGCGCTATCGATACCGCGTTCATTCGCGACAATTTTCCGCAGAAATATGCCCTCAAGGATCAGGACGGCATTCTCAACCCCGACCATATCGCCGATAACTATTGGTTCCTACATAGCCAGCCACGGGACGCCTGGACTTTCGAACTGGACCTGCGCCCCTGGAACGAGCCCTGGTAGTCACGCCTCCCATAACAATAAGCAGCGAGCAGCAACCATGAATAAGCCCCTGGAGTTCTTCTTCGACCTCGGCAGTCCCGCCACTTACCTGGCGTATACCCAACTCCCTGCCCTGTGCGCCGAAACCGGCGCACTGCTGGTGTATCGGCCAATACTATTAGGGGGCGTATTCAAGGCGACCGGCAACGCTTCCCCGATCACCGTCCCCGCCAAAGGTCGCTACCTGTTGGATGACCTGGCGCGATATGCCCGACGCTACAAGGTTGTGCTCAAGTTCAGCCCGCACTTCCCTATCAATACGCTGGTATTGATGAGGGCAGTTACCGGCATGCAAATGCACCAACCTGAACGCTTCCAGGCCTTCATCGACTGCCTGTTCCACGCCCTCTGGGTAGAAGGCCGTCATTTGGGAGACCCCGCCGTCGTGGCCACAGTCCTCACTGAGCAGGGTTTCGATCCGGAACAAATATTGGCCCTGTCCAACGATGAAGTCGTAAAAGCCGCCCTCAAGGACAACACCGAACGAGCCGTTCAACGCGGGGTGTTTGGTGCGCCCAGCCTGTTTGTAGGAGATCAGTTGTTTTTCGGCCAAGACCGTCTGGAGTTTGTACGGGAAGCCCTTGGCAACATTTCGATCGTCGACCGCCCTTGAACGTCCCCTTGCGAACCCGTCTTAGGCGGCAACGATTGAATGGGGGCTCGGCATTGCGCTGTCGCCCCCCTGAACCGCAACCGATCAAATAGCGGCAGTGCGGACCTGCAACCACTCCAGCGCGGCACCGCTTAGCAATGGGCTCAAACGCTCCCGCACCTCGGCGTGGTAGGCGTTGAACCACTGGCGCTCATCAGCCGTCAACAACGATGGCTCCAGGCAACGTGTATCGATGGGGCACAAGGTCAGGGTTTCGAACGAGAGGAACTCACCAAACTCGGTCTTGCCCGCTTCACGGTTCAATACCAGGTTCTCGATGCGCACGCCCCAACGGCCTGGGCGATATGTACCGGGCTCAATCGAGGTGATCATGCCAGGCTGCATCGCGGTTTGCGGTGCGGTCGCGGCCTGATAGGCGATCACCTGTGGGCCCTCATGCACATTGAGGAAATAGCCTACGCCGTGACCGGTACCGTGGCCGTAGTCCACGCCCTCAGCCCAGATCGGCGCCCGCGCGATCGAATCCAACAGCGGCGAGAGGATACCCTTGGGGAAATGCGCACGGGACAGGGCGATCACACCTTTGAGTACCCGGGTACAGTCGCGCTTCTGCTCCTCGCTCGGCGTACCGATGGGCACCATCCGCGTGATATCCGTCGTGCCGCCCAGGTACTGGCCGCCCGAGTCGATCAACAGCAGGCCATCACCTTCGATCAGCGCGTGCTCTTCTTCAGTGGCATGGTAATGCGGCATGGCGCCATTGGCGTTGAAGGCCGCAATAGTGTTGAAACTCAGTGAAACATAACCCGGGCGACGGGCGCGTGCAGCCGTTAAATGTTCGTCGATGGTCAGCTCGGTAATGCGTTCACGCCCCAGGGCGCTGTCGAGCCAGGCGAAGAATTCGCACAACGCCGCGCCATCCTGTTCCATGGCCTGGCGGATATGTTCAGCATCGGCCAAGCTCTTGCGAGACTTGGCCAGCGTGGTCGGGTTCAATCCTTCGACCAACTTGACCCCCGCATCGAGATGCTCAAGCAAACCGGCAGTCACACGTGCTGGATCAACCTGCAAACTGGCGCCCGGCGGCACAGCACGCAATGCATCAGCCACTTCGCTGTAATCGCGTAGCGTCACCCCATCCCGCGCCAACGTGGCACGCAACTCGGCATCGACCTTGCCCAGTGCCACGAACAAGGTGGCCTGCTGCTGATTGACCAGGGCAAAGGACACAAACACCGGGTTGAACGACACATCGCCGCCGCGCAGATTGAACAGCCACGCAATGTCGTCCAGCGTCGCAATGAAGTGCCAGTCGGCGCCCCGCTCTTTCAAGCTGCTGCGCAGTGCGGCAAGTTTCTCGCCACGGCTAACGGTGGCCTGGGGCGGCAGATGCGGGTAGATCGGTTGATTCGGCAACGGCGGCCGGTCTTGCCAGACCTCATTCAACAGGTCGATATCGGTACGCAAGCGCGCGCCACGCTCCGCCAGCTTGCTGCCCAGGGTTCGCGCCGAGGCCACGGCCATGACCGCACCGTCGACCGCCACCACACCGCCTTCCGGGGTTTGTTCGGCCAGCCATTCCAACGGACCGGGTTGGCCGGGTTGCAGTTTTACCAACTCGATACCGCTGCCCTTGAGCTCCTTGCTCGCCTGTTCCCAGTAACGGCTGTCAGCCCAGACACCGGCGAAGTCCGCGGTGACAATCAGTGTCCCGACCGAACCATGAAACCCCGACAACCACTGGCGACCCTGCCAGTAGCCGGGCAGGTATTCGGACAAGTGTGGGTCGGCCGACGGCACCAGCAGGGCGTGAATGCCCTCGCGGCTCATCAGTTCACGGGTATGCGCAAGGCGCTGGGGCACCGTTCCATGGGTCAAAGGCTGCGTACTCATTGTGTCTCCTGCTAACCACGAATAATTGTTATGTGCTGCAAATGGATAATCAGACCGCCCAGAACGCCGGTGCACTGGCAAGGGCGGCCTTGATCAATTGCACAGCCTGGTCGATATCCTGTTCGGTGGTAAACCGGCCCAGGCTCAGGCGAATGGTTCGAGCGGCGGAGCGTGCATCATGGCCCAGGGCCAGAAGGACGTGGGACGGTGCATTGCTGGCCGAGTTGCAGGCCGACGTCGCCGAAAAGGCGATACCGGCACTCAGGGCGGCAGAATTGAATTCGCCTTCGCCGAACGTCAGGCTGAGGGTGTGCGGAATACGCTGCGCCGGGCTGCCATTGAGGCGTACGCCTGCCACCGGTGCCAACTGATCCAGCAGGCGCTGGCGCAAAGCCACGATCCGGGCCTTCTCCTCCGCAAAAGACTCCGCCGCCAAGGCAAACGCCGCCCCCATGCCCGCGATTTGATGCGTCGCCAGGGTGCCGGAACGCAAACCGCCCTCATGGCCACCGCCATGAATCTGCGCAGATACCTTCTGCTGGGCCCGAGGCCCGACATACAACGCGCCGATGCCCTTGGGACCGTACAGCTTGTGGGCGGAAAATGACATCAGGTCCACCGGCCATTGCGTCAGGTCGATAGCCACCTTGCCCGCCCCTTGCGCCGCGTCCACATGCAGCAACGCACCCTGCGCCCGCACTCGCGCGCCAATCGCCGGAATGTCATTGAGGGTACCCAGTTCGTTGTTCACCAGCATCAGCGACACCAGGAAGGTGTCCTCACGCAAGGCTTCGCTGACCGCCTCGACACTGATCAAGCCATCGGCATCCGGCACCAGGTAGGTCACGGCCACCCCGGCGTCCTGCAACTGCCGCGCGGTATCCAGGGTTGCCTTGTGCTCGATCTGGCTGGTGATGATATGCCCGCCCGCCACGCCACGCGCCTGGGCCACGCCCTTGATCGCAAGGTTGTTGGATTCAGTGGCTCCGGAGGTCCAGACGATCTGTCCTGGCTCGGCGCCCACCAGCTCGGCCACCTGGCGACGTGCCTGTTCAACCGTTTGCCGGGCCGCTTGGCCGAACGCATGGGAACTGGACGCAGGGTTGCCAAAGTTGGCATTGAAGCCCAGGCACTCGACCATCACCTGGATGACCCGCTCATCCACCGGCGTGGTGGCGGCGTAGTCGAAATACAGCGGACGTTTATTCATGACGTTAAAGACTCGCAGAGCAGGTTCCCGAGAGCAGCGTCTCAGGGGCATCGACCGGAACAGAGGTGGTCAGGTTTACCTGGTCAAATGCCATTAGAAAAGGATGACTTTATGTAAATGTGCGTAGGAACGCTCCTGAAATTCAGCTTAACAGGCTGAAGTCGCTCCATGGCAAACAAAAAACCCGAGATTCCTTAAGGGAAACCTCGGGTTCTTCAGCACGGCGCAGCCACTCAACTGGGGCGCCCATGCAAGGTCACGCTGCGCTCGGCATTCATTTCACCCTGGCGATCAAAACCGAAGGGCTTCTGTGGCTGGCCGGTCAGTGCGGCGCGCTGCTGTTGGTATTCATCAAACGACAAGCCGCGACGGCTCAGCGCTTCCAGAGCCAATTGCTTGGTTTCTTCAGCGGTGTAAGGACGTGATTCCGGTGAGGGATGTGTCGCACAGCCGGTGAGGAAGGAAGCGACAAGTAATACGCAAACAGCGAGTGACTGGTTCATGGCGAAGGCTCTGCGAAGGAGGTGTAAGTCAATGAACACAGGCTACTCCCGCCCCCGCACAGTGAAAAATCATCGTCCGTGATAGTCGCTATCACCCGCCGCGACACCCTCGATAACCAGGCCAACATATTCTTTTACGATCTATTAATATGGAAATACGTTCATTTACGGAATAAAAACAACCCACTATAACTAGCTGCACGCCGGGCCCCAGTGTTCGCCAGGCAACTGTTGCGCAGGCAACAGTCATTCAACAATTCACCAGGCAGACAACAGCAACACTTTTCAGCAGTGAGCCTGTAACCCGCAGCCGGCAAGGCCTGCGCCCATTGGTACAGCTCTTGCTCAGCCCACGTACTTCACTCGCAATGAACCACTGTTGAAAAGGAACTGTTCATGACCCGTCCCCTGAATGTCGTTGCCCTCTCCGGCGGAACCTGGCGCCCGTCCCGTACCCTGGTGCTGACCCAAGCGGTACTCGCCGAACTGGCCAGCCTGCTGCCGATCCAGACCACCCTGATCGAACTGGGCGACATTGCCCGGCCACTGGGCGGCGCGCTGTCGCGCGATGAGCTGCCAGCAGAGATCGAAGCGCAACTGGTGACCATCGAGCAAGCCGACCTGCTGATCGTCGCCGCACCGGTCTATCGCGGCTCTTATCCCGGCCTGCTCAAGCACCTGTTCGACCTGGTCGGCCTCAACTCGCTGATCAACACGCCGGTATTGCTCGCAGCCACCGGCGGCAGCGATCGCCATGCACTGGTCCTCGATCACCAACTGCGGCCGTTATTCAGCTTCTTCCAGGCCTTGACCTTGCCGATTGGCGTGTATGCCACCGAAGCCGACTTCACCGACTACCAAATAACCAGCGAGCCCTTGAAGGGCCGTATTCGTCTTGCTGCAGAACGCGCGGCGCCCTTGTTTGCCGCGCACTCCACTTCTCTGCTGAAAATCGCTTAAGGATCTGTCATGGATGTTTTCTGGTTCCTGCCAACACATGGCGACGGTCATTACCTGGGCACAACCCAAGGTGCGCGGCCAGTCACCCTCAACTATCTGAAACAGGTCGCCCAAGCGGCTGACAGCCTTGGCTACTACGGCGTACTGATTCCAACCGGCCGCTCGTGCGAAGACTCCTGGGTCATCGCCTCGGCGTTGGCCCCCCTGACAGAACGCCTGCGCTACCTGGTGGCGATTCGTCCGGGCATCATCTCGCCCACGGTGTCGGCGCGCATGGCGGCGACCCTCGATCGCCTGTCCAATGGCCGCTTGCTGATCAACGTGGTGACTGGCGGTGACCCTGACGAAAACCGTGGCGACGGCAGCTTCCTCGATCACAGCGAGCGCTATGAAGTCAGCGACGAATTCCTCAAGATCTGGCGCCGTGTGTTGCAGGGCGAATCGGTGGACTTTGAGGGTAAGCACCTGCGCGTGCAGAATGCCAAGGCGCTTTACCCGCCCGTGCAGAAGCCGTACCCACCGCTGTATTTCGGCGGTTCTTCGGACGCCGCCCATGACCTCGCCGCCGAACAGGTGGACGTGTACCTGACCTGGGGTGAACCCCCGGCCGCCGTCGCGGAAAAACTCGCGGATGTGCGTGAACGGGCCGCGCGTCATGGCCGCACCGTGAAGTTCGGCATCCGCCTGCATGTGATCGTGCGCGAGACCGAAGAAGACGCCTGGAAAGCCGCCGACAAACTGATCGAGCACATCAGCGACGACACCATCGCCGCGGCACAAAAATCGTTTTCGCGCTTTGACTCCGAAGGTCAGCGCCGCATGGCCGCCCTGCACGACGGGCGCCGCGACAACCTGGAAATCGCCCCCAACCTGTGGGCCGGTGTCGGCCTGGTACGCGGTGGTGCCGGCACCGCGCTGGTGGGCAACCCGCAGCAAGTGGCCGAGCGCATCAAGGAATACGCAGACCTGGGCATCGAGAGCTTTATCTTCTCCGGCTACCCGCACCTGGAAGAGGCGTATCGCTTTGCCGAGTTGGTGTTCCCGTTATTGCCGGAACCTTATGCCAGCCTGGCCGGGCACGGCATCACCAACCTGACGGGGCCGTTCGGCGAAATGATCGCCAACGATGTACTGCCCGCCAAGCCCTGAGATCAATGAAGCCTGCCTTAGGTGGGAGGCGGCTTGCCCCCGATTGCGGCGGGTCAGCCCCGTAACTGGCAACTGACACACCGCTATCGGGGCAAGCCCGCTCCCACCTTTGGCCTTCATTGCCAAATAGACATTGAGGAACACCGCGTGACAGCCAAACCCCACAGCGTCCTGCCCTCCCCTTTGCAGACCGCCAAGTTGCTGGCCGCCGATTTCGCCCTCACCGCCGTCGAACGCGACGAACGCGGTGGCACGCCGAAAACCGAACGGGATGCCCTGCGCCAAAGCGGCCTGCTGGCCCTGAGTATTCCCACCCAATACGGTGGCCTCGGCGCACGTTGGAGTGACACCCTGGGCATCGTGCGCGAGTTCGCCAAGGTCGACAGCTCAATCGCCCATGTCTTCGGCTTCCACCACCTGATGCTCGCCACCGTGCGCCTGTTTTCGCGCCAGGACCAATGGCAACCCTGGTTCGAACAGACCGCGCGCCAGAACTGGTTCTGGGGCAACGCCCTCAACCCGCTGGACACACGCACGGTAGTCAAGGATTTCGGCGGCTGGCGCGAATTTTCCGGCAAGAAGAGCTTCTGCTCCGGCGCCAGCGATTCAGAAATGCTCATCGCCTCGGCCGTGGATGAAAGCGCTGGCGGCAAGTTGCTGATCGCCGCCATCCCCAGCGGGCGCAGCGGCATCACCCTGCACAACGACTGGAACAATATCGGCCAGCGCCAGACCGACAGCGGCAGCGCCAGCTTCGAACGGGTACGCGTGGAGGAATCGGAACTGCTGCTCGACCCCGGCCCGCTGAGCACACCCTTCGCCTGTCTGCGCCCACTGATCGCCCAGCTGACCTTTACCCATATGTTCCTCGGGATTGCCGAAGGGGCCTTCGAAGAAGCACGCCATTACACCCTGACCGAAACCCGTTCGTGGCACAAATCCAGCGCCGAGGACGTGCGCCAGGACCCTTACGTGCTGCACCACTACGGTGAGTTCTGGGTGGCCCTGGAAGGTGTGCGCCTGCTGGTGGAACGCGCCGCCGAATTGCTCGACCGCGCCTGGGCCAAAGGCCCCGGCCTCAGCGAAAACGAACGCGGCCAACTGGCCATCGCGATCGCCACCGCCAAGGTTGCCGCCAGCCGCCAAGGCCTGGAGCTGTGCAGCCGCCTGTTTGAAGTCACCGGCGCGCGGTCCACCCATGCTTCGCTGCGCCTGGACCGCCACTGGCGCAACCTGCGCACGCAAACCCTGCACGACCCCGTGGACTACAAACTCCACGAACTCGGGGACTGGGCATTGAACCAATCCCTGCCGACTCCCACGTTCTATTCCTAAGAGAGGTGCCCATGCAGCTTTTAACCCTACCGCCCTCGCCCGCCCTCGCGACCTCGATCCGCGCCACAGCCCAGGTCTTCGAAGACCCGAAATCCCAGGCGCTGCTCGACCATATCCAGCAAGTGGCGCCCAGCGAAGCCAGCGTGCTGATCATCGGCGAGACCGGCACCGGTAAAGAGCTGGTGGCGCGCCATATTCATAACCTCAGCGCACGACGCAACCGGCCGTTCGTGGCGGTGAACTGCGGGGCTTTCTCTGAATCCCTGGTGGAGGCCGAATTGTTCGGCCATGAAAAAGGCGCCTTTACCGGTGCCCTCAGCGCCAAGGCCGGCTGGTTCGAAGAGGCTGACGGCGGCACCTTGTTCCTCGATGAAATCGGCGATTTGCCGATGGCGATCCAGGTCAAATTGTTGCGGGTATTGCAGGAACGGGAAGTGGTGCGCCTCGGTTCGCGCAAAAGCATTCCCATTGATGTGCGTGTGCTCGCCGCGACCAACGTGCAACTGGAAAAAGCCATCAATGCCGGGCATTTCCGCGAAGACCTCTACTACCGGCTCGATGTGGTCAGCCTGGAACTCAGCCCGCTGCGCGAGCGGCCCGGCGATATCCTGCCGCTGACCCGTCATTTTATCGAAGCCTATAGCCAGCGCCTGGGCTATGGCCCGATCACCATCAGCCGCGAAGCCGAGCACAAACTCAAAAGCTACAGCTGGCCGGGCAACATCCGCGAACTGGAAAACGTGATCCACCACACTCTGCTGATCTGCCGCAATGGCGTGATCGAACGCGACGACCTGCGCCTGTCGAACATGCGTATCGAGCGTCAGGACGACAGCCAGCACAACACCGACAACAGTGCCGAAGCCTTGCTCGAACGGGCCTTTCAAAAACTGTTCGAAGAACAGGCCGGCGCCCTGCATGAAAAGGTCGAAGACGCGTTACTACGCGCCGCCTACCGGTTCAGCCATTACAACCAGGTCCATACCGCCAACCTGCTGGGTCTGAGCCGCAACGTCACACGCACGCGCCTGATCAAGATCGGCGAGTTGGCGGTAAACAAGCGCCGCCCCGGCGAAAACGTGCAAGGCGAGCGCATGCTGCACCTATCCATTTAGGCGACAGTGCAACGCGTTGTCATGGCTGCGCTCGAAACTGCGCAGCACCTGGAACGAACCGAAGGTCACGGCCGTGGCCTGGTGGGCGCGAATCAATGTCCAGAAATCTTCCTCTCCATGCTCGAAACACTTGAAGGCCGCCTCGCCGTCTTCACGCGAGCGCCATTGCAGGTAATTGAGCACCCGTCGTCCGTCATCGCTGACTTGCACACTCGCATTGATAAAGCCGCCATGGCCCTGGGCCAGACGTTCGCTCTGAATAGTCAGGGCTGCCACCAGGGCAGATTGTTGCCGGGGTTCGATCTGAAACTCGATCAATTGAGTGAAGCTGCGATTTTTCTCTGATACCTGCATGAACACTCCCCTTTCTCTGTAGGCAGAATCTTGCGATTCGATGCCACGCAGGGTAAAACCTCTAGTTAAGTCAAGGTCAAGCGCTTCTCTGGAGTTTTTCATGCTCAACAAGGAACTCACCGTCGGCCAATTGGCCGCGCGCAGTGGCGTTGCGGTCACGGCGCTGCACTTCTATGAATCCAAAGGGTTGATCAAGAGCAACCGTAACGCTGGCAACCAGCGCCGTTACCCACGGGATGTATTGCGGCGCGTGGTGGTGATCAAGATCGCCCAGCGCTTGGGCATTCCCCTGGCGACGATTGGCCAGGCATTACAGACGCTGCCGGATGGTCGTACGCCGACCACTGAGGATTGGGAGCGTTTGTCGGCGCTGTGGCGAGAGGATCTGGATGAGCGCATCAACAAGTTGATACTGCTGCGCGACAAGCTCAGTGGTTGTATTGGCTGCGGGTGTTTGTCGCTGCAAGCGTGCCCGCTGCGTAATCAGGCTGACCAGCTCGGTGAACATGGGCCTGGGGCCCAGCTGTTGGAACCCACGCCGCAATCCTGAGTTGGGAATGCGCCCCCCCTTTGATCGCCATGGGTTTTAGAAACCCGGTGCGATATCACTTTCGTCACGCGTCAGGATGAACTGGCGCAGTTCACCGCGATTGAACGCCTTGCCGCCACGGCATGCACAGGTCGCCGATGCTGTCCGGCCGACACCTCGTCGGCTGCCTGCAAGCCACGATCGGCGTGGCCTATAGTGAAAAGGCCGTCCCTCCACAACCACAATCAAGGAGAACGATATGAGCGTTAAGCCTATTCCCGAGGGCTACCACAGCGTCACGCCTTATATGGGCATCGACAAAGCGAGTGATGCCATCGATTTCTACAAAAAAGCCTTTGGCGCCACACAGGTCATGCGCCTGGATATGCCCGATGGCAAAGTCGGCCATGCCGAGCTGCGCATTGGCGACTCGGCGATCATGCTGGGCTCACCCTGCGAGGAAATGGCCCTGCGTAATCCGGGCGAGCACACCAGTGTCGGTTTGCACCTGTATGTGAACGATGTGGACGCGCAATTCAAGCAAGCCGTGGCGGCAGGCGCCACCGTAGTGTCCGAACCGAAGGACCAGTTTTATGGCGACCGGTCGGCGAGCGTGAAGGATCCGTTCGGTCACCTGTGGTTCCTGGCCACGCGCAAGGAGGATTTGACCGAAGCACAGATCCGCGAACGTGCCATGGACATGTTCAAGCAAGGCTGAAGTCTATGAGGCGATACAACTTGCTCCTGATAACGGTGGATCAGTTGACATTTAATTGACTGATGTACGGCCATCGGGAGCAAACCTCCTCTTATAAAACAAAATAACTTATTGATTATTAAGAATTAAAATCCTCCCTTAAACGACCGAATTTTTGTGGCAAGCGGGCTTGCCCTAATGCCATTCAGTTAAGCGTACATCGCCTTCTGTAGGAGCGAGCTTGCTCGCGAAAAACGTCAACGGTAGTGAAACGATGCATCGCCGATGGTAGTGTGGGGTTTCCCCATGTGAGAGTAGGTCATCGTCAAGATTAAATTCCGAAACCCCATTTGCGAAAGCAGATGGGGTTTTGTTTTGGGCGGTCGAAAAGCGCAGGCGCAAGCGTGCTCACGCAGGACGACAACGCTGACGCGCACCCTCGGGTTGGCATCCCACCATCCTGATGGCATGTTGGCCCGAGTGACGCCTGGCTGTTGGAGCATAGATACCCATCTGAATTTTGACTCAACTACACAAAACAACTCTTCCAGAGTGCCGTTGGGGAAATCGATGCAAAGTGTTTCTTCATTTTTGGTATGGTGCAGCACATTTTCACAAGGATTGATTTTTCATCCGCAGGACGCGGCGTCGACCTTCTTCAACGAGATGCTGTAGAAATGCCTGAACCCATACCGATTAAAGATCACGAAAAAGAAAACCGTTTGGTCAACAAACGTCTGCTCGCCTGCGCGCTGTTGGTGATTGGCATCACCTGTGCCTTGGTGGGCCGCATGTATTTCCTGCAGGTAGTGCAGTTCGACTATCACTCGACGATTTCTGAAAACAACCGGGTCCATGTCCTGCCCATTACGCCCACCCGCGGCCTTATTTATGACCGCAACGGGGTTGTGCTGGCTGACAACCGTCCCAGCTACAACCTGACCATTACCCGCGAGCGCACCACGGATCTCAAAGGTGAACTCGACGCCATCGTCAACCTGCTGCACCTGCCCGCCGAAGACCGTGCCGTGTTCGATAAGGCACTCAAGCAAGCACGCCACCCCTTCGTCCCTGTCACACTGTTTTACGAGTTGACGGAAGAGCAGATAGCCGTATTGGCGGTGAATGAATTCCGGCTTCCCGGGGTCGATGTGGAGCCACAGTTCGTTCGCCACTACCCGCTGGGTGCGCACTTCGCTCACTCCATCGGCTATGTCGGCCGTATCAACGAAAAAGAATCCAAGGCCCTGGATTCGGTGGAGTACCGCGGTACGCAATCCATTGGTAAAACCGGCATCGAGCGCTTCTACGAGTCTGAACTGCATGGTCATGTCGGCTATGAAGAAGTCGAGACCAATGCTCAGGGCCGGGTATTGCGCGTGCTGAAGCATACGGACCCGATCCCCGGCAAAAACATCGTCCTGAGCCTGGACGTCAAACTCCAGGAAGCGGCTGAAGAAGCCCTGGGCGATCGTCGTGGTTCGGTGGTCGCCCTTGACCCGCAAACCGGCGAAGTACTGGCCATGGTCAGCAAACCGAGCTTCGACCCGAATCTGTTCGTTACCGGTATCAGCTTCAAGGAATACGCCGCGCTGCACGACTCGATCGACCGGCCACTGTTCAACCGCGTATTGCGCGGGCTCTATGCCCCAGGCTCAACCATCAAGCCGGAAGTGGCGATTGCCGGTCTCGACAGTGGCGTCGTCACAGCCCAAACCCGCGTCTTCGACCCCGGTTACTACCAACTGCCGGACTTTGACCATAAATACCGCAACTGGAACCACAGTGGCGACGGCTGGGTGGACATGGACGCGGCCATCATGCGTTCCAACGATACCTACTTCTACGACCTTGCCCACAAGCTGGGGATCGACCGCTTGCACGACTATCTGGCCGAATTCGGCCTTGGCCAGAAGGTCTCACTGGACATGTTCGAAGAGTCCGCTGGCTTGATGCCATCCCAGGCCTGGAAGCGTGCAACAAGGCGCCAACCCTGGTTCCCGGGTGAAACCGTGATCCTCGGAATCGGCCAGGGCTATATGCAGGTCACGCCGCTGCAACTGGCTCAAGCCACCGCGTTGATCGCCAACAAAGGTGTGTGGAACCGACCGCACTTGGCCAAGACCATCAATGGCGTGCCGCCGGTGGATGAGAACCCCATGCCCAACGTGGTCCTCAAGGATCCGCGCGATTGGGAGCAGGTCAACCACGGTATGCAATTGGTAATGCACGACCCGCGCGGTATCGCCCGGGCTGCTGCGCTTGGCGCCCAATATCGTATTGCTGGTAAGAGCGGTACCGCGCAGGTAGTGGCAATCAAGCAGGGGGAGCGCTACAACCGCAACAAGACCCTGGAGCGCCATCGCGACAACGCCTTGTTCGTCGGCTTCGCACCAGCGGAACACCCGAAAATCGTGATCTCGGTGATGATCGAAAACGGCGAGGCGGGCGGACGTGTGGCAGGCCCTGTAGTGCGCCAGATCATGGACGCCTGGCTACTCGACCAGGAAGGCCACTTGAAGCCGCAATATGCGACCCCGAGCAAGGCACCGGGCGACCCGCACGTCTGACGAATCAGGTCTTCCACTCATCCCACTGTTCCACGCCCTCATAAGTCAGCCACGGCACATCATGGGCCGTCCAGATGTGCGAGGTGGGCCTGACGCCCGGATCATCATCCAGCGTCGCCACCCGCACAATCACATGCGGCTGAAACTCACGTTCAGCGATCAGATGTGAGCCGCAGCGCGAGCAGAAATGCCGGTGCTTGCCCGGCGAAGACTCAAACGACGACAGCAGGTCCTCACCTTGCGTCCAGCGAAAATGCTTGCGCATCACGCCGGCTGTGGCCACGAACGCAGCCGCGTGCACTTTGCGGCAGCTGTCGCAGTGGCAGTGGCTGATGGGCATGTCCAGGCTGTCCACTTGATAGCGCACGCCTTTACAGAAGCAACTTCCATTCAACGGGTCAGTCATAACCTATGGCCGGGTCAAGGATGGGGTCATCATCATCGCGCACAACCGAAGTTTGCGCATTGGTCGATGTCGCCTACTGTCAATGGAGGAGGTGACTTATGCATGTATTAGATCGCATAGAACGAAAAGTCCTGCTGAACGCTTCACGTAAACAAGTGTGGGCGGCACTGACCGATGCCGAACAATTCGGTCGCTGGTTTGGCATTGCCCTCAAGGGCAAGACCTTTGTTGCCGGGGAGACCATCGAAGCACCGATTACCTATCCTGGTTACGAACATGTGGTGTGGAAAGCCAAGATCGAGCGCATCCTGCCGCAAACGTTGTTCTCTTTCTGGTGGCATCCGTTCGCGGTCGATAAGACTGTCGACTACGACCAGGAGACACCCACCCTGGTGGAGTTCACGATTGAAGACCGCGCGCCTGGCATTCTGCTGCGGGTCGTTGAGTCGGGCTTCGACGCCATTCCCGAGGCTCGCCGTCAGAAAGCCTTCAAGATGAACTCCCGTGGATGGGATGAGCAGATGGGTAATATCGAAAACTATCTCAGCCAAGCCCGGCAGGCTTGACCCAAACGGGCATCATGGGCGATGCCCGTTTCCAGCTTCTTGTAGACGTCGATGGCTGCCGACACCGTGGCCACCCTCTGATCACCGGTTGTTCGCCGCAAACGTTCGGCGTTTAGACGTATGACAGGTAGAATCACGCCCTGAAAGCGATTCCTGAGGTGCGGTACGGTGGATTTACAGCAGGGTTTTGTCCTGACCCGGCATTGGCGCGACACCCCTGGGGGCACGGAGGTCAGCTTCTGGCTGGCCACGGACCTTGGGCCACGGTTTATCCGCCTCCCCGTGCAAACCTCGGTGATGTTCATTCCCGAGGCCCACCGCAAGCCGCTGGATTGGTTGCTCAAGGATGAGCGCGATATCGAGTTGCGGCCGTTGCAACTGTGCGACTTCCATCACCGCCCGGTCCTGGGCCTGTACACCCGTCAGCATCGTCAGGCGATGGATCTGGAAAAACGCTTGCGCACCGCCGGGGTGGATGTCTACGAAGGCGATGTACGGCCCCCCGAGCGCTACATGATGGAACGCTTCATCACCGCCCCGGTGTGGTTCGGCGGCACGCCGGATGCCAGCGGCACGCTGCTCGACGCGCAGATGAAACCCGCGCCGGACTACCGCCCCTCGCTCAAGCTGGTATCCCTCGACATCGAGACCACGGCCCAGGGCGATCTCTACTCCATCGCCCTCGAAGGTTGCGGCGAACGCCAGGTGTACATGCTCGGTCCACCGAACAACACCGACGCAGTCGACTTCAAGCTCGACTACTGCGAGACCCGCGCCCAATTGCTCGAACGCCTCAATCAATGGCTCGCCACCCATGATCCCGATGCCATCATCGGCTGGAACCTGGTGCAGTTCGACCTGCGCGTGCTCCACGAACATGCCAAGCGCCTCAATGTGCCGCTGCTGCTTGGCCGTGGCGCCGAGCCCATGGCCTGGCGCGAACATGGCAGCCGCAATCACTATTTCGCCGCGGCGGCGGGGCGCTTGATCATCGATGGTATCGAAGCCCTGCGCTCCGCTACCTGGAGCTTTGAATCCTTCAGCCTGGAAAACGTCGCGCAAACCCTGCTTGGCGAGGGCAAGGACATCTCCACGCCGTACCAGCGCATGGACGAAATCAACCGCATGTTCGCCGAAGACAAGCCCGCCCTGGCGCGCTACAACCTCAAGGACTGCGAGCTGGTCACGCGGATTTTCGAGAAGACCGAGCTGCTCAAGTTCCTGCTCGAACGCGCCAGCGTCACCGGGTTGCCGGCCGATCGCAACGGTGGCTCGGTGGCCGCCTTCACGCACTTGTACCTGCCGCTGATGCACCGCCAGGGTTTCGTCGCGCCGAACCTGGGCGACAAGCCGCCCCAGGCCAGCCCCGGCGGTTTTGTCATGGACTCGCGCCCCGGCCTCTACGAATCGGTACTGGTGCTCGATTACAAAAGCCTCTATCCGTCGATTATCCGCAGCTTCCTGATCGATCCGGTGGGCCTGATCGAGGGCCTCAAGCACCCGGACGACAGCGAGTCCGTGGAAGGCTTTCGCGGTGCGCGCTTTTCCCGCACCCGGCATTGCCTGCCGTCCATCGTTGCTCGTGTTTCCGAAGGTCGCGAAGAGGCCAAGCGTGAACACAATGCGCCGCTGTCCCAGGCGCTGAAAATCATTATGAACGCCTTCTATGGCGTACTCGGCTCCAGCGGTTGTCGCTTTTTCGATACACGGCTGGCCTCGTCGATCACGATGCGCGGCCACCAGATCATGCGCCAAACCCGCGCGCTGGTCGAAGCCCAGGGCTATGAAGTGATCTACGGCGACACCGACTCCACCTTTGTCTGGCTCGGCAGCGCTCATTCCCAGGCCGATGCCAGCCGCATCGGCCGGGCACTGGTGCAGCACGTCAACGCATGGTGGCGCACGCATTTGCACGATGCGTTCGGCCTGCAAAGCGCCCTGGAACTGCAGTACGAAACCCACTTCACCCGCTTCCTGATGCCCACCATCCGTGGCGCGGAGGAGGGCAGCAAGAAGCGCTACGCCGGCTTGGTGGTGCGCGCCGATGGTAGCGAGGAGATGGTCTACAAGGGCCTCGAAACCGTGCGCAGCGACTGGTCGCCCCTGGCCCGGCAATTCCAGCAGGAACTCTACCAGCGCATCTTCCATCGCCAGCCCCACCAGGACTATGTGCGCGACTACGTGCGGCGCACATTGAACGGCGAGCTCGACGAATTGCTCATCTACCGCAAGCGCCTGCGCCGCCAGCTTGATGACTACGAACGCAACGTTCCGCCTCACGTGCGTGCTGCGCGCCTGGCCGACGACTACAACGACCGCCTGAACCGCCCACGCCAATACCAGCGCGGCGGCTGGATCAGCTACGTGATCAGCGTCAATGGCCCCGAACCACTGGAAGTGCGCCAGGCGCCGATCGACTACGACCACTACGTTACCCGCCAGTTACAGCCGGTGGCCGATGCTATTTTGCCGTTCGTGAATGATGATTTCAGCACCCTGGTCGGTGGGCAAATGGGCCTGTTCTAAAACACTTGCCTCGTCCGGGTGAGAGCCTGCACTCTTGTTCTCTGACGACCATCCGACGGCGCCGCCCCATGACCCACATCACCCTGACCGGCCACACGGTCGAGCTCTTGCCCCTGCAGCGTGAACACGCGGCCGCCTTGCTCGACGCAGCCGCCGACGGCGAGCTGTGGAACCTCAAGGTCACCCATGTACCGGGCCCGCACACGGTCGATCAATACATCGACACGGCCTTGGCCGGACGTGATGCCGGCACGGTTATCCCATTTGCCGTCGTGCGCCGGGACACCGGCCGGATCGTCGGCAGCACGCGGTTCTGGAAGGTTGACCGGGCCAATCGCAAGCTGGAAATCGGCCATACCTGGCTGGCGCAGTCCACCCAAAAAACCGCGATCAACACCGAAGCCAAGCTCTTGCTGCTGACTTACGCTTTCGAAGTCCTCGATTGCGTGCGCGTGCAATTCACCACCGACGAACTCAACGAAAAATCCCGAGCCGCGATTCTGCGCCTGGGCGCCGTCCAGGAAGGCATCGTGCGCCACGAACGCATCATGCCCGACGGGCGCAAGCGCAACTCGGTACGCTTCAGCATCATTGATTCGGAATGGTCGCAGGTGAAGGCCAACTTGCAGGCAAAGCTGCTGCGATAAGGAGGAAGCACCTATGTACACGCTCTATGGCACAGACGAGTCGGGCTCCTGCATGATCGAAATCGCCCTGCAACGTTGCGCGGTGCCCTGGCAACGGGTGGACGCCAGTTCCTGGCAGGACGGTGCGGGCAGCGAAGCCCTGGCGCGCATCAACCCGCTCAAGCAGATCCCCACCCTGGTCACGCCCGATGGCCAGGTGTTGACCGAAAGTGCGGCGATCCTGATCCACCTGGGCCTGGAGTATCCCGACTCGCACCTGCTCAGCGGCGACCGTGCCCAGATCATCAGGGGCCTGGTATACATCGCTGCCAATTGCTACTCGGCCATCGGCATCCTCGACTACCCACAGCGTTGGCTGGGGGATGCGGACCCGGCAGCACAAGCACAATTGACCAGCGGCACGCGTCGCTACCTGCACCATGCCTGGGTGGTGTTTGCCAATCAGTTCGCCGGCCAGTTGTTTGCCCCGAACCAGGCGCCGAATGCCCTGGGCATCATGGCGGCGGCGGTGTCGCGCTGGGACGAGGCGCGGGAGGCCCTGAACTCCCTGGCTCCAGGCTTTGCCCAGACCCTCGTGCGGGTGGATGCCGACCCCATTGTCGCGCCTGTCTTTGCGCGACATTGGCCCGAGTGGAAGGTCTCGTAATGTTTCCGCAATCAAAGGAAACAATGAGCATTGAACAGGCCAAAACCCTTGCGTAGCGGGCGCCCTGACCTACGCTTTCTTAAAGTGACGTAGGAATCATCCTTGAATTTGACTGTCGCAGACATGAAACTCAAGAACCCTGCATGGAATTCAAAGGAGGTGCGCATGCTCATCCGGTCGCTGACCCTGGCTACCTTGATGGCTTTTACGGGGCCGCTGTTGGCTGCTGATGATATCAACCCGCTCAAGCAGGACTTGGGCAAAGCCCGGCCACTGGTGGTGGTGGAGCTTGATTCCGGTAATGCCACCTTGGCAGACCTGAAGAGACAACTGGACGAGCCTGCCACCAAGCAGTCGTTTGAAGAGCGCAACATGGTGTTCTACACCATCAAGTTCGGCAGCATCGGTGCCGAAGGGGAGAAGTTCGCCAAGGATCCCAAGGACAACAAGAAGCTCACTCCACCTGAAACCAATGCGCTGATCCGTGCCCTCAAACTGGGTGCCGGCAGCGGCACCAAAGTGATCCTGATCGGCAAGGACGGCGAGAAGAAAGTCGAGAAGACCGTGCCACCGGATACCCTCGACCTGAAGGCGTTTTTCAGCGCCATCGACCAGATGCCCCAGGCTGAAAAAGAAGCCGCTGCCGTCGCAGAGCCCGAACCTGTGGCGCCCACTCCGGCCAAGGGCACCAAGCCAGCCAAGCCAGCCAAGCCCGGCAGCAAGCCTGCTCCGCAACAACTGGATGACTGATCCAAAAAACCTGTGGGCGCTCGCGCCTACGGGTTTTTTTACGCCTTGCGCAGGGCAAACGGAAAGTAGAAAAACCGCAAGAACGCCACCCGCTTGATCACTTCCCCAATCAGCAACGGCGCCCCCACCGCCACCACAAACCCCACGCACGCCGCAAAAAATGCAGGCAGGCCCAGGCGCTCCATCAGGTCGAAGGTCTTGTGCTGGATTTCCCCATGGAAGATCAACAGGATCAGGGTCGACTGGCCGATGTAGGTCATCGCCCGGGTGATCAACGGCGACACCATCAGCACCCGCGCCAATGCCCAGCACAGGTAGACGCCAATCACCGCCAGCAAGCTGGTCCATAGCCAGTGGTCGTAGCGCCGTTGCGCCAGGTCCATGGTGTCGTGGCTATAAATGAACACCGCTGCGAACAGCACCACCGAAATCAGCAGCGTCAGCAGCGAGCCCTGATGCCTGCGTAACCTGTCGCGCAGCAGGTAACCGTAAATGAAACACGTGCTGCTGATCAGGGTGATATCGAGGCTGAACGGCAAGCCGGGCAACACCCAGGTTTGCCCTCCGACGTTGACTGGCAGTTGCCAGAAGAAGGGCAACATCCAGATGCCGATCAGCAAGGGCACCAGCATCAGCACGCAGCTCACCGCCAGCGACAGGCGTTCGATCAGCCGCAGCACGACCCAACTGAACAGGATCGCCACCCAGAAATGCGGCAGGAACCACAACGCTTGCCAGGGGATAGTGTCCACCGAGGCATACAGCACACCGCCGATATCCGGCAGCAGTGGTTGGCCACGCAGCAGGTCGCGCACGATGACGTAGGTCAGCAGGGTGAAGAAAAACGGCTTGAGCAGGCCGTCCGCCTTGCGGACCGCCATCTGCGTGAAGGCTTGCTCCGGCTTGAAAAATACCCCGGACAAAAAGAAGAACAGCGGCAGCACGAACGACGCCAGGATCGGGTATAGCAGGTCCGGGGACGAGGCGACGAACCAGCCATGGGCGTAGACGATTATCAGGATGCCAATGCCCTTGGCGATATCCATTTGAATCCAACGATGTTTCACCTGACCACCCCCTATTCATAAACCCCACATTCCTGGGAGCGCTTCGCACCCTCAGGCAAGCGTGCTCGCCACAATTGGCGTCATGCCTTGCGCCACGGCTTGAGCCACAGGCCCATGGCCAACAACACTGTGGCACCGGCCAGGGTGCCCAGCGCCAATTGCAGCCACACGCCGTCAATCCGAAACAGCCACAGCGCCGCCAGCCCCATCACCAGCGTACTGAGCAACCCGTGTCGCACCCACGGCAAGGCGCCGAGCAACCCCTGGCGCTGCATCAGCAACAGCGCGGTGCCGATCACCCCGGCCAGTGCCGCCAACGGAATACCCGCCAGTCCGAACACAAAGGGCAGGGCACCCAGCAACAGCACATTGACCAGGCTGCCAAGCACCTCGCAACGCAGCGGCTGGCGCGTATCGCCAGCGGCATAGGCATACCGCGCAAGCAAGGCGTTCCATGCCCCGAACACCAGCGGCGCGGCGAACCATGCCAGCAACCAGGGCAGCGGCGAGTCGGCCGATTGCCTGGGCAACAGCAACGCCACCAGACTCGGCGCCGCGGCCACCAGGCCGACGCCAGCGGGCAGGGTCAACATGCTGGCGGTTTCCAGGCCGCGCTTGAGCAGGGCCAGGCGCTCATCGCCCTGGCGCCGGCTCATCATGCCCAGCAGCACCTGGTTGAGGCTCATCAGCGCAATCAACGGCAGGTTCATCAGCTTGCGTGCCAGGTTGACCCACGTCACCGCGCCTTCGCCCAGCAGCGACGCCACCAGCCGCTCGATCAGCGCCAGGCCCTGGCTGGCACCATTGCTCAGCAATAATGGCCCGATGCGCTGGCCCAACTCCCGCAGCGGTGCAACCGACAACTGCCAGCGCCACGGTCGCCAGCCCTGGCGCCACACCGAGGGCAACAGCGCCAACGGCATCAACAGGCTGCCCGCCAGGCACGCCAGGGCCAGCGTGTGCGGCTGCGTCGAGGTGCCTGCCAGGGCTAGATAAATCACCGGCGGCAGGTTGAACAGCAGCGAGCCCAGCCCCGCCAGCACAAAGCGCTCGCTGGCCTGCAACGGAATACTGAACAACCCATGCAACATCAGCCCAGGCACGCACCAGGCGACAATCTGCAGGTTACTGCCAGCCAGCGTCGTGGCGCTCGCCGCCAACCCCGGGCCCAGTACCTGCACCAGCCAGGGCGCCAGCAGCGTCAGCAGCAGGCTGGTGCACAGGGCAATCAGCAGCAGCGCTGGGAACAATGCCGCCAGCCAAGCCAGCCGCTCAGCGGCCTTGCGCGCCAGGTACAGCGGCAGTGCGGCGGCACTTAACACGCCCCCGGCCAACGACATGCGCAACGCCTCGGGCAAGAACAGCGCGATCAGGAACGCATCGCTGCGCTCCCCTGCGCCCCAGGCCGCCACCAACAACCATTCGCGGGCGAACCCCAGGCACAGGCCGAGCAAGGTCGCCAGGGTCAGCCACGCCGCAGAGCCGAGCATCAGGGACGCACGCCATCGAGCAGCGGCTTGCGATAAGCCACGCCCTTGAGCGGCGGCAGGCGCGCCGGAAACAACCGGCGCGCCTCCAGCACATTGATCCCCACCATCAGCCAGAACAACGCCACCATCACCACCGCAAAGCTGAAGTAGTGGTCAAACAAGCCGCTGACCAGCGCTGAGAGAATCCCGGCGGTGGTGCCTAACCACAGCGCATTGTCCTTGGTCAGGCGGATCGGGCCTTTTTCCGGGCGAGCTTCGCGCCACCAGCGCACGGTCACGGCGACAAACAGCAACATGCCCACCAGGCCGATCTTGTAGATGTAGTTCAGCCACAGGTTGGAGATCCCCAGCAGGTGCGTGCCCGGCACCGGTGGGTCGACCTTGAAGCCGATACCCAGCGGGTACGCGGCAACCGCCTGGGGGAACAGGCGGTATTCATCGAAACGCACTTCGGTACTGGCGTTGTCCGATGAGAAAATCGTCGCCAGGCGCTCCTGCAACGGCGGATACGCCATCACCAGCGCCACCGTCAGTGCCGCGCCGATCATCAACAGGCGGCCGGTATACGGCACGCGACGCGTGGCCATCCACATCAGCACCAACGCCAGGCTGACCATCGCCCCCCGACTGCTGGCCAACAGCAACGCGGCCGCGCCCAGGCACGCCACAGCCAGGCCCAGTGCGCGTTTCCAGCCTCGTTCAGTCATGCCATAGCAGAACGCCAACGGCAGCAGCAACGCCATGATCCCGCCGATGGCATTCGGGTGAGTCCACGGCGAGCCCATGCGCGATGACATGGCCTCCAGGCCGAACTTCAACATGTCGTAGTTGGCGTAGTTGAACAGCCCCAGGAGCGGCGCAATCCCCGCCCCCGAACGTGTGCGCACGAACACCGCAATCGACAGCACCAGCATCGCCAGGGTGCCCAGCAGCAAGGCGATCACCAGGGATTCACGCTGCTTCTGGTCCACCAGCAATTTGGCGGCAAGGAACACCCCGGACAGGTTCAACAGCCAACGCAGCCAGTTGGCCAGGCCGCTGGCATCGGCGTGGGTGATGACCTGGCCGACGATAAACGGGAACACGCTGAACAGCATCAGCCCCAGCAGCATCTGGTCGGTGGGCCGCCGCGCCAAACCGGGGGGGTCGGGCAGGCGCGACAGAAACCCGTGCCACATCACCGCGCCCCAGGTCAGGGCCAGGATCGCCTCGCTGACGGTGGTGCGAATGCCCAGGTTGACCGTCGAGTACGGCATGAAGGTTGCCATCGCGGCGAACAGCAGCAGGCCCCAGAGCGGAAAACGCAAGATGGTCACCGCCGCCGCCAGGCCGATCACTGCGAGAAAGGCCTTGGCCGGTGACAACAGCAGGGCCAGGGCGCCGAACAGCACGCCAAAGAGGACGGCGACGAGACCGGTCAGGTTCAGCCTCACGTCAATTCCTCGATCAATTCGGCGAGGCGCTGGCGATAGGCACGCTGATTGAAGCGCGCAGCCCATTGACGCCGCTGCTCGGGTGGCTCTTCATCGGGCCGCTCGGCCAGCGTCACCATCAACTGCACCAGCGCCGGTGCATCGGTGGGCGAAAAACGCGGCGCCGACGGCGGGGTGATTTCATCCAGTGAGGTACCGCTGGCCACGGCCACCGGCGTGCCGACGCTCAGGGCTTCGATCACCGGCAAGCCAAAGCCTTCGGCATAGGACGGCTGCCACAGGCGCGACGCCTGGCGGTACAGCGCCTGCAACTCGGCATCCGACACGCCGCTCAAGGCGCGAACCCCCGGCAAGCTGCGCTGGGCCTCGGGCAAATGATCGAGGCTGCCCACCAGTACCAGCTCAGGCACGCCAGGGGATTGGCGGCGCGCCTGCAGCCAGGCGTCCACCAGGAACGGTACGTTCTTACGCAGTTCCCGGGTGCCCACCAGCAGCCAGTAGCGTTCGGGCAGTTGGCGGGCGGCCAGGTCCGCCGCCCGTTCGGTAAAGCCATCGACCTGGTTGGGCAGCACACGAACCTTGCCCGCCGCGTTGGGAAATAACCGCACGGTTTCATCGGTGCTGTACTGCGACGGTGTCCACACCCGGTCAGCGCTGTGGACTGCGTAGGCAATCGACAGGCGATCGCTGGTCTTGTAGATCAGCGCCTTCAAGCGGTTGGCGTGGTAGTTGTCCAAGGTGATCTGGAACAGGTCATGCAGCAGCACCACCGTGCGCAACCCCCTGGGCTTGGGCGGCAGTGGCAGGCCCATATTGAAGGTGCTGATGTACACATCGATGTGCTGTTCACGTAATGCCCGGGGCAAAAAGCCGGCTTCGAAACGCAGGCGATTGTGCGGCTGGTGCATCGCGGTCTTGGCGCAGCCCCAGTCGGGGCAGTGGGCCTGCAAGCGGGTTTGATCGCCCAGCGGCGCCACGGTAAAGCGTTCCAGCTCGATACCCGGCAGCGTGCGCAGGGCGCTTTCCAGCGCATACACCTGGCGACTGATGCCCGATTGCGGCGAGGTGCCGACGGTGCGGTAATCCAGGCCTACGCGCATGCGGGCTCCTTTTGATTCAGCGGCGACAGCGTGGCGTACACCTTTTCCAATTGGCTGGCGGCGACGCTCCAGTCATGGGCGCGGCGCACGTAGGTGCGGCCGGCTTCCCCCATGGGCGCGGCAGCGCCGGGAAATTGCAGCAGGCGCACCACGGCATCCGCCAGGCTGGTCGCGCTTTGCCCGCCGAGGTAATCCAACCCCTCTACCAGATCGAGGCCCGACACGCCCTGATCGGTGCTCGCCAACGGCAACCCGGCCGCGAGCGCCTCCAACACCTTGAGCTTGGAGCCGCCGCCATGACGCAACGGCGCGAGAAACACCGAACAGCTCGATTGCAGGGCCAGCAGGTTCGGCACAAAGCCTTGCCATTCGATACGCGGGTCCTGCCAGCGTTCGCGCCAGCGTGTGGGCATGCCGAAACCACACACGCTCATGCGCGCGTCCGGGCAGTGCTCCCAGACCTTGGGCAGGATCTCATCCAGCGCCCACTCAATCGCATCCACATTGGGGGCGTATTCATAGTTGCCGAGGAACAGCACGCGACGCGCCGACGGGTCGGGCCGGGCGCTGGCGAAGTATTGGCAGTCCACGCCATTGACCACCACGGGCACCGGCTTGCCAGCGATTTTTTCCAGGACCTGGGCATCGCTGTCGGTCACCGCCACTACCTGCGTTGCCTGGCGCATCACCCGGCGTTCCCAGCGGGTGTAGCGCCATTGGTCGTAGCGAATAAACGGCAGCGCCCATCGCGGCAAGCGGTCGTAGGTCGCCGCACCCAGGGCCGATTCGACATTGTGTTCGGTCAGTACAAAGGGTTGGGACTTTCGCGCCAGCGCCTCTTCATAGGGCTGGAAGCTGTAGCTGTGCTCGATCTGCACCACGTCCCAATGTTCATTGAGCAATTGGCTGAAGGTGTCCTGCAAGGCTCCCGACAGGCCATTCACGCTCGCCAGCAACGGGTAGGGCGCCAACAATCCGGCCACCAGGGTCTTCACGCTGCGCAATGGGCGGCGCGGCAGGATGATCAGTTGTTCGAGGAAGGCTTCCAGCACCTGGCGATCGGCCAGCGACACCGGGTGCTTGTCATGCAGCAGCAAGGTGATCCGATGCCCGCGCGCCGCCAGGCTGCGCAACAGGTGGAACTGGCGCGTCTTGCCGCCGCTGGTGGCGGGCCAGGGCGAGTAGGGCAGGATCCATAAAATGCGCATGGCTGGCCTCAATCCCATAACAGAATTTGCAGGTTTGGCTTGACCGGGAGGGTCAGCCCATTGGTGCCGCTCACCGGGGTTTGCGTGCCGCGCAGCGGGTCATAGAGGGTTGCGCTGGCAAGGTTTGGCAGGTGTGCGTTACCCCCCTGGGCCGACCAGAAGAACCACAGCTTGCGCCCGTCGGCGCGGGTCCAGCCGATGCTGAACAGACCGTCGGGCCATGCGTCGGTGGTGGGCGGGTCGCCGGGGGTGAGCGTTGGCCCGCTGACCTCGAGGAAGTGTTTCAAGGCGGTGTAGACCGGCTTGGGGTTGGCGTCGATGTCGAGCAAACCATAAGACTGATCGCGCACGCTGGCGCGCGGGTCGAGGTCGCTCAAGGTAAACAGGAAGGTTCGGTCGTAATCCAGCGCGCTCATCAGCGCCAGGCGGCGCACCACGTAATCCGCTTGGCCTTGGAGGGTAACGAGGTCCTGGGCGTCTTTGGGCCCGGTGTAGGTTGACCAGCCCCATTCGGTGCTCCACAGGGTTTGCACGCCGCTGTTTCGCAGGGCCTGGTTGAGCGCGCGGGTCTTGGCGATAAAGTCCAGGTTGGCGGGGTCGTTGCCCTCGGGCAATTGGGTGTAGGGGTGATAGGCGATCACCGTGTTCAAACTTGCGACGCCCAGGGCACCGAGGGCGCTGAACAGGTTCTGGCCGTTGGGCATTTCACCGAAGAACGCCATGCCGGCGGCCACCACCGGTTTATTCGGGTCGACCGCCCTTAGCGCGGCGGCGGTGGCGGTAAGCAGTGTGGCGTAGCCGGCCGGGTCTGCCGCAGGGCGCCAGAAACCCAGCAGGTTCGGCTCGTTCCACACCTGCCAGGCGTCGACGCTGGGGTAACGCTGGGCCAGCAGCGCCATGCGTTTGGCGAATACGTTCGGGTCTTTGGGCGGGTACTGGTCCTGGTAAGGCGCACCGGCGGGCGCGGTGGTGGCGAAGGGTGCCGAACCGACCAGGTAGAACACCGACTTGAGTTGGTTGTCTTGCAGCTTGCCGACCAGTTGATCCAGCGTCGCGACCTGGTACTGGTTCTCGGCCGGCTCCAGTTGGTCCCAATGCAGGTCAAGGCGCACCCACTCCAGCCCGAGCGCCTTGAGGCGGTCGATCTGCTTCTGGTAACGCTCAGGGGCAAACCACAGGAACTGCGCGTTCACTCCCAGGAAGTCCTTCCACACCACCACCTTGCTGCCCTTGAGCACATGGCTCTCGGCGTCGGCCTGGCGGTCCCACAAAAACGCGCTCAGGCCCAGGGCGGCGACCACGGCCAGGGTGGCAAGGCAGGTACGTTTACGCGCCATGGTCGGCTCCTGCAACGGCCTCATCGAACAGCTGTACAAACTTTTGCGCGGTCAACGGCCACAGGCGCTCGCGGCCGATTTCCCCGGCGCGTTCGGCCCAGTCCCGAGCCAGCGACGGCGTGTGTGCCAGGCGCAACAATTGCGCGCTCAGCGCGGCCACATCGCCCTGGGGATAGATCGCCCCGTTGCCGCTGGCGACTTCTTCGGCAAACGCCCGCGCATCCGACGTGATCGCGCCGCGCCCACAGGCGGCCGCCCAGGACAACGCGCCACTGGTGCCACGCTGGCGCCCCAGCAGCCCGAGTTTTTTCGATTCGCGATAGGGCAGCACCATCACATGGTGCGCCTGGATCGTCTGGGCAATCTCGCTGGCCGGCAGGTTCAGTCGCCAGTCGATGGTTCCCGCCAGGCCGAGGTCGGCGATCTGGCGGGTCAGTTGCTCCAGGTAATTGCCGCCTGCGCCAAATGCCATTTCGGCGGCGGTGCCACCGGCCAGGGTCAGGCGAATACGCTCACGCCATTCGGGGGCTTGCTGGAACACGGCGGCCAAGGCCTGCAACAAGTCCTCAATACCTTTGCCTCGGTAGATAAAACCGAAATACAGCAGGCGCAGTGTCTCCAGCGGCGGCAAAGGGGCCGCGGCAATGGACAGGTTGGCATGGTTGATCACCGCCACTTTACCCGCCGGCAGTTGCATGCGTTGGCTCAGGCACTCGGCGCCCAGTCGGGTCAGGGTCACCAGGCGGGTCAGGCCCTGGGCAACCTGGCGTTCTTCGCGCAAGGTCAACGGGTCTGCCAGCACCACGGCCGCCTGCGGCAAGGGGCTGGGCAAACGTGCCAGCAGGTTGAGCGGGAAGGGCAGGTGCTCACGCCGCCAGACCAGGCGTTCCGGGTCGTGCACGGTGGCGGTCAGTGCCAGGTGGGGGTAGGCCCGGCGCAGTGCGCCCAGGGCCAGGAACTCGCCCAGGCGTCCACCGCCCAATTCGGCGTGGACCAGGTCCACCCGGCGCCAGTCGAACGCGGCGACGGCCTGCCGGATCGCTTCGCCAGTGCCGGCCACGCCGCTCAACGGGGTCAACACCTCCACACCCAACTGCTCCAGTGCCGTCTTGAAATGGTTCGCGTAGTCGGCGATCCCGTTTTTTTCCGGCGGCAAAGGTGCGAGCAGGGCGATGCGCATCAGAGTGCCCCCTGGTACTTGGCGATGGTTTGAAGCACCTTGGCCGGTACTTCGAATTTACGCCGGTTGATGATGATGCCGTCGACTTTGCCGAATGCGGTATTGAGGATCGACAGCGCATGCTCCACCACCGGCACCGTGCTTTTCTGCGCTTCCACCACCAACGCGATCAGGTCCGCGCGCCGCAGCGTGATGAACGCGTCGCGGTTGTCCAGCAGCGCCGAGGCATCCAGCAGCACCACCTCACCAGGCGCCGCCGGCTCCACGCCGCCGACGCGTACGCTGATGCCGTTTTCCTGCAGCAATCGGCGCAATTGCTCCACCACGAACGTCACCCCCTCGCCGTGGCGCGCCGAGGTCAGCCCCAGGGTCATCCCGCGTTCGGCGATGCGCTCCAGTTGCAGCAAACCGTACAGCCGGTAGATGCTCGCATTGAACGCGTTGGTGCTTTGCGCGGTGCTGGTGTCCAGCTCCGGCAGGGTGGTCCATAGCGGCAGGCCGAACTTGCGTTCTACCAGGCCGCCGTCGTGGATGCGCTGGTCGAGCAGGTAGCACAGGTAGATCACCAGCAGGCCGACGACAATGGCGAACGGGATCGCCAACACCAACATCATCAGGGTTTTCGGGAAGATGCGGCCGGGGTTCAAGGTGGCTTCCTCGATCACCGCGATGTTGCTGATCTGGCTGTTGTCCAACTCACGGTCGATGCGCGATTTTTCCAGGTTATCCACGTACAGCGCATAGTTGCGTTCGGTGGCACTCAGCTCGCGGGCCAGGCGGGCCAGTTCCGGTTCGATCTCCAGGGCTTGCTTGCGCTGGCCTTCAAGGTTCGCCAGGTGTTTCTGTTGCTGCACCAGCTGGGTACGCAACGCCAGGTTGTTGCTCGACTCATCCAGCAGCACCCGCTGCAGGTGGATTTCCAGGGTGTTGGGCGCACGGTTTTCCGAGCTTTGCACCGTGTTGCTTTCGCCTGCGACCTGGGCCTGCATCGCGCGTATCGAGGCATCCAGGGCTTTGACCGGCGGCGCGTTATCCGTGTAGGTGCGCATCATGTCGGCCCGTTCCAGCAGCTTCTGGTTCAGCAGGCGACGCAAATCCTGCTGCTGCGGGTTCAGTGCGATCTGGCGCACCGTGGTCACTTCCTTGGGCTGGGTCTTGAGCTGAGCGCGGGTGCTGGCGATGGCGCTGTCGGAGGAAGCGATCAGGCGCGTGGTATTGAACACTTCGCCGCGCAGCACGTTGATGCGTTCGGACAAGTCTTCCAGGCGGTCGGTGATGCTCGCCGCGCCGATCTGGTTCAAATGCGTAAGGATCTGTTGCTTGTAGCGCTTGATCTCGGCGGCGCTGGTGGACACCTGGCCCTCATAGAAGGTGTACAGGCTCTTGCGCCCCAGGGCCTGGGTACGCTCGTTGATGTAGGTCTCGACCCAAGCCTTGACCACCGCCTGGGCGATGTGCGGGTCGCCCCAGGTAAAGGTGATGTCCATTACCGTGGAGCCGGCGGCGTGGCTGACCTCAAAGCTCTTTTCCAGGCCGGCGGCCAGGCGTTCCACCGCGGTGGTTTTTTCAATCACACCCACGGTTTCCAGTACCACGCGCAGGCCATCGAACACCGCGCCCACGCCCTCCTTGATGTAATGCTTGGTGCGCTTCCAGAAGCCCTCCGGCGGTGGCGCGTTGTTGATCACTTCCAGGTAGTGCTCGGCCACCGCGCGCACGATCGGGCGCCCGGTCAGCAGGCGTTCCTCGTCGACAATCGGGTCGCGCTGGGTGCTGGGCATCACCAACGCCTGGCGGTTGCTGATCTCGATCGGCAGTGTCGAATCACGTCCTGGCTTGACCAGCAGGCGCGCGGTGGATTCGTACTTGGCCGGCAGTAAAAAAGCGCCCAGCAGGATGATCACCAGCGCGGCAATCGCGGCCAGTTTGAACTCACGCCGGAAGATGAAGAACAGGCGCAGCAGGTCACGAAAAGAACGGATCTCGATCATGGGATGTCGCTCCTTCAGTTACTGCCGCTGCTGGTTCGGGTGTAGTTGTAGCCAACCCCAATGGACTTGGTGAACGGGATCAGTTGGTTCATGTAGGTATCCACTCCCTGGATGCGTTCGCCGACGTTGGATTTGGGCACGAACACCACGTCGCCGCGTTGCAGGGCTACGGGTTTGCGCCCGCTGGTGCCGGTCTTGAGGAACTGGCTGAAGTCCAGGAAGTAGGCGTGGTAGGCGCCTTGGGCGTCTTCGCGCAGCAGCGCGACCATGCTCGCGTTGCCGGCCTGGCTGACACCGCCCGCACCGACAATCGCCTGTTCCAGGGTATTGGCCGTGGCGATCTGTACCGCCGTGGGGTTGTTCACCGCGCCGCCGACGATTACCGAGTTGCCCGGCGCCTGGTTGATATTCACTGTCACGCGTGGCTCGCGGTACACCGGCGCCAGGCGTTCAGTCAGTTCCTCTGCCACCTCGGCGGGCGTACGCCGCGCGACTTGGATCGGCCCCAGGAACGGGTAGTTGATCTTGCCGTCGTTCTGCACCGTGTACAGCGTCAGCTCGTAGATCGTGCTGACGTTGAACGCCGACAGGGTCGGCATCTCACCGGCATCACGCACGATGCGCAACTGGTCGCCGACGCGAATGCGTTCCACCGCCGGCGGCAACTGGGCGAGCTGCTCGAGAGCGCGCTTGCCGTCTTCGACGGTCTGGTCGTCCGGTGGCACGATACGCGCGGGAGTGTTGCAGGCGGTCAGGGCCATCAAGGCCAGGACGAGCACGGTGCGTTTCATCAAGGGGGACCTCCTGTAGGTCATGATGCTCACCTCCAATAGCCGGGGAACATGCTGATGCGCCGCTTGAGGGCGACGGGGAGGCGGCGCTCCAGTTGGCCCAGCCGATAGCCGAGCAACTTGAACGCGCTGCGCACCAGGACTTCGGGGACGCGGTGCAAGGCACCGGCCCTGCGCAAGGCCGCCAGCTCGGCCATTACATAGCGTTTACCTTCACCGCCGGCATCGCCGAAGGCCTCGCGGATCCACGGCTCGCGACCGTAGAACACGCCAATGTCGAAGTAGCGGTGAAACTCATCCATCAGCCGGTAGTCGTGGGAGTGGTACACCCGCGCCGTGGCGGCGTAGCGCACTTTGTAACCGTCGAGCAGCAGGCGTGCTGCCACAAACGCGTCTTCGCTGCCGATCACATCCACAGGGAAGCCGCCGACCGCCTCCAGGGCGCTGCGCCGGTACACGGAAAACGAGTCGGAGCTGAAGCAGGTCTTGATCCCCAGTTCCGGCGCGTCGGCCAGGCTCTTGCTGCGGCTCTGGGGCGGGTAGTTGAAGTGCCGCGACTGCGCGCCCAGCACACCGGCGTCGGGGTGTGGTAATTGGCGGCCGTAGGCCACGCCGTTGAGCGGGTCTTCCTGCAACTCGTGCAGCAGATTAGCGAAGGTCTGCGGGTCGGCGGGAATTGCGTCCTGGGTCATCACGATCAATGCGTCGCCGTCCACCTGTTCACTGGCCCAGCGTCGCGTGCCGCCATGGTTGAACGTGCTGGCGTCGATCACCTCGACCCGCGCGCCAAACGCCTGAAAGCGCGCCGCGGTGTCATCGCTGGAGGCACTGTCCACCACCAGCATCTCGTCCGGTTGCAGGGTTTGCATCGTCAGGGCGGGCAACAGGCGCGCCAAATGACTGGAGGCGTTGCGGGTCGGGATGATCAACGCGGTGCGCATATCATTTGTTCACGTCGAGGGGCGCGCGCCCGTAGATGTCATCGAAGCGCACGATATCGTCCTCCCCCAGGTACTCGCCGCTCTGCACCTCGATCATCACCAGGTCGATGATGCCCGGGTTGCTCAAACGGTGTTTGTGCCCGGCCGGGATGTAGGTCGACTCGTTGGCGTTGATCAAGAACTCGCGCTCGCCATTGGTGATCTGTGCCGCGCCGCTGACCACCACCCAGTGCTCGCTGCGGTGGTGGTGCATCTGCAAAGACAACGATGCCAGGGGCTTGACCACGATGCGCTTGATCTTGAAGCGGGGGCTTTCCTCCAGAACGGTATAGGTGCCCCACGGCCGCGTCACGGTACGGTGCAAGCTGTACGCCGGGTGGTTCTGACGCTTGAGTTCGGCGACGATGTAGCGCACATCCTGGCTGCGATGGGCGTCGGCGATCAGCAGCGCGTCGGGGGTGTCGACGATGATCAGGTCGCGCACGCCCACCGCGCCCAATACACGCTTGGGCGAGTCGATGTAGCAGTTGTGCACGTCGTGCAGGATCGCTTCGCCATTGACCTGGTTGCCCTGGGCGTCATTGGGGGTGAGTTGGCGCAGGGCTTCCCAGGAGCCGATGTCGCTCCAGCCGATGTCGCAAGGCACCACGGCCACGTGCTGGGATTTCTCCATCAGTGCCACGTCGATGGAAATGTCCGGTGCGCTGCCGAAGGCATCGGCGTCCAGCTCTCGCTGGCGCGAGGTTTTATTCTGCAGGCTTTGGCTATGCGCCAGCGCAGCGCTGGCCGCTTCCAGGACGTCGGGAGCATAGGTCGTCAGTTCGTTGATCAGGGTGCTGGCCTTGAAGCAGAACATCCCGGCGTTCCACAGGTGCTTGCCACCGTCGAGGTAGGCCTGGGCCGTGGCCAGGTCGGGTTTCTCGACAAAGCGTTTGACGCGATACCCGGCACTCAAGGCCTCGCCTTGCTCGATGTAGCCAAAGCCCGTCTCGGGGCGATCGGGCTGGATACCGAAGGTCACCAGGTAGCCGGCTTCAGCCAGCTCGCGGGCCTGGCTCACGGCGGCGGCGAACGCGGTTTCATTGAGGATCAAGTGGTCGGCCGGCATGACCAGCAACGGCGCGTCGTCGCCGAAATGCTCCTGTACATGCAATGCCGCCACGGCAATCGCGGCGGCCGTGTTGCGACCGAACGGCTCCAGCAACAGGTCCAGGGGCAGGTGCGCCTTGTTCACCAGCCGGTAGTCATCGAGGGTGCGAAACAGCAGGTCGCGGTTGGTGACCGTGAGTACGCTCTGCACGCCGGGCAGGCGGCTGGCGCGCTGGAAGGTTTTCTGCAACAGGCTCTGGCCATCGCGCATGCGCATGAAGGGTTTGGGCATGTTCTGCCGCGACACCGGCCACAGCCGCGTGCCCGAACCACCGGAAATGATGCAGGGAATTAATCCGTCGAGGGGATTCATCAATAGACTTCCTTGGTGGAAAGGACGGCCGGGACCGTCATGAAGACGATGTACAAGTCAAACCACACCGACCACTTGGAGATGTACTCCAGGTCGTACTCGACACGTTTCTGGATCTTGAACAGCGTGTCGGTCTCACCGCGGTAGCCGTTGATCTGCGCCCAGCCGGTGATTCCAGGCTTGACCCGGTGCCGCGAGCTGTATTCGCTCACCGCCACTTCGAAGGGAATACCGGCGGCCTTGGTGGCCGTGGCGTGGGGGCGCGGGCCAACGATCGACATGTTGCCCAGCAGTACGTTGAACAACTGCGGCAGCTCGTCGATGCTGGTCTTGCGGATAATGCGTCCGACCCGGGTGATACGTGGGTCGTGACGGGTGGTCTGGCGTTCGGCGGTGAAGTCGCTCTGGTCGGTGTACATCGAGCGGAACTTGAATACGCGGA